>NZ_JBIBHJ010000002.1:0-752955 GCF_042956945.1 Streptomyces sp. NPDC008150 | reverse complement strand
CCCCACGCGCGCCCCAGGGGCGACCCCCCCGGGGGGGGGCCGGCCCGGGGGGCCCGGGGGGGGCCGGCCCCGGGGGGGGGCGGCGGGGGGGGGGGGGGGGGGCCCCCCCCCCCGCCCCCGGCCGTGGACCCGGCCTTTCCGGCACAGGACCCGGGCCGCCCCGCGCGGGGCGGCCCGGGTCCTGTGCCGGTCTCTGCGGGCAACCCCCGTGACGCCGGGGTCACTTCGCTGCGGCGTGCGCCCGCCGTTCCAGCGGTGCCGTTCGTGACCACGGCTTGAGCAGCTCCAACTCCGCAGCTGTCTCCAGCAGTTGTGCCTCCGCGCCCGGACGGCCCACCAGCTGCACGGCGCACGGGGTGCCCGACGGGAGGACGCCGAACGGCACCGTCAGGGCGGGCCAGCCGGCCAGGTTCCACACCGGAGTCGTGGGCGCGCAGACGGAGTTGACCACCAGATTGCGCAGCCAGCCGCGTTCGTGCCACGGGGCCGCGCGCGGTCCGCGTCGTGCCAGCGCCGGCATCAGCAGGACGTCGTGGTCGGCGAAGAACGGCTCCAGCCTGCCGCGCAGTTGCTCGCGGCGCACGTCCTCGCGCACCGAGGACAGGAAGCGCCGCCCGACGGCCGCGTGCACACGGGTGCGCCGCGCCAGCAGCCGCGGGTCCAGGCCCCGCGCGTCGACGGCCGTACCCGCCGTCCAGTGCGCCAGGGCCGTCAGCGACAGCGTCAGCGGGTACGGCGGATCGGCCGCCCGCACCCGGTGCCCGGCCCCGGCGAGCAGCGCCGCCGCCTCACGCACCGCGGCCCTGTACGGTCTGCCGACGGACATCCCCCGGAACGGGCTGCGCACCGAGACGGCGACGTCGCGCGGCCCCGGCGTCGCGGGCGGGGGGAACGGGCGCCCCGCCAGCACCGTCAGCATCAGACGCGCGTCCTCGACGGTCGTCGCGAGGGCGCCGTTCTCGGCCATCTTGAACCAGTCGCCGTCACCGATCCCGGCCGGCACCACCCCGTGCCCCGGCTTCAGCCCCACCAGACCGCAGTGCGCCGCCGGTATCCGCAGCGAGCCCATGCCGTCGTTGCCGAGCGCCAGCGGCACCAGCCCGGCGGCCACCGCCGCCGCCCCGCCGCCCGAGGAGCCGCCCGCCGAGCGGGTCGTGTCCCACGGGTTGCGCGCGGTGCCGTGCACCCCCTCCGTGGTGCCGAACACGCACAGCTCCGGCACGTTCGTCAGGCCCACGACCACCGCGCCCGCCGCGCGCAGCCGGGCCACCGTGGGGTGGTCGTGGCCGGCGGGCGTGTCCTCGGTCGCGGCGGAGCCGAGGCGGTTCGACTCGCCCCGCACCGCGAGGTTGTCCTTGACCGCGACCGGCACACCGGCCAGCGGCAGCCCGCCGAGGTCGGGCCGGGCCGCCACCTCGTCGGCCTCGGCGAGCGCCGCCTCGGTGCGCACCGTGCGGAACGCGCCGACCCGCCCGTCGAAGCGCTCGATCCGGGCGAGATGCCCGGCCACCACCTCGCGGGGCGTGACCCGTCCCTCCCGGACGGCGGCGGCTGTCTCGGCGGCGGTCCGGCCGGCCCAGTTGGTCAAGGGGAACTCCCTGGAGTGGACGGTGACGTGCGCGGACGGGCAACCGGTCTGCCCGGACGGCGAGTACGGCGCGGGCGGCGTCCCGGGTGCGGGCCGGCCCTGGCGCGCGGCGCGGCAGGTGCCCCGGTACGGACCCCCTCCGCGTCGCGCCGCGCGGGCGGTCTCCCGGATGCGGGCGCCCGTGCACGAGAACTTTGCCCGGGTCCGGACGCCACGTCGAGACGGCGTACGCGCCGGGCCGCACGCCGGGCGGTCGACGGGGGCGCGGAAGGCGCGTGCCGACGGGCCGCTACCACGTTCCCCGTTCCGCGGTGCGCGCGAGCCGCCCGCTTCCCGCGGACGGCCGGGAGGCACGATGGGGTGGTGCGACGTGCGCGGCGGGCGCCGGGCGGACCGGCCCCGTGGCGCCGCGCGCATCACCGGCGGCGGCGACCGGCCGCCCACGCACGACCCATGGAGCACCCCGATGCATGACGACCGCACGCTGGTCGAAGCCCGCCTCCGGCGCGTCCTCGACGAACGCATCCGCCCCGCGGTGTACCCGCGGTCCGTGCCGCTCGACGTCACCGTCTGGCACGCGCCGGGCGAACCGGTGCCCGTCGCCGAGGGGCTCGCGGCCGTCGGCGAACCGGTCGCGGCCGGCGCCGCGTGGGGCGCGCCCTGGGGCACCAGCTGGTTCCGCGTCACCGCGACGGTGCCCCCGGAGTGGGCGGGCCTGACCGTCGAGGCGCTGATCGACCTCGGCTTCGACGAGAACCTCCCCGGCTTCCAGTGCGAGGGTCTCGTCTACCGGCCCGACGGCACCCCCGTGAAGGGGATCAACCCCAACAACCAGTGGGTGCGCGTCGGTTCGCCCGTCGCCGGCGGCGAGGAGGTGTGCCTGCACGTCGAGGCCGCCTCCAACCCCGTTGTGCTGGAGCACTGGCCGATGCGGTTCCTGCCGACGCCGCTCGGCGACCTGGACACCGCCGGGAGCGAGCCGCAGTACCGCCTGGCCCGCATGGACCTCGCGGTCTTCGACGAGGAGGTGTGGCGGCTGGTCATGGACCTGGAGGTGCTCGGCGAGCTGATGGCCGAACTGCCCGTCGAGTCGGGGCGCCGCTGGGAGATCCTGCGGGCGGTCGAGCGCGCCTTGGACGCCGTCGACCTGCAGGACGTGAACGCCACCGCCGCGGCGGCGCGGGAGCGGCTCACGGACGTGCTCGCCTCGCCCGCCGTGCCCTCCGCCCACCGGATCAGCGCCGTGGGCCACGCGCACATCGACTCCGCGTGGCTGTGGCCGCTGCGCGAGACCGTGCGCAAGGTCGCCCGGACCGCCGCCAACATGACCGCCCTGCTCGACGACGAGCCGGACTTCGTCTTCGCCATGTCGCAGGCGCAGCAGTGGGCGTGGATCAAGGAGCACCGGCCCGAGGTGTGGGACCGGGTCAAGGCGGCCGTCGCCGAGGGGCGGTTCGTGCCCACCGGCGGCATGTGGGTCGAGTCCGACACCAACATGCCGGGATCGGAGGCGATGGCCCGGCAGTTCGTGCACGGAAAGCGGTTCTTCCTGGACGAGTTCGGCATCGAGAACGACGAGGCGTGGCTGCCCGACACCTTCGGCTTCGCCGCCGGGCTGCCGCAGATCATCAAGGCGGCCGGCTCCAAGTGGCTGCTCACGCAGAAGATCTCGTGGTCGCGCACCAACCGCTTCCCGCACCACACCTTCCAGTGGGAGGGCATCGACGGCACCCGCGTCTTCACCCACTTCCCGCCCGTCGACACCTACACCTGCGCCGTCACCGGCCGCGAACTCGCCCACGCGGCCGCGTCGTTCCGCGAGAAGGGCGCGGCCCGGCACTCCCTCGCGCCCACCGGCTGGGGCGACGGGGGCGGCGGCACCACCCGGGAGATGATCGCCAAGGCGGCCCGGGTGCGGGACCTGGAGGGCTCGCCCACCGTCACCTGGGAGACGCCGGGCGACTTCTTCCGCAAGGCCGAGGCGGAGTACTCCGAACCGCCGGTCTGGGTGGGCGAGTTGTACCTGGAGCTGCACCGGGCCACGCTCACCAGCCAGGCCGCGACCAAGCAGGGCAACCGGCGCAGCGAGCACCTGCTGCGCGAGGCCGAACTGTGGGCGGCGACCGCCGCCGTCCGCACCGGATTCCCCTACCCCCACGACGAGTTGGACCGGATCTGGAAGACGGTGCTGCTGCACCAGTTCCACGACATCCTGCCCGGCTCCTCCATCGCCTGGGTGCACCGCGAGGCACGCGCCACCTACGCGCGGATCGCCGCCGAGCTGGAGGCGGTCGTCGACGCGGCGCAGCGCGCGCTGGCGGGCGAGGGCACCCTGCCCCTGGTGTTCAACGGCGCCCCGCACGCCCGCGACGGCGTCCCGGCCGGCGGTGCCGCCGAGGCCGTCGTCGAGGGCACGACCCTGGTCACCCCCGGCACCGACGGCGGACACGTCCTGGACAACGGGCTGCTGCGCGTCGCCGTGGACGCGCGCGGGCTCGTCGTCTCCGCGTACGACGCCGACGCGGACCGGGAGGCGATCGCGCCCGGCCGTCCCGCGAACCTGCTCCAACTCCACCCGGATCTGCCCAACATGTGGGACGCCTGGGACGTCGACGCGTTCTACCGCAACGCCGTCACCGACCTCACCGGCGCCGACTCCGTCGTCCCCGGCGACGACGGCCGCTCCGTTCGCGTCGTGCGGAGCTTCGGCGCGTCCGGCGTCACGCAGGTGCTGACGCTGCCGCCGGGGGAGCGGCGGCTGGTGGTCGACACCGAGGTCGACTGGCACGAGACGGAGAAGTTCCTCAAGCTCGCCTTCCCGCTCGACGTGCACGCCGAGCGGTACGCGTCCGAGACCCAGTTCGGCCACCACTACCGGCCCACGCACACCAACACCAGTTGGGAGAGCGCCAAGTTCGAGGCGTGCAACCACCGGTTCGTTCACGTCGGCGAGCCCGGCTGGGGCGTCGCCCTCGTCAACGACTCGACGTACGGGCACGACGTGACCCGCACGACGGACGCGGCCGACGGCGGCGCCGGGCGGGGCACCACGACCACGGTCCGCGCCTCGTTGCTGCGCGCGCCCCGCTACCCCGACCCGGAGACCGACCAGGGCGTGCACCGCTTCCGGCACGCGCTGGTGGTCGGCGCCCACATCGGCGACGCGGTCCGCGAGGGCTGGCGGCTCAACCTGCCCGAGCGCTCGCTGACCGGCGCCGCCGAGGTGGCACCGCTGGTGTCCGTCGACCGGGACGCGGTCGTCGTGACCGCCGTGAAGCTCGCCGACGACGCGGGCGGCGACGTCGTGGTCCGCCTGCACGAGGCGCACGGCGGCCGGGTGCGCGCCACGCTGACCGCCGGTTTCGACGTCGCGGAGGTCACCGTGACCGACCTGCTGGAACGGCCCCTCGCGGAGGACACCGGGAGTGCCGACGGCACGGACGCACCGGTCTCGCACGTCGACGGCAACCGGATCGCCCTGCGGCTGCGGCCGTTCGAACTGGTCACGCTGCGGCTCAGGCGGGCCTGAGGGCAGGCGGGAGCGTGTTCACCGCCCGGCGGTGAACACGCTCCCGTCGTCCGCCCGTTACGGCGTGCGTGCCGTCGGCAGCCGTCGCGTCGGCGCCAAGTACTCGCGCACGTAGGTGCGTTGCCAGTGCGCGCCGGTCTCGCGCTTCTCCCGCCGGGTCGTGAACCGGTACCGGTACAGCACGGCCCGCACGTAGCGCGGCGGCCGTTCGGGCGGGAAGGGCGCGGCGCGCAGCAGCCGCAGCGTGTCGCGGTCGCCCGCCAGCAGCCGGTCCACCAGCGCGCCGAACCACGGCTCCGCGTACGCCGGCGACAGCGCGGCGAACCACATCATCCAGTCGAGGCGCAGGTGATAGGGCGCGAACTGCCGGGGCGCGCGGGCCGGATCGCCGGGCTTCCCGCGGAACTCGTACTCCCGCCACCGCACCGCGCCGGCGTCCACCTCGCGCACGTCGTCCTCCGTGCCCTCGACGACCACCTCGTGCCGCACCCTGCTCACGCTGCCGAACGCACCGTAGGAGTTGACCAGGTGCAGGGGGTCGAAGGACCGGTTCATGACCTGTCGCCGGGAGACCATGTTCCGCACCGGACGCGCGCTCAGCGCCAGCAGGAGGGCCGAGACGGCGAGGACGGGCACGACGTACCCGAGGGGCGCGGGTGCCGTGTCCGGGGCCGTGCCGGGGAAACGGACCGCCGACAGCGCCAGGACCATCGTGAGCCAGTTGAGCCAGGAGAAGTTGCCGGACAGGACCAGCCACAGCTGCGTCGCCACCATCACCGCGGCACCGGCCGACGCGACCGGCTGCGGGGCGAACAGCAGGAAGGGCACCCCGAGTTGGGTGACGTGATTGGCCGCCGCCTCCAACCGGTGCACAGGAGCCGGGAGTTGATGGAAGTACCGGCTGAGCGGGCCCGGCATCGGCTGCGTCTCGTGGTGGTGGAACAGGCACGTCAGGTTCCGCCAGCAGGCGTCGCCCCGCATCTTGATCAGCCCGGCCCCGAACTCCACCCGGAACAGCGTCCAGCGCAGCAGGAACAGGACGACGACGGGCGGCGCCACCTCGTCGTTGCCCAGGAACGCGGCGAGGAAGCCGACTTCGAGGAGCAGCGACTCCCAGCCGAAGCCGTACCAGGTCTGCCCCACGTTCACCACCGACAGGTACAGCGCCCACGGCACCAGCCACAGCAGCACGGCGCCCCACAGCGGCAGCAGCGAGTCCGCGCCCGCCGCCAGCGCCACCGACACGGCGCAGCCCGTCCAGGCGCACCCCGCCAGGAAGCCGTCGGTGGGGCGGAGCCGGAACAGGCTCGGCGCCCGCCGCCACGGCACCCGCTCGACGAACCGCCGGGCCGGCAGCATGCCCCGCTCGCCGACCAGGGCACGGAACTGGAGCGCGGTGGTGAGGAAGGCCACCAGGTACACGCAGGCCAGCGCCCGCTGGAACACCAGCCGGCTCAGCCAGTACTCGGGTGCGGTGAACCATTCCACGGCCGCGCTCCTCACTCTCCGGCACCGTTGCCCCTCGCGGGCCGCCCGTCGCCGGGTCCCCGGAGGCGTCACCGGGGAACCGCCGGGCGTGGCGCGCGTGCCTGCCGCGCCGCCCCATGGTCGCGCACGGGGCCGGCGGCCGGTGCGGGACCCGCGCGGACGCCACCGGTCGAAGATTCGGACAAATGCTGGCAAGGTGGCTGCATGGTTGATCGGGGAGCGAGCGCCCTGTCACTCCCGGACGACTGGATCGCCCATCCGGACCCGATCCTGGCGCTCAACCGCATGGGCAGCTTCGACTGGGACCTGGACACGGGCCTCATGTATCTCGACGCCCAGGCGCTGGAGGTCTTCGACCTGAGCGCCGACGAGTACGACCACCGCCCCGGCTCGCTGGGCCCCCGGGTGCCGCCGGGCGAGGGGCAGCGCCTCGACACCCTCGTCTCGCAGGCGCTCAAGGACGGCAGCGAGAACTACGGCGCCTACTTCCGGCTCCGCCGCCGCGACGGCTCCACGCGCTGGACGCACACCCAGGGCTACATCCGCCGGGACGAGACCGGCCGCCCGCGCCGCATCGTCGGCATCGTCCGGGACGCCACGCAGGAGCTGACCGAGAGCGCCGCGCAGCGCCACCTGGACGCCGCCCGGCGCGAGCAGACCAACATCGTGCAGGTCACGACGGCCGCACTCGCGCACGCCCGCACGGTGCAGGACGTCATCGACGTCCTCAAGGACAACCACGGGCTCGTGCACTTCGGTGCCACCAGCGTCGTCATGGGTCTCGTCGAGGCCGGCCGGATCCGGCTGATCGCCGAAGGACCCGAGGGCAGCTTCGTGCCCGGCACCCGGGTCACCCGCATCGACGAGGAGTACCCGATGAGCGAGGTGGTGCGGACCCTCTCGCCCCGGTTCATCTCGTCCCCCGAGGAGTTCGCCGAGCGCTACCCCGTCCTGTGGCCGCACATCACGGGCCTGGACATCACCGCCGCCGCCTACCTGCCGCTGATCGCCCAGGCCAGGCCGATCGGCGCGATGGGCCTGCTCTACAGCGACCGCCGCGGCTTCTCCACCGACGAGCGCAACGTCCTCATCGCGCTCGGCAGCAGCATCGCGCAGAGCCTCCAGCGCGCCATGCTGTACGAGCAGGAGAAGGACCTCGCCCAGGGCCTCCAGCAGGCCATGCTGCCGCGCACCATCCCGAGCGTCCCCGGCGCCGACGTCGCCGTCCGCTACCGCTCGCCCTCCATCGGCCGGGACATCGGCGGCGACTGGTACGACCTGATCCCGCTGCCGGGCGGCCGGGTCGGCGCCGTCATCGGCGACGTCCAGGGCCACGACACCCACGCCGCCGCCGTCATGGGGCAACTGCGGATCGTGCTGCGCGCCTACGCCGCCGAGGGCCACCACCCGGCGACCGTGATGGCGCGGGCGTCCGTCTTCCTCCACGAGCTCGACACCGACCGCTTCGCGACCTGCCTCTACGCGGAGGCCGACCTGTCCACGGGCGTGGTCCAGGTGGTCCGGGCCGGCCACATCGACCCCCTCGTGCGCCGTACCGACGGCACCTGCCGCCGGGTCGGCGTCGAGGGCGGGCTGCCGCTCGGCCTGTCCGCCGAGTTCGGACGGCTCACCTACCCCGTCGGCACCATAGAGCTCGACCCGGGCGAGACGCTGCTGCTGTGCACGGACGGCCTGGTCGAGCGGCCCGGCGCGGACCTCGACGACGGCATGCGCGCCGTGCAGCGGCTCATGACCACGGGCCCGGACGACGTGTGGCGGCTCGCCGACCTGCTGATCGACGCGGCCGACGAGCAGGGCGGGGACGACGATGTCGCTCTGCTCCTGCTGCGCCGCCGCAGGCCCTCCGCCCCGCAGTCCGGCGGCCGGGTCCAGCAGCACGTCGCGCCGGGCGACCCGGAGGCCCTCGCGGAGGCCCGGCACATGATCCAGGCCGCCGTCGCCGCGTGGGGCGGCGGCGAACGCTCCGACGAGGTCGAGCTCGTCGCGGACGAACTGATCACCAACGCCCTGATGCACACGGAGGGCTCCGCGGTCGTCACCTTCCGGGCCCTCACCGACGGCGGCGGCACACCGGGCCGGCGGCTGCGGGTCGAGGTCGAGGACTCCTCCAGCGCCCTGCCGCGCCGCCGGGAGGCGGGCGACGACGGTGTCTCCGGACGCGGCCTGCTGCTGGTGGAACTGCTCGCCGACGTGTGGGGCGTGGAGGCGCGCGGCGGCGGCAAGTCCGTGTGGTGCGAGTTCACGGTGCCCGAGGAGGAGCGGAACGCGGCCCGGGACCCCGGACGCCCCCGCACGACCTGAGCGCGCCCCGGCCGGACCAGCAGTGGGTGTGCCGCGCCGCCCCCGGTGGCACCCTGGGGGCATGCCGGAACTGCCCGAGGTCGAAGCGCTCAAGGACTTCCTGACCGAGCACCTGGTCGGTCACGAGGCGGTGCGGGTCATGCCGGTCGCCATCAGTGTCCTGAAGACGTACGACCCGCCCGTCACCGCCGTCGAGGGACACCGGGTCGACGCCGTGCGACGGCACGGCAAGTTCCTCGACATCGCCACCGACGGCGGTGTCCATCTGGTCACCCATCTCGCGCGGGCCGGCTGGCTCCAGTGGCGCGACCGCCTCCCCGACGGCCCGCCGCGTCCCGGCAAGGGCCCGCTCGCGCTGCGCGTCGCCCTGGAGACGGGCGAGGGCTTCGACCTCACCGAGGCCGGCACGCAGAAGCGGCTCGCGGTGTACGTCGTGCACGACCCGGCGGACGTGCCGGGCGTCGCGCGGCTCGGCCCCGACCCGCTCGCCGACGACTTCGACGAGGCGCGGCTGGCGGGACTGCTGGACGGAGAACGCCGCCGGATCAAGGGGGTGCTGCGCGACCAGACCGTGATCGCGGGGGTCGGCAACGCCTACAGCGACGAGATCCTGCACGCCGCGAAGATGTCCCCCTTCAAGATCGCCGGCACGCTCGCCCCCGAGGACGTCCACGTGCTGTACACGGCGCTGCGCACCACCCTGCTGGAGGCGGTCGAACGGTCCCGGGGCGTCGCGGCCGGCCGGCTGAAGGCGGAGAAGAAGAGCGGCCTGCGGGTGCACGGCCGCACCGGCGAGACCTGCCCGGTCTGCGGCGACACCATCCGCGAGGTGTCCTACAGCGACTCCTCGTTCCAGTACTGCCCGACCTGTCAGACGGGCGGAAAGCCGCTGGCCGACCGCAGGCTCTCCCGGCTGCTCAAGTAGCGGCCGCTCAGCGGGAGTCGAGGGTCACCAGCGGGTGCCCGTCGGCGGTGCGCACCTCGAAGCGGGCGATCTGCGCGGGGTGCATGCCCGAGCCGCCCCGCACCACGCTCGGCGTGCCGGAGCCGCCGGGCAGGGTCCAGCTCGTCACCGTCTGCTCGGAACCGTCGACGCCCACCGCGACGAGCCGGCAGACCTGCGGACCTGCGGCGTCCTTGACCTGCAACTGCACGTCGCTGCCCCAGTGCCGGTCCTCCGCGGTGACCTGCGCCCACATTCCCCCACGGGCGGCGGTGACGGCGAGCCGGTCGTCCCCGTCGCCGTGCCCGGCGCTCACCGCGACGCCCGGTCCGGCGACCGCGAGGACCACGGCGGCGGCCACCGCGTACAACCGCCGTCTGCGCGTCGCCCGGTCGCGGGCCGCGACCTCGCCGAGCAGCCGGTCGACGAGGCGCGGCGCGGGCTGAGCGAAGGGGGGCACGGAGCGCGGGGTGGCCCGCCGGTACAGCCCCAACTGCCGTGCGGCGGGACCGAATCCAGTGACGCGTGCAGCGCAGCTGGGGCACTCCGTGAGGTGGTCCTCGAAGCGGAAGGAATCCGCCTCGTCCAGCACGCCGAGCGCGTACGCCCCGACGTCGCGGTGCCGTTCCAGGGACCTCATGCCGAATCCTCGTGCCGTTGGGTGCGGGTGGGGTGCCGGAGGCGTTGCCTCTGCCTCCACCGGTACGCAACGCGGCGCCGAATGACTCAAGTCACGCCGACAATCACTCTCCGGGACCGGCGCGGGCGCGCTTCCCGGGAGCGGAGCGGCGAACGCTCCTCGGAGGAGGCCGTCAGAAGAGGTGGATGGCGAGGTGTCCCAGCGGAAGTCCCAGTTGCCAGGCGGGAGTCCACACCTTGGGCCCGTCGTCCTCGCCCGCGGCCGCCGCGCCGCCCGGCACGGCGTTCAGGTCGGGGGCGAGCAGTTCGGTCTCCTCCAGCCAGCGCCAGGCCGCCTCCGCGAGCGCCAGGTCGGGGGAGGGCGTACGGGAGGCGGCGGCGTCGGCCGCCAGTCCGTCCATCCGCTCGCACACCCAGTCCTGCCACGGCTGGTCGTACGCGGTGAGCGACAGCCACGTCTCGAACTGGGAGACGACCTGGATGCCGCAGAGGTCGCCCTCGGTGTCGGACAGGAAGATGGTCAGCGCCAGGGCGTCGCGCCCGGCGCGGAACTCGAAGGAGGTCGGCGGCATCAGATCGCCGTTGCGCAGCAGCTCGTCCGCGATGTACTCCGCGTACAACCAGGCCATGGGGACGGTCAGTTCGCCACCGCCCGTGCCGGCCGTGCTCTCTTGGCCTCTGTGCGGCATCCCTGCCTGCCTTCCTCCGGTGCGTGCGCGTCGCCCGACCCGGCTTCGGTCCGGAACACGGATGAGGACAGCCGATTACTCAACCATGGTCCACGGCAAGGCGCTTTACGCATCCTTGACCCGGTTGACGGTTTCAGTGCAGGTCGGTTGCATAACCGGGCAGTACCCGACGCAAAGCACGAAGTCCGTAGTAGGCGCGCGACTTCACCGTACCGGGAGGAATGCCGAGGGCCGTCGCGGCCTCCGCCACACTCGCCCCACGGAAATACACCAGCACCAGAACGTCGCGGTGTTCGGGTGTGAGAGTCTTCACGGCCTCGCGGACGTCGAGAGCCGTCGCGGCCCGGTCGGCGTGGTCGGCGGCCACCCGCGCGTTCTCCAGCACCGTGTCGCCGACGCCCCCGATCTCCGGAGGCCGTGCCTGCCGGGCGCGTCGCGCGTCGATCGCCAGCCGCCGCCCCACGGTGAGCAACCAGGGCCGCACCGAGTCGAAGGAGCCGGCGTGCAGCGCCTCGGGATGCTGCCAGGCGCGCACCAGGGTCTCCTGGACCAGGTCCTCCGCGCGCTGCCGGTCGCCGTCGGACAGGCGCAGCAGCAGGGCGAAGAGCGGCCGGCCGTGATCGCGCTGGAGAGCGGCGAGTTCGTGCTCGGCGGTCGTCCCGGGCGTAAGGGTGATTCCGGCCGTCATGGCGGTCATGGCAGCGCAGGGCACCGGTGGGGGACAGGGGGCGCGCAGGGGGTCTGCGGCGGACGGTCGATCGCGTCGACGAACGGTCCGACGAACGGTCGGCGCGGCACGCCGGCCGTCGCTCCGGCCGTCGTCGCGGGCGTCGTCGCGGGCAACGCGCCGGGCGGGCGTCCCCCTGCCGGAGGCCGTGTCGTCCCGCGTGTCGGACGGCCGGGGCGGGTGCGACACGCCGGGGTGCCGCGCGCGGGTGCGGTCCGGGCGCGCGGCCCGCCGACGGGACGCCCGCGCCGCACTTCTGACGGCGCGTCACACCGCGTCCGGCCCGCCGGTCGGGCTACTCGGCGGTGCGCCTTGTTTGCGGCGCCGTCCAAATCCGTACCTATTCGTGGGTAAATACGACCGACGATGGGGTGCATGGATGATCGCGCGCAAACGACAGGTTGCCCTGGCCCTGACCGCCCTCCTCACCGCGGGCGCCGCCTGCCAGGCGCACGAGCGCGGCCAGGATCCGTTCGCGCACGCGGGACCGCCCGCCTCCCGCGCGTTCACCCTCGCCGCGGCGGGCGACATCCTCCCGGACGACGCGCTGGCCGAGCGGGCCCAGTTCGACGCGGGCGGCACCGGCTACGACTTCCGGCCCATGCTCGCGGGCGCCCGACGGGTCGTCGGCAGGGCCGACCTGGCGCTGTGTCACCTGGTGGTCCCCGGCGGCGGAGGCCCCGCCGTCCCCGACGCGTCGGACCCGCAGTACCTGCCCGGCCTCGCGCGCGGACTGGCCGCCGCGGGCTACGACAGCTGCTCCACCGCGTCCGCCCACAGCCTCGACGACGGTGCCGAGGGCGTCCGCCGCACCCTCGACGCCCTCGACCGGGCCGGAGTGCGGCACGCGGGCTCGGCACGGACCCCGGCCGAGGCCCGGTCGGTCACCCTGCTGCGGGCGGGCTCCGCGAAGGTGGCCCATCTCGCCTACACCGACGACACCGCCGGGCGCCCGGCACCGGCCGGCATGCCCTGGGCCGTCGGCCTGATCGACGAGGACCGGATCGTCGCCGACGCGCGGGCGGCCCGGAAGGCCGGCGCCGATGTGGTCGTCGTCTCCGTCGACCGCGGCACCGCGTGGCAGGAGGAGCCGGACCCCCGGCAGAGCGCCCTCGCCGAACACCTCACCGCCGCACGCACCGGCACCCGCCCCGACATCGACCTCGTCCTCGGCACCCGCGCCCACGTGCCCCAGGCCTACGAGAAGGTCAACGGCACCTGGGTGGTTCACGGCCTCGGCGACCAGGTCGCCGGTGAACTGGTGGGCGACCAGGGCGTCCAGGACCCGCGCGGCAACGAGAGCAGCGTGGCCCGCTTCACCTTCGCGCCGCCGGCCCGGCCGGGGGAGCGCTGGCGGGTCGTCAGGGCCGAGTTCGTCCCGCAGTGGTTCGACGTCGACGCCGGACGCGTGGTGGACCTCGCCGACGCGCTCGCCCGGGGCGCCGACGTGAGCGGGGTGCGCGACCGGATCAGGGACGTCGTCCTGAGCCACGGGGCGGCCGCCGACGGCCTGCGGGCGGGGCGCTGACGACACCGGACCCGGAGCGCGCGGCGCCCGGCCGCGCCGCGCACCGGCGTCGCGGGTGGCACGGCCCGTGGCGGCCGGGCCGACGGCCGGTCGGGCCACCGCCCTCGCCGCCGCCGTTGCCACCGGCTACGGCACCACCGTGACCGGCCAGCGCCCGGCCTTCACCAGGCGCACCGCGACCGAGCCCACGATGCGGTGTCCCGCCTGCTCGGAGGCGCCCACCACGACCGCGTCGGCCTTGAGCTCGTCGGCGGCCTTCACCAGCCCGCTGTACGGGTCGCCGCGGAAGGTGTGGAACTCCCAACGGACCTCGAATATCCCCTTCGTCCTCTCGGCGGCCGTCCTGATGTGCGTGATCAGGTTCTCGGCGATCTCGTCGGTCGTCTCGGCCACCGGTGCCCCGAGGGCGACCCCGGCCGCGAGGACCGGCTGCACGTACACCACGGCGAGCAGCGCGTGCTGCCGCCGTGCCAGGCCGGCCGCGTACGACATGGCCCGGAACGCGGAGTCGGAGCCGTCCACCCCGACCAGAATGACCTTCGGTCCGTCAGTGCCCCGCTCGAACCGGTGCGCGTGCTGTTCCGTCACGGCTGTGAGGTTATCCGAAACCGCAGGTCCACAGACCGGTCGGGACCGGTCGGGTTCTTCCGGAAACGGCCACTGGGCCGGGCGGGTGGATTCATGCCGCCGCTCCGGTGCCTCCGTGGGGAGTCGGCCCTCGGACGGGCGACTGATCAGTCATGAAAAAGGATCAGATGCTCACGCGGCGCGGTGCGTTGATCGGCGGCGCCGCGGCCCTGGGGGCGGCGGGGGCGGCAGGCGCCGTGGCCCTGCTCACCTCCGGTCCGTCCGGCACCGGTGCCGTTCCGGCGGCGACCCCGGGCGCGGCCCCCGGTCCGCAGGCGCGCGGCGCGCTCAGGCCGTCGGCGTACCGGCTCCAGCCGCTGACGGGCTACGGCCCGCCGGTGGCCGCGCCGGGGCCGACGCTGGTGCGCCACGAGCCGTTCCTGCGGGTGTCGGGGCGCGGCCGCACCATGGTGCTGACCTTCGACGACGGGCCGGACCCCCGCTACACCCCGCACATCCTGGACACGCTCGCCAAGTACGACGTACGCGCGACGTTCTTCGTCTGCGGCGAGATGGCGGTCGACAACAAGGACCTTCTCGCCCGGATGTCGGACGAGGGCCACGTCGTCGGCAACCACACCTGGACCCACCCGCTGCTGACCCGCATGCGCAGGGCCTCGATCCGCTCCGAGATGGAGCGCACCAGCGACGTGATCGAGGACGCGTACGGCGAGCGGCCCCGCTGGTTCCGCGCGCCCTACGGCGCCTGGAACCGGGCGGCGTTCCAACTCGGCGCGGAGATGGGCATGGAGCCGATGGCGTGGACGGTCGACTCGCTCGACTGGACGACCCCGGGCACCCGCACCATCGTCGGCCGGATCGAGGACGGCGCCGACCCCGGCGTCGTGGTCCTGTCCCACGACGCGGGCGGTGACCGCTCGCAGAGCGTGAAGGCGCTGCGGGAGTACCTGCCGCACCTGATCGACTCCGGCTACCACCTCACGGTGCCGCACCGCCAGACGGTGTGAACGAACGGGACCGGAGCACCCGCGGGTGCTCCGGTCCCGACGGGCCGGCGATGTCACGCGTTTCCCGAACCGCCGGATTCCCCCGGAGATTCCGGTGGGACGACACCGGGCGTGAATTCGGCCCGGCCCGGAAGGCTGCGCGGACGGGCGGCCCGGAGTGCGGTGAGGACGGGCGGTGCGAATTCAGCGGACGTCGACGAGGCGGGCGAACACCACGACGTTCCCGTCGTATCCGTTCGCCTTGGAGAAACCGCCGCCGCACGTGATGACGCGCAGTTCCGGAGTTCCCTTCGAGGCGTACACGCGGTCGCCGGGGAAATCGCTCTTCTCGAAGACCTCGATGCCGTAGATCTCGAAGATCGCGGTCTTTCCGTCCTTGCGGTCGACCTCGACGCGGTTGCCCTTCTTCAGGGCGCCGAGCCCGTAGAAGACCGCGGGCCCCTGCTTGTTGTCGACGTGACCGACGACCACCGCGGTGCCCTTCTCGCCGGGCGACACCGCGCCGCTGAACCAGCCCGCGAGGTTGGGGTCCTCCGGGGGCGGCGCGCCGACCCAGCCGTCGGCGTCCAGACCCACCGGCATCACGGGCGCGTCCACCTGGATCGACGGGATGCGGACGCGGTCGGCGACGGAGTACGGCAGCGGATCGGGTGTCCTGGCCGTGACGGCGCCCGGCGTGCGGCTGTCCGCGGCGGCCGCCGTCGCGGGCTGCGGCGGCCCGACGTCGAATTCCCCCGAACCATTCCGAATGAGTGCGAGTCCGGTCAGCAGAACAAGCGCTATCACGCCCCACGGGGCGCGCTTCTTCTGCCGCTCCTCCTCTTCGGCCAGCTCGGACGCAGACATTCGCCATCCCCTCTGACGCAACCGTCGTCACGTCAATCGCGCATGACAGCACGCTAAGTCCCGGACACCGAACCGGCGACGGGGCGACGGCGAACGGGTGGCGCCGTATTCTCCGCCGGCCGGCGCGTGAGCCATCCGAGTCGGCGCGCGCAGGAAATTTCTGACGGACCGTGACCTGCGAGAACATCGCATTGTGCGGTGATCCTTCGGCGTGTCGTCTCACCAGGACGGACCATCGCCGAAATGCGGCCCGGGACTGCTCATTCGAGGGTCTTGGCGGGAGGCGCTTTCTCGCCGACAGTCCGGGGACGGGTCCCGGGGCGCCTTCCGCGGAGGAAACACATGCGTACTTCTCGTGCCCTGGCGGTCTCGGCCGTCGCGGTCGCCGCCGTAGGGCTCGCGGCTCCCGCGGCGACGGCGTGGGACAGCCCGAGCAACATCGTCGCCATGCCCGGCGTCATCGCCCGCGGCGGTCAGATGACCGTCACCGTCGACGGCTGCCCGAACGGCGGCACCATGTCGTCGAGCGCGTTCCCGTCGACGTCGCTCACCCCGATCAACGGTGCCAACGAGACGTCCCGGGGCACCGCGCGGATCCACCGCGACACGAGCCCCGGTTCGTACGACATCACGGTCAACTGCTCCGGCAGGACCCTGACCAGACCGGCCGCCTTCACCGTCATCGGCGGCGTGCGCGGCGGACTCGGCGGCAGCTCCACCAGCGGGGCCACCCCCACCGACATGGCGATCGGCGGCGGTCTCGTCGCGGCCGCGCTGGTCGGCGGCGGTGTGTTCTGGATGCGCCGCCGTTCCGAGAAGCGCGCCGCGGTCTGACCTCCACCCCTTCGGAGGCCGGGCGCGCCGCACGCGCCGTACGGAGAGGGCCTTCGCCCCGGACCCGCGTCGGGTCCGGGGCGAAGGCCCTCTCCCTCGCGCGGGCACCGTCAGCCGGCGTCCTCGCCGGAGCGGCGGCGCGAGAAGTGGTAGGCGGCACCGACGGAGGCGGCGATGAGCGCCGCGCCCAGGCCGAGTTCCTTGACGTCGAAGCCGGCGATGCTGCCGCCCTCGCCCGCGTGGACGCCCCGGTAGGGAGGCTGGAGCGGCGCCGGTTCGCTGTGCCGCCCGGACGCGATGGTCAGGCTCGTGGACCCGGTCGCCCGGTCGCAGGAGAACGTCACCTGGTAGACCGCGCCGGGCCGGGCGTCCCAGTCGACCGTCGTCGTCGCCTGCGACTGGCCCGGCCGGATGCGGACCGTGTCGAAGACACCGGACGTCACGGTCGCGGCGCCCCGGCAGCCTCCGCGGTCACGGTCCAGGGTCAGGGTGATCTGACCGCCCGCCGCGATCGTGGAGGGCAGGACGCTGAAGCCGTACGGGGTGATGTTGTGGTCGTTGTCGCCTTTCGCGACGGCGGCCGGCGCGGAGAAGGCGAGGGCGGTGACCCCCAGCAGTGCGGCCGAAGCGACGCGTATCGCGCGCATGGTGTTTCCTCCGGGTCCCCGAGGAGCAGCGCGCGGAACTCTTCCGCCTTCGCCTTGAATGCACCTCGATGACCGAAACGCTAGGAAGGTCCGAACGGGGGCGCGATCCCAGTAGCGCGAATGGGGTAACCGGCCGGGCCGCCCGGGGGACCGTGGCGTGGCAGCCGGGCGACGTGACCGGCGTGGCGGAGTACCCGGCGCGCCCCGCGCGGTAGGGCGGGCGCGACGCGGCCGGAGGGCACCGAGGGCCCCGGAGGGCGGCCGGACACGCCGGCCGGACACGCCGGACGGGCAGGCCCGTCGAGGACCTGCCCGTCCGGTGGACCGGCGGCCGGTGCCGGCCGTGGGGCCGTCAGCCCTTGATGTGCGGGAAGAGGTTGAGGAACGGCTGAGTCGAGGCCGCGACCCCGCGGCCGTAGGGACTGTCGAAGTCCCAGATCAGGAAGAGCAGGAAGGCGATCAGGGCGGAGAACAGCCCGGCCAGCACCAGTTCCCGTGTGGTGCGCCTGATCTGGAGGGCGAAGACCATGCCGACGGTGATGACACCCCCGATCGTCAGCCCGAACCAGACCACCGGCGGCATCGTCGCCCCGGCCGAGTCCGCCCGCGCGCTGCGCGCCTGGTCCACCGCCGTCACCTGGTCGACGAGCGGCTGGTAGGCCTGCGCCTCGAAGTCGGTGGCCGGCTGGTAGTCCGTGACGTCGACGCGGAGCCGCTGGAGGAGTTCGGCGCCGCGGTCGGTGAGTTTGTCGTCGTCGGCCATCGTCTTCCACTCCTTGTCGACGACCTGGGCGACATAGGCGTCGACGTCGGCGCGGATGCGGTCACGGACGTCGGCCGGATAGACCCGGGCCCGTTCCGAGATCTCGTGCAGCGCCTGCGCCTCCGCCTGGACGTGGTCCTGCGCCGCGCTGCGGGCCTCCCAGACGCCCGCGATGGCGAGGCCGAGGACGATCGCGTACACGACACCGATCCACATGGTCATGTACTCGATGACATCGGGAGTCTCGCTGGGGTCGTCGTCGTCCCGGGCGGTGCGGTCGCGGACGAGCGTGATGACGACCACCACGGCGCAGGCGGCAAGCATGGCGAGGACGAGAACAAGCCATTCCGACAACTGGGGCCTCCAGGGATCAGCGCGGACGGAGCGCGGCGACGGCGACCACGGCGGGCGTCGCGATGAGCAGGACGAAGGTGAGCGGCGACGGGCTGTTGCGCGTCGGCCGCCGGTGCGGCTGGGAGTGGTACTGCGGATAGGTCACCGGCGTCACCGCTGGTCTCGGCGTGGGGGCGGGCCGCGGCGTCGGCTTCGGCCTGGGTTTCGGCGCGGGCGGCGGAGGGGTCGGCGTGGGGGGCGGCGGTGGCGTCGGCCGGGGGCGCGGGGCCGCCGGAGCCGGACGCGGGGCGGGCGGGGGCTTCGGCGCCGGCCGCGGTTTCACGGTCGGCGTGGGGCGGGGCACCGGTTTCGGCGGCGGGGTCGGCCTGGGCGTGGGCTTCGGCGGCGGAGGTGGTGGCGGAGGCGGCGGCGGGGGAGTGGGCGTCGGCGTGGGGGTCGGGGTCGGCGTGGGTGTCGGGGTGGGTCTGGGGCACGACGGCCTGGTGCCGCCGGCGACCGACACCGCGGTCAGGCCGTCCGGGCCGGACGAGGCGTAGGCACAGGCGTCGGCCGCCGCCACCCCGGCCGGGGCGCCGGCGAACAGCCACGCCAGCGTCACCAGGGCCACCACCCGCCGGGCGACGGCGGATCGGGTCGGTTCGGGTCCTTGCACGACCGAGATCATGAGTCCTCGCGCGTGCTGCCACGCCGCAGCCGTGATCCAACCCCCCGAAGGAGGGACGTGGGGGGTGCGGCGGTTTGACCGGACTTCACCCTCAGGACGGGACGAGCGAACGCGCGTACGAGGCGCGGGCGGGGCGATGCGCCGACGGCCGTGCGCGCGAGAGCCGCCGAAAGCCGCCGGCCGGCGGAAAAACCCGCGCCGGTTGAACGCACCCCCCGCCCCGGTCCGTACCCAGGGTCGTGCCGCGGCGCAGAGGGCGCCGCAACACCCTTGCGAGGAGGGGGAGTCGACGATGCAGAACTCCTGGCGGAGCGCCGCGCTCGCGGCCACGGCGGCGGTGGTGCTCGCGCTGACCGCGGCCTGCGGCCAGGGCGGGGCCACCGGGTCGGCGGGCGGTGCCCGAGCGGGCGCCGCGGCCGTGGTCGGCAACGGCGCGGACGACTCGGCCGGGGGTGCCGACGCGCAGGACGCCGGGGCCGCCGCGAAGCCCGCGGGCCGACTGGCCGTCTCCGCGCAGGCGAAGCTCGGCAACGTCGTCACCGACGGCTCGGGGCTCACGCTCTACCGCTTCGACGACGACCTGGCCGAACCCCCCACCACCAACTGCGACGGGCCCTGCGCCACGTCGTGGCCGCCCGTCCCCGCCGACGACGCCAAGGCGGGTGCCGGCATCGACGAGGCGCTCCTCGGCTCGGTGACCCGCTCCGACGGCACCCGGCAGCTCACCGTCGCCGGCTGGCCGGCCTACCGCTACGCGAAGGACACCGCCGCCGGCCAGATCAACGGGCAGGGCGTGGCGGGCTCCTGGTACGCGCTCGCCCCCGACGGCAAGAAGGCCGCCCCGGCCGCCGCCTCCGGTCTGCCCGGCCTGTCCGTCCGCAAGGACGCCCGACTCGGCGACATCGTCGTCGACCACCAGGGCCGGACCGTCTACCGCTTCCTCGAGGACGAGGCCTGGCCCGTGTCCAAGTCCGCCTGCACGGGCGCCTGCCTGGAGAAGTGGCCGGCGGTCGCACCCGTGAAGGCCGCCGACACCGAGGGCGTGCGGAAGAAGGGCCTGATGGGCTTCACCCGGCCCGACGGCGTCAAGCAGATGACGGTCAACTGCTGGCCCGTCTACACCTTCTCCGGCGACACCGCCGCCGGGGACACCAACGGTCAGGGCGTGGGCGGCACTTGGTACGCCGTCGCCCCCGACGGAAAGCCGGTCGGCGCGCCGGCCGCGAAGTGATCACCTCCCCCCACGGTTGATCACCCCGGTCCGGCGGCACGGCCGCAGGGAAGGGAGGGACGGTCGGCCTCGCCGTGCCGGACCGCAGAAGGAAACGCCACGCGCCGGCCCCGGCCCGCCCCCTCCTGCCGAAGGAGGGGGCGGGCCGTCCCGCCGTCACGGTGCGCACCCCGCGACGGCACCCGCGTACGCTGGTGGTGGAGGGCCAACCCCGTTACGGGGCAAGCCCGTTACCGTGCCGGGCGGCTTCGTCCGGCACACTTCGGACACTTTTCGCACGGCGTCCGGGCAAGAGCAGCAGGGCAGTTGGGACGCGGTGACCGGGAACGGACGGTCATTTTCCGTTTCGGGTCGCTCCTTCGGCGGACGATCAGTAGCCTCAGCTCGAACACCGGATCGCCTACGCGTTGGAGAATCGATGGAGCGTCCCGCCTGGGCCCCACGGAGCATCGACACCTCGGTGCCCAGCGTCGCGCGCATCTACGACTACTACCTGGGCGGCTCCCACAACTTCGAGGCCGACCGCGAAGCGGCCCGCAAGGTCATGGAGTTCGTGCCCGGCCTCCCCAAGATCGGCCAGGCGAACCGGGCGTTCATGCGGCGGGCGGTGCGGTACGCGGTGGACGAGGGCATCACCCAGTTCCTCGACATCGGTTCGGGCATCCCCACGTTCGGCAACGTCCACGAGATCGCCCAGGGGGCACGTCCCGGCGCCCACGTCGTCTACGTCGACCACGACCCGGTGGCGGTCGCGCACAGCCAGGCGGTGCTGCGCGGCAACCCGGACGCGGACGTCGTGGCGGGCGACCTGCTCAGGCCGCGGGAGATCCTGGCCGCCGAGCAGGTGGAGCGGCTCATCGACCTGAAGCGGCCGGTCGCCCTGCTCCTCGTTGCCATACTGCACTTCGTGGACGACGCGGACGACCCGTACGGCGCGCTGGCCGAACTCGGCTCGGCGCTCGCACCGGGTAGCCTGCTCGTCCTCACGCACGCCACGTACGAGGGCATGCCGCTCCCGTCCGAGCGCACCGAGGCCGCGGTCGACGTGTACAAGGACATCCGCAACCCGCTGATCATGCGCACACGCGACGAGGTCGCACGGTTCTTCGAGGGGTACGACATGGTGGAACCCGGGCTGGTACCGATGCCGCTCTGGCGGCCGGAGACCGATCCGGAGGACGAGGACCCGTTCGCCTTCTCCGGCTACGCGGGAGTGGGGCGTACGGCGTGAACGCGGAGCCGGACGGACCGGAGGACAGACTGCGCCGGTTCGCGACGATATGGAGCCGCGCGGTCTTCCCGGTCACCTCGACGTCGCTGACACGGCCCGAGTTCGAGGAACAACTCCTGCCGCTCGCACGGCGGTTGAGCACCGCGCTGCGGGCCAGGACCTTCGACGCCGAGGAGGGCAAGGCCGTCGGCGCCGCCCTGGTCGCGGCGCACTGCACCGACCCGGACGCGCTCAGCCACAGCCTGGACTGCGTCGAGGCGTACCTGGTGCTCTACTGCGGCGACGAGAACCCCGCCGACGATCTGCGGGCCCGCTCGGCCCGCCTCCAGCACGCCATGGCCGCCGGGTTCGCCCGCGCCCTGCGCGAACGCACCCTGGGCGAGCAGGAGTCGATCGCCCAGGCCGCCCTCCAGGCGCAGGGCGTGGTCGCCGCGGCGCTGCACGCGAGCGAGGCACGCTTCCGCGCGGTCTTCGAGGGCGCGGCGATAGGCATCGCGATCTCCGACCTCGCCGGGAACGTCCTCCAGGTCAACGACGCGCTGCTGCGCATGTTCGGCGGCTCCGAGCAGAGCGTGCGCGCCCGCAACGCCGGCGAGTGGTCGCACCCCGAGGACGGCCCGCAGATCGGCAAGCTCTACCAGGAACTGGTGCGGGGCGAACGCGAGCACTACCACGTGGAGAAGGCCTTCCACCGGCCCGACGGCACCACCCTGTGGACCAACCTCACGGTGTCCCTGCTGCGCGACGCCGACGGCAGCCCGCAGTACCAGCTCGCCCTCATGGAGGACACCACCGAGCGCCGGCTGCTCAACCTGCGGCTGCGCTACGAGGCCACGCACGACGCGCTCACCGGGCTGCCCAACCGCACCCTGTTCTTCGAGCGCCTGGAGAAGGCGCTGGCCGCGGGCGAGGGCCAGCGGTTCGGCCTCTGCTACCTGGACCTCGACGGCTTCAAGACCATCAACGACAGCCTCGGCCACGCGGCAGGCGACCGGCTCCTGGTCGAGGTCGCCGACCGCATCCAGTCCTGCGCGACCCGCTCCGGCGAGATGGTGGCCCGCCTCGGCGGCGACGAGTTCGTGGCGCTCATCACCGGCCCCGACACCGAGCGCGAGGTCGAGGAACTGGCCGGGCGCATCATGAACGCGCTCGTCACCCCCGTGCGCATCGACGGCCGCGAACTCACCGTGCGCGGCTCCATCGGCGTCGTCGAGGGACCCGCCGGCAGGCGCGGACCTGCCGAGGTGCTGCGCAGCGCCGACATCACGATGTACCGGGCCAAGTCGGCGGGCGGCAACCGCTTCGAACTCGCCGACGAGGAGGCCGACGCGCGCGCCATCACCCGGCACGGGCTCACCACCGCGCTGCCGGCCGCCCTGGACCGCAGCGAGTTCTTCATCGAGTACCAGCCGCTGGTCAACCTCGCCGACGGCGTGGTGCACGGCGCGGAGGCCCTGGTGCGCTGGCTGCACCCGCAGCACGGCGTCCTCGGCCCCGACCGCTTCATCACGCTGGCCGAACACACCGGCCAGATCGTGCCGTTGGGCCGCTGGGTGCTCGAACAGTCGGTCCGCCAGGCCCGCGTGTGGCAGGAGCGCCAGGGCCCGGACGGGGGACCGCTGCGCGTCAACGTCAACCTCTCGCCCCGCCAGCTCACTTACCCCGGTCTGGTGCAGGACACGGTCGACATCCTGGAACGGGCGGGCGTCGGGCCCGAGGCGCTGTGCCTGGAGGTCACCGAGTCCGCGCTGATCGGCGCCGACGACGACCTGCTCAAACCGCTGCGCCGGCTCGCCGAGATGGGCGTCGACATCGCCCTCGACGACTTCGGCACCGGGTACTCCAACCTCGCCAACCTGCGCCGGCTGCCGGTCAGCGTGCTCAAGCTGGACCGCTCGTTCACGCAGAGCATGCAGCAGTTCCCGGCGGACCTCGTGGACCTGAAGATCGTCGAGGGGATCGTCGCCCTCGCGCACAGTCTCGACCTGACCGTCACCGTCGAGGGCGTCGAAACGGGCGCCCAGGCCGACCAGTTGCGCATCCTCGGCTGCGACACCGCACAGGGCTGGTACTACGCCCGTCCCGGCCCGCCGGAGCGGCTGCACGAACTGGCCCTGGTGGACGCGACGGGCTGATTCGCGCGGCCGGCGCGACGGGCTGAGCCGCGCGGCCGGGTGCCCGCCCGGTCCGCGCTGCGGCCGTCGCGCCCGCGCGAGGACCGTCGGGAGCGCGCCCGGGGCGTCCCCGGCACCGTCCGGGGACCGTTGCTTTGCGGTCCTGTTAATCCGTACGGTCATTCGACCGATTCGTCGCGCAGTGCGCCCGCCGGGGCGGGAAGCTTGTGCCGTCGCCCCGCCGCAGCGGCGGGGCCTGGCCCCCAGGAGCCGGTCATGACCGCATCGCCCACGCCGCTCGTGTTCATCCACGGACTGTGGCTGCACGCCACCTCCTGGCAGCCCTGGGCCGACCTCGCCGCCGAGCACGGCTACGCCCCGGTCGCCCCGGGCTGGCCCGGCGAGGCGGCGACGGTGGCCGAGGCCCGCCGCGCGCCGGATGCCGTGGCCGGACGGGGGATCGACGACGTCACCGACCACTACGCCGGCATCATCGGCGCCCTCGACGCGCCGCCGGTCGTGATCGGCCACTCGTTCGGGGGCCTGATCGCCCAGAAACTGCTGGGCAAGGGCCTCGCCCGCGCGGCGGTCGCCATCGACCCCGCCCAGATCAAGGGCGTCAAGGCGCTGCCGCCGGCCCAGTTGCGCTCCGGTTTCCCCGTCCTCGGCAACCCGGCCAACCGGGGCCGGTCCGTCGCGCTGACCGCGGCCCAGTTCCGCTACGGTTTCGGCAACGCGCTGGAACAGGCCGAGTCGGACGAGCTGTTCGAGCGGCACACGATCCCCTCGCCCGGACGCCCGCTGTTCGAGGCCGCGTTCGCCAACTTCAGCAGGAACTCGGCGGCGAAGGTCGCCACGGACAACGCGGACCGCGGCCCCCTGCTGCTGATCTCCGGCGGCGTCGACCACACCGTCCCGGACGTCGTGACCCGCGGCGCGTACAAGCTCTACGCGAAGTCCCCGGCGGTCACGGAGCTCAAGCAGTTCCCCGACCGCGGGCACTCCCTGACCCTCGACCACGGCTGGCGGGAGGTCGCCACGTACGCGCTGGAGTGGCTGGACAAGAAGGGTGTGCACGGCTCACCGGGCGTGTGAGAGAGGGCCGTTGATCCGGTGCGCGGACGATTGGCCCGCGCAGCGCCCCTGTTGACCGAATGTTCGCGCCCCGCGGGGCGCCCACACGGGAGTTGAGAACCATGAGTACGGAGTTCGAGGGCAGGACCGCCGTCGTGACCGGCGCCAGCAAGGGCATCGGGCTCGCCGTCACGCGGGCGCTGGCGGCGGCGGGCGCGCACGTCGTCGCCGGGTCGCGCACCGCTTCCGACGAGCTGGAGGCGCTGGTCAAGGAGGGCTCGGTGACCTGGGTGCCCGTCGACCTCGGGGAGCCGGAGGCCGCCGACCGGCTGGTCGCGGCGGCCGGGGGCCGGATCGACGTGCTCGTCAACAACGTGGGCGCGGCCCCGGCGCGCACCGGTGGCTTCCTGTCGGTGGGCGACGACGACTGGGCGCGCACCCTCGACCTGAACCTCCTCACCGCGGTCCGCGTCACCCGCGCCGCGCTGCCGCCGATGCTGGCGGCGGGGCGCGGCAGCATCGTGACGGTGGCGTCGGTCAACGCCACCCTGCCCGACCCGCTGGTGATCGACTACAGCGCGGGCAAGGCCGCCCTGCTCGCCTTCTCCAAGGCGCTGTCCAAGGAGGTCGGCCCCCGGGGCGTACGGGTCAACACCGTCAGCCCCGGGCCCGTCGAGACGCAGTTGTGGCTCGGGGACGGCGGGGTGGCGCACACGGTGTCGGCGGCAGCGGGCGGCACTCCCGACGACATCGTGGCGCAGGCGGCCTCCGGGACCGCGACCGGGCGCTTCTCCCGGCCCGAGGAGGTCGCCGACGCGGTGCTGTTCCTCGCCGGCGACCGGGCGGGCAACATCACCGGCAGCGACCTGGTGATCGACGGCGGCCTGATCCCGACGCGGTAGCCGGGACGCCCGCCGCGCCCGCTCAGCGCTCCAGCAGCATCCGCTGGAGCTCACGGGCCGCACGCGGCGGGTCGACGTCGCTGCGGTGGGCCAGCGCGATGGTGCGGTGGAGACCGGGGCGGGCCAGCGGGGTGACCCGCAGCCCGCTCCCGGACCGTGCCGCCACCATGCGCGGCACCACGGCCAGCCCGAGGCCCGCGCGGACGAAGCCGAGCACCGCGTCCATCTCACCGCCCTCCACCGCGAAGTCCGGTTCGAAGCCCTCCGCCCGGCACGCGGCGACCGTCAGCTCCCGCAGGTCGTAGCCGTGCCGGAACATCACCAGGCGCTCGCCCTCCAGGTCCGAGATCCGCACCGCGGCCCTCGTCCCGCCCGGACGCGGGGAATCGGGGGAGGACACCACCACCAGGTCCTCGCGCAGCAGCTCCACGGTGGTCAGCGCCGGCGACGGGGTGGGCAGCGGGAGCACGACGAGCGCGAGGTCGAGCGCACCGCGCGCCAGCTCCCGCACCAGGTCGTGCGAGCCGCCCTCCTCGACCATCAGCCGGATACCGGGATAGCGGTCGTGGAAGGCCCGCAGCACGTCGGGCACCAGTCCCGTGCACAGGCTCGGTGTCGCTCCCAGCCGCACCCGGCCGCTGCGCAGCTGCACCAGTTCCTGCACCTCGTACCGTGCCGTGTCCGCGTCGGCGAGGATCCGCCGGGCCAGCGGCAGCAGCGCCTCCCCGGCGTCCGTGAGGGCGATGTTGCCGCGTGCCCGCACGAAGAGATCGGCCCCCAGCTCCCGCTCCAGCGCCTTGATCTGCTGCGACAACGAGGGCTGCGCCACGTGCACGAGGTCCGCCGCGCGCGTGAAGTGCCGGGTCTCGGCGACCGCCACGAAGTACTGGAGCTGCTGGAACTGCATGCCCCCACCCTAGACCTCGATAGTTGCAGGCTATGGAATCAAGGAAAACCATGTCTTGGACCGATCGGGTCCTTCGGCCCTAGCGTTGGCCAACATGGCTCTGGCAACGCGGACGGACCGACGGCCGTCCTTCGCACGCAGCGTGTGGGACAGCACCGTCGGCAAGAAGACAGTGATGGCTGTCAGCGGCCTGATCATGCTGCTGTACCTGGTCGTCCACATGTTCGGCAACCTGAAGATCTTCTTCGGTCCCGGCACGTTCAACTCCTACGCCCACTGGCTGCGCACCGTCGGCGAGCCCTTCATGCACTACGAGTGGACCCTCTGGGTGATCCGCGTGGTGCTGGTGGTCGCCGTCGTCGCCCACGCGGTGTCCGCGTACCAGCTCAGCCGCCGCGACATCAGGGCGCGCCCCACCAAGTACGTGCACAAGAAGGCCGGTTCGAGCTACGCCACGCGCACCATGCGCTGGGGCGGGATCATCCTCGCGCTGTTCGTCGTGTGGCACATCCTGGACCTGACCACCGGCACCGTGCACTCCGGCGGCTTCCAGCCCGGACACCCCTACCAGAACGTCGTGGACACCTTCTCCACCTGGTACGGGAACGTCATCTACATCGTGGCGATGCTCGCGCTCGGCCTGCACGTGCAGCACGGCTTCTGGAGCGCCGCCCAGACCCTCGGCGCCGGCAGCCGCTCCCGCGACCGCGCCCTCAAGACCGTCGCCAACGTCCTCGCGGTGCTGCTCACGCTGGGCTTCATCGCGGTGCCCGTGGGTGTCATGACCGGACTGGTGAGCTGACATGAGTGCTTCCGACCTGAGCGTTTCCGCCGACTTCGCCGACTACACGACCGGGGAACCGGTCGCCGACACCAAGGCCCCGGCCGGGCCGGTCAAGGAGCGCTGGGACACCCGACGCTTCGAGGCCAAGCTGGTCAACCCGGCCAACCGGCGCAAGCACACCGTGATCGTCGTCGGCACCGGCCTGGCCGGCGGCTCGGCGGGCGCCACGCTCGCCGAACAGGGCTACCACGTCGTGCAGTTCTGCTACCAGGACTCCCCGCGGCGCGCCCACTCCATCGCCGCCCAGGGCGGCATCAACGCCGCGAAGAACTACCGCAACGACGGCGACTCCGTGCACCGCCTCTTCTACGACACCGTCAAGGGCGGCGACTTCCGCGCCCGCGAGTCGAACGTGCACCGCCTCGCGCAGATCTCCGTCGAGATCATCGACCAGTGCGTCGCGCAGGGCGTCCCCTTCGCGCGCGAGTACGGCGGCCTGCTCGACACCCGCTCCTTCGGTGGCGTCCAGGTCTCCCGCACCTTCTACGCCCGCGGCCAGACGGGCCAGCAGCTCCTCCTCGGCGCCTACCAGGCGCTGTCCCGGCAGATCGCCGCCGGCAACGTCGAGATGCACCCGCGCACCGAGATGCTCGACGTGATCGTCGTCGACGGCCGCGCCCGCGGCATCGTCGCCCGCGACCTGATCACCGGGAAGATCGACACGTACTTCGCGGACGCGGTCGTCCTCGCCAGCGGCGGCTACGGCAACGTCTTCTACCTGTCGACGAACGCCATGAACTCCAACGCCACCGCGGTCTGGCGCGCCCACCGCCGCGGCGCCTACTTCGCCAACCCCTGCTTCACGCAGATCCACCCGACCTGCATCCCGCGCACCGGCGAGCACCAGTCCAAGCTGACCCTGATGAGCGAGTCGCTGCGCAACGACGGCCGGATCTGGGTGCCGAAGGCCAAGGGCGACAGCCGCCCGCCCAACGAGATCCCCGAGGACGAGCGCGACTACTACCTGGAGCGCATCTATCCGTCCTTCGGCAACCTCGTGCCCCGCGACATCGCCTCCCGCGCCGCGAAGAACGTGTGCGACGAGGGACGCGGCGTCGGCCCCGGCGGCCAGGGCGTCTACCTCGACTTCGCCGAGGCCATCCAGCGCCTGGGCCGCAAGGCCGTCGAGGCCAAGTACGGCAACCTCTTCGACATGTACGCCCGGATCACCGCCGAGGACCCGTACCGGGTCCCGATGCGCATCTACCCGGCCGTGCACTACACGATGGGCGGACTCTGGGTCGACTACGACCTCCAGACCACCGTCCCCGGCCTGTTCGCGGTCGGCGAGGCCAACTTCTCCGACCACGGCGCCAACCGGCTCGGCGCGTCCGCGCTGATGCAGGGCCTGGCCGACGGCTACTTCGTGCTGCCGGCCACGATCAACGACTACCTGGCCCGCAACCCGCACCAGGACCCCGTCACCGACGAACACCCCGTCGTCCAGGACGTGCTGGCGGAGACGCAGGACCGGCTCAACCTCCTGCTCGCCGTGGACGGCGACCGCACCCCGGACTCCTTCCACCGCGAACTCGGCGAACTCATGTGGGAGTTCTGCGGCATGGCCCGCACGGACGCCGGACTGCGCAAGGCACTTGAGCGCATCCCGCAGATCCGGGAGGAGTTCTGGCGCCGCATCAAGGTGCCGGGCACCGGCGAGGAGTTCAACCAGTCGCTGGAGAAGGCCAACCGCATCGTCGACTACCTCGAACTCGCCGAGCTGATGTGCCTCGACGCGCTGCACCGCGCCGAGTCCTGCGGCGGCCACTTCCGCGAGGAGTCGCAGACCCCGGACGGCGAGGCCGCCCGCCGGGACGACGCGTTCTCCTACGCGGCGGCCTGGGAGTTCACCGCCACCGGCGCGGCGCCCGTCCTGCACAAGGAAGACCTGGTCTTCGAGTACGTCCACCCCACCCAGCGGAGCTACGCATGAAGCTCACCCTGCGCGTCTGGCGGCAGAAGAACGCCGACGCCGACGGCGCCATGTCCACGTACGAGGTGGACGGGATCTCCAGCGACATGTCGTTCCTGGAGATGCTCGACACCCTCAACGAGGAACTCATCCTCAAGGGCGACGACCCGGTCGCCTTCGACCACGACTGCCGCGAGGGCATCTGCGGTGCCTGTTCGCTCGTCATCAACGGCGACGCGCACGGGCCCGAGCGGACCACCACCTGCCAGCTGCACATGCGGTCCTTCGCCGACGGCGACACCATCGACATCGAACCGTGGCGCGCCTCGGCGTTCCCGGTTGTGAAGGACCTGGTCGTCGACCGCTCCGCGTTCGACCGGATCATCCAGGCCGGCGGCTACATCACCGCCCCCACCGGCGCCGCACCGGAGGCGCACGCCGCACCGGTCCCCAAGCCCGACGCCGACTTCGCCTTCGAGCACGCCGAGTGCATCGGCTGCGGCGCCTGTGTGGCCGCCTGCCCGAACGGTGCGGCGATGCTGTTCACGTCCGCGAAGATCAACCATCTGAACGTGCTGCCGCAGGGCGCCCCGGAACGGGAGACCCGCGTGCTGGACATGGTCTCCCAGATGGACGAGGAGGGCTTCGGCGGCTGCACCCTGACCGGCGAGTGCGCCACCGCCTGCCCCAAGGACATCCCGCTCATGTCGATCACCGGCATGAACAAGGAGTGGCTGCGCGCGACCCGCAGGGCGTCCCGGCGCTGACCCGGCCGGCCCGCCGCCGGGCGGCCCACAGACGTTCGCCGAGCGTGCGGACGGGCGGGACCGGGAGTGGTGCTCATCCCCGGTCCCGTCTCGCACGCCGTACCCCGCGCCGTCGGCGCCACCCGGGCGCCCGCACGGCGTGCCCGACACCCCGCGCCCCCGGCATTCAGCAACCGCACATCCCCCCTCCTGGCACAGGTCACGCGCACGCCAACCGGCGTCGGAAGAACTGACCCGGCGGCCCGCGACACGGTCCGCCCGTCGTCCCGCCGAACCGGCCCCCGTGCCCAGGAGACAGCCATGCCCGGCGCCACCACGCTCGACCGTGCTCCCCAGCCCGCGGCACCCTCCCGCTACACCGTCACCCTCGCCCGTGACGAGGCCGACCTGCGCGCCGCGCAGCGCCTGCGCCACGACGTGTTCGCCGGCGAACTGGGGGCCCGGCTCACCGGCCCCCGGCCCGGCCTCGACACCGACGACTTCGACGCGTACTGCGACCACCTCCTCGTCCGCGACACCCTCACCGACCAGGTCGTCGGCACCTACCGACTGCTGCCGCCCGAGCGCGCCGCGATCGCCGGACGCCTGTACGCGGAGGGCGAGTTCGACCTGACCCGGCTCGACGCGCTGCGCCCCGGCCTCGTCGAGGTCGGCCGCTCCTGCGTGCACCCCGACCACCGGGACGGCGCGGTCATCGCCCTCATCTGGGCAGGCATAGCCCGCTACATGACCGACCGCGGCCACGCCTGGCTGGCCGGCTGCTGTTCCGTCCCGCTCTCCGACGGCGGCACCCTCGCGGCCGGCGCCTGGGACCGCGTCCGCGCCAAGCACATGTCCCCGGACAGCTACCGGGTGCGGCCACTGCGGCCCTGGATCCCCGGGGCCGACGCCCGCCCCGGACACACTCCGCTGCCGCCGCTGCTGCGCGGCTACCTGCGGCTCGGCGCCTGGGTCTGCGGCGAGCCCGCGCACGACCCCGACTTTGGGGTCGCCGACCTGTTCGTGCTGCTCCCGATGGAACGGGTCGACCCCCGCTACCTGCGGCACTTCCTCTCCCTGCTGGCCGCCCGGTGAGCGGCTGGCTGCCCACGGCGCCCTGCACCCCGGCGCACTGCGTGACCCCGGCGGGCCCGGCCGTCGGCGTGCCGCGCGCCGTGGCGCGGCTGACCGCGGTCGTCGCCCTCGTCGCGGCGGGCGCGGCGCTCGTCCCCCTCGCGCGGTGGATCCCCGAGCGCCGTACCCGCCGCTGGTGCCGTGCCGTCGTACGGGCCGCGGGAGTCCGCACCCGGCTCACCGGCGGGCCCGCCGTCACCGGCGGGGCGCTGCTGGTCGCCAACCACGTCTCCTGGCTGGACGTCCCCCTGCTGGGCGCGGTGCGCCCGGCCCGCATGCTCGCCAAGCGGGAGATCCGCGCGTGGCCGGTCGCGGGCCGGATCGCGGAGGGCGCGGGCGTGCTGTTCATCGAACGGGACCGGCTGCGCGCCCTTCCGGACACGGTGGCCCGGATCGCCGGGGCGCTGCGCCGCGGCGCGGCCGTCGGGGTCTTCCCCGAGGGCAGCACCTGGTGCGGGCGCTCGGGCGGCACCTTCCACCGGGCCGCGTTCCAGGCGGCGCTGGACGCCGGGGTGCCCGTGCAGCCGGTCCGGGTCCGCTACCTGGCGGCCGCCGGAGCGGTCAGCACGGCGCCCGCCTTCGTCGGCGAGGACACCCTGCTCGCGTCGATGTGGCGCGTGGCGCGCACCGGGGGCCTGACGGCCGAGGTCCACGTCTGCCCGCCCCTCCCGCCGGGCCGCTACCCGGACCGCCGTGCGCTGGCGGCGGCGGCCGAGGCGGCGGTGCGGGGCGCGGCGGCCACGGGCGGGGTGACCGCGGACGCGGGCGCCCGCCGCCCGGAAGTGCCGTGCGCGGCAGGGGCGTTGGCCACGGCGGAGGTGCCGGGGTAGGGGAGGCCCGGTGCCGCCCCGGGCGAGACCTCGCGGGTCCCCTCGCCATGGCCCGGTCGGGCTGTCAGCGCGGCCCGCCCGTACCGAGTGCCCGCTTCAGGTACGGGGCCGTCGCACTGCCCTGCGCGCGGGCTACCGCCGCCGGGGGACCCGTCGCCACGATCCGGCCGCCCTCCTCGCCGCCGCCCGGCCCGAGGTCGATCACCCAGTCCGCGCCCGCCACCACCGCCATGCCGTGCTCGACGACCACGACCGTGTGGCCCGCGTCCACCAGCCCGTGGAGCTGACGCATCAGCACCTCGACGTCCGCCGGGTGCAGTCCCGTCGTCGGCTCGTCGAGCAGGTACAGCGTGTGACCGCGTCGGCCGCGCTGCAACTCGCCCGCCAGCTTGATGCGTTGGGCCTCACCGCCGGACAGCTCGGTCGCGGGCTGCCCCAGCCGCAGATAGCCGAGGCCCACGTCGAGCAGCGTGGCCAGCGAGCGGGCGACCGACGGGACGTCGGCGAAGAACTCCCCGGCGCCCTCCACCGTGAGGTCCAGCACCTGCGCGATGTTCCGCCCCCGGTACGTCACTTCGAGCGTCTCGGGGTTGTAGCGGGCCCCGCCGCAGTCCGGGCACGGCGCGTACGTCGACGGCAGGAAGAGCAGCTCGACGCTGACGAACCCCTCGCCCTGGCAGGTCTCGCAGCGCCCTCCCGGCACGTTGAACGAGAACCGCCCGACCCCGTAACCCCGTTCACGCGCCTCGTCGGTGGCCGCGAACACCTTCCGCACGACGTCGAACAGCCCTGTGTACGTCGCCAGGTTGGAGCGCGGGGTGCGCCCGATGGGGCGCTGGTCCACCGAGACGAGGCGGCCCACGCCCTCCGGCTGCTCCGGGATCTCACCCACCAGCGTCGACTTGCCCGACCCGGACACGCCGGTGACCGCGGTCAGCACGCCGAGCGGGATCTCGGCCGTGACGTCCCGCAGATTGTGCCGCGACACCGGGCCCACCTTCAGCCGGCCGCGCGGCGCCCGTACCTCGCGCCGCGCCGGGGGAGCGGTGTCGAAGAGGTAACGCGCCGTCACCGACTCGGCCACGTCGGCCAGTTCGGCCACGGGACCGCTGTGCAGCACCCGGCCGCCGTGCTCGCCCGCGCCCGGCCCCACGTCCACCAGCCAGTCGGCGGCACGCACCACGTCCAGGTGGTGCTCCACCACGAACACCGAGTTCCCGGCCGCCTTCAGCCGCGCGACGACGGTGAGCAGGGCCTCGGTGTCCGCCGGGTGCAGTCCCGCCGACGGCTCGTCGAGCACGTACACCACGCCGAACAGTCCCGAGCGCAACTGCGTGGCCAGGCGCAGGCGTTGCAGCTCGCCCGCCGAGAGGGTGGGAGTGGCGCGGTCGAGGCCGAGGTAGCCGAGGCCCAGTTCGACGACCGGCGCGATCCGGGACCGCAGGTCGCCGGTCAGCACCCGGACCGTCTCCGAGCCGTCCCGCTCGCCCGCCAGCAGCGCGTCCAGGTCGGTGAGCGGCAGCGCGGCCAGGTCGGCGACCGTACGGCCCGCGAAGGTCACGGCGAGCGCCTCCGGGCGCAGCCTGCGGCCGTCGCAGACCGGGCACCGCTCACTGGTGAGGAACCGCTCCGCCTTCGCGCGCAGACTCGTGCTCTTCGAGTCGGAGAACGTCTTCAGCACATACCGTCGGGCACTCATGTACGTGCCCTGGTAGGGGCGTTGGATGCGTCCCGCGTCCCGTACCGGGTGCACCGTGACGACGGGCTGCTCGTCCGTGAACAGGATCCACTCGCGCTCCGCGGCCGGCAGCTCGCGCCACGGGCGGTCCACGTCGTGCCCGAGCGCGTCGAGGACGTCCCGCAGGTTCTTGCCCTGCCAGGCACCCGGCCAGGCCGCGATCGCCCCGTCCCGGATCGACAACGACGGGTCGGGGACGAGCAGTTCCTCCGTCGTGCGGTGCACACGCCCGAGGCCGTGGCAGTGCGGGCAGGCGCCCGCGGCGGTGTTGGGGGAGAACGAGTCGGAGTCCAGCCGGCCGGCACCGGGCGGGTAGTCACCGGCGCGGGAGAACAGCATCCGCAGCGAGTTGGACAGGTTCGTGACCGTTCCCACCGAGGACCGGGACGTCGGGCCCGACCGGCGCTGCTGGAGCGACACGGCCGGCGGCAGCCCGGTGATCTCGCCCACCTTCGGCGCGCCCACCTGGTGGATCAGCCGGCGTGCGTACGGCGCGACCGACTCGAAGTACCGGCGCTGCGCCTCCGCGTACACCGTCCCGAACGCGAGCGAGGACTTGCCGGACCCGGACACCCCGGTGAACACGGCCAGCACGTCCCGCGGGATGTCGACGTCGACGCCGCGCAGATTGTGCTCACGGGCGCCGCGGACGCGGACGTACTGGTCGTGCGGAGCGGGCATGACGGGCGACTCCCGGAGCGGGGACGAGGGGCGGACACGGCAGGCGGAGGATGTGCGATCGCGAAGACGCGACTCACCGATCGTAGGCGAGCGGGTCCAGTCGCGCCTCGCGCGCCGCCCGGAGCACCCCGGCCAGCCGCCGGTGGGAGTCGAGCAGGGCCGTCCGGTCGTAGGTGCTCGTCGTGACCAGGACCTCCTGGGCGCCCGTGTCCGCGAGTACGTCCTCCAGCAGCCCGCCGACCTCCCGCGCGGTGCCCGCCACCTGGCCGCGCAGCCCCGCCTCGTAGAACTCGCGCTCCTTGGCCGTCATCGGCAGGGACGCCACCCGCTCGGCGGGCGGCAGCGGCGGGAACGTGCCGTGGGTGCGCGCGTGCGCCATGGACCAGGCCTCGGGCACCAGCAGCCGCTCGGCCGCCCCGGTGTCCGCCGCCACCGCCACGGTCCCGGAGACGACGACGTACGGCTCCGCGGCCCAGGGGGAGGGCCGGAACCCGCTGCGGTAGCGGTCGACGGCGCGCAGCATCCGCTCGCGGTCGCGGAGGTCACCGACGACCACCGGGAGTCCCGCGCGCGCGGCGATCACGGCCCCCTCGCCGACGGCCAGCACGAAGGGCGGTACGACCAGCCCCTCGGCGGGCAGCGCGCGCACGCCGCTCGTGGAGGCGCCCGCGAACCACTCGAGGAGTTCGTCGAGTTGGGCCGCGAAGTCGTCGGCGTCGCCCTTGCCGCGTCCCAGCGCCCGCCGCACGCCGTCGGTGAACCCCACCGACCGCCCGAGTCCCATGTCCACCCGTCCCGGGAACAGCGACTCCAGGACCCCGAACTGCTCGGCCACGACGAAGGGCCGGTGATTGGGCAGCATCACGCCGCCGGTGCCCACCCGGATGGTCCGCGTCGCGGCGAGCACCGCCGCCGCGAGCACCGTGGGCGCGGATCCGGCCACGCCGGGCACCCCGTGGTGTTCCGACACCCAGAAGCGGTCGTAGCCGAGCGCCTCGACCTCGCGCGCCATCGCCACCGTGTCCCGCAGCGCCTCGCCCGGCGGCCGGTCCGCGCGGGTGCGGGAGCGGTCGAGGACGGAGAAGCGGGTGCCGGCGATCACAGAGCTCACCCTCAGGTCAACGTGCGCGCGGGCGGGGCATTCCCGCGGGGTGCGGCCGTCAGGTGCGGCCCTCGCCGTCCTGGGCGTCGCGCAGCGCGGCGGACCGTGCCGCCCAGCGGGCCCGCACCACGGTGAACCCGGCCCGCTCCGCGTCGTCGCAGACCAGTTCGTCGTCGTCGACGAGCATCCGGATCTCGCGGTCGCGCGCGAGGCGGCGCAGGGTCTCCAGCTTGGTGCGCCGGGCCGGTCTGCGGTCGTCGTTCCGGCGCATCAGCAGCCGGCCCTCGGGCAGCCCGTGCTCGGCCAGCCAGCCGAGCGTGTCGCGACGGCAGCGTTCGGGCCGCCCGGTGAGGTAGAGGACCTCGCACGTGAGGGCGGATTCCCGGGCGAGTGCCACCCCCTCGGCGACCGGCGGGTCCTGCGGCGCCGCCGCGAAGAAACCGCTCCAGTCGCGCGGCGAACGGTCGAGGAAGTGCTGCCGGTGGGCCGTGTCCGCGAGGGTGTTGTCCAGGTCGAAGACGGCGAGGGACGGCTTGTGGTGGTCGGTCACCCGCCCACCCTAGGGACGGCCGGCCCCGGCCGCCGCCGGGACCGGGAGGAACGCGGCGGGGCAGGCGGCCGGGAGGGGCCCGGACCGGCTCAGTCGTCCGCGTCGATGCGGAAGCCGACCTTCAGGCCGACCTGGTAATGCGCGATCTCACCGTTCTCGATCTGCCCCCTGACCTGGGTCACCTCGAACCAGTCCAGGTTGCGCAGGGTCTGCGAGGCGCGGCTGATGCCGTTGCGCACGGCCTGGTCGACCCCCTCGTGCGAGGTGCCGACGATCTCCGTGACCCGGTACGTGTGCTCGGACATGCGAGTGGTCCTCTCCGCCGTGACGGCTCAAGCGGTTCACGTTCACGCGCGTCACGCGCAGCCGCGTACACGCGTTCCTCAACCGTGCCGCATCCCGGCGCCGACCGCGAGGCGTCGGCGTCCCGGCCGGACGCCCCTTGACCTCGGGCATTGGTCCATACCAAAATCCTGGCACCCGCACGAGTCACGAGCTCGTCCCCCACGTCGGGCTCCTTCGCCCTGTCCGTCAGACAGAACTGGACCACTCGTGAGACCTCGTCTGCTCGCCCTCGTCTGCGTGTCCGCCTCACTCGTCAGCGCCTGCGGTGCCCTGCCCGGCTCCGCAAGCGGCCGTCACACGGTCACCGTCTGGCTGATGAAGGACAGCGCGTCCAAGGAGTTCCTGAGCAGCTTCACCAAGGATTTCGAATCGACCCACAGCGATCTGCGCCTCGACATCCGCATCCAGGAGTGGACCGGCATCGGCGGCAAGGTCGAGGACGCGCTGTCCTCGGAGTCCGCCGACGCGCCCGACGTGATCGAGGTCGGCAACACCCAGGTGCCGCAGTACGTCGAGGGAGGCCGGCTGACCAACCTGACCCTGGAGTCCATGCGCGACTGGGGCATGGGCGACTGGCTGCCCGGCCTCGCGGAGCCCGGCCAGGACGGCTCCATCCAGTACGGCATCCCCTGGTACGCCGCCAACCGCGTCGTCGTCTACCGCAAGGACCTGTTCGAGCAGGCCGGCATCAAGTCGCCGCCCCGCACCCGCGACGAATGGATCGAGGACACCGAGAAGCTCAACTCGGGCGGAAACCAGGGCATTTACCTGGCCGGACAGGACTGGTACACGCTCTCCGGCTTCATCTGGGACGAGGGCGGCGACCTCGCGACGGAGAAGGACAGCCTGTGGCAGGGCGCGCTCGACACCCCCGCCGCCCTGAGCGGCATGGACTTCTACCGCCGGCTCCAGTCGCTCGGTGACGGCCCCGTGGCCGCCGACGAGGAACACCCGCCGCAGGCGGGCGTATTCGCGAAGGGGAAGGTCGCGCAGATCATCGCCGTCCCGGGCGTGGCCCAGGCGATCACGCAGCAGAACCCCGAACTCAAGGACGAGCTGGGCTACTTCACCATTCCCGGCCCGACTGCGGAGAAGCCGGGGGCCGTCTTCACCGGCGGCTCCGACCTGGTCGTGCCGCGCAACACCGACGACCGGGACGCGGCCGTCGCCGTCGTCGCCGCCCTCACCGGCAGCAAGTGGGACACCGAGCTGGCCCGCACGATGGACTACGTGCCCAACAAGACCACCCTGGCCGACGCGGTCGGCGGCGAGGAGGGGGTGGCCGCGATGGCGGCCGGTGCCGCCCAGGGCAGGGCGACGCCCAACAGCCCGCAGTGGGCGGCGGTGGAGGCCGACAACCCGATCAAGGGCTACATGACCCGCGTACTGTCCGGGAACGACCCGGCGACGGAGGCCAAGCGCGCGTCCGAGAAGATCACCGACGCGCTGACGCCCCACCTGTGAGGCGGAGGTGAGAGGGGCGTTGGCGGTCATCACGCCAACGCCCCTTTCCGCGCTGCACAATTGATGCACCGTCAGTCGTGCGGAAGCCCGGTCGCAGGCGCGGTGGCCGTCTGCCGCGCCGTGTAGCGGCGGGCCTTGGCCCGGTTGCCGCACACCCGCATAGAGCACCAGCGGCGGCTGCGGTTCTTCGACACGTCCCAGAACACCCAGGCGCAGGCGTGCTCGGAGCACCGCTTGAGCCGGGCCGCGTCGCCCGTGACGGTCAACTCCGTCCACGCGACGGCGAGTCGGGCCAGGGCCGCGCGGACCGGTGACAGTTCCGGCGCGGGGGACAGTGCGGGGCCGCCCGCCCCGCCGCCCCGGACGGACATGAGCACGGGCAGTTCTCGCAGCGCCTCGTCCGCCCCGGCGAGCAGCGCGGCGTCGGCCGTCTCGCCGACGTGTGTCCCCAGTTCCTCGCGCACGCCGTCGCGCAGACGCAGGCACAGGGCGTGGTCGGCGGCGCCGATCCGGCGCGGGCGGTCGAGGAGTTCCCGGGCGGCCAGCCACGCCGACAGTCCGGCCGGCGTGGCCAGTTCGTCGGTGCCGAGTTCCACGTCGACCGTGTTGGCGAAGGCCTCGATCAGCAGTGCCGAAGCCGGTGCGTCGAGCATGGGCCCCTCCTCCCGTTCCGAAGGCCGCCATCCTACGCCCGGTTAACCGGCTAACCCCTTTGCCGGGTAGCGGAGTTCCGGTGCGCCGTGCCAGAATCGGCGGCCCGTACATCACCGGTGAAGCCGTTAGAAGGTTAGGGGAGCTGATGAGTGCGCACGGTGAACACACCCTCCACGCGGGGCAGGAGCGGACGGCCGCGGAACCGCGCGAACCGCACGTGGGGCCGGACGTGAAGCCGGACGCGGGGCCGGACCGACCGCCGCCCGCGCCGCGCAACGTCCCGGTCCTCCTGGTCTTCACCGCCGTCACCAACCTCGCCGACGGCGTCACCAAGATCGCCCTGCCGCTGCTCGCCGCCCGTGCGTCGGGTTCCCCGGCCCAGGTCGCCGCCGTGTCGCTCACGCTGTCCCTGCCGTGGCTGCTGGCCGCCCTGCACGTCGGCGTCCTGGTCGACCGCGTGGACAGGCGGCGCCTGCTGTGGGCCGCGGACGCCCTGCGGCTCGCCGCACTGGGCGCCGTGATCCCGGTCGCGGTGCGCGGTGACGTCACCGTGCCCGTGCTCTGCGCCGCGGGCGCGGCGCTCGGCGTGGCCGAGGTCGTCGCGCTGACCTCGGCCGCCGCGCTGGTCCCGGCCCTGACCCCGCCCGCCGGCCGCGAACGCGCCAACGCCTGGATCGCGGGCGCCGAGACCGTCTGCAACGAGTTCTGCGGCCCCTTCGTCGGCGGCCTGCTCCTCGCCGCCGGAACCGGTGTCGCGCTCGGCGTCACCTGGGTGTCCTACCTGGCCGCCACGGCCGTCCTGGTCCTGCTCGTCGGCGACTTCCGCGCGACCGCACCCGACGGGACGGCCGCCGCGGGCACCGTCCCGGCCGGCGTGAACCAGCGGATCGCCGAGGGGGTGCGCCGTCTCTGGCACCACACGCTGCTGCGCACCATGGCCCTGATCCTGACCGTGCTGTGCGCCTGCTGGGGCGCCTGGCTGGCCCTCATGCCCCTGTACGCCACCGAGGTCATGCGGCTCGGCTCCCGTGAGTACGGGACGCTGCTGAGCGCCCTCGGCGTCGGCGGGCTGGTGGGCGCCCTCGTCGTCACGCGGGCCAACCGGTACTTCGGCCGCCGCCGGGTGATGTTCGCCGACCTGGTCGGCACCTGCGCGATGATGGCCGTTCCGGCGCTGACCGGCAGCCTCTGGGCGGTCGCCGGGGCGGCGTTCGCGGGCGGCCTGGGCGGCACGCTCTGGACGGTCAACTCCCGTACGATCGCGCAGCAGTCGGTGCCCGGGAACATGCTCGGCCGCTACCACGCCGTGAGCCGCCTGTTCAGCTGGGGCGCGATGCCGCTCGGGGCCGGGCTGATGGGACTGCTGGCCCAAGGGGTCGGCTTCCGCGCGGCGTTCGCCGTCTTCGCGGCGTCCGTCGCCCTCACCGTCGTCCCCTTCGTACGGGTCCTCACGAGGTCCGCCCTGGACGCCGTGCCCGGAGCACGCGACGCCGGGCCGGACACCGTCACGGTGCCCGGCCCGGCGTGAGACGGCCCGGAGGTCCGGCCGCAGCGGGTCGGTCAGCCCGCCGTCGCGAGGACGACGGCGAAGCCCGCCCCGTTGTCCGCCCAGACGTGGTCCGTGCGCAGGCCCGCCCCGGCCAGCTCGGCCCGCAGCCCGTCCGTGGTGAACTTGGCGCTGCGCTCGGTGATCCACTCCTCGCCGGCCGCGAAGTCCACCGCCAGGTCCAACTTGCCCAGGGTGACGGTCTGTTCGGCGGTGCTGCGCAGCCGCATCTCGATGTGCTGCTCGTCCTCGCGCCACACGGCCCGGTGCTCGAAGGCGTCCGGGTCGAAGTCGGCGTCCAGCTCACGGTTGAGGACGTGCAGGAGGTTCTTGTCGAACGCCGCGGTGACGCCCTCCCTGTCGTCGTACGCGGCGATCATCTCCTCGGTGTCCTTGACCAGGTCGGCACCGATCAGCAGGAAGTCCTCGGGGCGCATGAGGGCGCGCAGCTCCCGCAGGAACGGGCCGCGGACGGCACGCCGGAAGTTGCCCAGTGTGCTGCCGATGAACGCGATCAGCCGCGGGCTCTCCTCCGGAAGCGGCGGCAGCGTGAACGGCGCCGTGAAGTCGGCCCGCAGGGCGTGCAGTTCGAGCCGCGGGTACTCCCGCACGAGCCGGTCGGCCGCCTGGTGGAGGGCGTCCGCGCTGACGTCGACGGGGACGTAGTGCAGCCCCGCGGGGCCGAGCGCGTCCAGGATCAGGTTGGTCTTGGTGCTGCTGCCGGAGCCCAGTTCCACCAGGGCGCGGGCGCCGGTCCGTTCGGCGATGTCCCGGGCGTGCAGCTGGAACAGCCCCAACTCGGCACGCCACAACGGATATTCCTTGAGCTGGGTGATCTCCTCGAAGAGTTCGCTGCCCCGGGCGTCGTAGAACCAGGTGGGCGCGGTGGACTTCGGGGTCCGGGTCAGCCCTGCCGCGATGTCGGCGCGCAGGGCCGTCGCGTAGTGCTCGGCGTCCAGGGTGTCGGTGTAGCCATAGGTGCGGGTGCCGGCCACGGGTGCCTCGCTTCGTTCGGCGGCGGTTGGGTGCGGGTGCGATGCCGTTCGGGGTGGTCGGGAGCCGGGGGGTTCACGCGTGCGTCCCCCTCGCCGGTGCGGCCGCCGGCGCCGGGCCGGCGGCCGGGCTCACGAGCGGCGTGAGCCGCACGTGGCGCCGGTCGGCGGTCAGCAGGGTGCGGTCGGGGACCTCCCGCCAGCCCGGGTCGTCGTCGTAGGGCTCGGACGCCACGACCGTGCGGCCCGGCTCCGAGAGGTACCAGAGGGTGTCGCCCCAGGCGGTCGCGGCGATCGTCGAGCCGTCCGTGAGCAGCAGGTTGAGCCGTGCCCCGGGGGCCGCCTCGTCGACCTCGCGGACCGTGGCCGCCAGCGCCGACCCCGCCTCGGTGCCGCCGCGCAGGCGGGCGAGGACCAGCGCCCACACGAACGCCGAGTCGTTGCGCGCCTCCATGGACAGCAGGTCCGTCGCGGTCAGCGCGCCGGTCAGCGGCGCCAGCGACCGCGGCCAGCCCGGCACCGCCCCGTTGTGGCTGAACAGCCAGATGCCCGCGGCGAACGGCGCCGCCGCCGCCTCGGCGTCCGCACCGGCCAGGGTCGCGTCCCGGACCGCGGCGAGCACCGCGCCCGAGCGCACCACCCGCGCCAGGTCGGCGAAGGACAGGTCGGCCCAGATGGGCCCCGCGCGCCGGTAGCGGGCCGGTACGGGATCACCCTCGGCGTACCAACCGACCCCGAAACCATCGGCGTTGACCGTCCCGTGCGCCTGGACGCGGGGCGCCCACGACTGCCGGTGCAGGGCGTGCGGCGGATCGACGAGGAGCCCGCCCAGCGGCTCCGAGGGCCCCAGCACGGCGACATGGCGGCACATCAGGCGTCCACGCCCGCGGAACGCGCCGTGCGGAAGCCGCAGAAGATCTGCCGCCGGATCGGATAGTCCCAGTTGCGGAAGGTCCCGCGGCAGGCCACCTGGTCCACCCCGAACGAACCGCCGCGCAGCACCTTGTGGTCGGGTCCGAAGAAGACCTCCGAGTACTCCTTGTACGGGAACGCCGTGAAGCCCGGGTACGGCAGGAAGTCGCTCGCCGTCCACTCCCACACATCACCCATCAACTGCCGTACCCCCAGCGGCGACTCGCCCGCCGGGTAGCTGCCCGCCGGAGCCGGTCGCAGGTGCCGCTGGCCCAGGTTGGCGTGCTGCGGGCCCGGATCGGCGTCGCCCCACGGATAACGGCGCGAGCGGCCGGACGCCGGGTCGTGCCGGGCCGCCTTCTCCCACTCGGCCTCGGTCGGCAGCCGCCGTCCCGCCCAGCGGGCGTACGCGTCGGCCTCGTACCAGCACACGTGCAGCACCGGCTCGTCGGGCGGCACTACCTCCGTGACGCCGAACCGGCGCCGCAGCCACTGGCCGCCGTCCCGGTGCCAGAACTCCGGCGCCGTGATCGACCGCCGCCGGACGTGCGCCCAGCCCTCGGGCGCCCACCAGCGCGGTTCGTCGTAGCCGCCGTCCGCGATGAACGCCTGGTACGCCCCGTTGGTGACGGGCGTGGTGTCGATGAGGAACGGCGCCACCTCCCGCCGGTGGGCGGGGCGTTCGTTGTCCAGCGCCCACGGCTCCGTCGAGGTGCCCATCGTGAACGGGCCGCCGGGCACCAGCACTTCGGCCGGACCGTCGTACGGCGCCGCGGACTCCGGCTCCGGCGCGGTCAGCGCCTGCGGACCGCTCCGCAGCTGATGGGTTATCAGCATCGTCTCGTCGTGCTGCTGTTCGTGCTGCGCGATCATCCCGAACGCGAAGCCGGACTCCGTCAGCGCGGTGCCCCGGAACCCGTGCTTCTCCAGCACGTCCAGGGCCTTGCCGCGCACCTCGGCCGCGTACCGGCGGGCCTCGACCGGGGCCAGCAGGGGCAGGCTGGGGCGGGCCGAGCGCGGGTGCTCGAAGGCGTCGTAGAGGCTGTCGATCTCGGGCCGCATCGCCTCGTGCCCGGCGACGGCCCGCAGCAGCCACTGCTCCTCCTGGTTGCCGATGTGGGCCAGGTCCCACACCAGGGGCGACATCAGCGGCGAGTGCTGCGCCGTGAGGTCGGGGCCGTCGACGCAGTCGGTGAGCAGCGAGGTCCGTTCCCGGGCCCGGGTCAGCGAGGCGAGGGCGCGCTCGCGCAGGGCCTCCGGGTCGGGGGTGGGGTCGGTCATGACGTGATGTCCTTCCCGTACGGGCGGCGGTCCGCACCGCACAGCCGGTCGAGCAGGTCGTCGGCGGGGCAGCGGCCCCGGAAGACGTACCGGTTCAGGTAGGAGGCGACGGCGTCGGTGATCCGCCGGTCGGCGCCGAGCCGCGGCAGGGCTTCCAGCGCCGCCACGAAACAGGCCACCGCCACCTCGTGCAGCTCCGGGTCGGCGAGCCCGTACCGGGCCGCGTCGAGCCAGAGCCGGTTGGTCGGCGCGCGTCCCGCGCGAGTGCGCTCCGCGAGCGGCTTGACCGCCCGGTACGCGGTCTCCGCCGCCTGCGGATCGTCGAACAGCGCGGTCGTCACGGCGAGCGGCACGATCCAGCCGTCCTCGCCGGGCTGGGCGTCCAGCATGCGCAGTTCGAGGTGGCCGCGCGGTCTGACCGGCGGGAACAGCGTCGTCAGGTGATAGTCGAGATCCTCCCGGGTCGGCGGCCGGGGCAGACCCGAGCGCGTCCACTCCCGGAAGGTCAGGCCGTCCGGCACGTGCCAGGGACCGTCGCCGTCACCGCGTACGCACATGACGGGGGAGTCCAGGACGTGCCGGGTCCACGCCTCGCGCGGCTCCGCGTCCAGGTCGGGGCCGCCGGCGCGGCCCGGACCGATCTCCACCCAGCGCAGCTGCCGCGTCGAGCGCCAGCCGGTGGGCCGTCCGCCCGCCATGGGCGAGTTCGCGAACGCCGCCATCAGGACCGCGCCGAGCTGGTGCGCCAGCCACCAGCGGCGCCCGAGACCGAGCGGGCCGGGCTCCTCGTACCCGGCGTCCAGGCAGACCTGGACGGAGGCGGAGGTGCACATCATGGCGCGCCCGGCGGGACCGGTGCGGTCGAGACAGGCCTCCATGGCGTCGTACCGCGGCTCGCGCAGGAACCGGCGGGGCGGCTGCCAGGGATCGTGCCCGATGCCGACGAGACGCAGCCCGTCCTCGCGCAGTACCGCGCGGACGGTGCGGAGGTCGGCGGAGACGGTGTCGACGCACTCCGCGAGGGAGGCGGCGGGCGGCGAGCTGAGTTCGAGCTGGCCGCCGGGCTCGACGGTGAACAACGAGGTGAGGGGCGCGGTGCGCAGGGCCGCGTGCACGGCGCCCAGTCGTTCGGGTGCTACGGGGAGCTGCGGTCGCCGCAGCTCGTGGACGAGCCATTCCAGTTCCACGCCGAGCAGCCGGGGCGGGCCCGTCTTGAAGGAGATGCCGTGGACCAGCGCCTCCGCCCCCGCCTCGGTGACCGCGGCGCGGGGCTCCGTACAGTCACTCAACGATTCGGACATGTCGGGATCCTCCTGAGATTCCACCATGCCACCGGTCCGGGATTCGAGCCGCCCGGACCGATGCCGTTCGTCCCACCCAAAACCCTCGAACCAATTCGCACAAGGGTGCAAATCCTGCCGTTCCGGGCCGGGGTCGACCGTCGGGGCCGCCGCTCCCGGAGGTGTCGCCGGCCCGGAAACCCGGTTGCCCCGCACGAGGGCCGTCACTCACCATTCGGTCATGGGAAAGACGGGGGAGACGGGGGAGACCGCGCGGGCCGCGGTCGTGGCGCCCACGGGGGTGGCGCCATGAGCGCGCGGCTGCGCGGGATCGCCCGCGAGAACGAACGGATCATGGCGGCGGGGGAGTACCGGGCACCCGCCGGGCATGTCGTCCCCCTCGCGCGGGCTCTCGGCCAGGCGTGTGACGGCACCAGCGTCCACGGCCCCGGCCCGCTGCCCACCGCGGCCGGACGGTGGCCGGATCCGGCCGGTGCGGGCGCCCCCGACGGGGCGTCCACGGACCGCGGTCCGCTGCTGGAGGTCACCGGGGAGAGCACCCTGGAGGCGGCCCGCCGGCTGACCGGCGCGCAGGACGGCGGCCCCGTCGCCGCCCTGAACTTCGCCTCCGCGCGCAACCCCGGCGGCGGCTACCTCAACGGCGCGCAGGCCCAGGAGGAGGCGCTGTGCCGGGCGTCCGCCCTGTACACGTGCCTGCTGCGGGCCCGCGGTTTCTACGACCACCACCGCACCCACCGCGACCCGTTCTACTCGGACCGCGTCGTCCACTCCCCGGCCGTGCCCGTCTTCCGGGACGAGAAGGCCCGCCTGCTGGACACACCGTTCGCCGTGGGCTTCCTGACGGCGGCGGCCCCGAACGCGGGAGTGGTCCGGCGCACCGCTCCCGAGCGGACCGGTGAACTGCCGGCCGCCCTCGCGGTGCGCGCCGAACGGGTCCTGGAGACGGCCGCCGCGCAGGGTTACCGCCGTGCGGTGCTGGGGGCCTGGGGCTGCGGCGTCTTCCAGAACGACCCGGCCGCGGTCGCGTCCGCCTTCCGGGCGCAGCTCGTCCCCGGGGGCCGTTTCGCGACAGCCTTCGACCACGTCGTGTTCGCGGTCCTCGACCGCACCCCGCGGGCCGGGGTGCGGTCGGCCTTCGAACGGGCCTTCGCGGAGCGTCAGCTCCAGCCGTAGCGCTCCCGCAGCCGGTGCACCACGAGGTTGAACCGCATGCGGTCCAGCGCGCACGCCTCGCGGCGCATGCCGTCCTCGTGGACACGCAGCACGCGGTCGACGCTCACCCACGAGTCGCGGCCGGTCCGGTCCCACGGGCCGCTGCCCATCGGCACCCACTCGCGGTCGCCGTCGTGCCGCTTGCTGGAGAGCTGGACGGCCAGCAGTGTCCCGCCGTCCTCGCGGGCCACGACGAGCACCGGGCGGTCCTTGCCGCGGCCGTCGTTCTCCTCGTAGGGCACCCACGTCCAGACGATCTCGCCGGGGTCGGGGTCCCCGTCGTGCGCGGGGGCGTACTCGGTGCGCACCCGGCCGACCTCGTTGGGGTCGGCCTCGACGGTGGCGGTGGGGCCGTAACGGCCGGGAACGTCTTGATCGGGGAAGGAAGTCACAGGGAGCACGTTAGCGGCCGCCCTCAACGCCGTGACCCCGGGCGTCCCTTGCGCGGCCCGCGGCCCAACTCCTCGGCCGCCGGGCGCCGGTGGGCCGCCGGCTCCGCTCGCGGAGTCGCGCGGAACCGGCGAGGGGAGCCGCACCGGCGTGAACCGGTGCGACTCCCCTCCCCTTCACGGCACTTGGCGGTCCGGCCGGACCGCTCAGTCGGAGTCCCTCTCCACCGGCACCTTCTGGGCCGACGGCGGCTGGAACCCGTTGAGCGGGGACGTCCCGTTCGACGGCTGCTCGTTCTGGTTCATCGACGACAGGATCTGCCGGGCCAGGCCCAGCCCGGTGCCGCCCATGGTGAGCGCCTTGGCGAACAGGTCGCCCATGCCCTCGGCCCCGTTGAGCAGCACCATGTTGTCGACGTTCCCGAACGCGGAGGCACCGGCCCGCACGATCTCCGGCCAGTTCTCGGCCAGTTGCTGTGCGACCACCGCCTCCTGGTTCTCGGCGAGAGCCGCCGCCCGCGCCTTGATGGCCTCGGCCTCGGCCAGACCCTGTGCCCGGGTCGCCGCGGCCTCCGCCAGACCCTTCGCCTCCGCCGACGCGGCCTCGGCCTCACCGGTCGCCCGGGTCGCCTCCGCCGCCGCCGAACCCCTGGCCTTCGTCGCCTCGGCCTCGGCGGCCGCGGCCACCTTCACCCGGGACGCCTCGGCCGCCGCGGCGAGTTCGGTCTCCTTGGCCTTGGCCTGCGCCCCGGAGATCCGTACGTCGCGCTCGGCCTCGGCCAGCGTGCGCTTCTCGTAGGCCTTCGCGTCCGCCGGCTTGCGGACGTCCGCCTGCAACTGCTGTTCCCGCCGCTGGGCCTCCAGTTCGGCGACCCTGGTCTCCTGGACGACCACTTCCTGCCGGGCCGCCGCGTCGGCCAGCGGGCCGGCCTGCCGGGACTTCGCGGCGGCGTTGTCGCGCTCCGCCTGGTACCCGGCCTGGAGGATCTCGCTGTCCCGGGTGGCCTCGGCCATCCGGGCGAAGGACTGCTGCTCGGCCTCGGTGGCCAGCCGGTTCGACTCGGCCGCCGCGATCCTCGCGTCCCGCTGGACGGCCGCCGCGTGCGGCGCCGCCAGGTTCTGGATGTACCCGGTCGGGTCCTCGATCTCGTGGATCTGGAGCGAGTCGACGATCAGACCCAGCTTCTCCATCTCCGTGCCGCACGCCGCCCGGGTCTGCCCGGTGAGCTTCTCCCGGTCACGGATCACGTCCTCGACCGTCAACCCGCCCATGATGGAACGGAGATGACCGGCGAAGACGTTGTGCACACGGGCCGACATCATCTTCTGCTGATCCAGGAAACGACGGCCCGCGTTGGCGATCGACACGAAGTCGTCGCCCACCTTGAAGATGACGACCCCCCGCACCTTCAGCGGAATGCCCTGGTGCGTCACACAGTCCACATGCAGTTCGGTCTCGTTCAGGTCGAGCGAGAGCTTGCGCACCGCCTGCACGCCGGGCAGCACGAGCGTGCCGCGCCCCGTGACGATGCGGAAGCCCATGCCCTCCTCAAGGCCCTCGGTCCTGTGCTTGGAACCGGAGATGATCAACGCCTCGTTGGGCTCGGCCACTCGCCACATCATCTTGAACAGGCCGATCACCACGAGAGCGGCCACTACGACCACTCCCGCCACGACGCCGACAACCATCGGCATACGCCCCCTTACGATGGTGCCCTTTCGGCACCGAACGAGGGGAGTTTGCTCCTCGGCGGGGGCCCGCAGAAGATCCTGACGAACTCTTGTTGCCATCCTGACGCTTATGGCTCCGACCTGCGACAGAGCGGACCGCGCCGGCCATGGACAGGACGCCTCAACTGTCGTACGCCGCCGACACGTAGACGGTTCTCGGCGGCAGGTACTCCACCACCATCACCACCGTCCCCCGCTCGATCCGGTCCGTCCCCACGGCCGGGTAGGCGAGGAAGTGCTCGGCCCCGCCGCGGACCCGGACGATCACCTCGCCGACGAGGCCGGGACCGATCGTTCCGGTGACCCGCCCCATCAGTCCCACCATCGACGCATCGCCCATGGCCACAGGGTACGGGCCGCGCGTGCGGGTGCCGCCGTCCCGGGCGGGAGGTCCGCGGCGCGGACCGGGGGCGTTCGGGTGCGGCCCGACGGCCGGGCGGCCGTTTCCTTGACTTCGAGAGGACTCCAGCACCTAGCGTCGACGACGTCGAGACATCGGGCGGTCGCGGAGCGACGTGCGCACCGCCGACGGAACAGGTGAACGGAGAGACGGATGCGGGTGGGCGTGCACATCAGCCGGTTCGGTTACCCGGGGGGTGCGAGGGCGACCGCCGCCGAACTGGCCGCGACCGGTGCCGCGGCCGAGGAGGCCGGCGTCGGCTGGCTGTCGGTGATGGACCACTACTTCCAGATGGAGGACAACGGCGGCGCCGAGGACCCCATGCTGGAGGCCTACACGACGCTGGGCTTCCTCGCCGCCCACACGCACACGGTGCGCCTGGGCGCGCTGGTCACCGGTGTCACCTACCGGCCGCCCGGTCTCCTCGCGAAGGTCGCCACCACCCTCGACGTCCTGTCCGAGGGGCGCGCCACCCTCGGTATCGGGGCCGCCTGGTACGAGCGGGAGCACCTCGGGCTCGGGGTGCCGTTCCCGCCGCTCGCCGAACGCTTCGAGCGGCTGGAGGAGGCCCTGCGGATCTGCCTGCAGATGTGGGACCCGGACGACGACGGCCCCTTCGAGGGCGACCACTACCGGCTCGGCGCGACGCTGTGCCGGCCGGCGCCGGTGAGCGCACCCCACCCGGAGATCATGATCGGCGGCTCCGGAGAGAAGAAGACTCTGCGGCTCGTCGCGAAGTACGGCGACGCGTGCAACCTCTTCGGGGCCTCCCCGGAGGTGGTGCGGCACAAGCTGGACGTGCTGCGCGGGCACTGCGACGACGTCTCGCGGGACTACGACACCATCCGCAAGACCATGATCTACACAGGCGATTCGGTGAAGGCGGGGGACGTCGACGGCTGCGTGCGCGACCTCTCCGGGTACGAGGGCCTCGGCATCGACACGGTGATCTTCGCGCCCACCGGGGACGCGCCGGCCGTGTGGACCGAGACGTTCGCCGCGGACGCGGTGCGCAAGCTCGCCGACCTGGCCTGAGCCCCGCTCCGCGTGCCGCGGAAGCGCCGAAGGCGCCGGAGCCCGGGGTACGGGTTCCGGCGCCTTCGGCGCGCGGGGGGTACTGCTTCGGTCGTGCGTGCTCAGGCGGCCGTGACCTCGCCGGCGTGGCTGTGCAGCCGGTTGACGACCTCGGTGAGCTGCTCGACGATCTCGGCGTCGTCCGAGGGGTGGATCTCGGCGAAGCGGGTGACCGAACCGGGAACGGAGAGCTTCACGTCCTCCAGCACCTTGCCGCCGGCGATGGCCACGGCCTTGCGGGTGTCGTCCTGCGCCCACACGCCGCCGTACTGGCCGAACGCGGTGCCCACCACGACGACCGGCTTGCCGGTGAAGGCGCCGGCGCCGTACGGGCGGGACAGCCAGTCGATGGCGTTCTTGAGGACGGCCGGGATCGTGCCGTTGTACTCGGGGGAGAAGAAGAGGAAGCCGTCGGAGGCGTTCGCGGCCTCGCGCAGCTTGGCGGCGGCGGCCGGGACGTTGTCCGCGACGTCGATGTCCTCGTTGTAGAAGGGGACGTCGGCCAGGCCCTCGTAGATCTCGACCTGGGCGCCCTCGGGGGCGAGCTTGGCCGCCGCCTCGGCGAGCTGGCGGTTGTGCGAACCGGCACGGAGGCTGCCGACGAGCGCGAGGATACGAACAGACATGCTAACTCCAAGGGTGCTGAAACATTGCCGTCACAATCCGGACCGGGGTCCGTTTAATGTTGTAGCAGTCTAACCGGACCGCGGTCCAGTTTTGCCCTGGATGCTTTACGCTGAGTTCATGCCAGCCTCTCCGCCGTCTTCTCCGAAGCCCCGGAAGACCGTCGAACTCGCCGCCGAACCAGTGCTGTTGGGGCTGGGAACGGAGGCGGACGAGCCGTGCCTGCGCGCCGACGCCGCGCGCAACCGCGCCCGTCTGCTGGAGGCCGCGACGAGGCTGGTCGCGGAGCACGGCGCGGGCGCCGTCACCATGGAGGCCGTCGCCGCCGCCGCCTCGGTCGGCAAGGGCACCGTCTTCCGCCGGTTCGGCGACCGCACCGGGCTGCTGATGGCCCTCCTCGACCACTCCGAGAAGAAGTTCCAGGCGTCCTTCCTCTCCGGCCCCCCGCCGCTGGGCCCCGGCGCGCCCGCCGTGGACCGTCTGAACGCCTTCGGCATCGCCGTACTGCGCCGCTGGTCGGAGGAGTTGGAGCTGCAACTGGCCGCGGAGCCCGCCGCCGGGCGCCGGTTCTCCCTCGCGCCCCGCCGGGTCCACCACCGCCACCTGGCGATGCTGCTCGAACAGGCCGCCCCCGGCTCCGACAGCGAACTCCTCGCGCAGACGCTGATGGGGTACCTGGACCCCGCGCTCGTCCATCACCTCACCGGACGGTGCGCGATGACCGGGAGCAGGCTGGAGGCCGGCTGGACCGACCTGGTCACCCGCCTCACCCGCGCCTGAAGGACCGGCCGTTCGGCGCCGGTGCTCCCAACATGGCGGTTTTCAGGGCCTGTTGACGCCCCCGCGCGCGAAGTGGCCGGTGTTCTCTGCGAGGATGCCGCACGTCATGGTGCACACCCCTGGAACACCCGCGTCCCCCACGCCCGCCCTCGCGAACGGCTTCGTCCCCACGAGCGCCGACGTGGCGCGTCGCGCCGGAGTGTCGCGCGCGACCGTCTCCTACGTCCTCAACAACACCGCCGCCGTCCGGATCAGCGAGCCCACCCGCCGCCGGGTCCGCGAGGCGGCGCAGGACCTCGGGTACGTGCCGCACGCGGCTGCCCGCAGCCTGCGCGCCGGACGCAGCCGACTGGTCCTGCTGCCCGCGCAGCCCGGAAACGGCACGCTGTACCACCGCCTCGTCGCCGAACTCCAGGAAGAACTGGGCCGGCTCGACTACACGGTCGTCCAGTGCGGCGCCGCGCCCGCGCGCGGTGACCGCGCCGCACGGGCCTGGGCCGAACTGCGCCCCGCCGCCGTCATCGTCCCCGCGTCGAGCCTGGAACCCGACGGCCTGACGGTCCTCGCGCGCACCGGCGTCCGCGTGGTCCTCGCCCTCGGCCCCCAGGCCGTCGAGGGCACCCACACCCTGCTCACCGACCACGAGTCGGTCGGGCGCCTGGCCGCCGAACACCTCTACGAACGCGGCCGCCGCCGTATCGGCGTCGTGCTGCCGCGGGAGGCGGGCCTCGACGACTACGCCCTGCCCCGGCTGCGCGGCGTACGCGCGGCCCTGCGGGACACCGACGCCGCGGTCACGGAACTGCCGCTCGCCCACGAGGAGGAGGACGCCGCCCGGCTCGCCGCGCGCTGGCGCGGACTGGGCCTCGACGGCGTGTTCGCGTACAGCGACGAGTACGCGATGCTGCTCATGCGCGCCCTCCAGGACGAGGGCGTGGCCGTGCCCGGGGACACGGCGGTGGTGGGCGCCGGCGATCTCATGCTCGGCCGGCTGCTGCGGCCCCGGCTGAGCACGGTCGGCATCGACCTGACCTCGTGCCGGGCCCTCGCCGAACTGGTGGACCGCGCCGTGCGCGACCCGGCCTGCCCGCGGGAGACCCACCGGATGCTGCGGGTGGGTATGGTGCCCCGCGAGTCGAGCTGAGCGCCCGCGGCGCGCCGCCGGGACGGTGCCCCGGCGGTGACGTGCGGGCGGGGCCGGGGGCCGCGCGCCCGCGCCGGCCCCCGGTCGGTCACTGCTCGGTCTGCTCGCCCTGCCCCGCGGCTGCCTGCTGCTCGGCGACGGACTTGCGGACCTCGTCCATGTCCAGCTTGCGGGCCTGGCCGATGACGTCGGTCAGCGCCGCCTCCGGCAGCGCGCCGGGCTGGGCGAAGACCGCGACCTGGTCGCGGACGATCATCAGCGTCGGGATGGACTGGATGCCGAACGCGGCGGCCAGCTCGGGCTGCGCCTCGGTGTCCACCTTGCCGAACACCAGGTCGGGGTTCTCCTCGGCGGCCTTGTCGTAGACAGGGGCGAACTGCCGGCACGGACCGCACCACGACGCCCAGAAGTCGATCAGCACGAACTCGTTGTCCGTGACCGTCTCGTCGAAGTTCTCCTTGGTGAGTTCCACGGTCCTGCTCATGGTCTGCATCCCTCTTCCCGAAGTCGGTGCGAAGCCGTCGGCACAACGCGGCCGACCGCCCGGGTATTCCGCGCGCGTACCCGTGTGGCCCGCGCGCACACCACCTTGCAGACTGTCCCCATGACGGATACGGAACCCATCGCATACGACGTCGTGGTGCTCGGAGCAGGTCCTGTGGGGGAGAACGTGGCGGACCGCACCCGTGCGGCCGGCCTCTCCACCGCGGTCGTGGAGAGCGAGCTCGTCGGCGGCGAATGCTCGTACTGGGCGTGCATGCCCAGCAAGGCCCTGCTGCGCCCGGTCATCGCCCGTGCCGACGCCCGCAGGGTGCCCGGCCTGCGGCAGGCGGTGCAGGGTCCCCTCGACGCGTCGGCGGTCCTCGCGCACCGGGACTACTACACCTCGGACTGGAAGGACGACGGCCAGGTCGCCTGGGTCGAGGGCATCGGCGCCGACCTCTACCGCGGCCAGGGCCGCCTCGACGGGCCGCGCAGGGTCACCGTGACGGGCGCCGACGGCACCGAGCGGGTGCTCACCGCCCGGCACGCCGTCGCCGTGTGCACCGGCACCGACGCCGTGGTGCCCCACCTGCCCGGCATCGACGACGTACGCCCGTGGACCAGCAGGGAGGCCACCAGCGCCAAGGCCGTGCCCGGCCGTCTGATCGTGGTCGGCGGCGGCGTCGTGGCCGTCGAGATGGCCACCGCGTGGCAGGCCCTCGGCTCCCGGGTGACGCTGCTGGTCCGCCGCGGCGGCCTGCTGGAGCGGATGGAGCCCTTCGCCGGCGAACTGGTCGCCGAGTCGCTCACCGAGGCCGGCGTGGACCTGCGGACGAACACCTCCGTCACCTCGGTGACCCGGGAGAACGGCACGGTCGTCGCGGTCACCGGGGACGGCGACCGCGTCGAGGCCGACGAGATCCTCTTCGCCACCGGCCGCGCGCCGCGCACCGGCGACATCGGCCTCGACACGGTCGGACTGAAGCCGGGCTCGTGGCTCACCGTCGACGACAGCCTGCGCGTCGTGGACAGCGAGTGGCTGTACGGGGTCGGCGACGTCAACCACCGGGCGCTGCTGACCCACCAGGGCAAGTACCAGGCGCGGGTCGCGGGTGCCGCGATCGCCGCCCGCGCGGCCGGGGTGCCCCTGCTGGAGACCGACCGCTGGGGCGCCCACGCCGCGACCGCCGACCACGACGCGGTGCCGCAGGTCGTCTTCACCGACCCGGAGGCCGCGGCCGTCGGCCTCTCCCTCGCGGAGGCGGAGCAGGCCGGCCACCGGGTCCGGGCCGTCGACGTGGACCTCGCCACGGTCGCGGGCGCCGGGCTCTACGCCGACGGGTACCGGGGCCGGGCCCGCATGGTCGTCGACCTCGACGCGGAGATCGTCCGCGGTGTCACCTTCGTCGGCCCGGGTGTCGGCGAACTGATCCACTCCGCGACGATCGCGGTCGCCGGGGAGGTCCCGATCGACCGGCTGTGGCACGCGGTGCCGCCCTACCCGACGATCAGCGAGGTCTGGCTGCGGCTGCTGGAGGCGTACCGGGGCTGATCCCGCACGCACACGGGAGCGGGGGCCACGGCGTCGGCGCGCCGCGGCCCCCACTCCCGCTCCCGTGCGGACTCGAAGTCGCCCGCTCAGCCGGGCAGTTGGAACCCCAGAGCCTTGGCTGCCGCGTCCGGCACGGGCTGCGCCCAGCGCTCCGCCACCGCCTCGTTGGAGGACAGCGAGCGCGGCTCGGCGAGGTCGAGGTAGAGCGTCCCGTCGAGGTGGTCCGTCTCGTGCTGCACGATCCGCGCCGGCCACCCGGCGAACACCTCGTCCACGGACCGCCCGCCCTCGTCCAGCGCCCGCAGCCGCACCTCGGTGTGCCGCGCCACGACGGCCTGCCAGCCGGGAACGCTCAGGCACCCCTCGAAGAACGCGGCCCGCCCCGGGCCGACCGGCTCGTACGACGGGTTCACCAGCACCCGGAAGGGCTGCGGCACCCGCCCGCGCGCCACCCGCACCTCGTCGGACACCGGTGCCGGGTCCTCCACGACCGCGATCCGCAGCGGCACCCCGACCTGCGGTGCCGCGAGGCCGACGCCGGGGGCGGCGTGCATGGTCACCCGCAGCGCCTCGACGAAGCGGGCGAACAGGCCGGGGTCCAACTGCCCGTCGTAGGGCTCGATTCCGCCCCGCAGTACGGGATCGCCTGCGGCGACGACGGTCAACGGGCCGTCCGCGGCGAGGAGTTCCTCGACCTGTTCGGCAAGGGGCGCACGATCACTCGGAGATGCCATCCGGCAAGGATGGCACGGTCCGGGCCCGGGATCAGAGCTCCGCGAAGTCACCGGCGAGCGCCGACGCGAGCCGCAGGTGCGGCTGCGCCTCGTCACCGCGTCCCTGCCGCTCCAGGGTGCGGCCGAGCATCAGCCGGGCGTAGTGCTCCACCGGGTCCCGCTCGACGATGGTGCGCAACTCGGCCTCGGCGCGCCACAGTTGGGCGGAGTGGTAGTAGGCGCGGGCCAGCAGCAGCCGGGGTCCGGTCTGCTCGGGCACCTCGTCCACCAGCGAGCCGAGCACGCGCGCGGCGGCGGCGTACTCCTTGGCGTCGAAGAACATCCCCGCCCGCTGCCACCGCTCCGCCGGCGTTCCGTGGTCGTAGTACGTCGTGTCCGTCGTCTCCGGCGAGTAGGCCGTTTTGTTCGTGTCCACGTGAATCCTCCTTCGGGGACGGGAACGCGGGAGGGTGGTTGAATATTTCACTAACGGGGCGTGTTCGGCTGTGCGCGTGATGCGCGGGAGCGCGCGCCGCCGCGCCTCGACGGAAAAGTCGTACGGCATATCGGCTCGTTCGCGTATGGCGGTGCGAGGCAGGGCATCCTAACCTTGGTTGTGGTAGCGCTGCGTGATCCTGTCGCTGCTTTTTGTGGTAAAAGGCCGGGAATATTCAGGTAGTTGGCCTGCGGCGGTGTACAGCCGTCCACTAGTGTTGCCGCGCACCGTCCGGACGCATCGGGGGATCTGGAGGACTGAGGTGGTGCATGGGGGGAAACCCTTGTGGCTCAGGAGCAGCAGGTGCGGTAACGAGAACGAATGTGTGGAGGTCGCGGTGAGGTGTGGCTGTGTCCTCGCCCGCGACTCCAAGGCGCCTGCCGGGCCGGCCGTCACGTTCACCGCCCGTGTCTGGACGGATTTCCTGGACGCTGTGGCGGTGGGGGAGTTAGAGGGCCCGTGACGTTCGTATCCAGCCATCGACACAAGGCAGGGGGCCTTATGGGTGCTGGGGTATCCGCAGCGGAACAGCCGGGCGGGAAGGCGCGCGACAGGTCGGCGACCTTCGGTGGAGCGGTCACTTTCGCCCTGGCCGTCGGCGCGGCCGCGACGCTCGCGGCGGCGGTTGCCTCCGTCCTCGTCGACAGCGTCCTCGCCAAGCGCGTCCTGTGGGTCGCCGTGATGCTGGCGGTGGCGGTCAGCGCGGGTCTCTGGCGGGCGGGAGTGTCGTCGGTTACGGCGCCCGCGCCGGATCCTGATCGTCTTCCGCACGGTTCGCAGGCCGGTTCGCCCCGCTAGCCCGGCCGGCCGCCCGGCGTCCCAGGGCCCGCTTCACCCACCACGACAGTCCTGTGGTGGCGGCGGCGACCAGGAAGGTCCCCACCGCCGTGCCTATACGGGACCACGGCAGATGCAGGTGCCCGGCCGCGTTCACCACGAACAGGGCGGCGCACACCAGCACCGTCAGGGCCGCCAGCGCCAGGACGCCGATCCTTGTCACCAGCCGCAGTCGCGTCTCCCCGCGTGCGGTCTCTATGGCGATCAGGTTCCGTGTCTGCTCGGCGGTCTGGATCGCCTGCGCCCTGAGTCCCTCGTCGTTGGGGCCGGCCTGCGGGCCCGCCTCCACCGTTTCCGGCTGCGCCCTGTCCAGCAGGCGCTGCCACACCGACCTGAAGACCACGGTTGGTCCTCCCCCTGGCTCCGCCGTCCGTGACGGCCGCCGCGCTGTCAACGGACGCCGAGGTCCTGCTGGATTCGGCTGATCAGGTCGGCCGAGTCCGACTCGCTGAGTGCTGCTTCCTCGATGGTCTGGAAGCACTCCTGGTACCGCGCCAGCAGGTCCAGGTCCTCGCCCCCGGTCATGCTGCCCGCGGCGTGCTCCAGGTACAGCAGGTCGTCGTCGTCGGGAAAGCCCAGGAGGACGAAGCTGCCGAGAGTGCTGTAGTGCGCGCCCGCCTCGAAGGGCAGTACGCGCACGGCGATTTCCTCACGCCCGCCCAGGTCCAGCAGTTGCCGCAACTGCTCGGCCTGCACCTCCGGCCCGCCGATCTGCCGCCGCACCGCCGCCTCGTCCAGCAGGAACACACAGGCCGGGCCGCCCGGGTTGTCGAACATCCGCTCCCGGCGCTTCATGCGCAGCGTGACGACGCGTTCGAGCCGCTCGGGGTCCAGGCCGCGCGGCGCGAGCAGTGCCTCGGCGTAACGCTTCGTCTGGAGATGTCCCGGCACCACGATGGGGTGGTAGGTGTGCAGGGACGTGGCGGCGCCCTCGTATCCGAGGTACTGGGCGAACTGGGGTGTCACGACGTCGTGGAAGCTCGACCACCAGCTCGGGCCCTTGCTGCCGCGCGCCGCCTGCTCCAACTCCGCCACCCGGTCCGGGTGATCCACTCTGTAGAGGGCGAGCAGCGCACGGAGGTCGCTGACCGACACACCGACCGTACCCGTCTCCACGCGGATCAGCTTCGACTGCGACCACTCGACGTTCCGGGCCGCCTCGCGTTGGGTCAGGCCGGCGTTCTCGCGCGCGTGCCTGAGTGCCAGTCGCAGCTTGCGCCGGTTCAGGCTGGGGTCCACAAGGGGTGTCATCGCCGCTCCTTCGCCGTGCACGTACCCGCGACCTCATCGGCCATGCACAGAAAGCTCCTAGCTATTGGCTCTGCACATTATGCTCCGAGCATTCTGCATAGAGCCAAAAGGCGGCTGCGGCCCCCCGGAGTGCCACGCGAGGTGGTGTGCCCGCCGTGACCTGCGCCGCTGGACCGTCTTCCTCGACAACGCGGCAGACCTCGCCCGCGATCCCGAACGCCCTTCTTTTTTGCGGTGGTTGGGAGTGGGGGAGCGCATACGGCGCACAATGCCGCTCATCGCCGCCGAACACGCTCCGGCGCACTACCCGGCGGCGGTCCGGACCGGCGGTCCGCGTCGGGTGCGCCGCGGCACCCCAGCGGTGGGCCGACCGGCGAACGGCCGTGGCCGGCACCCGCTGCGGGTGCCGGCCACGGCCGGTGGTGGGAGAGGGGGAAGGGGCGGTGCCGGTGATCAGCTCTTGCCGGGGCGGGTGACCCACTTGCCGTCGATCCAGCTGCTGACGGTCTCGTAGCCGGAGCGGAAGCCGCCGAGGTAGTCGACGCGGACGTCCCGCTCCGCCGTGGAGAGCTGCTTGGTGTAGCTGCTCGCCCGGTCGGCGGGGCCGCCCGTCGTGTTCACGGCGATGTACGGGTACGGGAAGACCGGCCGGCTGGCGACCGTGCCGCCGTCCGTGCCCAGCCGGTTGGTGACCAGGCTCGCCGGGGCTTTGCCCGCGGTCACCCAGTCCATCACCGCGGACAGGGCGTCGAAGCTGTTCGGCCCCTGGCCGCCGCCGCAGTGCGCGACGCCGGGCAGCAGGAACAGCCGCGCGAAGCTCTCGGTCCTCGCGGTGCCGCCCATCGTCTTCGACACCGCCTTGTAGTACGCCATCGTGCCGACCGCCGGGATGTGCTGGTCACCGAGGCCGTGCCAGAGGATCAGCTTGCCGCCGGCCGCCTTGAACGCGGAGAGGTCCGGGTCGGTCGCGTCGTACGTGGCGTGGTTGAGCCTGAGGAGGTTGTTGAAGTAGGCGCTGGTGAACTTCACGTCCTTGTACGTGAGGGTGGGCCGGGCGTTCGGGAAGACCATGTAGCGGATGGTCTCCTTGACGAAGTTCTGGTCGCCCGACGGTGTGTCCGCCGTCGCCGGGACGATCACGTCCCAGTTCAGCTCGGAGCCCAGGAGCTGCCAACCCGGGTACAGCAGCTTGCCGTTCTCGTCGTGCGGGCCCGCGTAGAGCTTGTGCAGGGTCTTCACCTGGGCGGCGTTCAGGCAGAAGTCGTCCGGCGCCGAGGTCTGTCCCGCCGCGCACTTGATGCTCGCCGGATCCCACGTGCAGCTGAGCGGATCGGTGATCACGCCGTCGGTCGCGCCGCAGCCCTTGAGGACCGCCGCGTGCAGCGGTGCCAGGTCGGGCGTGGTCAGCGTGGCCCTGCCGTTGTCGGAGTAGACCGCCTGCGCGTTCCAGGCGTGGGCGAACACGTTCAGCGCGGTCCAGTTGTTGGCGGGGGCGCCGGCGACGATGCCGTTGAAGTCCTTGGGGTAGCGCTGCGCCTCGGTCAGGGCCTGGTGGCCGCCCTGCGAACACCCGGAGAAGTAGGAGTGGGTGGCGGCCCGGCCGTAGAACCGCTTGATGATCTCCTTTGCGGCGACGGCGACTTCGTGGTCCGCCTTGTAGCCGAAGTCGACCCGCAGGGTCGGGTCGGTGGCGAAGACGCCGGAGCCGTTGAAGTGGCCCTCGTTGTTGGTGGCAACGGCGAACCCGCCGTCCGTCAGCGGGGTGCAGTCGGCGGCGGCGGGGACGTTGTTGAGGTTCACCGAGCCGCAGTTGCCGCCGCAGCCGACCTGGAGGTAGTTCTGCTGCCAGCCGGTCAGCGGCAGCCGCAGCTCGAACTGGATCTGCGGCGCGACGAGTCCCGTCACGTCGCAAGCGGCCCATTTTCCGAGGGAGTTGGCATCGGCGGCCATGACCTTGGCCGAGGTGATCGCCGTCGGGGCGCCGGGAATCGCGGCGAGGTCGAGCTTGGCGACGGCCGTACAGTCGATCGCGGGTGGCGTTCCGGCGTCGGCGGCCGTCGCGGCGGTGTACGCCGCGTTCCCCACCGGGCCCGAAGCGGCCTGACTGCCGGCCAGGGACAGCACCGTTCCGACGAGCACCGCGAGCGCCGCCAGCAGGGCGGCCGCCCTTCCGGGACGCCAACGGGCGAGAAGTCTAGCCATGTTCATCTCCAAGGGTGCCGGACTGCACGGAGGTTCGGCCGGGCCGCCCGTGGCGACAGGAGCTGGCAGGGGCATGACATGCACAACTGCGCCGCGAAAGGCGCCGGTTGGGGTGCGGCGGGTCAACGCGCCTTTGCTGCGGTGCTGTTGCGTCGTCATGGACGTCCTCTGCCGCCGGGTCCACGGGGACACGTGCCTCGGGGACCGTAAGGCCGGGCAGGGGCGGGCGCAAGAGTTGTCAGCAGAATTGTTGACGATGCGGGGTGATGGGCGGACGCCGGCCGGCGCGGCGCGCCGACGCCACCGCCGGGAACGTCAGCGCCGGAAAGATCCACGGCGCCTACGATCGTGTCGCGCCCCGACGTCCGCCCCGCCGCCGTGTCCCTCCGCCCCGCCCCCGGCACCCCTCCGACCGAGACCGCTCCCGTACCCGCCCGTCCTCCCGCACCCGACCGGCACGCTCCCGCCCCGCGGGGCCTTGGACAGGTCCGGCTTCCGACAGGTCCCGGCCGCCGTCGGCCCCGCCCGTTCCCCTGGAGACAAGTCACCACATGCGCACCACGACTCTCGGCATCAACGGCCCCGCCGTCGGCGTCATCGGCCTCGGCTGCATGGGCATGACCTTCGGCTACGACATGGCCGTCCCGCGCGACGAGCCGACCTCCGTCGCCGTCGTCCACCAGGCCCTCGAAGCGGGCGCCAACCTCATCGACACCGCCGACGTCTACGGCCCCTACACCAACGAGGAACTCCTCGGCCGCGCCCTGGCCGGCGCCCGGCGCGAGCAGGCCGTGCTCGCCACCAAGGTCGGCCTGTACGTGTCCGACCCCTCCGGCGGCCCCCGGAGCTCGCCCCAGCTCGCCAACGACGGCCGCCCCCAGCACGTCCGTCGGGCCATCGACGACAGCCTGAGGCGTCTGGGCACCGACCACGTCGACCTCTACCAGCTCCACCGCGTCGACCCGGACGTGCCGGTCGAGGAGACCTTCGGCGCGATGGCCGAGGTGGTGCGGGCGGGCAAGGCGCTCCACCTCGGGCTGTCCGAGGTCACCGTCGAGCAGATCAAGCGCGCGCAGAGCGTGCACCCCGTGGCGGCCGTCCAGTCCGAGTTCTCGCTGTGGACGCGGGACGTGCTGGCCGACGTCCTGCCCTACTGCCAGGACCAGGGCATCGCGCTGCTGCCCTACGCCCCGCTGGGCCGCGGCTTCCTCGCCGGGCGGTTCGCCTCCTTCGACGACCTGCCCGAGGACGACTTCCGGCGCCGCAACCCCCGCTTCCAGCAGGACGCGCTGCGCGCCAACCTGGCCATCGCGGACCGCGTGCGGGAGATCGCCGAGCGCTCCGGCATCACACCGGCCCAGGTCGCGCTCGCGTGGATCGTCGCCCAGGGCGAGCGCGTCGTGCCGATCCCCGGCACCAAGACGCCGAAGTACCTGGACGACAACGCGGCCGCCGGGGAGGTCGAGTTGAGCGCGCGGGACCTCGCCGACCTGAACGCGCTGCCCGCCCCCAGGGGCGGCCGCTACTGAACCGCGCCGCGGCCCGGCGGGCCCCTCGTGCGCGCGCCGCCCCGCGGCCTCCGCGGCTCCCGGGCGCGGTGCCGCCCCCGCACCCGCCGCCCGTTCGGGGCGCGCGGCGCCGGTCCGGGCACTGATCCGCGGGTACCCCGGCGCCCGGTCCACGGGCAGACGTGAGACTGTCGCACACGGAGCAGGGGAACTGGGCGGTCGGGACACGGCGGTTCGGCTCGTGCGGCGCACCGTCGGGGCACCGCCTGAGCGCCGGCGCGGTGCCGCCGGCCGGGACTGCCCCCGGCCCGGTGGTCCACCGTCCCGGCGGCCCGCCGGCTGCTCCGACAGTCCGTCGGTCCGGTGCGGCGGGACGTCCGCCCCACCGGTCCGGACGGTCGCCGGGAACAACCCGGCGCCCGGCCGGGAAGCGAGAGGAACAGCCCGTGGTACGTCACACCGTTGTGGTCGGAGGGGGAGTCATGGGCTCCGCCGCCGCCTGGCACCTGGCCTCGCGGGGTGACCAGGTCACCCTGTTCGAGCAGTTCCCGCCCGGTCACGACCGGGGCAGTTCGCACGGCACCTCGCGGATCTTCCGCCTGGCCTACGACGACGCGTTCTACGTCGGTCTCGCCGTCCGCGCGCTGCCGCTGTGGCGGAAGCTGGAGGAGGAGACGGGCCGTGAGGTGCTCGAACTCACCGGCGCCGTCGACCACGGGCCCGTCGGCGCGACCGAGGCGCTGCACCGCGCCCTGACGGCGGCCGGACGGCCCGTCGAGCGGCTCACCCCGGACCAGGCCGCCGAGCGGTGGCCCGGTCTGCGCGTGGACGGCACCGCCGTCTTCCACCCCGAGGCCGGCCGGGTGCACGCCGATCATGCCGTCGAGGCGTTCCAGGAGGCGGCCCGGCAGCACGGCGCCCGTGTCCGGCACGGCGTGAAGGTGACCCGGCTCGCCGTGCGCGGGCAGCGGGTCGAGGTCGTCACCGACGGCGAGGAGGCCGTGGTGGCGGACGCGGTCGTGGTGGCGGCCGGAAGCTGGACTCCCGGGCGGCTGGCGGGAGTCGTCCCCGGTCTGCCGCCGATGCGGATAACCCAGGAGCAGCCGGTGCACTTCCCCGCGCCGGACGCCCTCGGCTGGCCCAGTTTCATCCATCACGGCGGTCCGGACGAGGCGGTCTACGGACTCGGCAGTCTGGACGGGGTCAAGGTCGGTTTCCACGGCGTCGGTCCGGTCGTCGACCCCGACCACCGGGACCGCACGATCGACCAGCAGGCCGTCGCCCGGCTCCAGAAGTACGCCGAACGCTGGCTCCCCGGCGTGGACGCCACCGAACCTGCCGCCCTCACCTGCCTCTACACGACCACGCCCGACGAGGACTTCGTCATCGACCGCCGGGGCCCGGTCACGGTCGTCGGCGGCTTCTCGGGGCACGGCTTCAAGTTCGCGCCGGTGGTGGGGGAGTTGGCGGCGGACCTGGTCGGGGGCGGGAACGGACTCGACCGCTTCAGCATGACCAGGCCGCGCACCGGGGGGTGAGGGGCGGCGCCCGCCGCCGGGCGCCGCGAGCGCGGGCGGGGGCGCGCGGCGCTCCCGCGCGGACGGGGCACGGCGCGCCGCCCACGCTCACAGGTCCCAGAACGAGCCGTACTTCGCGGTGAGTTCGGCTATCTCGGCGGGCTCCAGCAGGCGGCGCTCACTCTCACCGAGCAGGAGGAGCAGGGCGCACACCTCCTCCAGTTCCGTCGCGGCCCCCGTCGCCGCCGCGAGGTCGCGGCCGGTCACCAACGCCGGACTGGCCGACGCCGCGGCCGAGGGCATCCGGGGGGAGGGTGCGGACCTGCGCGTGACGGGGCGTCGGGCCCAGTACTGCAACCGCGTCTGGTCGACGGCTACGAGCACCGCCCCTCGTCGTAAGCCTCCCGCGTCCACCGGTCGATGTCCCACGTCATGATTCGCCGCCTCACCAGCGCGAACGCTCCCACCTTGCGCGAACCACAGGCGGTGACCGCATGACCGTCCAGCCCCTGCTCGACGCGCCGGACCTCCAGGAGGACGCCACCCGGGCCCGGACCAAACTCCGCACGCAAATCGGCGAACCGCGGACCCGGCTGCGGGAGGCCGCGTCGCACCTCGAACACCTCGCGATCACCCGGGAGCACCCGAGCCAGGTGGGGACGACTGGTCGGACTCGGCATCCCCACCGAGGTCGACACTGGCAGCTTCGCCGGGAAGCAGCGACCGGCCGAGCCCCAAGTGGCCTCGTTCGCGTCAAACAGCGGCCATACAGCTACCTGTGCTCGTAAGAGTCGCGGTCGTGCGGGTGGTGGGGATCAGGGGGCTCGTCAGCCGGCCGACGGGGTGAGGCTGGTGCGGTCGAACGGGCCACCGTGCGCGGCGGCGTACGCGATGGCGTCGTTGACAGCATCGAGGCCGAACGACCGGACTCGTTCGGGGGCGAGATCCAGAGTGCCCGAGGCGAGGAGCCGGACGATGCCGGCATTGGCTGTGCGCGGGTACATCCACTGCCCGCGCACGGTGATCGAGTTGCGCATGATCCACGGGTACGGGAGTGCGAGGTCGTCGCCACCGAGCATGCCGACGCCGCCCATGAGGACGACGCGGCCGTACTCGCGCACGGTCATGGCCGCCGCGCGCGACGCCGAGCTGGGTGCGCTCGGCGGGAGCAAGTCGATCACCATGTCGATCGGGCCGTCGGCCGCCGCGGACATCGCCGCGCGATCGGTGGCCTCGTCTCCGGTCAGCGGGACCGGGCGCAGACGCGGGCCGAACCGGTCGGCGAGGAGGTCGAGGGCGGCCTTGTTGCGGCCCGGGGCGACCACGCGGCCTGCTCCCATCGCGAGCGCGACCGCGACCGCGCTGCTGCCGAGGTTGCCGGTGGCCCCGCTGACGAGCAGCGTCTCGCCTGCCGCGAGCCCGCCTGCCAGCAGCCCGCCGTAGGAGATGGCGTGCACGGTGAGCGCTGCCCAGCGGGCCGGATCGTCCCCGGCCGCGGCGGGCAGCGGAAAGACGTTCTCCGTCGGGACCCGCATGAGCTCGGCGAACGCACCGTCGTGCCAGTACCGGGCGAGCCGCGCGCCGCCCTCGCCGCGTGAGCTCCAGCCCTGGAGCGTGATGTCGGGTGTCAGGGCGTCGTCCCGCGAACGCACCGTCGAGTCGCACCACACCACATCGCCGACGCGCAGCCGGGTGGTGTCCGGGCCGACGTGGACGATCCGCCCCACCCCGCCGACACCGGGCACGACGGGCGGGACAAGGGGGTAGTTCCGCTCGCCGCTGAAGACTTCGCCCGCGTAGGGCCCCACATTGGCGGCGAGGACCTCGACCACCACCTCGCCACCCCCGGCCTCGGGGTCGGGCACCTCCCGCACCGTGAGCTGTGCGCCGAACCGCGTCAGAACTGCTGCTCGCACGTGATGACCTCCATGTTCGTCCGTGTGTGTCCGTTGCTCGTGAGATCGACACTAGGAGCTGGGTGGGCATGCCGGAAGCGACGATCTGGCATCCGTGGTATGCGTAGGTCGCATGGACATCTCCAGCTCGGGACTACGGGTCCTGCGGCAGATCGCCGAGTGCGGCAGCTTCACCGCGGCAGCCGAGCGACTCGGCTACACGCAGTCGGCAGTCTCACGACAGGCCGCCGCACTCGAACGCAGTACCGGCACCACCCTGTTCGAGCGCCGCCCCGACGGGGTACGGCTCACTCCTTCCGGTCTGACCCTGCTGCGGCACGCCCACACGGTCCTGGCCTCGCTCGCAGCAGCCGAGCGTGAGCTCGCCGGCACCGTCCCGCGGACCGAACTGGTGCGGCTCGGGGCAGTCCCGAGCGCGGGCGCGGCGATCCTGCCCGCCGCGCTCGCGCACCTCGCGGTGGCCGACCCGCAGACCACGGTCACCACCCGCGAGAGCACCACGCCCAGCCTGATCCGGGCGCTGCGCGCCGGCTCGCTCGACCTCGCCGTGCTGACGTCCCGCCCACCCCACCGGCCCTTCGACGGCGAGTCACCGCGCCTGCACGTCGAGACCGTCGCGGACACCGAACTGGTCGTGGCGGCGCCCTCGACCGGAGAGTTCGCCGGACGCAGCAGGGTGCACGTCGACGAGCTGGTCGACGCAGCGTGGATCGCCTCTCCGTCATCGCGCTCCGAGCCGCTGCTCGGCGTCTGGCCCGGCCTGCCCGGACGGCCCCGCGTCATCCACTCCACGCGCGACTGGCTGACGAAGCTCCAGCTGGTCGCGGGCGGCTTCGGCGTGACGACGGTGCCGTCCCGGCTCTCACCGGTGCTGCCGCCCGGAGTGAGCCTGCTGCGCGTCGACGGCGCACCCCCCGAGATCCGCAGGGTGCTCGTGGCACGCCTCCCCGGCCACCCCGCCCCGGCGATCGCGACCGTCACCCGAGCGATCACTTCGACCGCCTGAACCGGTGCGGGCCGGCGCCGTCACCACCCGCACGGTGCCGTCAAGTCCTCGATGCCGTCCGCCAGTTCGGCCGGCCGGTCCGGCCATCCCGTCCTGTGCCAGTGCGCTAGCCGCCAGGCCAGGCGGCGCGGCCACACCGGGGTGCCGGGCAGTCCGGCCACCGGGAGCCAGGCCGGTACGCCTCCGTAGTTGTCGAGGGTCTCCGGGGCGCCGACCTCGCCCTCGGCGGCCACCAGGAAGTAGTGCTCGCGGCGGCCGTCCTTCCAGACGCGCGCCAACTCCCGCACCACCGTGCCCGTCAGGCCGGTCTCCTCGCCCAACTCCCGCAGTACGGCGTCGTGCAGGGTCTCGCCGGGCTCCACTCCGCCGCCCGGGATCTCGTAGTACGTGCTGTCGCCGTCGCCGTCGGGTGCCGTGCCCTGCGTGGCGCCGGTGCCCTTGTCGGCCGTCGTGCCCGCCCAGGTCTCCCGGAAGCCGATCAGCAGGACGTGCCCGTCGCGGATCACCACCGCTCCGGCCCGTACCCGCACCGGTTCCCTCGCCGCCGGGTCGTCCCAGGGTGCCGTCGGGCCGACCTGTTCGCCGTTCGCCCAGGCCCGCAGCACGGCCTCGGCGGTGCCCGCCGGGCGGATGCGCGTGTGCAGCGCCTCCGGCAGCGGGAGGGAGCACCGGACGCCGGGGGAGGGGGCCGTGCCGTCCGTGTCGTCGTCGGCGGCGGGGAAGACGCAGGAGCCGTCGGCGGGGTCCCGCAGCAGGAGGAGGCCGTTGTCGTCGAGTTGCACGCGCGCGCTGTCCGGTCCGTTCGGCATGCGGGCAGGGTAGCGAAGGCGTCCGGCGGTGATCGGGCGGTGATCGGCGGCGGGGATTCACGGCGGGACGGTGACACGCACCCGCGGTCCGCGCGAAGCTGCCCCCCGCAGTCGTCCCCGTGCGGTCGTTCCCCGTTCGGCCGGCCCTCGCGCGCGTGAGGGGCCGCGGGTGGTCCGCCGGGGCGGCGCGGGGTCCGCGAGACGGCGGAACTTTATCGTCACGCATATTGTCAACAAAATCGTTAGCCGTTAGTTTGATGGCCGAGCCGTCTCGAAGGAGAACGATGGTGCGATCAGACGCGGTCCGTCCTGCGGTCCGCCCCGAGGTCCCGGCGCGTGCGCCGCGGTACGAGGGTGCCGCGGTCCTGAGACCCGGGCGCGATGCGGGCGGTTCCCCCGGCCCCGCCCGGCCTTCGCTCCCCGACGTGCCCCAGCCCCCTCACAGCACCCAGGAACAGTGATGATCATCGATTGCCACGGTCACTACACGACTGCCCCGCCCGCGCTGGGAGCCTGGCGCGACCGTCAGGTCGCGGCACTCGGCGACCCGTCCGCGGCGCCCGCGCGGACGGACCTGAGCATCGGTGACGACGAGCTGCGCGAGAGCATCGAGTCCAACCAGCTCCGGCTGATGGACGAGCGCGGCATCGACCTGACGATCTTCTCGCCGCGCGCCTCCTTCATGGCGCACCACGTCGGCGGCTTCGAGACCTCCGCCGAGTGGGCGGCGATCTGCAACGAACTCTGCCACCGCGTCAGCCGGTTGTACCCGGAGCGGTTCGCGATGGCGGCGATGCTGCCGCAGTCCCCGGGCGTCGACCCGGCCACCTGCGTCCCGGAACTGACCCGCTGCGTCGAGGAGTTCGGGGCCGTCGCGCTGAACCTGAACCCCGACCCCTCCGGCGGCCACTGGACCGCGCCGCCGCTCACCGACCGCTCGTGGTACCCGCTCTACGAGAAGATGGCCGAGTACGACGTGCCGGCGATGATCCACGTCAGCACCAGCGTGAACCCGGCCTTCCACACCACCGGCGCGCACTACCTGAACGCCGACACGACGGCGTTCATGCAGCTGATCCAGGGCGACCTGTTCGCGGACTTCCCCACCCTGCGCTTCGTGATCCCGCACGGCGGCGGCGCCGTCCCTTACCACTGGGGACGCTTCCGGGGCCTGGCCATGGCGCTCGGGAAGCCGCCGCTGGAGGAACACCTGCTGGACAACGTCTACTTCGACACCTGCGTCTACCACCAGCCCGGCATGGACCTGCTGTTGGACGTCGTCCCCGCCAAGAACGTGCTGTTCGCCTCGGAGATGATCGGCGCCGTCCGCGACATCGACCCCTGCACCGGCAACTACTTCGACGACACCCGCCGCTACACCGAGGCCGCCCGCATACCCGCCGACGACCTCGCGGCGATACAGGAGCACAACACCCGAGCCGTCTATCCGCGCCTGGACTCCCTTCTCAAGAACCAGGGCCGCTGACGGCGAAAGGAAGAGCACGACATGTACGAACTCGGAGTCGTCCACCGCTCCATCACCCGCCCCGACCCCGCCGACGTCGCGTCCCTCGCGCCGTTCGGCGTGGCCACCGTGCACGAGGCGATGGGCCGCACCGGCCTCATGCGCCCCTACGTGCGGCCCGTCTACCCCGGCGCCAAGGTGTGCGGACCGGCCGTCACCGTGCTGCTCCAGCCCGGCGACAACTGGATGCTGCACGTCGCCGTGGAGCAACTCCAGCCCGGCGACGTGCTCGTGGCCGCCTGCACCACCGAGTCCGAGGACGGCTTCTTCGGCGAGCTGCTCGCCACCTCGGCGCGGGCGCACGGGGCCGCGGGACTGATCATCGACGGCGGCTGCCGCGACGTGGCGGAACTCCAGGAGATGGACTTCCCCGTCTTCAGCCGGGCCGTCAACGCCAAGGGGACCGTGAAGGCCACCCTCGGTTCCGTGAACATCCCGGTGATCTGCGCCAACGCGCACGTCGTCCCGGGTGACGTCGTCGTCGCCGACGCGGACGGCGTGGTCGTCGTACCCGCCGGGCGCGTGGCCGAGGTCGCCGAGGCCTCCCGTGCCCGCGAGGACAACGAGGCGCGCAAGCGCGCGCGGCTCGCCACCGGTGAACTCGGCCTCGACATGTACGCGATGCGCGACCCGCTGAAGGCCGCCGGTCTGCGCTACGTGGACTGAGCCCACCGCTAGGGCGCCGTTCGCCCCCACCCCCCGAGGACGGCGCCCCGGCGCGCGACGCGACGACGTCGCGCGCCCCGCGGGAGGCGGTGCCCCCGCGTGCGCCCCACCGGCACGCGCCCGACCGCACCCGTGTCCGTGCGCACACCCCCACGCGTACGCACCCGCGCACCCTTGTGCGCACCCCCGCCCCGGCCGTCGCGCCGGGCCGACGGGACCGGCTCCCGTCCGCGGCAGGGCCCTTCCCGTTCCACGGGAACCGCGCCGCCGCCCCGCGTCACCCTCGCGGGACCGCCCCGGCGTCCCGTACGGACAGCATCGTCCGGCCCGTGCCCCCGCGCGGCCGGCCCGCCGTCCGCCGCTCCGTCGCACCGAGCCGCACGTCCCTCGACTCGCAGTCGCTCAGCGGTCCACAGAAACACAGAGCCCGCAGCCCGCACCGGCCCTCCGCCGGGTGCCGCCCCTTCCCCCCCCCGGCACCGGCTGCGACGAACGAATCGAGAAGGAGTCCCGATGAGCGCCCCCGCACCCACCCCCCAGCCCAAGACCCCCGGCTGGCTGGACTGGTACGCGAACCCCTCCGCGCCGAGCTTCCGGCTCCCCGCCGGCACGGTGGACACCCACTGCCACGTCTTCGGACCGCAGGCCGCGTTCCCGTTCGCGCCGGAACGCAAGTACACGCCCTGCGACGGCGGCAAGGACGACCTGTTCGCCCTCCGCGACCACCTCGGCGTCGCCCGCAACGTCATCGTGCAGGCCACCTGCCACGGCGCCGACAACTCCGCCATGACCGACGCCGTCCGCGCCGCCGGCGGCAGGGCGCGCGGCATCGCCACCGTCCGGCCCGACGTCGACGAGGCGGAGTTGCGGCGGCTGCACGAGGCGGGGGTGCGCGGGGTGCGCTTCAACTTCGTACGGCGGCTGGTGGAGACCTCGCCGCACGAGGACCTGAGCATCATCGCCAAGAAGATCGCGCCGTTCGGCTGGCACGTGGTGCTCTACTTCGAGAGCGCCGACCTGCCCGACCTGGAGGACTTCTTCGCCTCGCTGCCCACCCCGCTGGTCGTGGACCACATGGGCCGCCCCGACGTCACGCGGCCCGTCGGCGGACCGGAGTTCTCCCGCTTCCTGCGCTTCGTCGAGCACAACGACGTCTGGGTCAAGGTCACCTGCCCGGAGCGGCTCACCGTCACCGGCCCCGCCGCCCTCGACGGCGAACGGCACGCGTACACGGACGTGGTGCCCTTCAGCAGCCGCGTCGTCGACGAGTTCCCCGACCGTGTGCTGTGGGGCACCGACTGGCCGCACCCCAACCTCAAGAACCACATGCCGGACGACGGTCTGCTCGTCGACCACGTCCCGCAGGTGGCCCGCACCGAGGAGCAGCGGCACAAGCTGCTCGTCGCCAATCCGATGCGCCTGTACTGGCCCGGAGAGGACGTCTGAGCCGCCGCCCGCCCGACCGCACCCGACCGACGAGGGCCCCTCCCCATGGACAACGCCAACGCACTGAACCGGCTGGACAGACTGCCGATCTCCCGGTTCCACAAAGCCACCCTGCTCGCGGTCTCCTTCGCGTACTTCTTCGAGTTCGCGGACGTCAACAGCTTCTCCACGACGGCGCCCAAGCTCATCGACCTGTGGGGCATCTCCGTCGACCAGGTCGCCTACGTCACCTCGCTGTCGTTCGTCGGCATGTTCGTCGGGTCGATCGTCGCCAGTGCCATCGCGGACCGGTGGGGACGCAAGCGCGCCCTGGTGCAGACCACCCTGTTCTTCGGGGTGTTCTCGTTCGCCTCCGTGTTCTCGTGGGACGTCGTCTCCCTCGGCGTCTTCCGGATCCTGACCTCGGCGGGGCTGTCGGCCATGACCGTCGTCGCCGTCATCTACGTGGCCGAGATGTTCCCGTCGGCGGTGCGCGGCAAGTACCAGGCGTACGCCATCGTCATCGGCATCTGCGGCACCCCCGCCACCAACCTCATCGCCAGCCTGGTGGTGCCCGTCAACGACTGGTCGTGGCGGCTCGTCTACCTCTGGGGCGCCCTCGGCATCCTGCTCGTGCTGTTCACCCGGCACCTCAAGGAGTCGCCCCGCTGGTTCGAGAGCCGGGGCGAGCACGCCAGGGCCGACCAGGTGCTGCGCGAGATCGAGACCCTCGTCGCCGCCGAGAAGGGCCCGCTCGCCGAGCCCGCGCCGCCCGTCGAGGAGACCGCGTCGACCAAGGTGCCGCTGCGGCTGCTGCTCCAGAAGAAGTACCTGCTGCCCACCCTGCTGCTCACCGTGCTGTGGGTGACGCAGACCATCGGCTTCTTCGGCTATTCGAGCTGGGCGCCCACCCTGCTGTCGAAGGAGGGCTTCAGCGTCGAGAGCTCGGTCTTCTACGTGGCCCTCACGACGGTCGGCGCGCCGCTCGGCTCGTACCTGGCGTCCCTGGTCACCGACCGGTTCGAACGCAAGTGGTGCCTGGTCGCGTTCGGCAGCGTCATCGCGCTGTGCGGCCTGCTCTACGGGCTGACCTTCAACCCGGTCCTGATCGTGGTGTTCGGCTTCCTGGTGAACCTGTTCGAACGCGGCTACACGGCCCTCGGGTACGCGTACTCGCCGGAGCTGTTCGACACCCGCAGCCGCTCGCTGGGCACCGGTGTCTCCTACGGTCTGGGCCGGCTGTCGAACGCGGCGGGCCCCCTGGTGGTGGCAGCGCTCTACAACAGCCACGGGTACCGCAGCGTCTTCTACTTCATCGCCGTCACGTGGCTGGCCGGCGCCGTTGTCCTCGCCGTGTTCGGGCCGCGCACCCGGCGGGCGGCCATGGCGTCGTTGCAGGGACCCGCGGCCCCGGCGGACGCGAAGGGGCACGCCGCCGTCTGACCCCCCGCGGCCGTCGTCCCGTCGCCGGACGCCCCCGCCACCCCCTCCTGCTGGACTGTTCGTATAAGGTCTGGACGAACAGTCCAGCCGGACGCCGGCCCAGCAGGAGGGGGTGCCCCATGCCCGATCAGCCGCACAGCGCCGCACGGCACGGCGACCGGCCGCACGGCGACCAGTCGCACGGCGACCTGGCCCGGCCCGAGCGGGACGCGATCCTCGCCGCCCTCGCCCCGGTCGTCGACGGACTCGCGGCCACCTTCGGCCCGGTGTGCGAGGTCGTGCTGCACGACTACCGCCGTCCGGAGAACTCCGTCGTCGCCGTCGCCGGTTCGGTCACCGGACGCGAGGTCGGCGGCGTGATGAGCGAGATCGGCCTGCGCATGGTCGCCCGCGGCGACGACGCCAGGAACGACCTCAACTACCGCACCCGCACCGCCGACGGCACCCTGCTCAAGTCCTCGACGCTGCCCCTGCGGGACTCCACCGGAGCCGTCTTCGGCGCCCTCTGCGTCAACCTCGACGTCGGCGCCGTCGACCACGCGCACGCACTGCTCGGCTCGTTCGCCGGGATCGGGCAGGCCCCCGCCGCCCCGCCGGGCACCACCTACTTCGGCAACGACATCGACGCGGTCGTCGACGCCGTCCTCGACGACCACCGCCTGCGGCGCGACCGGAGCTGGGCGCAGCTCGACCGGGCCGGGCGGCTCGGCCTGTTCCGCAGCCTCGACGAACGCGGCGTCTTCGCCGTGCGCCGCGCCGTCGAGCACGTGGGCGTCCGCCTCGGCATCTCCCGGGCCTCCGCGTACAGCTACCTCGCGCAGGCCCGCGCCAACGCCGTACCCCCTCCCGCCCCGACCCCCGATGGAGGCACCGCGTGACCACCACCGCCCCGCCGATCACCCTCGACGACGTCCGCGACGCGGCGGCGCGGATCGAGGGCGTCGCGCACCGCACGCCCGTCCTGCGCTCCCGCACGCTCGACGAACTGGCCGGCGCCGAGGTCTTCCTCAAGTGCGAGAACCTCCAGCGCGTCGGCGCCTTCAAGTTCCGCGGCGCCTACAACGCGGCGTCCCGGCTCACCCCGGACCGCCTCGCCCGCGGCATCGCCGCCTACTCCTCCGGCAACCACGCCCAGGCCGTCGCCCTCGCCGCCCGCGAGCTGGGCACCACCGCCGTCATCGTGATGCCCGAGGACGCGCCGCGCTCCAAGCGGGAGGCGACCGCCGCCTACGGCGCCGAGATCGTCACCTACGACCGCTACACCGAGGACCGCGTCGCCGTCACCGAGGCGCTCGCGGCCGAACGCGGTCTCACCCTCGTACCGCCCTACGAGCACCCGCACGTGATGGCGGGCCAGGGCACCGCTGCCCTCGAACTCCTCGAAGAGACAGGGGAGTTGGACGCCCTCGTGGTCCCGGTCGGCGGCGGCGGGCTGATCGCCGGGTGCGCCGTCGCGGCCAAGGGGCTGCACCCCGGCATCCGCGTGATCGGCGTCGAGCCCGAGGCCGGCGACGACACGCGGCGCTCGCTCGCGGCCGGCCACCGGGTCACCGTCCCCGTGCCGCGCACCATCGCCGACGGGCAGGCCGTCGACACCCCCGGCGAACTCACCTTCGCCGTGATCCGCGAACTGGTCGACGCCGTCACGCTGGTGAGCGACGACGAGATCCGGGCCGCCATGCGGTTCGCGTTCGAACGCCTGAAGCTGGTCGTCGAGCCGAGCGGCGCCACCCCGCTCGCCGCCCTGCTCACCGGCCGCTCCGAGGTGCCGCGCGGCGGCCGGATCGGCCTGGTCCTGTCCGGCGGCAACGTCGCCGCCGACCGCTTCGCCGGACTCTGCGGCACGACGCACTGACCCGCTCCCCGACGGCCGGGCGGCACGCGCCCGCCCGGCCACGCCCCGTACGGGTCACCACAACGCGCCCCGGCGGCGGCCCGCCCGGTCCAATGGACGGGTGACCGCGCCCCCCGACGACTGCCTCGCCCGCAACGAGTGGATCTGCGGCGAATACCTCACCACCCGCCGCCACATCCTGCTCGACGCCGTGCTCCAGCACCTCCAGCTCACCGCGATCTCGGTCGCCCTCGGCCTGGTGATCGCCGTGCCCCTCGCCGTGCTCGCGCGCCGCTGGGGCTGGGCGGCCGGACCGGTCCTCGCCGTCACCACGATCCTGTACACCGTCCCGTCGCTGGCGATGTTCTCGCTGCTGCTGCCGGTCTACGGACTGTCGGCCACCCTCGTCGTCGCCGGGCTCGTCCTCTACTCCCTCACGCTTCTCGTCCGCAACATCCTCGCGGGCCTGCGGGCGGTCCCCGAGGAGACCCGGCAGGCGGCCCGCGGCATGGGGTACGGACCCGTACGGCAGCTCCTCACCGTCGAACTCCCGCTCGCGCTGCCCGCCGCCATGGCGGGCCTGCGCATCGCGACCGTCTCGGCGGTGTCCTTGGTGACGGTCGGCGCCATCGTCGGCTTCGGCGGACTCGGCAACCTGATCTACGCCGGCATGAACACCTTCTTCAAGGCGCAGGTGCTCACCGCGTCCGTGCTGTGCGTGGTCATCGCGATCCTCGCCGACGTCCTGCTCCTGCTGGTGCAGCGGCTGATCACCCCGTGGACCAGGGCGGGCCGCGGATGAGCGTGCTGACCGACGCCTGGCACTGGCTCACCGACCCCGCCCACTGGAGCGGCGAGGACGGCATCGGCAACCGGCTCCTCCAGCACTTCGTGCTCACCGTCGTCTGCCTCGTCGTCAGCTGCCTGATCGCGCTGCCCGTCGCCTACGTGCTCGGGCACCTCGGCCGCGGCGGCGCCCTCGCGGTGAACATCTCCAACGTGGGCCGGGCCGTCCCCACCTTCGCCGTGCTGGTCCTGCTGCTGCTCACCCCCGTGGGCGACTGGGGCGAGGGCCCCACCGTCGTCGCGCTCGTCCTGTTCGCCGTACCGCCCCTGCTCACCAACGCCTACGTCGGGATGCGCGGTGTCGACCAGGACGTCGTACGGGCCGCCCGCGGGATGGGCATGACCGGACGCCAGGTGCTGTTCCGCGTGGAGATGCCGCTGTCGCTGCCGCTGGTCCTCAACGGCGTCCGGATCGCGGCCGTGCAGCTCGTCGCCACCGCCACCATCGCCGCCCTCGCCGGCGGCGGCGGACTCGGCCGGATCATCACCGCCGGGTTCAACCTCGCCAGCACCCCGATGGTCGTCGCCGGAGCCGTCCTCGTCGCCGTCTTCGCCCTGCTGGTCGAGGGCGTCTTCGAGATCGCCGAACGCTACGGGGTCTCCCGCGCCCGGAGCGCCCGGTGAGGCGCGGCGCGGTGCTCGCCGTCCTCCTGCTGCTCACCCTCACCGGCTGCTCCACCGGCCCCTCGCTGGAGACCCAGGGCGAGGTCACCGCCCCGCCCGGCGACAGCCACCATCTGACGGTCGGGTCCGCCGGGTTCACCGAGAGCGACCTGCTCGCGCAGATGTACGCCCTGCTCCTGGACCACGCCGGCTACAGCACGACCCTGCTCACCGTCTCCAACCGGGAGCTGTACGAACCGGCCCTGGAGTCCGGCCAGATCGACGTCGTCCCGGAGTACGCGGCGACCTTCGCCGACTGGCTCAACGCGAAGGCCAACGGCGCCGACGCGCCGCCCGTCGGCTCGCCCGACCTCGACGCGACGATGAAGGCGCTGCGCCGCCTCGCGACCCCCCGCGGCCTCACGGTCCTGCCGCCCGGCCGGGCCGTCGACCAGAACGCGTTCGCCGTCAGCCGCGCCTACGCCGACAAGCACCACCTGAGGACCCTCAGCGACCTCGGCAGGTCGGGCCTGCCCGTCCGCCTCGCGGCGGGCGACGAGTGCGTCCAACGTCCGTACTGCGAACCGGGGTTGAAGAAGGTCTACGGCATCGACATCACGGCCGTCGACCCGAAGGGCGTCGGTACCACCCAGGCCAAGCGTGCCGTCCAGAACGGCCAGGACCAGATGGTGCTGACCACCACCACCGACGCCACCCTCGACCAGTTCGGCCTGGTCATCCTCGCGGACGACAAGCACCTCCAGAACGCCGACTACGTCGTCCCGGTCGTCAACCGCTCCCGCGCCGGCGGCGAACGCACCACGAAGGCCCTGGACCGCCTCAACAAGGTCCTCACCACCGCCGACCTGGCCGCCATGAACCAGCAGGTCGACAGCTGGCGCCGCCTCCCCGAGGACGTGGCCCGCACGTATCTGGAGGACAAGGGCCTGCTGAAGAAGTAACCGTCGCAGGCGTCTGCGGCTGGTCGCAGCACGCGGTCCGCCGTTCGCCGAGGGGCCCGTTGCTATCCGGCGAGCCCTGCGAGTGCCGTGCAGGCGGCCCCGGCTGCGGCGATCAGCAGGGAGAGGCGCACCAGGGTGTACTTGCGCCACGCGATGCGGGACATGGAGACGATCTGGTGACTCAACGAGGTGAGAGGGTCCGCATCGCGGAGCCGGGCTGCAAGGGGGTCCGGCTCCCACAGGCGCAGGTGGCCGAAATAGGTGAAATTGTCGCGCAGGTCCGGGCGCGACCCGACGTCCCGCATCCGGGGAATGACCACCGCGATGGCGAGCAGGACCGCGACGGCCAGCAGGAGCATGGCGGTCCGTAGCAGCCAGATTCCCGCCGGGGCGGTGACACCGAGCGGGGAGGGAGAGCCGCTGGACAGGGCCGCGGTCGCGGCGAGCATCACCGACTCGATGCTCAATGCGAAGACCGCCTTGTTGTCCACCTTGCCGGTTCCGTCGGCGAGGGACGAGTGGATCCGCCACGCCGTGTCGAGCGCGCGGGCACCTTCGGCCTCGCCGGGAACGTGCACGGGATCGCCCGCGCACGGCTCGCCGCCCCGGCGGGGCGCCGCCGGATCGGAGTCCGCCTGTACGGTTGCCTCGTCGCTCGCCAAGACCGTTCCTCCGGATCCGCGATGTCTTCGGGCCGGCTTCCCGGCCCGCGTCCCCCACCCGAACTTCGCACATAGCACGGTCACATGGGGCATTGACAGACTTCTGCGCCATTTGACCCACAGAGGCCTCTTTCTTTCTACGATGTGTCGGTCAGCGTCGGGGGAGGGCGATGTCACGTGAAAGCAGAAGACCGTTTGCCGCCAGGGCTGTCCGGTCCGCCCGAACCCTTTGGGCAGGAAGAGCTGATCGTGTTGCGTGCGGCGGGCAGGGCAAGGGCCTGGGAACGCAACGAGGTGCTCATCCGTCAAGGCGGTCACCCCGACTGCGTCATTCTCATCACCGACGGCCTGACAAAGGTCACCTCCGACTCCGGCAACGGCTACACCAGCCTGCTGGCGCTGCGCGGTCCCGGAGAACTCGTCGGTGAACTGTCCTGCCTGGACGGAGCGCCCCGGTCGGCCACCGTGACCGCCATGGTCAGGGTGGACGGCGTCGTGGTGGCCGCCGAGACCTTCCGGCGGCTGATGGGGGAACACGAGAAGCTGTCGGCCTCCGTGCTGTGCAGCGTGGTGGCGCGACTGCGCGACTCCGACATCCTGCGGGCAGGGCACGGCGCGCACACGGCCCGGGTGCGTGTGGCGCGGGTGCTCGTCGAACTCGCCAGGCGCTACGGGGTTCCCGAACGGACCCGCGCGGGTGCGATCTCGGTACACATGAACCAGCAGGAACTCGCGGGTGCGTCGGCCACCTCCCGCGAGTCGGTGGTGCGTTGCCTGCGGTCGATGCAGGACGAGGGACTGGTGGAGACCTACCGGGGGCGGACAGTCGTGCTCGACCTCGCCGGACTGCGGAAACTCGCGGAGAGCTGAGCTCTTCCGGCTCCTGGAACGAGGGCGAACAGGTGCGCACCGCAGCACACTTGGGGAACGCCATTAGCTGACGTTCCGTCATCAACCATGCACAGAAGCCAAGTTGAGCAGGCAAGGCAAACCTCGCTACTCGACGCCCAACCACATGTCCGACCCCATGTGCGTCAAATGACGCTGTGCGCACACGTTGCCGGGTCTTGCATGAAGCAGGGGCCAGAACCGGCCGACGGAGGCCTCCCGATTCATGGAGGGGCGAGCTCGATGAGAGTCAAGGCACAGCACTACGCAATCGTCGCGGTCGATGTGGAGAAGTTCGGTACCCGCGACAACCCCACCGCATTCCTGCTGCGAAAGCAGCTCTACTCGTTGGTGGAGACGGCACTCGACGACGCCGGCATCGACAGGTCCGCGGCACCGGACGCCGCGGACCGCGGCGACGGTTTCTTCCACCTGCTGCCCGGTGACGTGGACAAGCTGGATCTCACGGGTCCCTTCGTCACTGGACTGCACAACGCGTTGCGGGATCACGCGGCCGTCAGCAACTCCCGCGGTGCGCTGCGGATCAGGCTCGTTCTGCACTCGGGCGATGTCGGCTGGGACGGCCGCGGTTGGGTCGGGGAGGAACTCAACACGGCCTGCCGGCTGCTCGACATCGACCCGTTGCGCACCACGCTCGCGCAGGCGCATCGAGCCGGGCTCGCCCTGGCCGTCACCGACGACTGGTACCGGCGAGTCGTCTGCCACGGGAGCGCGGAGGCGGAGCGGGAGTCCTTCCGCGAAGTCCCCTTCGACGCCAAGGAGATCAGGGGCGCGAGCGCGTGGATCAGGGTGCCCGGCTACGACGCGCCGCCGGGCGTCCCGCCCATGCTCCGGGCGGAACCCGCCGACCGGGGCGGGCCCGTGCCGGCGAGCACGGTCACCCCCGTCGGAGCGGTGGACGCCCCGGGCCGGCTCACGGTCGGCGACGTCGGACAGCTCGTGCAGGGCGATCAGCACGTCACGGGCGGATTCACCATCCGGATGCCCGGCCGCGGCGAAGGCGGTCAGTGATGGTGGACCCCGCCGCGAATGCCGTTCCGGGACCGGCACCGGCCTCGCCGCAGGAGTCGCCCGCAGCAGCGGGCCCCCCGGCTGCCGAGGCACCCGGGCTGCTCTCCACGCTGGCCGGTCTGGCCGGGCACTCCGGCGCCGCCGACGAGCGGCTCGGCGCCGAACGTGACGCCATCAGGGGCCTTCAGGTCGGACAGTTGGTCGGCGGCAGCATCTACAACATGGTCGCGGGCCCCGCGTCGATCCGGATGTACCGCCTCTCCACGGAGGAGCTCCACGAGACCAGGGAGGCGTTCGTCCGCCCCCCGGACTGGACCGCGCTGCGACGGAGCACCCTCCAGCGGTCGGTGACACTCCTGCGCGGTCCGCGCGGCGGCGGCAAGTACGCGCTCGCCCGGGACCTGTTGCTCGACGCGGGCCACCGGACTCTTTTTCTGCTGGACCCCGACACCGACCTGAGCGTGCTCGGCCGGGCCGATCTTCAGCAGGGGGCCGGCTACCTCCTCACCGACTTCGCGAACGCCGGCGCGCTCACCGGCTTCGAGCTGAGCCGGCTGGAACACGAACTGCGTTACCGGCAGGCCCGGTTGATCGTGACCGTCGAGCAGTCCGCCACACGTGTGGACCCGGGGACGCACGGTCATCTGCTGGACGCCACCAGGAGGGCCGCCGGCCCGGAGATCGTCTCCGCGCAGGTGGCTTGGCGCCTCGGCATCGGGGCCGACGGGCGGGTCAAACGGCTCATGGCTCGTCCCGACGTGATCGCGCTGCTGCGGGAACTGCTGTCCGGAGCGCCCGCAGGGCGGGCCGCGGAGCTGGGGCAACTGGTGGCCGAGGCGGCCGAGGCGAACGCCGACGACGAGGTCGTCGCCAGGGTCAGGACCCGGCTCGCCCTGCGGGACGGCGACTCGCTTGCCACCTGGTTCGAGAACCTCGGGGACCTGGCCCGGCAGTGTCTCGCGGTGAGCGTGGCCATCTTCGGCGGCGAGGCCTATGCCTCCGTTGCGGCGCTGGCACACGACCTGGAGGAGCGGCTCCAGGTGAAGGAGACGGCCGAACACCCCGACCGGGCTCGTGGCACGGCGCTGATCGGCAGCACGAGCGGCCGGCTTGCCGCGATCCAGGCCACCCTGGTCACGTCGGCGGTGGCTACGCGGTACGGCGGTGCCCAGGGACAGGTGGTCCGGTTCCGCGACCAGGGTGTGTCCGCCCGTGTACTCGAACATGTGTGGACCGAGTACGACCGGGTCCGGCTGGTGCTCCCCGACTGGTTGCGCGACTGCGCGGTGAACGAGTCGCAGACCCTCCGGGTGCGGGCGGCAGTGGCGGCGGGGACGCTCGCCAAGCAGTACTTCGAGACTGTCAGGGCACGCATCCTGCGCCCCTGGGCGGCGAGCGACCGGGCCGAACTGCGCGACGCGGCCGCGGTCGCCGTCCGGGTGGCCGCGGTGGAGTCGGGGCACGCGCAGGCCGCCCACGCCCTGGTACGCAGTTGGAGTTTCGAGTCCAACACCCGGCTGCGCGCCACCGCCGCGCGGGCCTGGCGGGTGGTCTTCGAACTCGACGGCACCGAGGCGGCCTGGTCCCTTCTGCACGATCTCGCCGACACCGACCGCGACGACGTCATCGACGCGGTCTGCCGCAGCCTCACCGAGTACATGGCCCTGGAGCAGGGGCACTACTACCGGGACGCCCTCGACCTCATCGACCAGTGGTGCGGCGGCGGTGGCCACGGAGCGCGGCGGTCGACGGTCGGCGAGATCGCGTTTCTCTACGCGGCCGCCGACCTGGTCGAACGCCGGGGACCGGGGGCCGGGCCCGACACGACGAGGGCGGCTGCGCACCCTGGCGGACCTTTCGGCGGTTCCGGCGGGAAGGCGGCCCGCGGCCGGTCGGGCGGTCAGAACGGGCTCGGCACCATCGCGCCGCCGGGCAGTCGTCCCGCCACCGGCAACCGGGGTCCCCGGGTGTGGCCGATGCTGCTCGCCGCCGCGGACCGTGACGACGTGCGCCGCCAGGAAGTGGCGCTGCTGTGGATGCGGACGGTCAACTCGCCCCGCGTCTACGAGGCCGCCCACGAGGTGCTGGCGGAATGGGCCCGGCTTGCCGAGCCCGACCCGGTGGCCCGCGTCGCGCTGGGTCGGCTGCTTGCCGTGGCGGCAGCCGACGTGCGTACCGAGCGGATCCTCCGCAAGCAGGCCGACACGTGGATAGCGGCGGGCGAAGGACGCGGTGCCCCGCTGGCGGGACAGGAAGTGATCACCCACCTCGGAAGGAAGCCTCGATGAACGATCAGCAGTCCGGCCGGCCGGGGCCGGCCCCCCGTCCCCACCCGCAGACCGCCGACACGACGCCGCTCGTCGCCGGTCCGTACCCGGTGACGATGGGCAATCGCGGCACCCCGCCGCTGCCCAGCCAGGCCCTGGTGTTCACGACCGACGACGGCGCCGTGGTCGAACTCCCGCGCCTGCCCTCGGCGATGGGCTCCTTCAAGTACAGCTACCGGTACGAGGTCGACACCAGCGATCAGTGGTCGTCGTGGACGGAGGTACTGCCCAGCGCCACCGGCGGCTACGGCTTCCAGGCCTCTTTGGACGCCACTTGGACGGTCACCGCACCGGGTGAGGTGGTGCGGCGCAACATCAACACGGTCGGCCACGGGCGTACCGCTGTCGCCCTCGCGATGCGCAACCTGCTCTGGCCGCATGCCGGTTTGTACACCATCGACAGGCTGGCCGACCTCGACACCTTCGTCCGCTCCACCTTCTGCGCGAACCACCACACCCTTCCCGAGGGGCTGACCGTCTCCGCGCTGACCGTCGGGCTCTCCCTGGACCAGGACGCGGTGAACCACTTGCGGGCTCTGCGGCAGGCGGCCGACAAGCAGACGCTGCTCCAGGCCGAGCACCGGACCGACCGCACCCGGCAGCAGTTGGAGCAGGTTCTCCAGTCCGACCGGGAGAACGCCATCAGGCAGGCGGCCCAGGGCGACGGCGGCATTCTGATCCATCTCATCGGCCAGGACCCGGGCAAACTCCGGGAGATCGTGATGGATCTCGGCCAGCGGCAGGACGTCGCCACCGATCGCAAGATCAAGACGCTGCGGGACCTGATCGACGCGAAGCTGATCCAGCCGGCCGAGGCACAGCAGATGTGGCAGGAGATGCATCGTGCGACGCCATTGTTCGGACCGGACCCGGGCGCGGCTCTGCCCCAGGCGGGCACGCAGGCGCAGTTGATGCCCGGAGCGTTCACCCAGGCCCCTGCCTCCGCCCCGCCCGCGCCGGGCGCGCCCGCGGCGGCGCCGCAGTCGCCCGCGCAGGCACAGGTGGTGGCGGGCGTGGTGCTGGGGACCGGCCAGAACCCCGCCCCGCCCAAACCCCGGGTGCGCAGCTTCGCGCAGCCACCGCCGGGAAGCCCGGCGTCCCCGGCGCACACACCGGCACCCCCGACCCATGCCCCGGACCCTGGGGCGGCACCCTTCTCTCCCGACCCCGCGCCCGGTTCCGCCGCCGAGCCCGCCCGGCAGGGAGACGGCGGACCGGGCTCGCCCAACGTCGTCGGCACCACCCCGGTGGGATCGAACAGGCGGCCTCGCAAGCGCGGGGAGGGGACGTGAAAGGGCTTCGCCGCACAGCCGACCCCGCGCCGCGGCGGCAACAGGTGCCTGAGGCCGCCGCGCCCGAGCAGCCCCCCTCCCACCGCAGGCGGGATTCCGCGCCCGCCGTCATGCGTCGCCGACGCTGGATCATTCTCGGCGTGGCGGTGCTGACCGTGGTGCTTCTGGTGCTCACGTGCGCGGTGTCCGGGCTTCTCACACGTGTCCTGTTCACCACCACGGCCGCCGTGGCCACCCTGTTCGCGGCCTTCCTCGCCGTGGCCAACCTCCCCGGCGGCGAGTCCGCAGCACGTCCCGCCGACTCCTCGGCCCCCGCCGCCGACCGGTCCTGCCGCAAGCGCGGGAGGGATGCCTCCGGTCGGGACGGGATCGCCGCAGCCGAACCGAAGGGAAAGGCAAAAGCCGTGGAGACCTCCGTCGTCGGCACCGGTCCGGACCCGGGACCGCAGCCCTGGGGCACTGATCCCCGAACGCCGGCGCCCGACGTCGCTCCGGCGCCCGTCCGGTCGCCCGCAACTCAGGGTGTTGTCCCCCTGCCCGCCCGGTTCGCGCCGGCCGTCCCGGTGGCGGTGGGGGAGACACCGACCGGCGGGCCACCGGCGGCCCCCGGGCAGGTCGAGCCCTACACCCCGGCGGAGGGGCTGGGGCGGCCCGACGCGGATCGCGCCGAACAGCCCGGCCGGTTCCCCGTCCTGCGCAAGGCCTCGCCGGCCGCCATGGCTCCGTGGCTGCTGCCCGAGGCCCCGTCCGCAGCGGCGATCACCGCCGACGAGGCGGTCATCGGCGGACTGCAACTCCGCGCGGCCTCGGTGAGCGGTCCCTCCCACCGAAGCAGGGGCATTCCCCGGCAGGATGCGTACCGCATCGGCCGGGACCGCGCGGGACAGTACCTGGTAGTTGCGGTCGCCGATGGCATGTCCGACAGCACGCACTCGGACATCGGAGCGGGCGCGGCCGTCATAGCCCTGGTCAATACCCTGCGCGAACTGCTCGACCGGGGAACGCCGTTGGAGCAGATCAACGTCCGTGAGGTCTTCCTGTCGGCGGCTCGCCAGATGTACGGCGCGGCCAAGCAACGAGGCTGGACCGCCGACGAGGTGCGAGCCGTCGCGCTGGCGGCCGTGATCCCGGTACGGCCGGGCCAGGACGGTGTACGCAACTGCTGGCTCGGCGCCATCGGCGACGTGAGTGCCTGGCGGCTGGTCGGTGACAGCTGGGAGCGGCTGATCGGCAAGGAGAAGGGCGGCCTCGATCCCAGCGCGATCACCCACTTCCTGCCGCACCACGTGGACCATCTCGACTACGGGACGGTGCAGTTGGCACCCGGTGCCGTGATGAGCCTGACCACGGACGGTGTCGCGGACGCGTTCGCGCTCGGGGCGGACGCCCGGCAGTGGTTCGCCGAGCGCTGGCGGCAGCCGCCGTCCGTCGGAGCCTTCCTGCTCGACGTGGGCTTCGAACAGGCGCAGTTGCAGGACGACCGGACAGCGGTCGTCGTCTGGTGCGCGGACACCGTGCGCACCGCGGCCGGGGGAAGGCAACGGTGACGACGTCGGCGGCCGGCCCGTTCCGACCGGAGGTGACCAGGGCGGAGGTGCCCGAGGGACGGGTGCTGTCGTCTGACGACGGCGAGTCGCGACAAGTGTACGAGATCGCCGGACAGCCCGACTGGCTGGCCAAGCTGTACAGGACACCGGTGCCGAGAAGGGCGTCGCGCGGGCTGGAGGCACTGATCCGCCTGCCCGACGCGATGTCCGCTGCGGACCGGGCGTTGCTCGACGCCGCGACAGCGTGGCCCGTCGCCCGGATCATCGACGGCGATCACGTGCAGGGCATCGTCATGGCCAAGGCACCGGACCGGTTCTCCGCCCGGCTGCGCAACATCAAGGGGGAGTTCCAGGCCCCCGCCCCACTGCCGCTCGACTGGTTGGTGGCCTCCGACGACAAGTGCGGCAAGCGCGGCATCCTGCCCGCCGACCGTGAAGTGCGGGAGCGGGCCGTACGGTCGCTGCTCCTCGTCGGCGATCTCTTCGCGCGGCACGACGTCGTGTACGGCGACTGGTCCTACAGCAACGTCTTCTGGGAGCAGGGCACCGGCGCCATATTCGTGATCGACGTCGACACCTGCGGTATCGGCTCCCGTCCGTGGATCCAGTCGAACGGTTGGGAGGACCCGCTCTTCGACGAGACGCGCAAGCCCCCGCTGACCTCCCTCAGCGACCGCTACAAGCTCGCGGTCCTTACCGTGCGCTGTCTGACGGGGGAACGCGGCGACCCGATGGAGGCCCATCGCTCGCTGGAGCGTCGAAATGGCTTGACAGCACTGTCCGCGGCACTGGCGATCAGCCTCAACGCCCCTTCGGCGCAAGAGCGTTGTACGCCGGGCGAGCTTCTGGCCGCGTTCGACGGCCACGCGTCCAGCGGACGTGCGGACACGACCGGCCGATCCGCTCAGGGCACCGCGGCAGACCCTTCGAACGTGACCGGTTCGATTCCGGTGGGGCCGTCGTCGAGGACCACCACCGGGACGGCGCCCGGGGCCCGGACCGCGTCCGGCACGCCGTCCAACGTGACGGGAAGCGTGGACCTGCGCGCCAGATCCCGCACCGGGGACCCGTGGACGCGAACGCCGTCGACGCAGCCGGACCCGACGACCCGCAGCGCCCCGACAGGCGGCCCACGAACGGTGAACCCGTCCACCGCCGCGGAGGCGAGACCATCGGCGAGCTCCTGCTCGACACCCTTCGCGGGGACGCCGCGGCCGTCCTCAGCGGCAACACCCCCGCCCGCGGCCGGCTTCGGTCCGCCACCATCCATGGCCCGCCCCGACCCCTCGCCCGCCCCGCCAGGCCCTGGCGCCCAGCCCGGCTGGCCCCCGCCTGAATCGCGCAGGCCGGGCGCGCTCCTGACCTTCATATCCACCTTCCTCGTCGGCTCGATCGTCATCCTCCTGGTGATCCTCGGCGCGACGCTCCTCTTCAACTGAACCCTCGGAAAGCACGGCGGAGGAAACATGAGCACACAGCCCGGCTTCGACAACTCCTACAAGGCCAGGGGCCTGCCGACCTATCTGGTCCTCGACACCTCGACGTCCATGAAGGGCTTCGAGAAGCTCCTCAACGACACGCTGCTGCACATCTACGACACCCTCTTCACCCGCCCGGAGATCTCGGAGTTCATTCACCTCTCGGTGATCTCGTTCAACACCGCGGCCCACGTGGTCACCCCGATGACCGACATCGAGCAGTTGCAGAACCTGCCGACCGTCACCTGTTCTGGCGCCACCAACTTCCTGCCGATGGCCCAGCTCGTCCGCGACCAGATCGACCACGATGTGGAGACGCTGTCGGCGTCGTCCGTCGCCGTCCTGCGGCCGGTGGTGTTCCTGCTCACCGACGGCGCTCCCACGGACCGGCCGGTCGGTACCTGGATGAACGGCGTGGACCTCTTGCAGGACCCGGGCTGGAAGCGCCACCCGCACATCGTCACCTATGGCTTCGGCAGCGCCAGTGAACAGGTGCTGAGCAAACTGGCCACCGTGGCCGCGTACTTGGCCGAGGGGGACATGGCGAGCACCGGGGAGGCGCTGTCGGCGGCGCTGGCCAGTCTGCTGAACTCGCTGGTCGCGTCCGCGAAGGTGCGGCAGCTTCAAGTGCCGCAGGAGATCTCCGAGTTCAGGACGCTGCCGCTGGACCTGATGGACTGACGCCGCGAGGGGACGGGGGCAGGGAGGGAGACGCCGATGGTTCGACACCGCGGGGCCCGGCGCGTGCGTGCGCCTACGCGTCCGACACCGAGTCGAACGGCACCTGGCCCCGTGCCACCCCCCGCGCGTCCGCGTCCACCGAGCGGCGCAGTGCCTCGTGGAGTTTCGCCGGGGTCAGGACGCCCAGGAACCGGGCCCCGTCCAGCACCGCGACCCAGCCGGCGTCGTGCTGGAGCATCACCCCGAACGCCTGCTTGAGCGGCGCGCCCACCGGAACCCATGCCTTCATGCGGTGCCCCAGGGCGCTCACCGGCCGGTCGCCGCCCGCGGCGAGTTCGTCGATCCCGGCCCAGCCGTGCAGGTCGCCGCCCGGGTCCAGGACGACCGCCCAGCGGGCGCCCTGCGCGCGCAGCCGTCCCGCCGCCTCGCCGGCCGGCTCGTCGGGGCGGACGACGGGCGGCTGTTCCAGGTCGCCCGCCTCGATCGTCGTCACCGACAGCCGCTTCAGCCCGCGGTCGGCGCCCACGAACCCCGCGACGTACGGCGTCGCCGGGTTGCCGAGGACGGCCGCCGGGGTGTCGTACTGCTCGATGCGGCCCTCGCCGTACACCGCCATCCGGTCGCCGAGCCGCACGGCCTCCTCGATGTCGTGCGTGACCAGCAGCACCGTCTTGCGCACGGTGGCCTGCATGCGCAGGAACTCGTCCTGCAACTGCTCGCGCACCACCGGGTCCACCGCGCCGAACGGTTCGTCCATGAGCAGGACGGGCGGATCGGCGGCCAGCGCCCGCGCCACCCCGACGCGCTGGCGCTGGCCGCCCGACAGCTGCTCGGGGTAGCGCGGCCCGTACGTCGACGGGTCCAGGCCCACCATGTCGAGGAGCTCGGCGGCGCGCTCCCGCGCCTTCGCCTTCTTCCAGCCGACCAGGGCAGGCACGGTCGCCGTGTTGTCGAGGACCGTGCGGTGCGGGAAGAGGCCCACCTGCTGGATGACGTACCCGATGCGGCGGCGCAGCCGGACGGGGTCGACGGACGCGATGTCCTCGCCGTCGACCAGGATGCGTCCCGACGTCGGTTCGACGAGCCGGTTGACCATCATCATGGTCGTCGTCTTGCCGCAGCCCGACGGGCCCACCAGGGTGACGAGTTCGCCCTCGGAGACCTCGAAACTCAGGCCGTCCACGGCCGTCGTGCCGTCCGGGTAGCGCTTGGTGACCTCTTCGAACCGGATCATGACCTCACGCTAACCGCGCCGGTCAGTCCCCGCTCACCAGCACCACCTCCAGGGTGCGCGGCCCGTGCACCCCCTCGACGCGGTCCAGTTCGATGTCGCTCGTCGCCGACGGCCCGGAGATCCAGGTCTGCGGGCGCGACGGGACCAGCCGCTCCAGCCCCTGCGGCACCGACGACACCACCTGGTCCGGGACGCGCACCACGCAGACGTGATGGTCGGGCACCAGCGTGGTCCGCCGCCGCCCCTGCCCGGCCGACCCGTCCAGCACGATCGTGCCGGTCTCCGCGACCGCCACCGCGCACCCGGTGACCACGCTGTCCACCCGGTCGAGCTCCGCCGGGGTGGACTCCGCGACGTCCGGCACGCGCGTCGCGTCCGTCGCCGCGAGCCAGGCCGCGTCCAGACCGGACGGCACCAGCACCGACGTGGCGCCGTGCTCCGCCAGCAGCCGGCCCAGCACGCCGGGCAGCTCCGCCGCCGTGCAGCGGTGCACCCGTGCCCGGTAGTCGGCCAGGTTCTCCGCGAGCAGTTCCACCGTCGCGGCCGCGTCGAGACCGCCGTGCTCGCGCAGGTAGCCGCGGTCGACGGCACGCTCGTACGGGGCGTCGTCCGCGGGCACGTCCGCGAGCGCGCGCCGCACCCGGCCCAGGATCCGGTCCCTGCTGTTCACCGCTCGTTCTCCCTCGAAGCCGCGGCCGTCGCGGTGCCCGCGTCGCCCTGTGTGCGCCGCCACCAGTCGCGGAACGGCTCCGCCGGCACCGGCGGCAGGTCCCTGCTCGCACTCCACGCGCGGCCCGGACCGGGCAGGGTGCGCGGATGGAAGCGCCGGGTGCCGGACGCGAGGCGCTGCCCGGCGCGCAGCGCGGCCGGGTAGGTGAACGCCCAGCGTGCCGCCCGCATCGCGGCCCGCTCGGCGGCGTGCCCCTTGGCCGGCCGCAGCACCGCGCGGTTGCCGTCGCGGACCACCGGGCCGCCCTGCGCGACGCGTTCGCGCAGGTGCACCAGCACCTCGGGGATGTCGATGGCGACCGGGCACACCTCGTAGCAGGCACCGCACAGACTCGACGCGTACGGCAGTGACGCGTCGATCTCGCTGGCCGTGCCGCGCAGTTGGGGGCTGAGGATGGCACCGATCGGGCCCGGGTAGACCGAGCCGTACGCGTGGCCGCCCGCCCGTTCGTACACCGGGCACACGTTGAGGCAGGCCGAGCAGCGGATGCAGCGCAGCGCCTGGCGGCCGACCTCGTCGGCGAGGGTGTCGGTGCGGCCGTTGTCGAGCAGCACCAGGTGGAAGTCGCGGGGCCCGTCGCCGTCGGTGGTTCCCGTCCACATCGAGGTGTACGGGTTCATCCGCTCGGCGGTCGACGAGCGCGGCAGCGTCTGGAGGAACACCTCCAGGTCCCGCCAGGTCGGCACGATCTTCTCGATGCCGACGACCGAGATCAGCGTCTCGGGCAGCGTCAGGCACATCCGGCCGTTGCCCTCCGACTCGACCACGACCATCGTGCCGGTCTCCGCGACGACGAAGTTGGCGCCGGAGACGCCGACCTTCGCGCGCAGGAACTTCTCCCGCAGGTGCAGGCGCGCCGCCTCGGCGAGTTCGGCGGGGGTGTCGCTCAGGTTCTCCGGGGCGGGGCGGCCCCACTCGCTCATCTCGGCGGCGAAGATGTCGCGGATCTCGCCCCGGTTGCGGTGGATGGCCGGGACCAGGATGTGCGAGGGGCGGTCCTTGCCGAGCTGCACGATCAGTTCGGCGAGGTCCGTCTCGTAGGCGTGGATGCCCTCGGCCTCCAGCGCCTCGTTGAGGCCGATCTCCTGCGTGGCCATCGACTTGACCTTGACGACCTCGGTCTCGCCGGTCGCGCGCACCAGGTCCGCGACGATCCGGTTGGCCTCGTCGGCGTCCGCCGCCCAGTGGACGGTGCCCCCCGCCGCGGTGACCGCCGCCTCCACCTGGAGCAGGTACGTGTCGAGGTGGCGCAGCGTGTGGTCCTTGATCTGCCGTCCCGCCTCGCGCAGCCGGGCCCAGTCGGACACCTCCGCGACGGCCTTCGCGCGCTTGGCGCGGATGGTGTGGGTCGCGTGCCGCAGGTTCCCGCGCAGGGTCTCGTTGCCGACCGCGTCGTGCGCGGCCTTCGGGAAGCTCGGCATGCCGACGTACGTACCGCTCATGCGCCGCTCTCCTCCTTCGTGCCGGCCAGGATCTCCGCGATGTGCACCGGACGCATGCCGGAGCGCAGCCGGGTCATGGTGCCGCCGATGTGCATGAGGCAGGAGTTGTCCGCCGCGCACAGGGTCTCGGCACCGGTCGACTCGGCGTTGCGCACCTTGTCCGCGCCCATCGCCGCCGACACGTCCGCGTTCTTCACGGCGAACGTGCCGCCGAAGCCGCAGCACTCCTCGGCGCCCGGCAGCTCCCGCAGTTCCAGCCCCTCGACCGCTTCGAGCAGCCGCCGCGGCCGGTCGCCGAGCCCCAGGCTGCGCAGCCCGTGACAGGTGGGGTGGTAGGTGACGGTGTGCGGGTAGTACGCGCCGACGTCGGTGACGCCGAGGACGTCGACCAGGAACTCCGTCAGCTCGTACGTGCGCGGCACCACCGGCGCGAGGGTCGCCGCGAGCGTGCCGCCGCGGCCCTCCGCGCGCGCCCGCTCGCCCATCCGCGGGTACAGCTCGCGCACCATCGCCCCGCAGGAGCCCGACGGCGTCACGATCGCCTCGTAGCCGCCGAACACCTCGGCGAAGTGCTCGGCGAGCGGTTCGGCCTCGTGCCGGTAGCCGGTGTTGTAGTGCGCCTGCCCGCAGCAGGTCTGCCCCACGGGGAAGTCGACGTCCACGCCCAGCCGTGTCAGCAGGCGCACCACGGCCCGCCCGGTGTCCGGATAGAGCGTGTCGTTGACGCAGGTCAGGAACAGGGCGACACGCATCGCGGCTCCTTCGGGTCGGTCGGGGACGGGCGAGCCGCAGCCTAGCGACCCGCCCGCCGGGGACATCGGTTCGCTCACCGCGCGGCGAGCCGGTCGGCGGCGGCCTGCCACGCGGCCGGATCGCCACCCGGTTCGTAGCGCGTCAACTCCTGCGTACGGGCGAGGAGTCCGCGCATCCCGGCGCGGTCGCCGACCAGGCCGCGGGCGCGGGCCTGGACGAGGACGTTGCCCAGGGCCGCCGCCTCGGCGGGGCCGGCCACCACCGGCAGCCCGCAGGCGTCGGCGGTCAGCCGGCACAGCAGCGCGTTGCGGGTGCCGCCGCCGACGACGTGCACGACGTCCACCGGGTGGTCCGCGAGACGCTGGGCGTCGCGGACGGCGCGGCGATGGGCGAGCGCCAGGGAGTCGAGGATGCAGCGGGTGATCTCGGCGGGCGTGCCCGGCACCGGCTGCCCGGTGGCCCGGCACGCCTCCGCGACGCGCTCCGGCATCCGGCCCGGCGCGAGGAACGCGGGGTCCCCGGCGTCCACCACGGACCGCAGCCCCGGCACCTCGGCGGCCTCGCGCAGCAGGGCGTCGAGCGGCGGGTCGCCCCAGGCGCGCACGCACTCCTGGAGCAGCCACAGGCCCATGATGTTGCGCAGGTAGCGGACCGTGCCGTCCAGGCCCAGCTCGTTGGTGAAGTTCGCCGCCCGGCTCTCCTCGGTCAGCACCGGTGCGTCCAGCTCCAGTCCGGCCAGCGACCAGGTGCCGGTGCAGATGTAGGCGAACCGCTCGTTCACGGCGGGCACCGCGGCCACCGCCGACGCGGTGTCGTGCGAGCCGACCGCGGTGACCGGCACGGGGCCGGTCAGCCCCGTCTCCTCCAGCACCTCCGGCAGCAGCGTCCCGGCCGGGTCGCCGGGCCGGCGCAGCGGCGCGAACAGGCTCAGGTCGACACCGAGCCGCTCGGCGAGGCCGTACGACCAGTCACGCGTCGTCGGGTCGATCAACTGCGTGGTGGACGCGTTGGTCAGCTCGGTGCCCTGCTCGCCGGTGAGCCAGTGGGACAGCAGGTCGGGGACGAGCAACAGCCGCCGTGCGTGCGCCCATTGGGCCGATTCGCGGGCCGCCGCGAGCTGGTACAGGGTGTTGAACGGGGCGTACTGGAGGCCGGTCGCCGCGTACAGCTCCGGCGCGGGCACGCTCGCCCACACCTTCTCGGCGACGCCGTCCGTGCGTGTGTCGCGGTAGTGCACGGGGTTGCCCAGCAGCGCGCCGTCCGCGTCGAGCAGCCCGTAGTCCACCGCCCAGCTGTCGATGCCGACCGAGGCGAGCGGCCCGAGGCGGCCCGCCGCGCGCAGTCCGTCCAGGACGCCCGCGTACAGGCCGAGCACGTCCCAGCGCAGCCCCTCGGGCAGCCGGACGGGCCGGTTGGGGAACCGGTGGGCCTCGGTGAGGTCCAGGCGGTCCGGTCCGACGCGGCCGACCATGACACGTCCGCTGGACGCGCCGAGGTCGACCGCGGCGAACGCCGTCGTGTCCGTGCTCATCGCAGGAACGCCGCCGCGACGCCGGCGTCCACCGGAACGTGCAGGCCCGTCGTGTGCGTCAGGTCGCCGCCGGTCAGCGCGAACACGGCGTTGGCGACGTGCTCCGGCAGCACCTCCCGCTTGAGCAGGGTCCGTTGGGCGTAGAACTCGCCGAGCTTCTCCTCCTCGACGCCGTACACCGCGGCGCGCTTGGCGCCCCAGCCGCCGGCGAAGATGCCCGAGCCGCGCACCACGCCGTCCGGGTTCACCCCGTTGACGCGGATGCCGTGCTCGCCCAACTCGGCTGCCAGCAAGCGCACTTGATGGGCCTGGTCGGCCTTGGTGGCGGAGTACGCGATGTTGTTCGGGCCGGCGAACACGGCGTTCTTGGACGCGATGTAGACGATGTCGCCGCCCAGTTCCTGCGCGGTCATCACGCGGGCCGCCTCGCGGGAGACCAGGAACGAGCCGCGCGCCATGATGTTGTGCTGGAGGTCCCAGTCCCGCGCGGTGGTGTCCAGGAGCGGCTTGGAGATGGAGATGCCCGCGTTGTTGACGACCAGGTCGACCCCGCCGAACGCCAGGGCGGCCTCGGCGAACGCCGCCGCGATCTGCTCCTCCGACGTCACGTCCACGGTCACCGCGACCGCCCGGTCGGGGCCGCCCAGTTCCTCCGCGACCGCGGCGGCGCCCTCCGCGTTGAGGTCGGCCACCACGACGCAGGCACCCTCGGCGGCCAGACGGTGCGCGACGGCCCGCCCGATGCCGCTGCCCGCGCCGGTCACCAGCGCGACCCGGGTCGCCAACGGCTTCGGCCGCGGCATCCGGCGCAGCTTGGCCTCCTCCAGCGCCCAGTACTCGATGCGGAACTTCTCCGACTCCTCGATCGGCGCGTACGTGGAGACCGCCTCGGCGCCGCGCATCACGTTGATCGCGTTGACGTAGAACTCGCCGGCCACCCGTGCGGTCTGCCTGTCCTTGCCGAAGCTGAACATGCCCACGCCGGGCACCAGGACGATCGCCGGGTCGGCGCCGCGCATCGCGGGGGAGTCCGCGTCGGCGTGCCGGGCGTAGTAGGCGGCGTACTCCTCGCGGTACTCGGCGTGCAGCTCCTTCAGGCGGGCGACCGCCTCGTCGAGCGGGGCGGTGGGCGGCACGTCGAGGACGAGGGGCCGCACCTTGGTGCGCAGGAAGTGGTCCGGGCACGAGGTGCCCAGCGCCGCGAGCCGCGGGTGCTCGGCGCGGGAGAGGAAGTCGAGGACGACGTCCGTGTCGGTGAAGTGCCCGACCTGCGCGCGGTCCTGGGACGCGGCGGCCCGCACGTACGGCGCGAGGGCGGCGGCCCGCGCCCTGCGCTCGGTCTCCGGCAGCGGTGCGCGGTCGTCGAGCCGGGCGCCGAACGGGTCGGGCCGGCCCTTCTCGGCGAGGAACGCCTCGGCGGTGCGGATGATGTGCAGCGAGTTGCGCTCGCACTCCTCGGAGGTGTCGCCCCACGCGGTGATCCCGTGCCCGCCCAGCACGCACCCGATCGCCCGGGGGTTGGCCCGCTTCACCTCGGCGATGTCCAGGCCGAGCTGGAACCCCGGGCGGCGCCACGGCACCCACACCACGGTCTCGCCGAAGCACTCGGCGGTCAGCTTCTCGCCGTCGGCCGCGCAGGCCAGCGCGATCCCGGAGTCGGGGTGCAGGTGGTCGACGTGCGGGGCGTCCACCAGGCCGTGCATCGCGGTGTCGATGGAGGGGGCGGCGCCGCCCTTGCCGTGCAGGCAGTAGTCGAACGCGGCGACCATCTCGTCCTCGCGGTCGACGCCCGGGTACACCTCGGTCAGTGCGCGCAGCCGGTCCAGGCGCAGCACGGCGAGGCCGTCCTCGGTCAGCGTGCCGAGGTCGCCGCCGGAGCCCTTGACCCACATCAGGTCGACGTCGCCGCCGGTGACGGGGTCGGCCCCGGTGCCCTTGGCGGAGGTGTTGCCGCCCGCGTAGTTGGTGTTGCGCGGATCGGCGCCCAGCCGGTGGGAGCGGGCCAGGAGCGCGTCGGCTTCGGGGTGCGGTGCCATGTGGTCTCAGTCCTTGTCGGGAGCGTCGGTGGTGCGGCGGGTGCGGGGACGGGGCGCGAGCGCGGGGACCGCGGCGGGCGGGCGGCCGCCCGGCCCCTCCTGGCGAACCGGCCCCGGGGAAGGGGGAGTTCCGGCACGGCGTGTCCGGGAGGGGCCGGGCGCCGCGGGGGAGGAGGCGGGCCGGCGGGGGAGCGGAGGGAGGGCCGGGTCAGGCTCCCCAGCCGGCCTGTTCGCCGCCGACCCGCTCGGCCACGATCCGCTCGGCCCAGCCGGAGCGGCGGTAGGCGCCCATCGGGTCCGGGGCGATGCCGAGTTCCTCGCGGACCTCGGCGAGCAGCGGACGTACGTCGGTGTTGTAGGCGTCCATGAGCACGGCGTTGGCCTCCAGGACGTCGCCGTCGCGCTGGGCCGCGGCCAGCGCGTCGCGGTCCACGAGCAGCGCCTTCGCGGTGGCCTCCTGGACGTTCATCACCGAGCGGATGATCGCCGGGATCTTCGCCTCGATGTTGTGGCACTGGTCGAGCATGAAGGCGACGTCCGGGGTGAAGCCACCGCCGCGCACGACCTCGTACATGATCCGGAAGAGCTGGAAGGGGTCGGCGGCACCCGCCATCAGGTCGTCGTCCGCATAGAAGCGGGAGTTGAAGTCGAAGGCGCCGAGCTTCCCCTCGCGCAGCAGGGTCGTGACGATGAACTCGATGTTGGTGCCGGGCGCGTGGTGCCCGGTGTCGACGACGACCTGCGCCTTGGGGCCGAGCTTGAGGCAGTGCGCGTACGCCGTGCCCCAGTCCGGGACGTCGGTGGAGTAGAAGGCGGGCTCGAACAGCTTGTACTCCAGGAGCATGCGCTGGTCGTCGCCGAGCAGCGCGTACACCTCGGCGAGGCCCTCGGCGAGGCGGTCCTGGCGGGCCCGGAGGTCGTCCTGGCCGGGGTAGTTGGTGCCGTCGGCGAACCAGAACTTCACGTCCCGCGAGCCGGTCGCGTCCATGATCTCCACGCACTCGGCGAGGTGGCCGAGCGCCTTGCGGCGCACCGCCGCGTCCGGGTGGCAGATGCTGCCGAGCCGGTAGTCGTCGTCCTGGAAGGTGTTGGAGTTGACCGTGCCCAGCTTCACGCCGCGTTCCTCGGCGTGCTTGGCGAGGGCCGCGTAGTCGTCGACCTTGTCCCAGGGGATGTGCAGCGCGACGGTCGGCGCGACACCCGTGAACCGGTGGACCTGCGCCGCGTCGTCCAGCTTCTCGCGCGGGTCGCGGGGGACCCCGGGCTGGGCGAACACCTTGAAGCGGGTCCCCGAGTTCCCGTACGCCCAGGACGGCGTCTCCACTGCCTGGGTCTTGAGAGCGGCCTTCACCGCGGCAAGGTCGGTCACTTGGGGCTCCTCTGTCGGGTCTGCTCGACGTCGGTGGTGAGGGGATGACGGAATACAACGGGAGAGAACCGGGTCGAATTATGAATCGATTCAGACCGGAAGCTATGAGCCTCCCGAGAGAGTGTCAACCCCTCTCGTCATAACGGTTGTTCGCCGCACGAGCGGCGTCCTGGACGCCCAAAACTTTTTCGTGACGGGGCCATTGACGCGGCGCCGCGGATCCGCCTAACGTCCCGGCAACCGAATTGAAACCTTTCACGGCGCTGTGGGGGTGGCCCCGCCACTGCGTCGGCGAGGAGCTCCCATGACCCACCCGTCCGACACGGGGCCGGCCCCGGCGGCCCCGGTGCTGGCCCTCCAGGACATCTCCAAGTCCTTCGGCGCCGTCCGTGCCCTGAGGGACGTCTCCCTGGAGCTGTTCCCCGGCGAGGTGCACGCACTCGCCGGCGAGAACGGCGCGGGCAAGTCGACCCTCATCAAGACACTCGCCGGGGTCCACCGGCCCGACGCCGGGCAGGTCCTGCTGGACGGTGAGCCCGTCGTCTTCCACGGACCGGGCGACGCCCGGGACGCCGGCATCGCCGTCATCTACCAGGAACCGACGCTCTTCCCCGACCTGTCGATCGCCGAGAACATCTTCATGGGCCGCCAGCCCCGGCGCGCCCTCGGCCGCATCGACCACGGGGCGACCCGTGACGCGACCGCCGCGCTCATGACCCGGCTCGGGGTCGACCTCGACCCCGACCGGCCGGCCCGCGGCCTCTCCATCGCCGACCAGCAGATCGTCGAGATCGCCAAGGCGCTCTCCTTCGACGCGCGCGTCCTGATCATGGACGAGCCCACCGCCGCGCTCACCGGCAGCGAGGTCGCCCGCCTCTTCGGCGTCGTGCGCACCCTGCGCGACCAGGGCGCCGCCGTGCTGTTCATCTCGCACCGCCTGGAGGAGATCTTCCAGATCTGCCGCAAGGTCACCACCCTGCGCGACGGCGCCTGGATCGCCAGCGAACCCGTCGCCGGGATGACCGAGGACGACCTCGTGCGCCGCATGGTCGGCCGCGACCTGGACGAGCTGTACCCGAAGACGGACACCGAACGCGGCGAGGTCGCCCTCAGCGTCCGCCGGCTGACCCGCGAGGGCGTCTTCACCGACGTGTCCTTCGAGGTCCGGCACGGCGAGATCGTCGGCCTCGCCGGACTCGTCGGCGCGGGCCGCACCGAGGTCGCGCGCGCCGTGTTCGGCGTCGACCGGTGGGACGCCGGCGAGGTCGAGGTCGACGGCACCGCGCTCACCAACGGCGCGCCGTCGGTCGCCATGGCCGCCGGTCTCGCGCTCGTGCCCGAGGACCGGCGCGCCCAGGGCCTGGTGATGGGCATGTCCATCGAGCGCAACATCGGCCTCACCGGGCTGCGTTCCACCGCCCGCGGCGGACTGATGAACCGGGGCGCCGAACGCAGCCGCTCCCTGGACTGGGCGGTCCGGCTCCAGGTGAAGTACGCCCGGATCGCCGACAGCGTCTCCACCCTGTCCGGCGGCAACCAGCAGAAGGTCGTCCTCGCCAAGTGGCTCGCCACCGGCCCCCGGGTGCTGATCGTCGACGAGCCCACCCGCGGCATCGACGTCGGCACCAAGGCCGAGGTGCACCGGCTGCTCGGCGAGCTGGCCGCCGACGGGGTCGCCGTCCTGATGATCTCCTCCGACCTGCCCGAGATCCTCGGCATGGCCGACCGCGTGCTCGTCATGCACGAGGGCCGCCTCACCGCCGAGATCCCCCGTAACGAAGCCACCGAGGAAACCGTGATGGCCGCAGCCACCGGGAGGGCCGCCGCATGACGAGCGCGCCGCCCGCCCACCGGGCACGCCCCGGACGACCCGCACCGCACCGGACGCCCCCGCGTCCGGCCGCCCCGACGACCGCGAACCGGAGGCACCGCGCATGACGGTCACCGCCCCCGACCGCGCCCCCGCCGGCGAGGCACCCGAGTCCAGCGGCACCCGGCTGGTCGACCGCGTCTTCAAGATGCGCGAACTCGCCATCCTGCTCGTCTTCCTGGTGATGATCGGCATCACCCAGGCCGGCAACAGCGAGTTCCTGTCCGAACAGGGCATCAAGGACCTGCTGCTGAACGCGACCATCCTGGTCCTCGTCGCCACCGGGCAGTCCCTGGTCGTCATCACCCGCAACGTCGACCTGTCCGTCGGCTCGACGCTCGGCATCTGCGCCTTCGCGGCCGGCACGTTCCTGCAAGGCGGCGGCGACCCGTTCGTCGCGATCGTCCTCGCCGTGCTCCTGGGCATCGGCTGCGGTCTGCTGAACGGCCTGCTCGTCAGCCTCGGACAGGTCCCCGCCCTCGTCGTCACCCTCGGCACCCTCTACGTCATCCGCGGCCTCGACTCGATCTGGGTCGGCTCCCGGCAGATCACCGCGGCCGACCTGCCCGGCGGCTTCGTGGACTTCGGCTCCGGCGGCCTGTCCGCGGTGCCCTACCTCGCGCTCATCGCGCTGGTCGTCCTCGTCGTCACCGCGTACTACCTCAAGCACTTCGGCGGCGGGCGCGAGCTGTACGCGCTCGGCTCCAACCCCGAGGCGGCCCGGCTCGCCGGCATCCCGGTGCGCAAGCGCATCCTCATCGCCTACACCGTCTGCGGCGGACTGGCCGGCCTCGCCGGCGCCATGTACCTGGCGCGGTTCGGCAACGTCGACTCCGGCACCGGCAACGGCTACGAACTCACCGTCGTCAGCGCGGTCGTGGTCGGCGGCGTCGTCTTCACCGGCGGCTCCGGCAGCGTCTACGGCGCGGCCCTCGGCGCGCTGCTGCTGACCTCCGTCAACAGCGTGCTGCCCGCCCTCGGCGTCAGCTCCGTCTGGGTGCTCGCCATCAACGGCGTCCTGCTCATCCTCGCCATCGTGGTCGACCGGATCGTCGCGCTGCGGGTGGCCCTCGCCCTCAAGAAGAGGAACGCCCGCCATGCCTGACTCGTTGACGCGCGCGATCCGCTGGGACACGGTCGTCGGCGCCCTCCTCATCGTCCTGCTGCTGTTCTCCTTCGGCTTCGTCGACGGCTTCGGCAACTCCCTCAACCTGTCGTTCCTGATCGGCAACACCCTGCCGATCGCGCTCATCGCGCTCCCCATGACACTGCTCGTGGTGGCCGGCGAGATCGACCTGTCGGTCGCCTCCACCGCCGGTCTGTCCGGCGCCGTGATGGGCCGCCTGTGGAACGACGGCATGACCATCGAGACGATCATCCCGCTGTGCCTGGTGCTCGGCGTGGTGTGCGGGCTGATCAACGGCCTGCTCGTCACCCGCCTCGGTCTGCCGTCCCTCGCCGTCACCATCGGCACCCTCGCCGCCTACCGGGGCGTCGCGCAGATCGTGCTCGGCTCCGACGCGGTGACCGACTTCCCCACCCAGTACCTGGACTTCGCGGCCGGCCGCTTCGGCGACACCTTCGTGCCCTACGCGCTGGTGCCGTTCCTCGTGCTGCTCGCCATCGCCGTGGTCGTGCTGCACGCCACCCCGTTCGGCCGCTCGCTCTTCGCGGTCGGCGCGAGCGAGGAGGCGGCCCGCTTCGCCGGCATCCGGGTGCGCAGGTCGAAGCTGTGGCTGTTCGTCGCGACGGGCCTCATGTCGGCGCTGACCGGCGTCTTCTGGGCCCTGCACTACGCCAGCGCCCGCTACGACAACGCCACCGGCCTCGAACTGTCCGTCGTCGCCGCGGTGCTGCTCGGCGGCATCGACTTCGACGGCGGCCGGGGCACCCTCGGCGGCGCCGTCGCGGGAGTCTTCCTGCTCGGCGCGCTGACCAACGTGATGAGCCTGCTCAACGTCTCCGCGCAGTCGCAGACCGTCGTCACCGGCGTGCTGCTCGTCGTCTCCGTGCTCGGCCCGCGTGTCGCACGGCAGATCTCCGTCGGGAGGGCGGGCCGCAGAGCCGCACGGACGCCCGTCTCCAAGACGCCCGTCCCGTCCTCGTAATCCGCTCGACCACCCGTAAAGGACCTCCGCCATGCGTACGTCAGTCATCCGCCGCACCTGTGCGACCCTCGCCGCCGCGACCTCCCTCGCCCTCGCCCTCACGGCGTGCGGCGGCACGTCGAAGAACGACGTGAAGGAGGACAGCGGTGCCGCCGCCTCCTCGGCCGGCAAGGCCGACCCGAACGCGGCCACGAAGAAGGGCCTGACCGTCGGGTTCCTGCCCAAGCAGGTCAACAACCCGTACTTCACCTCCGCCGACAAGGGCGGCGAGACGGCCCTGAAGGAACTGGGCTCCAGCTACAAGGAGGTCGGCCCCAGCAGCGCCACGGACACCTCCGGCCAGGTCAGCTACGTCAACACGCTCACCCAGCAGCAGGTGGACGCGATGGCGGTCTCCGCGCAGGACCCGGGCGCGCTGTGCACCGCGCTGAAGCAGGCCATGAAGAACGGCATCAAGGTCGTCACCTACGACTCCGACACCACCGCGAGCTGCCGCAACGCGTTCGTCTCGCAGGCCAGCGCCGAGGACCTGGGCCGCACCGAGGTGCAGCTGCTGGCCAAGCAGATCGACTACAAGGGCGAGATCGCCATCCTCTCCGCCGCGCAGACCGCCACGAACCAGAACACGTGGATCGGTTACATGAAGGAGGAGCTGAAGGACCCGAAGTACAAGGACGTCAAGCTCGTCAAGATCGCGTACGGCAACGACGACGCGCAGCAGTCCTTCCAGCAGACGCAGGGCCTGCTCCAGGAGCACCCGAACCTGAAGGGGATCATCTCCCCGACCACGGTCGGCATCAAGGCGGCGGCGCAGTACCTGTCGGGCTCGAAGTACAAGGGCAAGGTCAAGCTGTCCGGTCTCGGCACGCCGAACGACATGCGCAAGTACGTCAAGAACGGCACCGTCGAGGGCTTCGAGCTGTGGGACCCGGCCAAGCTCGGCGAGCTCGCCGCCCGCACCGCGGTCGCGCTGTCCTCCGGGCAGATCACCGGCAAGGAGGGCGAGACCTTCAAGGCCGGCGACATGGGCTCCTTCACCATCGGCAAGGACGGCGTCATCAACCTCGGCAAGCCCACCGTCTTCGACGCCAAGAACATCGACCAGTTCGACTTCTGATCCCCGCGTCCCCGGGAAGGGCGGTACGTCATGCGGCGCGTCTGCTTTCTGCTCAAGGTCCGTGCGGACCGTGCGGCCGAGTACCGCGAGCTGCACGCCGAGGTGTGGCAGGAGATGCGTGAGGCGCTGTCGGCCACCGGCTGGCACAACTACTCGCTCTTCCTGCGGGACGACGGCCTGCTCGTGGGCTACCTGGAGACCGAGGACTTCGCGGCGGCGCGGGCCGCCATGGAGAGAACCGGCGTCAACGCCCGCTGGCAGGAACGGATGGCGCCGTTCTTCGAGTCCCTGGACGGCGCGAGACCCGACGAGGCGATGACACCTCTCACCGAGGTGTTCCACCTCGACTGACCCGCCCCGCCGGTGCCGAACAGCCGGGCGCCGCCGTGCCGTTCACCGGTACGGCGGCCCCGGACCCCCTCGGCCGGCGGCCGTGCACCGTAAGGGTGACCGGGCCTTCGGACACCGTGTGTGACGGTACTGTGATGGCCCGCCCGCCGCTCCCTCGTACTTCTCTGGAGGTCCCTCCCCGATGGCCCAGTCGGTGGGTATCAAGGACGTCGCCCGCGCCGCCGGAGTCTCGGTGGGCACCGTTTCCAACGTCATCAACCGGCCGGACACCGTGGCCGGCGAGACCAGGGCCCGCGTGCTGTCCGCGATCGACCGGCTCGGCTACGTCCGCAGCGAGTCCGCGCGTCAACTGCGCGCCGGCCGCAGCCGCATCATGGGACTGCTCGTCCTCGACATGGGCAACCCCTTCTTCGTCGACGTGGCCCGCGGCGCCGAACGCGCCGCCCGCGACGCCGGCCTCGGCGTCATGGTCTGCAACAGCGCGCAGAGCCCCAGCGAGGAGGCCGAGTACCTCTCCCTCTTCGCCGAGCAGCGGGTGCGCGGCGTGCTCCTCACCCCCGCCGACGCCACCGGCCGCAGCGTCGGCCACTTCCGGCGGCACGGCATCCCGTTCGTGCTGGTCGACCGGGTCGCCCAGGGCACCACCGAGTGCTCGGTCTCCGTCGACGACGTCGCGGGCGGCGCGCTCGCCGTGCGGCACCTCGTCGACGCCGGGCACCGCTCGCTCGCCTTCGTCAGCGGCCCGCCCGGCCTCACCCAGGTCCACGACCGGCGCACCGGCGCCCTCAACGCCCTCGCCGAGGCGGGCCTCGGCCCCGACGCCCTGCGCGAACTGCCCACCGAACGGCTCGACGTGGCCGCCGGACGGGACGCCGGCGCCCGCCTCCTGGGCCTCGCGGACCGCCCCACCGCCGTGTTCTGCGCCAACGACCTGCTCGCCCTCGGTGTCCTCCAGGCCATGTACGCGGCGGGCGTCGGCGTCCCCGACGACCTCGCCATCGTCGGCTACGACGACATCGAGTTCGCCGCCGCCGCCGCCGTGCCGCTCACCTCGGTGCGCCAGCCCGCGGTCACCATGGGCGCGCTCGCCGCCCAGCTCCTCCTGGAGGAGACCGAGGCGGAGAGCGCCGCCGAACCCCACGAGCACCGCCGGGTGGTGCTCCAGCCGGAACTCGTCGTCCGGCGCTCCAGCCTGCCGGGACGGTGACCCGGGCGGGGCGGCCCCGGACCGGGGTCGCCCCGCCCGGCGGCACGATTCCATGATCCCGGGGTCGGCGGCCGGACGGACATGTGCTGAACTGGTACGCGGCCGCAAATTCGTCCGTCCCGGGAGCCCCGTTGTCCCTCAGCTACCGCCAGCCCGGCGTCGTCCTCACCGACCGCCGCTTCACCGTCCCCCTCGACCACGACAACCCGTCGGGGGAGACCATCGGGCTCTACGCCCGCGAGGTCGTCGCGAGCCGCCGGGCGCACGAGGACCTGCCGTGGCTGGTGTACCTCCAGGGCGGCCCCGGCTTCGGCGCGAACCGTTTCGTCGGGAAGCCGGCCTGGCTCGGCCGTGCCCTGGAGGACTACCGCGTCCTGCTGCTCGACCAGCGCGGCACCGGCCACTCGACGCCCGCCAACCGCCAGACCCTCCCGCTGCGCGGCGGCCCGGCCGAACAGGCCGACTACCTCACGCACTTCCGCGGCGACTCCATCGTGCGCGACTGCGAGGCCGTCCGCCGCGAGGTCACCGGCGGCGCCCCCTGGACCGTGCTGGGCCAGAGCTTCGGCGGCTTCTGCACGGTCTCCTACCTCTCCCTGGCGCCCGAGGGGCTGAGCGCCGCCCTGATCACCGGCGGCCTGCCCACCCTGGACGGCCACGCCGACGACGTCTACCGCGCGGCCTACCCCCGCATCGAGCGCAAGGTCGCCCGGCACTACGACCGCTACCCGCAGGACGTCGCCCGCGCCCGCCGCATCGCCGAACACCTCCTCGAACACGACGTGGTCCTCCCGAACGGCTTCCGGCTGACCGTCGAGGGCTTCCAGTCGCTGGGCATCATGCTCGGCGGCAGCGAGGGCAGCCACCGGCTGCACTTCCTCCTGGAGGACGCCTTCGTGCGCACCCCCGGCGGCACCGAACTCTCCGACGCGTTCCAGGAGGAGGTCCAGGCGCTCCTGTCGTACGCCTCGCACCCCCTGTACGCGCTGGTCCACGAGGCGATCTACGGCCAGGACGACCGGCCCACCGCCTGGTCCGCCGAGCGGGTGCGCGGCGAGTTCCCGCAGTTCGACGCGGCCAAGACCCTCGCGGGCGACGGTCCGATCCAGTTCACGGGGGAGTCCGTGCACCCCTGGATGTTCGACTGCGACCCGGCGCTGCGCCCGCTGCGCGAGACCGCCGAGCTGCTCGCCGCGCGCACCGATTGGCGTCCGCTGTACGACCCGGCCCGCCTCGCCGCCAACGAGGTGCCCGCCGCGGCCGCCGTCTACCACGACGACATGTACGTCGACACCACGCACGCCCTCGCCACGGCCCGCTCGATCAAGGGCCTGCGCACCTGGGTCACCGACGAGTTCGAGCACGACGGCGTCCGCGCCGGCGGCCCCCGGGTGCTGGACCGGCTGCTCGCCCTCGCGCACGACGAGGCGTGAGACCGCGCGCGGGGGCGTTCCGGCAGGAGTTCCGCCCCCGCCGCCGTCCGTCCCGGGGGAGTGCCCCCGGACTCCCCGCCGGTCCCAACGGCCCCGCTCTCAGCGGCCGGACGGGCCGGTCGCGGCGGCGGGGCGACGGGTGAGGCCCAGGCGCAGACCGTCCGGCATCAGGGTCAGCCGCTCGGTCACCCGCAGCCGGTAGGCCGGGTCGGGGGTCAACTCGTAGCGGCGCAGCAGGAGTCCGAGCACCAGGGTCGCCTCGTGCAGCGCGAACTGGCGGCCGATGCAGGCGCGCGCCCCCGTCCCGAACGGCTTGAAGACGTGCGGGGGCCTGGCGCGCACGGCCGCGGCGTCGAAGCGGTCGGGGTCGAACTCCTCGGCGTCCGGGCCCCATACGTCCGGGTCGCGGTGCAGCATCGGCGTCAGCACCAGCGCCCACGCGCCGGTCCGCACCGGGTGCTCGCCGGCCAGCACGGTGTCGCCGAGCGCCTCGCGGGCGTAGGCGGGGGCGGTCGGCCACAGCCGCAGCGTCTCGTCCAACACCCGTCGCACGTAACGGAGTTTGGCCACCTGTTCGTAGCCGGGCTCGGCGGTGTCGCCCCACACCCGGTCCACCTCGGCGCGGGCGCGCGCGGCGACCTCCGGGTGGCGGGCCAGGTAGTGCAGCGCGAACGACAGCGCGCCGGAGGTGGTCTCGTGGCCGGCCACCAGGAAGGTGATGACCTGCCGCCGGACGTTCTCCGCCGACAGCCGTTCGCCCGTCCGCGGGTGCGTGGTGCGCAGCATCCGGTCCAGCAGGTCGCCGCCCTCGGCGCCCGGCCCGTCGTGCGCGGCCTCCCGCCGCGCCCGTACGAGGCCGTCGACCGTGCGGTTGAGGTACGTGATGTCGGCCGCGTTGCGCCGGGTCGCCGAGCGCAGCAGCAGGCCGGCCAGCGGCGCGGGCACGGAGTTGAGGCGCTGCGCGTAACCGAGGGTCCCGACCATCGCGGTGACGAAGGGGTGCGGCCGGTCCCGTTCGAAGGAGCCGAAGTCGTGCCCGAAGCCGGTGCCGGCGATGGTCTCCAGCGTCAGCCTGGTCATGTCGCCGGGGACGTCCACCGTGCGGCCCGCGCCGAGCGCGCGGTCCCAGTGCGCGGTGAGCCGCGCGGTGACCGCGAGCATCGTGCGGTGGTAGCCGGCCATGGCGTCCCGGCTGAAGCCCGGGGCCAGCACGTCGTGCGCCAACTGCCAGTTGGGCTCGTGGTTGTACGCGGTGAACAGCCCGTCCCCGGCCACCGGGCGCAGGTTGGCGACGCCGAGGCCGACGTGCTTGGCGAACCGTGTCTCGTCCGCCAGGTCCGCGACGTACGGCGCGCCCCACACGAACACGAACTCCTTGCCGAAGGCGCGGCGCCGGAAGACCGGCCCGAGCCGGCGCGCGATGCGCACCGAATCCTGGAGCGGCGTACGCCTGTTGGCGCCGACGACGTCGCCGAGGAACGGAACCCGGTGCGGCGGGTGGGGAATCCGGTGCAGCTCGGGCCAGCCCAGCTCGGCGGTGCGGAAACCCTTCGGCTGCGCCGCCGGTGCGGCGGCGGTCGTCGTCCCGGCCATGACGCGAACTCCCTTGACGCGGCGGCAAGTCGAGCGTGTTGTACGTCGGTTCAATAGCGCGTTCCAGTCTGGTCCCGTCGTTGAACCGGCGTCAAGTAAGGTGCGGGCATGGCCGGGAACGAGGGCGAGCGCGTCCGCCGCAGGCTCGGCACCGCGGAGCGTCGGGAGCAACTCCTGCTCGTCGGGGCGCGGTTGTTCTCGGAGAGCCCGTACGACGACGTCCGTATCGAGCGGGTCGCCGGTATCGCCGGGGTCTCGCGGGGGTTGCTCTACCACTATTTCCCCACCAAGCGGGACTTCTTCGCGGCGGTCGTCGAGCGGGAGAGTGACCGCATGCTGCGCATGACGGCCGCCGTGCCGGGGGTGCCCGTGCGTGAGCAGCTGACCGCCGGGCTCGACGCGTACCTGGAGTACGTGGCCGCCCACGCCCACGGCTACCGGGCGTTCCACCGCGCCGACGCGGCCGGTGACGAGACGGTGCGGCGGGTCTACCGCCAGGCGCTCGCGGCGCAGGAGCGGCAGATCCTGGCGGCGCTGGCCGCCGATCCCGAGTTCGGCACGGACGCGGCGCTCGCTCCCGGGGTGACGCTCGCCGTGCGCGGCTGGCTGGCGTTCACCACCGCGGTCTGCCTGGAGTGGCTGCGCGGTCCGGACCTGACCCGGCAGCAGGTGCGCGACCTGTGCGCCCGCGCGCTGCTCGGCGTCCTCGCGGCCTGAACCGGCCGGACCGGACGCACCGGCCCGGCGGGCTCAACCCGCTTCCGCCGCACGGTTCTCCGTGACACGCCGCGCCCGGTACGGGGGCGAGGTTGGCGTACACCCCGATCTTGGGTACGTTAGGCAAGGCTTACCTAATTACGGAGGTTGGGATGGCACACAGCCACACGTGGACCGCCGCACCGACCGCGGCCCAACGGGCGCGTTCGGTGCTCGCCGCCGCCTGGTCCTGCGCGGTGACCGCCGACGGCGGCCGCGAGGACCTCGTCGGCGCGCACGCGGTGTCCGACGACGGCCGGGTGCTCCTGCACGTGCCCGACGACAGCGCCCTCCTCGCGGCGGCGGTCCTCGCACCGCGCGGCGAGCCCTCCGCCGTACTGGAGTTCGCGGACGTCGCGCCGGTACCGGTGCGCAACCGGGTCCGCGCCCGGCTGTGGATCGCCGGCTGGTTCGCCCCCGACGGGCCGCACCTGGTCCTCCGGCCGACGCGCGTCATGCTGCGCCGCCCCTCGGGCGCCGTCGTCGTCGGCCTGGAGGACTTCGCGTCCTCCCAACCCGACCCGCTGGCCACGGCCGAGGCGCAGTTGCTCACCCACCTCGCCGACGCGCACGGCGACGCGGTCGAGCGCCTGACCCGGCTCGTCGAGCCCGAGAGCCTGCACGGCGCGGTACGGGTGCGGCCCCTCGCCGTCGACCGGCACGGCCTGACCCTGCGCATCGAGCGCGCCCGCACCCACGGCGACGTGCGCCTGCCGTTCCACACGCCCGCCGACACCGTCGGCGACCTCACCGAGCGCATGCACGTCCTGCTCACCCGGGCCAGCGCCCCGGCGTGCCCGCGGACCCTTCAGCGCAGGCACGCCGAGGGGGAGTAGACGACCCGGGTCCCCGCCGTGCCGGACGGCGCCTACCAGTCGCCGTCCGTCACCGCGCTGCCCGGCGCGTCCCCCAGCGGCTTCGTCTGGTGGGCCGACGGGTCCTGCCAGGCCGCCTGGTCGTCGCCGAGCCAGTCCCCGACCGGCTTGACCCCTTCCAGGGGCGCCGCCGCGTCGAGGTCGTCCGCGTCCTGGTCGTAGTAGTCGAACCACGGCAGCCCCGCCGCCGTGTACGCGGCCCGGTCCACGGGCGAGGGCGGAGGCGCCTCCCCGGTGATCCGCCGCCACTCGGGCGGGGTCAGCAGATGCACGAACACCCGGCCCGCCGGCTCGTCCGCCCAGTCCGCGAGCGGGCGTTCGTCGCGGTAGACCTCCTGGCGCATCGTGCCGCCCACCCCGAGCCCCATCGCCGCCGGAGCCCCCGAACGGGCGGCCGGCGAGGGCGGCGGGGCACCCGGAGCCGGGGGCGCCGCGCCGTAGGAGGCCATCGGGAACGGGACACCGCCCGCCGCCGCACCAGGTGCCGAGGCGCCGCGCGCCCGCTCCCGGGCGCGCAGCCGGCGCTGTGCCTCGCGCCAGCGCTCCAACGGCCCGGGAGCCAGCGGGCGGGACTGCAACTGCACGCCGCCCCAGACCTCCTCGCCGGTCACCTGCCCCTCCACGGTCGCGCCGAGACCGAGCGGCACCGCCACGAACTGACGCACCGTGCCGCGCCCGGAGTTGATGCCGTCCAGCCACGGCTGCCGCGGCAGGACCACGTAGTTCTGCGGGTCCCGCGCCAGCCGGTCGCTCCACGGCTCGCCCGACACCGCGCACACCTTGCCCACCCCGACCTGGAGCGCGGCGGGCTCCGCCGACCCGGCGAAGCTCAGCCACATCGCCTCGCGCAGGTACACCGGCAGCATCACCCCTCCCCGCGCCAGCCACTGCTCGGGCACGGTGTCCGGGTGGTCGGAGACCCGGCGCAGCGGGAAGTTGCCCAGGCCGGGCGGCAGCGGATGCGTGCCCGTCTCGGGCAGCCGCAGGGTGCGCACGAACCGCACCGACACCCCACCCGGCAGCCGCAGGGCGTCGCCGTCGATCCGTACGGTGCTCGCCATCTGTTCCGCTCCCCTCCGTCAAGACCCGCGCGCGGGCCGGGCGTTCACCGTCCGCACAGTACGGGCCCGCCCGCGCCGCCGTCAGGAGGAACGACGGGCCTGCGCCCCGGTCCGGTTCCGCCGCGCCAGGGGAGCCCCCAGCCGCGACCGCAGCCGGCTCAGCCGGGACCGGCGCTCGCGCTGTGCCACCGAGGCGCGGTCGAGTTCCTCGAAGAGCCTGCGGGTGCGGTGCTCGGTGTCCAGCTCGTCGAGCATGCGGTCGGCCTCGGTGAGCACCGCGCCCATCAGCTGCCAGTCCAGGGGGCTCTGCCTGACCTCGTCGAGGAGCACGTCGGCCAGCCGGTCGCGGGCGAGGGCCGCGGAGCGCAGTTCCTCCGCGAGCCGTTCCTCCGCCGACTCCGCGTTCGCGCTCAGGTCGGTGGTGACGAGCACCGCGAAGCTGACCACGGCGTCGGAGATCCGGGCGAGCAGTTCCTCCACCGCGGCCCCCGACTCGGGTCCGAACAGGGGCGACGCGTCCCGCTTCTTGGCCAGGTCCGTGAAGCTGCGCGCCAGCACCCGCAGCACCACCGTGACGATCTCCAGGGTGTCCAGGCCGGTCCGCAGCACCACCCGGTGCATCAGCCCCTCCTTGACCCGCGGGTTGAACCGCAGGCTGTCCTCGGCCTGGCGCAGCGACTCGTCCACCCCGGCGACGGCGTTGTCCAGCCGGCGGGCCTCGTAGAGCCGGGCGGCCTGCCGGTCGACGGGCGCGCGGCCCGCCGCCTCCTCGCCCATGCGCAGCATCAACTGCCGTACGTCGCGTGCCAGACCCTCGATGGACTCCCCGGCCCGGTCGGTCCACACCGGAGGTGCGAAGAGCAGGTTGAAGGTGAGTCCGACGACCGCGCCGATCAGGGTCTCCAGCACGCGGGCCCACGCGTAGTCGCCGACGGCGGTGACCCCCAGCACCAGCATGGCGCTGATCGCCACCTCGGCCACGAACTCGTCCACCCGCACCAGGTGGCCGACCCCCAGGGCGGCCAGGATCACCAGGGCCAGACTCCACCAGGTCAGACCCACCAGCAGGCTGAACGCGATGGCGACCAAGACGCCCGCCACCACGGAGTTCACACGTTTGATGCCGGTGGTGAGCGTCTGGTAGAGGGTCACCTGGACGACGAGCAGCGCGGTCAGCGGCGAGGTCAGCGGGGCCGACTCGGGGCTGAGGTGGAGGGCGATGACGTACGAGATCGTCGCCGCGGCGGTGGCCCGCAGGGCCTGCGCCAACACCGGATTGCGATACCGCTTGAGGCGCCTCGCGAGAAACGTCGGCCACTTTCGTACATCGAGCATCTTCGTGCTGTTCCCCCATCTCCCGCCCGAATACCTTGATCGTCCGTTTCCGAAGCTGACGCGCCGTGAAAAACCCCTGGTCGGCGGCGCGGACATCACGGGGGAGCGGCCGGAAGCGCAGCGGCACCCTGTTAATTCACTGTGTGAGTTAAGGGGGCGGGGAAATCGCGCCGGACGATCCCGCAGGGGTATCTTGCAGCTCGGACAGGGTTCGGAAGGAGCCACATGGCGGGGCGGAACGGGCGTACGGTGCGCGACCTCAGGCGAGGCAATCGCGCGGCCGTGCTGCAACGGCTCTATTTCGACGGGCCGCTCAGCCGCCTCGAACTCGGTCCCGCGACCGGGCTCAGCTCCGGCTCGGTCAGCAACGTCGTCGCCGACCTCGTCGCCGACGGCCTGGTCGAGGAGGCCGGCAGCGTCGACTCCGACGGCGGCCGGCCCCGCACCCTGCTGCGGGTCGCCGCGGACAGCGGTCACATGATCGGCGTCGACGTGGGGGAGACCCGGGTCCGGGTCGAGCTGTTCGACCTCGCCCTCACCGAACTGGCGCGCACCCACCGCCAGTTGGCCCATCACGGCTACGACGTCGACGTCATCGTCGGGCACATCCGCGACGGCATCGCCGAGGTGCTCGACACCGCGGGCATCGCCCCCGACGCGCTGCTCGGCGTCGGCATCGGCGTCCCCGGCATCGTGGAGCACACCCCGGAACGGGGCGCCGTCGTGCACGGCCAGACCATCGGCTGGGACGCCGTGCCGCTGGAGGAACTGCTCCGCGCCGGGTCCCGGCTGCCGGACAGCGTGCCCCACTTCATCGACAACGGCGCCAAGACGCTCGGCCAGGCCGAGATGTGGTTCGGCGGCGGCCGGGGCGCCCGCAACGCCGCGGTGGTCCTCTTCGGCTCCGGTGTCGGCGCCTGCCTGGTCACCCCGGAGGTCGAACAGGGCCGCGCGGTCGAGTGGGGGCACCTGACGGTGCGGGTCCGGGGGCGGCGCTGCCGCTGCGGCGCGCTGGGCTGCCTGGAGGCGTACGCGGGCGCCGAGTCGCTGCTGGCCCGCTGGCGCGAGGAGGGCGGCCGGGCACCCGACGGCATCGACGAGGAGAGCGCCCTGACGGCACTGCTCGACGCCGCCTATCCGCCCGAGGGCACCGGGTCCGGCGGCCCCGGCGGTACGGACGCGGCGGCCGCCGACCCCGTCGCGCTGGCCGTCCTGGAGGAGACCGCCGAGTACCTGGGCGCGGGCCTCTCCGACCTGATCAACCTGTTCCAGCCCGAGCGGATCCTCGTCGGCGGCTGGGCCGGCCTCCAGCTCGGCCGCCGCTTCCTGACCGCCGTACGGGACCACGCGACGGCGTACGCGCTGCGGTACCCGGCCGCCCGCGTCAGCATCGACCTCGGTCTGCTCGGCCCCGACGCGGTCACCGTCGGCGCCGCGATCCTGCCGCTGGCCGACTTCTTCGCCCGCGGCGGCCGGCGCGCCGAGCCCGTGCCGCAGGGCCCGCCCCCGGCCTGGCGCACCGCCCTCGACGAGCGCGCGCCGCACTGACGCGGTGCGCGCACCGCGCGCCGGGGTTTCGCGCCGGTCCGGCACGGTACCCGCGCCCACGCCCTGACCGGGCGGAGGGAGGAGACACCGTGACCGAATACCGCGACGAGGCACCCGGCGAGACCGGCGCACCCGTTCCCCGCGACATGCCGGACCAGCAGGCCGGGGCCGACGACGACCCCTGGGAGGTCGTCTCCGCACGGCCCGACGGCGGCGACGACCCGCACGACGGCGCCGCGGACACCGAACTGCCGGACACCGACGAGGCGGGCGCCGGCCGGCCCGGCGCACCGCGCTCGGGACAGGTCCGGCCGGAGAGCCCGGTGCCGGACGAGTCGCCGGCCTGACGCGGCGCACCCGGCGTGCGGACGGCCGCCCCGAGCGCGGGGCGGCCGTCCTTGCGCGTGCGCGGCGCCCGCCGGGCGCGGCGCGCGGTGCCTAGCGGTCCGCGAACGCGTTCACGCCGGTCAGCTCCGCCGACAGCGCCCACAGCCGGGCCGCCTGCTCCGGGTCGGTCGCCCAGGTCTTCACACCCCTGCGCCCGCCGTCCTCGGGGGCGGGTTCGGCGATGTCGCAGTCCTCCAGGTACACGCCGCCGAGCCCGTCGAGGCGCGGCGAGGTGGCCGCCCACACCTGGGTGGCGGCGCCCTGTTCCGGGGACTTGAAGCCGGCCGGGTTCAGCGGCTTGCCGTCCTCGTCGATCCAGCCCATCCGCACCTGCTCCTCCCGGGAGAGGTGCCGCTGCAACGGCGTGAGGATGCCGCCGGGGTGCAGCGAGAACGCCCGTACGCCGGACTCCCGGCCCAGCGCGTCCAGGTGCACGGCGAACAGCGCGTTCGCCGTCTTGGCCTGCCCGTAGGCGCCCCACTTGTCGTAGTCCTCGCGCCACTGGACGTCGTCCCAGCGGATGCCGGAGCGCTGGTGGCCGATCGAGGAGACCGACACCACGCGGGCCCCGCCCGGCTCGATGGCCGGCCACAGCCGGTTGACCAGGGCGAAGTGGCCCAGGTGGTTCGTGGCGAACTGCGCCTCCCAGCCCGGCCCCACCCGTGTCTCCGGGCAGGCCATGACGGCGGCGCTGTCGATGACGATGTCGATGGTGCGGCCCGAGGCGAGGAACCGTTCGGCGAAGCCGCGGACGCTGTCCAGGTCGCCGAGGTCCAGTTCGTCCACCTCGACGCCGTCGATGCCGGTCAGCGCCTCGGCGGCGGCTGCCGGGCGGCGGGCGGGCACCACCACGTGGGCGCCGGCCCGGGTCAGCGCCCGGGTGGTCTCCAGGCCCAGTCCCGAGTAGCCGCCGGTGACCACGGCGAGCTTCCCGGTCAGGTCGATGCCCGCGAGAACCTCCTCGGCGGTGCTCTCGGCGCCGAACCCGGATCCGATGCTGTGCTGTGCGGTACGCGTGTCGGTCATGTCCAGCACGCTACGGATTGGAGTGCTCTCGAAGTCAAGCCCGCGCCGCGTGCCGCTCGCGCCCCGGACCGCCGCCGGGCACGAGAAAGCCCCGACCGGACGGGGGAATCACGGTCGGGGCAGCCAGGGTGTGGGCGCGCATGGCGGTCGCCTCGCGGCGGAGGGCTCCACAGGGCTTCAGCCGAACGATCTTCCCTGTGGGCGGAAGGTGAGGCCCGGGGACACTGTCCCATCCGCACCCACGGACGGTTCAACGGTGAACCACCCTCGCGTGTTCCCCGCCCCGCCGCCGGCCCCCGTGACGTGCGTCACCGTCACCCGCGCCACCGTCACCCGCGTTTCGCGAACGGGCTGTCGGCCAGGGAGGCGAGCAGGTCCGCGGGGTCGTCGTGGATCGCGTCGGCGCCGGCCGCCTCCAGGGCCCGCCGGGGGATGCCGCCGCACAGCAGGCCCACGCACCGCGTCCCCGCGCGCCCGCCGGCCTCCATGTCCCACACCGTGTCCCCCACGAACACGGCCTGTTCCGGTGTCGCGCCGGCCAGTTCCAGGGCGTGCTCGACGGGGTCGGGGGCGGGCTTGCCGGACTCGACGTCGTCCGCGCTCGCCGTCGCCGTGATCGCGTCGTCCGCGTCGAGCGCCCCGAGCAGCGCCTCCAGCTCCGGGCCGCCGGCCGAGGTGGCGAGCACGACGCTCAGGCCGTCGTCGCGCAGCCGCCGCAGCAGGGCGGCCGCGTCCCGGAAGGCGGCCAGCCTGCCGAAGTACTGGCCGTACAGCGCGGTGTGGGCGGCACTGATGTCCGCGTCCGCGGACGTGTCGCGGTCGTCGCCCAGCAGGTGGGCGATCAGGTCGGTGGAGCCGAGCCCGACCGCCCGGTGCACGGCGTGCGTCGGCACCGTGTGACCGGCCTGGCGAAAGGCCTCCCACCAGGTGACGACGTGCAGGTGGTTGGTGTCGACGAGGGTGCCGTCGACGTCGAAGACCGCGGCCCGTACCGGTTCCATCGGTGTTTCCCCTTTCCTCGGCACCCGAGTACCACGCGTGACCGCGGCCAAGCGCCGTGCGGGCACCCGTCCGCGTCAGCGCCCCGGCCCGGTGGCCGGGACGCGGCGTTCGCGGGTCCACGCCAGCAGGTCCTCCCGCGCCCAGGTGTTCACCACGCGCTCCGGCGGCACCCCGCACTCCTCGGCCCGCGCGCAGCCGTACGGCTGCCAGTCGAGCTGGCCGGGCGCGTGCGCGTCGGTGTCGACGGCGAACAGGACCCCCGCCGCCACCGCCCGCCGCAGCAGCCGGCGCGGCGGGTCGAGCCGTTCGGGGCGGCTGTTGATCTCCACGGCGGTGCCCGTCTCGGCGCACGCGGCGAAGACCGCCTCCGCGTCGAACTCCGACTCGGGCCGGCCGCGCCCGGTGACCAGCCGCCCCGTGCAGTGGCCGAGGACGTCGGAGTGCGGGTCGCGCACGGCGGCCACCATGCGGCGGGTCATCGCGGCCGCGTCCATCCGCAGTTTCGAGTGCACGGATACCACCACCAGGTCCAGCCGCGCCAGCAGTTCCGGTTCCTGGTCGAGCGAGCCGTCGTCGAGGATGTCGCACTCGATCCCGGTCAGCAGCCGGAACGGTGCCCAGGTCTCGTTGAGCCGGGCCACCACGTCCAGTTGTTCGCGCAGCCGCTCGGGGGAGAGGCCGCGGGCCACCGTCAGCCGCGGCGAGTGGTCGGTGAGCACGGCCCACTCGTGGCCGAGCCGGGCGGCCGCGCGGCCCATCTCCTCGATCGGGCTGCCGCCGTCGGACCAGTCGGAGTGCAGGTGGCAGTCGCCGCGCAGCAGGGCGCGCAGTGCCTCGCCGCCCGCGGTGACCGGCCGCTCCCCGGCGTCCCCGCCCTCCAGCTTCTCCAGATAGCCGGGCACCCGTCCGGCCAGCGCCTCGCGCACCACCGCCGCGGTCTTCGGCCCGACGCCGCGCAGCGACTCCAGGGAGCCGTCGTCCGCCCGTGTGCGGACCTCGTCGGCGGGCAGGGCACGCAGCACCCGCTCGGCGGTGCGGAAGGCGCGCACGCGGTACGTGGGCGCCAGGGACCGTTCCAGCAGGAAGGCGATCCGGTCCAGTGCGTCCAGGGGGTCCATCGCCACCTCCGTGTCCAGGGTTGCGCAGGGCGGCGGGCGGCGCACGGCGGACGGGGCGGCCCCCGTGCGGGTGATCCCGACGTCCCGCGGTCGCCGCCCGCGATCTACCCTTTTGTCCATGACCGAGATCGCGAGCCCCCACCTTGCCGGCCCCAGGATCCTGGTGCTCGGTGTGCAGCCGGGCACGCCCCCGTTCCGGATCGTGGAGATCGACGGCGAGGTGGTCGGCGAGGCGACGACGGTGGTCGACGTCCTCGTGGCCGCCGCGGCGCGCGGCTTGACCGTGCACGACCTCGACGACCCGGACGTCGTGCGCTGGGTCGGCGGCGACAAGTTCACCTGGCAGCCGCACTGAGGCCGGACGTCGACGCACGGTGACGCGGGACGGCGACGCGGGACGGGCCCCGCGCCGCCGGGAGGCGGTGCGGGGCCCGTCGTGGACCGGTGCGGGAACGAGCGGCTCGGGGGCGCCGTTCCGGACGCCCGGTCAGGCGGTGCCGTAGGTGACGGTCACGGTCGTGAAGCCGAGGGAGTGCAGCAGCCCCTCCAGCATGTCCGTCGTGTTCGTCTCGGCGCGCTTGGTCAGTTCGCTGTCCTTGGCGGCCGCGCTGATGTGCTTGACCGCCAGCTTCTGCACGGCCTGTTCGCTGTTGGGGTTGTCCGAGAACAGGTCGCCGAGCCGGTCGAGCAGCCCGCGGGACTTGGAGACCGCGTAGGAGCGGTCGGGGTCCAGCGCCGGCTTGCCGAGCTGCGCGTGCGGCAGGTGCAGCGTGGCGACGGTCCGGTCGTCGTTGACCTGGACGTCCTTGCCGCCGATGCCGCCGAGGTTCACGTACGACTCGACGGTGCCCGCCCCGACGTAGAGGGTGCGGGTGCCGCGGATCGCGTCGGGCAGGTACTTGGCGTCCTTCTCCAGGTCCACGACCACCTGGAAGTTGCCGGACGCCGCGTTGTAACGGCTCATGTCCTGGATGGACTTGAGGAGCGCCGGGCCCGAACGGTCGTTGGTCTCCGTGCCGAAGAGATCCTTCAGCCCGGGGAGCACGCTCAGCCGGATGCCGGCGAAGAACACCACGAGCACCAGCACGATGGCGGTGACCACCTTCGCCCAGCCCGGCATGCGCCTGGGTTCGCGCCTGGGTTCGCGCTCGGAATCGCGCTCGCGCTTGACGGACGTCGTCATGACGGTCCTCCTCCTTCTTCCTGCTGACACTCAGATGCCCGCCAAATGCCGTGCCAGACCGGGCCGTTGGTTACACCCTCGTCCCGAAACGATCTGTGAAAGGACACCGGGGTGACAGAACGGGACAGTCTGTTCCACGATCCGGTCGTTCTCCCGCGCGGTCCGGGATGTGGACCGTGCGCCGGCCTCGAACAGGCGTCTTTTCCGGCCGTGTTGGCCGGACCCCGGCCGGTCCGGCGTCCGTCGCGGGGCCAGTACGATGAGGCCGCCCACCCGGATGATCATTCGAGGAGCGGACCGTGCGAGACATCGCCGTGTTCACCGGCAGTGCCCACCCCGAACTCGCGACGGAACTCTGCGCGCACCTGGGGGTGCCGTTGCGGCCCACCAGGGTCAGCCGTTTCGCCAACGACTGCCTGGAGGTGCAGCTCCAGGCCAACTGCCGTGAGCGGGACGTCTTCCTGGTGCAGCCGCTGGTGAAGCCGGTGCAGGAGAACCTGGTCGAACTGCTGCTGATGTGCGACGCGGCGCGAGGCGCCTCCGCCGGCCGCATCACCGTCGTGATGCCGCACTACTCGTATGCCCGCTCCGACAAGAAGGACGCTCCCCGCATCTCGCTGGGCGGGCGCATGGTGGCGGACCTGATGGTCGCGGCGGGGGCGAGCCGGGTGCTGGCGATGACGCTGCACTCGCCGCAGGTGCACGGCTTCTTCTCGGTGCCCGTGGACCATCTGCACGCACTGCGCGAACTCGCCGCGCACTTCCGGCAGTACGACCTGTCGCGCACCACCGTCGTCTCGCCCGACCTCGGCAACGCCAAGGAGGCCGCCGCCTTCGCCCGGCTGATCGGCGCGCGCGTCGCGGCCGGTGCCAAGCAGCGGTTCGCGGACGACCGGGTGAGCATCAGCTCCGTCATCGGCGACGTGGCGGGACGGGACGTCATCGTGCTCGACGACGAGATCGCCAAGGGCAGCACGGTGCTGGAACTGCTGGACCGGCTGCGGGAGTTGGGCCCGCGCTCGATCCGGGTCGCGTGCACGCACGGCCTGTTCGCGGCGGGCGCCCTGAAGCGCCTGAGCGACCAGGAGGACGTGCTGGAGATCGTGTGCACCAACACGGTGCCGGTCCCGGCGGAGGAGTACACGGACAAGCTGCGCGTCCTGTCGATCGCCCCGGCCCTCGCGGAGGCCGTGCGCCGCATCCACAACGGGGAGTCGGTCAGCGCCCTGTTCGACGCCCCCGTCGAATAACGGGAGTCGACCGGCCGCGCGCCTGCCGGGTCTCACGCGGGCGGTCCCCTGGTCTCACGCGGGCGGCCCGGACGCCGTCTCCTGGCTGTCGCTCTCCCTGGCCGCGGCGTCCAGCGCCGCCACCAGCGTCGGGCGGGGCGGCAGCAGCCGTGCGAGGCCGGTCAGCCGCAGGATGCGCAGGGTCAGCGGGTCGGCGCAGACCAGGTGCAGGGTGCCCTCGTGGTCGAGGACCCGGCGGCGGGCGCGGTAGAGCAGCCGCAGTCCGGAGCAGTCGAAGAAGTCGACCTCCCCGAGGTCGATCACGACCCGCGCGCCGGTCCGCCCGGTGACCCGGTCGAGCGGGGGCAGGATGTCGAGGGCCGCCGCGATGTCGATCTCGCCGAGGAACTCCAGGACGGTGTGACCCCGTTCCTCGCGCACGCGCAGATGCCGGCTGGGCGGGGCGGATTCCTGCTGCACGACGACTGGCCTCCAACCGGCAAACCTGTGTGAGGGGTCCGCATCTCACCGGGGGCCGGGGTGGCGACTCCCGATCAGGGTAGACGCGCCTCTTTCCCCCTTGGGGTGCCAATTCCCTTGCCCGCCCTGCAAGTTACCCCCGATCGAGTGAATCTGAGCATGTTCGATTGACATATGTCTTGGGATGCAGATCGACCGATCGGTCGGTCGCCGTGGCCCGTGCGGCACGGAGTCCGCGCGCCTGTCTCCCGCCGCGCCCGCGGCCGGTCCGCGGCGAACGCCGACCCCGCCGGTCAGAGCACCGTCCGGCGGTGCGCCCGGCGTACGCCCGTACCGCCGGACCGCTCTCCGCGTTGTGCTCAACGGGCCTGGTTCCGGCCGCCGTTCGGTCCGTCCGTCCGGGCCCCGCGCCGCACCGGACGGCCGGAAGTCGACTGAATCCGCCGTGCGCGGCAATCCGGAGGAAGCGGAGGGACGGGGCACCACCGCCCCGCCCCCGGCCTCACGACAACGACGGAGAAGACATGTCACTGGTGAAATCGGGCGTCGTGGTGCTGGACTGTGCCGAACCGGAGAAGCTCGCCGCGTTCTACGCGGAACTCCTGGACGGCGAGGAGACCCGCGCGACCCCCAACCTCGTGGAGATCACCGGCGCCGCGGGCACGAAGCTGGGCTTCCGCCGCGACGCGAACGCCACTCCGCCGAGCTGGCCCCGCCCGGAGAACTCCCTCCAGGTCCACCTCGACTTCCTGGTCGAGGACCTCGACGAGGCGGAGCTCCGGGTGATCGGCCTCGGCGGCCGCGCGCTGGAGACCCGCGACACCTCCGGCCGGTACGAGGAACGCGGCTACGCGGACCCCTCCGGACACTCCTTCACCCTGCGCCTGGCCCCGCAGTCCGCGCCCAAGACCGGCTGAGTCCCCGGAACGCACGAACGCAGAGGGGCGAACGGAAAGGGCCGACGGACGGCGGACGGGCGGTACGGAAAAGGCGGACGGCGGGCAATGCACCCGCCGTCCGTCCCGCGCGTCGGAACGCCGTCAGTCCCGGCCGCCCTTGCTCTTCGCGGGCCACACACCGGTGGAGCGCTCGATGGCCTTGGCGCCCGTGCGGTCCATGGCGCTCCGCGCCACCGCGAAGATGGCGCCCTGCACCGCCGCCGCGAACAGGATCTCGCCCCAGCCGCGCTCCGGGTCGAGGGCGTCGGGTGCGTCGTCCTCGTGCCGGATGGCCTTCCACGTCGCGCGGAAGGCCATCCCCGCGAGCGACCCGCCCACCCAGCCCAGGACGAAACCGACGGGCTGATACGCGAGCGGGAGCTTCCGCTTCGCGGTCTTCGACTTGGACACTGGAACTCCTTCAGGTGCTGGTTGGTCGTGGCGGTACGGGTGCTCGTCGGGTCTTCGCCGGCCCGGGGGAGTCCCCCGGGCCGGACCGGTCAGGGCCTGCCCCGCGGCGAGACCTCCTCGCCGAAGCGCACCGGACCGGGCGGCGTGCCGTCGCCGAACGGACGTCCGCCCAGCCGTTCCCGGTCCGAGGGGGCGAGCCAGCCGCCCAGGTCCGGACCCAGCGGCACGATCCTGGTCGGGTTGATCCCGGCGTGCACCTGGTAGTAGTGCCGTTTGATGTGGTCGAAGTCGACCGTGTCGCCGAATCCCGGGGTCTGGAAAAGATCGCGGGCGTACGCCCACAGGACCTCGTTCTCGGTCAGCTTCCATCGGTTGCACTTGAAATGGCCGTGGTAAACCGCGTCGAAGCGCACCAGCGTGGTGAACAGGCGGATGTCCGCCTCGGTGATCGTGTCGCCGACCAGGTACCGCTGCCGGGCCAGGTGCGGCGTCAGCAGGTCCAGCCGCCGGAACACGTCCGCGCACGCGCTCGCGTACTCCGCCTGGCCGGTGGCGAAGCCCGCCCGGTACACGCCGTTGTTGACGTCCTCGAAGATCGCCGCCGCCATCGCGTCGATGTCGGCGCGCAGTTCCCGCGGGTACAGATCGGGCGCCCCCGGCCGGTGCAGGTCGCGCCACTCGGTGGCGAGGTCCAGGGTGAGCTGCTGATAGTCGTTGGTGACGAGCCGGCCGCTGGGCACGTCGACGATCGCGGGCACGCTCACCCCGCCCGGATGGCCGGTCTCCCGCTTGTCGTAGGCCTCGCTCAGATAGCGGATCCCGAGCACCGGGTCCCGGCCGCCCTTGTCCAGCGTGAAGCGCCAGCTCCGGTCGTCCTGGACCGGGTCGGTGACCGCCAGCGACAGTGCCTGCTCCAGCCCGAGCAGCCGCCGCGAGATCACGGCACGGCTCGCCCACGGGCAGGCCCTGCTGACCACCAGCCGGTACCGTCCGGCCTCCACCGGCCAGCCGTCCCGGCCGTCGGCGGTGATCCGGTCCGCGAAGTGGCTCCGCGACCTCTTGAACGTCTTCCTGCCCAGCGCGCTGTTGCCCCCGCCCGGCGTGCCGCCCCCGTCGCCCTCACTCATGGCATCACTCCCTCTCGTCACGTCGTGCACGGACCCCGCGAACCTTCTTCCCGCGTTCCCCGATTTGCGCCGACGGCACGGTGTGATCCCTGACCGGAGGGGCATTCGGCGAAGGTGAGCGGGACATCCGAGAACAAGAAGACAGGCAAGGACGCGGACCGCAAGACACGCGTCACCGTTTGGGTTGCCCTGGCGGCCAACCTGGTGATCGCCGTGGCCAAGGCCGTCGGCGGTCTGATCGCCGGATCGCCGGCCCTCCTCTCGGAGGCGGCCCACTCGGTCGCGGACAGCCTCAACGAGGTGTTTCTGCTGGCCGCCCTGCGCCGCAGCCGCCGTCCGGCCGACGACCGGCACCCCTTCGGCTACGGCAAGGAGCGCTTCTTCTGGGCGCTTCTCGCAGCCGTCGGCATCTTCGTCATGGGCGGCTGCTTCTCCTTCTACCAGGGTTACGAGGCGATCCGTAAGGGCTCCGACGAGACGTTCACCGGATACATGGTGGGCCTGGCCGTCCTGGTCGTGTCGCTGCTGGCAGAGGGCGTCTCACTGCTGCGGGCGCTGCTCCAGGTGCGCAAGGCGGGCGGCAAGGAAGGCCTCAAGGACCCGGCGCTGCGCACGGTCGTCGCCGAGGACGGCACGGCGGTGCTCGGCGTGACGCTCGCCATCATCGGCATGGTGCTGCACATGGTCACCAAGAACGTCGTCTGGGAGGGCTCCGCGTCGATCGCGATCGGTGTCCTGCTGGTCTACGTGGCCTACCGCCTCGGCAAGGACGCCCGCGACCAGCTCATCGGGGAGGCGGCCGACCCCGAGACCAGTGCGAAGATCCGCGCCCTGCTGGAGGCCCAGCCCGAGATCGACAGCGTGGAGGCCCTGTTCACCATGAAGATGGGCCTCGACTCGGCCATCGTGACGGCCCGCGTCGACCTGGTGCCCGGCCTGGACAGCGAGGAGGTCGAGGACGTCGCCGTGCGCATCAAGCGCTCCATCTACAACACCGTCGGCGAGGCCGACCAGATCTTCCTCGACGTCACCGACCGCAACGCGCACCGGGAGGAGCACGGAAGCCCCGCCGCGACGGGGGAGCGCGGCGGGGCCTGACGGCCGGGTGCCCGATCGCCGGGCCGCCCACACACCGCGCGCCATGATTTTCCCGGGGCCGGGTCCCGCGGTCTCCCGCGGGGCCCGGCCCCCGCACGCACACCGGGGATCAGTGCCCGTCGGACGGCTCCAGCACGAACACCGGGATCTCGCGGGAGGTCTTCTTCTGGTACTCCGCGTAGGGCGGGAACGCCGCGACGGCCCGCTCCCACCACACGGCCTTCTCGTCGCCGGTGACCTCACGGGCCCTCATGTCCTGCTTGACCGGCCCGTCCTGGAGCTCGACCCGCGGCTCCGACTTCACGTTGAAGTACCACACGGGGTGCTTGGGCGCGCCGCCCTGCGAGGCGACCAGCGCGTACCTGCCGTCGTACTCGACGCGCATCAGCGGCGTCTTGCGGATCTTCCCGCTGCGGGCACCCAGGGTCGTCAGCAGGATGACGGGAAGTCCCGTGTCCCGCAAGGTCGTTCCCTCGGTGCCGCCGGAGCCCTCGTACTGCTCCACCTGGTCCCGCACCCACTTCTCGGGGCTGGGTTCGTACTCGCCCTCCAGAGGCATGGCACTTCCGTTCCGTCGTCGTCCGTCGCGGTGTCCCGCGGCCTGTCCGCACCACGGTCCAACATCGACCCGTACGAGGATCATCCCTATCGCGTTCCGTCCCGGAACGCTTCCTTCCGAAGGCAGGAGTACCAACGATGCAGTACGTGAAGCTCGGTTCGACCGGTCTGGACGTGTCGCGGATCTGTCTCGGGTGCATGACGTACGGGCTGCCCGACCGCGGCACCCACGACTGGACCCTCGACGAGGAGGCGTCCCGCCCCCTGATCCGGCAGGCGCTGGAGGCCGGGATCAACTTCTTCGACACGGCGAACGTCTACTCCGACGGCACCAGCGAGGAGATCGTCGGCCGCGCGCTGCGCGACTTCGCCCGCCGCGACGAGATCGTGCTCGCCACCAAGGTGCACGGCCGCACCCGGCCCGGACCCAACGGCGGCGGGCTGTCCCGCAAGGCGATCATGTCGGAGATCGACCTCAGCCTCGGCCGCCTCGGCACCGACTACGTCGACCTCTACCAGATCCACCGCTACGACCCGCACACCCCGGTCGAGGAGACCATGGAGGCCCTGCACGACCTGGTGAAGGCGGGCAAGGTCCGCTACATCGGCGCCAGTTCGATGTACGCGTGGCAGTTCTCCAAGGCGCAGTACACGGCGACCCTGCACGGCTGGACGCGGTTCGTGTCCATGCAGAACCACTACAACCTCCTCTACCGCGAGGAGGAGCGCGAGATGCTGCCGCTGTGCGCGGACCAGGGTGTCGGCGTGCTGCCGTGGAGCCCCCTGGCGCGCGGCCGGCTCACCCGCGACTGGGACGTCTCGACGCGGCGCAGCGCGAACGACCGCTTCGGCGACAGCCTCTACGCGGACGGCGACCGCGCCGTCGTCGAGGCCGTCACCCGGATCGCCGCCGAACGCGGTGTGCCGCGCGCCCGGGTGGCCCTCGCGTGGCTGCTGGGCCGGCCCGGGGTGAGCGCCCCGATCGTGGGCGCCTCGAAGCCGGGACACCTGGAGGACGCGGTGGCTGCGGTCGAACTGACGCTGGAGGAGAAGGAGTTGGAGGAGCTGGAGCGCCCGTACGCGCCGCACGCGGTCAAGGGGCACTGACCCGCCGGAGCCGTCAGGGGCGTGGCGGTCCGTGCGGCGGGGGCGGTGGCGGACCGTCGGGGTGGTGCGGCGGGGGCGGCGGGGGACCGTCCGGGCGGTGCGGCGGGGGCGGCGGGATGGTCGCCAGGTCCGGTGCCGCCTCCGGCCACACGAGCAGGACCGGGCACGGCGCGTGATCGACCGCGAACCGCACGGCGGGGCCCAGGCTGTGCGGGCCCAGGCGGTCACGGTCGCCGTCGCGGGCGAGGACCAGCAGGTCCGCGTCCTCGGCGGCGGCCACCACCTCCCGCTCGACCCGGCCCGCCCGCTCCACCCGGGTGCACGGCCGGCCGAGCCGCGCGGCCGCCGCGTCCATGAGCTCCGCCGCGGAGGCGCTGCCGAGGTCGGTGAGCCGGACGCCCGGGTCGCGCTCGGGTCTGCCCCGCCCGAGCAGTCCCGCGAACGCCCCGTGCGCCACGTCGGGCAGGGTGTCCTCGCTGACGTGCAGCAGGACCACCTCCGACGCGTCGGGGGCGTGGGTGCCCACGGCGTCCACGCACGCGGGCCAGGTGCCTTCGACGAGCCAGACGATCACACGCACAGCGGTCGGCCTCCTCGGGCCTCAGAGAACCTGGAGCGACACCCACAGTGCCACCACGGCCGGGACGAGCGCCGACGGCACGGCGAGCAGTCCCAGCCGGGTGAACTCCTTGAGGTCCACACCATGGTCGTGCTGGTGCACGATCCGCCGCCAGAGCAGCGTCGCCAGCGAACCCGCGTAGGTGAGGTTCGGGCCGATGTTCACCCCCAGCAGCACCGCCAGCACGGCACCGGGGCCGGCCGCCGACGTCAGCGGCAGCAGCACGAGGACCGCGGGCAGGTTGTTGATCACGTTGGCCAGGACCGCGGCGAGCGCCGCGATGCCGAGCAGCGCCCACAGGCCCGTACCGTCGGGCAGCAGGTGACGCAGCGCGTCGGTGAGCCCGTTGTCGACGACCGCCCGCACCACCACGCCGAGGGCGAGGACGAACGCCAGGAACATCGGCGCCGCCGCCCGCACCACCGTGACCGGCGTCGCCTGCCGCCGCACCGTCGCCCGTACCGCGAGCACCAGGGCCCCGGCGAACGCGGCCCACGCCGGCTCGATGCCGATCGCCGAGGCCACCACGAACCCGGCCAGCGTGCAGCCGACGGTGACCAGCGCGAACAGCGGCAGCGGCGGCGGCTCCTCCGTGCTCGGCGCCGGGGCGGCCGACGCGAGGTCGCGGGCGAAGAAGCGCCGGAAGACCAGGTACTCCGCGCCGATCGCGACCAGCCACGGCAGCACCATCAGCCCCGCGAAGTGCAGGAAGGTCAGCCCGCTCGCCGTGAACGCCAGCAGGTTGGTGAGGTTGGAGACCGGCAGCAGCAGCGAGGCCGTGTTCGACAGGTGCGTGCACGCGTACACGTGCGGCTTGGGCCGGGCGCCCATGCGCGACGCGGTGGCGAAGACGACCGGCGTGAGCAGCACGATCGTGGCGTCCAGGCTGAGGACCGCGGTGATCACCGACGCCAGCGCGAACACCGCCGTCAGCAGCCGCACCGGCCGGCCGCGCGCCCAGCGGGCCGTCCACGCGCCGCTCGCCCGGAACAGGCCCTCCACGTCGCAGAAGTGCGCCAGCACCAGCACCGCGGCCAGGAAGCCGACGACGGGCGCCAGCGTGGTGATCTCGTCCTTCGCGTGGTCGAGGGAGATCGCCCCGGTGGCGATCGCGACACCGGCCGCCGGGACGGCGAGCGCCGCCTCGGGCCAGCCGCGCGGCCGGACGACGGCCCACACCAGCACGGCGGCGAGCAGGACGACCGACAGGGCCTCGGCGAGCGGGGTGTTCAGGGCTCTGTCCTCCTGGACGCGATCAGCGGGGCGAGCCCATCAAAGCAGGTCACCGCCCCGGGACCGGGCGCACGGGGCCCTGCGCGCCGCGCCCGCCCCGTGCGCCCGTTCCCGGATGCGTCAGGCGCCGCTGCCCGCGCTGAACACGGTCAGCCGTACCGAGGACGAGTTGCCCGAGACCGGCACCGCGCCGCCCTTCCACGGCACCTTCAGCGGGTCCTCCTCGTCGGGCGGCGTGACCACCAGGGTGGCCGGTGTCGCCGTCTTCGCGCCGCTGATCCCGGGGTTGGAGAAGGTCAGCCCCGCCCACGCGCTCTGGCCGGGCTTCAGCGTGACCGTCTTCGCGGTGGAGCCGGCGGCCCGCTCCGGGTCGGAACCGAGCTGCTTGCCCGACCCGTCGACGAAGGCCGCGCCGGGGAAGCCGCGCACGGTGCAGGTGGCGCCGGAGGAGTTGGTGAGGACGACCGGGAAGTTCTCCTGGCCGGCGCCCGGGTCGTTGCCGCCCACCGAGACGCTCAGTTCCGAGGTGTGGCAGCGGCCGCCGGAGCCGGAACCCGGGTCGGACTTCGGCGTGCTGCTCCCGGACGACGCCTTCCCGCTCGCCGTCACCGTCGACGTGCCCGCGTCCTCGGGGGCCGCGCTGTCCGGCGCGGTGCTCGCGTCGCCGGAGGGGGAGCCGGACGCCGAGGGGTTCTCGGTCGCGGGTGCGGCCGTGCCCGACTCGTGCTCCGGCGACGCCGAGGAACCGCCGTTGCCGCAGGCGGTCAACAGACCCAGCACGGCGGCCGAACTCGCGAGCACGGCCGCCCGCCGCGACGACCGGGTTGTCTTCGCCATCTTCCTCACCACTCCTGACGTGTCGGGGCACGCGGTAGCTCCCGTGCCCGAGGCGCTCGCGCGCCGTCATGACAGTCCGATGCGCGTACGGCGCGAAAAGTTCGCGCGCTCACCGAATTCTTTCCGGACCGGCGTCGAAGCTCCTGCCCGCTGCTGGTCAGGTGACCCGCAGCGAGCGGAGTATGCCGTCCGTGGCCTTCGCGTCGCCGTCCTGCCTGACCTGGACGTAGACCTGCGGCTGCGCGGACGTGTCCTTCGCCGGGTCCTGCCCGGCGGGTGCCAGCGCGGTCTCGGTCACCGAGCCGCCGCCGGGGCAGTCGTCCCAGGTGCGCACCTGCCCGTGCCAGTCCGTGCCGCTCCAGGCGCGGGTGCCGTCGTCGTGGCAGCCGGAGTGGGTGAGCGCCGCCACCCGCGCGGCCAGGTCGCCGTGCTCGCCGATCCCGACGAAGACGCCGTTGACGGCGGACCCGAGGTCCTGCCAGTGCCCGAGGTCGTCCGCGACGGCGAGCCCCGGCTCGTGCCCGGCCGCGAGGCCCAGCGAGGCCGGGTCCCAGCCGGAGTCCCGCAGCGCGCCGCCCCAGCCGTCCGGCACCCGGACCGACACCCGGCCCGTGCTGTCCGTGACCCGCAGGGTGTCGCCGCCGCTGGCGCCGCTGCCGCCGTGCGGCACCACCGCGTACGTCACCCCGGCCGCCGCGGCCACCGCCACCCCGGCGCCCACCGCAGCGGCGGCCCGCCAGCGGCGGGGGCGGCGCGGGGCGGTGCGCGCCGCCAGCCGCTCCAGCTCCTCGGCGAACGCCAGCGCGGTCGGCCAGCGCCGCTCCCGGTCGGGCTCCAGGGCCCGCAGCAGGGCCCGCTGCACCTCCGGGTCGAGGTCCGCGCGCAGCCGCTCGGGCCGCACGACGCGGCCGGGCGCCGCGGGGACGGTGCCGGTGACCAGCTCGTAGCCGACCGCGCCCAGGCTGTACACGTCGGCCCGCTCGTCGATGCCGTCGCCCGGCTCGGCCTGCTCGGGCGGCTGGTAGCCGGCCGAACCGGCGGCCAGGGTGAGCCCGGAAGCCTGCGCCAGGTTCTTGGCGAGGCCGAGGTCCGCGAGCAGCACCCGCCGCTCCCCGTCGGGGGTGCCGCGCAGCAGGACGTTCGTGGGCTTGATGTCCCGGTGCACTATCCCCGCCGCGTGCACGGCGGCGGCCCCCCGGGCGGCGAGCGCGGTCAGCCTCAGCGCCTCGGCCACGGGCAGCGGTCCGGCGGCCAGCAGGTCGGCGAGGGTGCCCGCGTCCGCGTACTCCATGACGAAGTACGGCCTGCCGTCCGGGAGTTCGCCGATGTCGAAGACCTGCACCACGCGGCTGGAGTCGGTGCGGCGCAGCAGCCGTGCCTCGGTGACGAAACGGTCGGTGATGTCGAGGCGGTGCGCCCAGTTCTCGGCGAGGACCTTGACCGCCACCGGTGCGTCGAGGGCCTCGTCGTGCGCCAGCCACACCGTCGCGAACGCACCGGCCCCCAGGCGTCGTTCCACGGGGTACCGGCCGATCCGTTCATGGGGCTGCATACGACTATCATGCCTGGCCTGAGATCCACATCGACGGGAGCATCCCAGTGCAGGACGCCGCGGCCACCGAAGACCTCGCCCGGCGGGCGGCCGCCGCCGACCCGGCGGCCCTCGACGAGCTGCTCCTGGTGATCCGGCCGGACGTGCTGCGGCGCTGCGCGCGGTTCCTGCCCTGCCGCGAGGACGCCGAGGAGGCGGCCCAGGACGTGCTGCTCCAAGTCGCCCGCAAGATCACCTCGTTCGAGGGCCGCAGCCGCTTCAGCACCTGGCTCTACACCGTCGTCGCCAACTGCTCCCGGCAGAAGTACCGCGAGCTGAAGCGCCGCGCGGCCGAGCAGCCGGACACCGTGGACACCACGCAGCACCCCGACCCGCGCACCACCAGCGTCATCGCGGGCTCCCGCATCGACCTCCTGGAGGCGCTGGAGCGCCTGGAGCGGGAGTCCCCGCACCTGGTGGCCCCGCTGGTCTACCGGGATTTGTGCCAGCTCGACTACGCGGAGGTCGCCGAACGCGTCGGCATCCCGCTCGGCACGCTCAAGTCCCGTCTGCACGAGGCCCGCAAGCAGGTCCGGCCCTGGCTGGCCGACGCCTCCTGAACCGCCCGCGGCCGGAGCGGACCCCTCGCCGTGCCGCAACTCACGTGCCTGGTGGGGCCGTTGATACGGCCGGCGCGGCAACCGGCCGGAGTGTGGGGTGTGTGAAGAGTGCACGCGGTGCGCGGAACCCTCTCCCGCGGTCTTGACGGCGGGGTCGGCGGCCTTCACATTACTTGCCAGTAAGACCTTCGTTAACCGCACCGAAACACGACGCCACCGTGTCCGTCACGTGTGGCCGTCCTCCCACGCGTGCGCTCAACACGCTCCAACAGGCCACCGGCGCACAGCCGTTGGCCTCCCGGTCGCACGTCCCGCCCGGTCGTCCCGAACTCCTGGCCGCACGCCGTCCCGCACCGCCGTGTCCGACGTCAAGGAGAACTCCCATGCCCCAGCACGCCCTTCGCCGTGCCCTGACGGCGACGCTCACCGCCGTCGGCGCCCTCGCCCTCGGTCTCGCCGCCCCCGCCGCGCACGCCGCGGAACCCCTCCCGTACGCCGCCCTCGGCGACAGCTACAGCGCCGCCACGGGAGTCTCGCCCACCGACTCCACCTCGCCGCTCTGTCTGCGCTCGACGGCGAACTACCCGCACGTCATCGCCTCCCGCCTCGGCGCCGCCCTCACCGACGTCACCTGCGGCGGCGCCCAGACCAAGGACATCACCGCGGCCCAGTACCCGGGCGTGGGACCGCAGTTGAACGCGGTCACCGCCTCCACCCGGCTGGTGACCCTCACCATCGGCGGCAACGACGAGAACACCTTCATTGGCGCCCTGCTGGCCTGCGGCAGCGCGGGCATCGCCACCGCCGGCCTCGGCAGCCCGTGCAAGACGCTGTACGGGAGCACCTTCGACGACAAGATCGACGCGAGTGTCTACCCGGCGGTGAGATCCGCGCTCCAGGCGATCCGGGCCAAGGCGCCGCAGGCACGCGTGGCGATCCTCGGCTACCCGTGGATCGTGCCGGCCAAGGCGGTGTCCGGCTGCTTCGTGAAGCTGCCGATCGCCTCCGGCGACGTGCCCTACCTGCGCGCCCTCCAGGCCCACCTCAACACGGTGGTCGCCCGCGCCGCCGCCGAGACCGGGTCGACGTTCGTCGACCTCGCCGGGGTGTCCAACGGGCACGATGCCTGCCAGGCGGCCGGCACCCGCTGGGTCGAGCCCGTCCTGTTCGGTTCGGGCGCCGCGCCGGCCCATCCGAACACCCTCGGCGAGACGAAGATGGCCGACCAGACCCTGAGCACGCTGGGCCTGGGCTGACCACCTGCGCCACCGCGGGCGCGACGGCACCCCGCCGCGCCCGCGGACCGCGTCATGGGTCGGCGAACAGCGACAGCTCCGCCCAGATGGTCTTGCCGTCCGCGGTGTGCCGGGTGCCCCAGCGCCGGGTGAGCTGCGCGACGAGCAGCAGCCCGCGCCCGCCCTCGTCGAACGTGCGCGCCCGGCGCAGGTGCGGCGCGGTGTGGCTGCTGTCCGACACCTCGCAGATCAGCGTCGTCGCGTCGTGGATCAGCCGCAGCCGGATCGGCCGCGCGCCGTACCGGATGGCGTTGGTGACCAGCTCGCTGACCACCAGCTCCGCGGTGAACACCGCGTCGCTCAGCTCCCACTCGTCGAGCCGGTCGACGACCTGCTTGCGCAGCGGTGCCACCAGCGCCGGGTCCGAGGGCACGTCCCAGGTCGCGACCTGCCCGGCCGGCAGCCCCTGGGTACGGGCGAGCAGCAGCGCCACGTCGTCGGCGGCACCGCCCTCCGGCAGCAGCGCGCGCAGGACGTCGTCGCACGTCGCGTCCAGCGACCCGTCGTACGTCGCGAGGACCTCGCGGAGCAGCCGGTGGCTCGCGTCCAGGTCCCGGTCGCGGTGTTCGACCAGGCCGTCGGTGAACAGGGCGAGGACGGTGCCCTCGGGCAGTTCCAGCTCCGCGGACTCGAACGGCAGGCCGCCCACCCCCAGCGGCGGCCCCGCGGGCAGCTTCACCGTGCGGGGCGGCCCGCCCGGCGTCAGCATCAGCGGCGGCGGATGGCCGGCCCGCGCCAGCGTGCAGATCCGCGACACCGGGTCGTACACGGCGTACAGACAGCTCGCCCCGACCTCTCCCGGGCTGCCGTCGCCGCCGGACTCGGCGGACAGCCGGACCACCAGGTCGTCGAGGTGGGTGAGCAGTTCGTCCGGGGCCAGGTCGATGTCGGCGAGGGTGCGCACGGCGGTCCGCAGCCGGCCCATGGTCGCGGAGGCGCTGACCCCGTGCCCGACGACGTCCCCGACGACCATCGCGACCCGCATCCCGGACAGCGGGATCACGTCGAACCAGTCCCCGCCCACCCCCGCCCGCGCCGCCGGCAGGTAGCGCGACGCGGCCTCCAGCGCGGCCGTGCGCGGCAGCGTCCGGGGCAGCAGGCTGCGCTGGAGGGTGAGCGCGGCCTCGCGCTCGCGGGAGAAGCGGCGGGCGTTGTCGATGCAGACCGCGGCGCGCGCCGTGACCTCCTCGGCGAGCAGCACGTCCTCCGCGGTGAACGGGTCGGGCCGCTGCACCCGGGTCAGCACCGCCACGCCGAGGGTCGTGCCGCGGGCCTGGATCGGCACCGACATCGTGCAGTGCACCCCGTGCTCGCGGACCCGCGCGGCGACCACCGGGTCCTCGGCGAACCACGGGTCCAGGTCGCCCGCGGCCACCGACGCCACGACCGTGGTCCCCGAGACCAGGGAGTCCGCCTGCGGGGAGGTCAGCGGGTAGACGTCCACGTCGCCGAGCTTGCTCGCCGACCCCGGGTCGTCGACCGGGCCGACCGACCGGTGGGCGATCCTGCGCAGGGCGACGGGCGCGACGACCTGCCGCTGCGGCTCGCCGCCGTACCGCTCGGTGTCCAGCAGGTCGACGCTCACGAAGTCCGCGAGCGTGGGCACGCAGACGTCCGCGAGCTCCTGCGCCGTACGGGTGACGTCGAGGGTGCTGCCGATGCGGACGCTCGCCTCGTTGACGAGGACCAGCCGTTCGCGCGCGAGCCGGCTCTCGGTGACGTCGTGGGCCGTCAGGCACACGCCGCGCACCACCCGGCCGTCGTGGTCGGTCACCGGGGCCATGCGCGCCAGCCACGCCTGCGCCCGCTGGTCGCCGCCGGTCCGCATGTGCACCGTGACGTCCTTCGGGCGCCCGGTGGCCACCACCTCGCGCATGCAGTCCTCCAGCTCCGCGCTGCGCGGGCCGCCGCCCACCTCGGACAGCCGCAGGCCGCGGATCCGGTCGCCCGGCAGCCCGAGCACGGCGGCCATCGCGTCGTTGACGCGGCGCAGCCGCAGCCGGTCGTCGTAGACGGCGGTGGCGCACGGTGACTGGACCAGGGCCCGCGCGGTCAGCGCGGCGTCGGTGGGGCGCACCTCGCCGCCGGCCGCCGGGGCCAGCAGCAGCCAGCCGCCGGGCCCGCCGTCCGCGGTGTCCGGCCGGCGGTGGGCGAGCACCCACACGGGCAGGGTGCGGCCGTCGCCGTGACGCAGGGAGAGCGTGCCGTACCAGCGCGGGGCGTCGCCGGGCAGGCACGGACCGTCGACGGGAGCGGCCAGGAGCCGGGCCCCCGGGGTGCCCACGACGTCCTCGGGGGAGTGGCCGAGCAACCGGTGGGCGCCCTCGTTCCAGCCGGTCACCACGCCGGCGCCGTCGAGAACGGCACGCGCCGTCGCCGCGTCGTCGGTCGGCCGCTCCGGACTCATCGTCGCCACTCCATCGCACACTCACAGTGATCAGTCGTCACTTGCGTTCCAGGGTAGTGCTTCACGCTCCGGCGTGGACCGGAACCCCGTCGTCCAGGTGCACCGGGAGGGGCGCGCCCCTCGCCCGCGCCCCCCGCGCTGGGACCCCGGGGGACGGCGGACGGTGGTGTTCGGGCGACAGGACCATGCTTACGGACCCCTTGACGGCCACGTGTGCCGCCCCGTCAGAATCTGTTCGGTCACGATCAGTTGTGAGTACTTCTGGGCCCTGATGAGGGAGAGCCGCCATGACGGTCACTCGCAGATCGCTCTTGATCGCCACCACCGCGGCGCCGACGGCGGGTGCGCTCCTCGGCGCGCCCGCGGCCGGGGCCGCGGAGACCGCGCGGACCGCGCGGCCGACGTCCGGCCGGCGCACCGTCGCACTGCGCGACGGCTGGCGCTTCGCGCTGGTCGACCCCGGTGGCATCACCGACCCGACCGGTGCGTACGCGGACGCCGCGCTGCCCGGTCACGACGACTCGGGGTGGCGCGAGGTCGCCGTCCCGCACGACTGGAGCATCGAACAGACCCCCACCACGCAGTACGGCACGACCAGCGGCACCGGGTTCCTCCCCGGCGGCCTCGGCTGGTACCGGAACACCTTCACCCTCCCCTCCACGGACCGGGGCAGGCGGGTGTTCGTGGAGTTCGACGGTGTCTACATGGACAGCGTCGTGTACTGCAACGGGACCGAGGTGGGCACCCACCCCTACGGCTACACCGGCTTCGCGTACGACCTGACCGACCTGGTGCACACCGACGGCAGGACCCCGAACGTCGTCGCCGTCCAGGTCCGCAACAAGCTCCCCAGCAGCCGCTGGTACTCCGGCAGCGGCATCTACCGCGACGCCCGCCTGGTGATCACCGGCCCGGTGCGCGTCGCCCGCTGGGGCACCCGCGTCACCACCCCCGAGGTCACCGCCGCCCGCGCCGCGGTCCGGGTGGCCACGACCGTCCTGAACGCGGCGGACACCCCCGCGACGGTCGAGGTGCGGTCCCGGATCGTCGCTCCCGACGGCAGCACCGTCGCCACCGCCGCCAGCACGGTCGGCGTCCCCGACGAGGCCACCATCACGCACGAACTCACCGTGCGCAGGCCGAAGTTGTGGGACTTCACCGCACCGCACCGCTACACCCTGGTGACCGAACTGCGGTCCGCGGGCGGCACGCTCGACACGGTCACCACGACGTTCGGCATCCGTACCTTCGCCTTCGACCCGGACGAGGGCTTCAGCCTCAACGGCGTCCCGGCCAAGATCAAGGGCGTCGACCTGCACCACGACCAGGGGGCCCTCGGGGCCGCCATCAGCACGGACGCCGTGCGCCGCCAGCTCACCATCATGAAGTCGATGGGCGTCAACGCGTTCCGCACCTCGCACAACCCGCCCTCGCCGCAGATCATCCAGGTCTGCGAGGAACTCGGCATCGTCATGATGGTCGAGGCGTTCGACTGCTGGCGCACCGGCAAGACCACGTACGACTACGGCCGCTTCTTCGACGAGTGGTGCGAGAGGGACGCCACCGAGATGGTGCTCGCCGCCCGCAACTCCCCGGCCGTGGTGCTCTGGTCCATCGGCAACGAGATCCCCGACTCCACCTCCGTCGCGGGCCTCGCCATGGCCGACCGCATCATCGCGGCGATCCGCGCCGCCGACGACACCCGCCCGCTCGTCATCGGCTCCGACAAGTACCGGAAGGTGCCCGCCAGGGGGAGCGCCGCCGACCTCATGCTCGGCAAGCTCGACGGGCTCGGCCTCAACTACAACACCGCGCAGTCCGTGGACAACCTGCACGCCGCGTACCCGCACCTGTTCCTGTTCGAGTCGGAGTCGTCGTCCGAGACCTCCAGCCGCGGCACCTACCAGGAGCCCGAGCACCTCAACACCGGTGAGAACCAGACCCCGGGGCGCCGGGCGACCTCCTCGTACGACAACAACCTCGCCTCCTGGACGATGAGCGGCGAGTACGGCCACAAGAAGGACCGCGACCGCAAGTGGTTCACGGGGCAGTTCCTGTGGTCCGGCATCGACTACATCGGCGAACCCACCCCGTACAGCGGCGTGTTCCCGGTCAAGGCGTCCTTCTTCGGCGCCGTGGACACGGCGGGCTTCCCGAAGGACATGTACCACCTGTTCCGCAGCCAGTGGGTGGCCGAGCCCATGGTGCACCTGCTGCCCGCCACCTGGAACCACGAGGCAGGCGACACCGTCGAGGTGTGGGCCTACGCCAACGTGGAGACCGTCGAGCTGTTCCTCAACGGCACGTCCCTGGGCGTGCGTTCGTTCGACACCAAGAAGACCGTCGACGGCCGCGTCTACCTGGAGACCACCGAGCCCACCGGCGACGACAGGACCGTCACCGCCGGGCCGTACCCCGGCAGCTACACCAGCCCCAACGGCAGCGCGGGCAAACTCCACCTGACCTGGCACGTGCCGTACGCGCCGGGCGAGTTGAAGGCGGTGGCACGGCGCGACGGGAAGACGGTCGCCACCGACGTGCTGCGCACCGCGGGCGCCGCGCACGCCGTGCGGCTCACCGCCGACCGCACGACCGTGGCGGCGGACGGCAGGTCGCTGGCCTTCGTGACCGCGGACGTCGTGGACGCCAGGGGCGTCGTCGTGCCGGACGCCGAACACCTCATCTCCTTCTCCGTGTCCGGCGGTTCGCTCGCCGGACTCGACAACGGCCGCCAGGAGAGCGCCGAGCGGTACCAGGCGTCCACCCGGACCGCCTTCCACGGCAAGGCGCTGGCGATCGTGCGCTCCGGCACGAGGGCGGGCACCCTCAAGGTCACCGCGCGGGTCCCCGGCCTCGGCACCGGCACCGTGTCCCTGCGCACCACCGCCGCGAGGTCCGTCGCCACCACCGCGCCCCAGCGGTTCGCGCCGGAGCCCGCACCGGTGCCCGACCTCCCGGCGGCGGACGCCAGTTACTCGGGCCGCGTCGACACCCTGCCCGCCGCGATGCTGGACGGCGACCCCGCCACCGGCTGGTCGAACGCCTTCTACAAGGCCGCGACCGCCCTGCTGCCCGCGTTCTCCGGGGCCCGCGCCTCGGACTGGGTGAGCGTCGACTTCGGGCGCGCCCGCACGGTCGGCCGGATCGAGGTGTCGTTCACCGTGGACGCCACGCACACCCTGCCCGCCGGCATCGCCGCCGAGGTCCGGGACGGCGGCCGGTGGGTGCCCGTGAAGGGGGCGGCCGTGGACCGCGCGGACGTCTCCGACGACCCGACCGTGCTCACCTTCGAGCCGGTGCGCGGCTCCGGGGTCAGGCTCGTCCTGACCAGCGCGCACCCCGGCGGGAGCGACGGGGCGGTGCGGATCAGCCGCCTCGACGTGCCTGCCGTCTGAGCGGCCCGCGCCCGCTGTCCGTGCGCCGGGCGCCGGGATGTCCGCCCGGCGCACGGGCCCGAGCCCGCCGTACGCCCCGGGGTACCGTCCGGTGTCCCGCTTGACCTGGGGGTATTTACGAGTAAGTACCCGAGCGGTACCGTGAAAACATGCCAGCCCTCAATGTGGAGTTCAGCGACCGTGAACTCGAGGATCTCCGGCAGATCGCCAAGGAGCGCGGTACGTCGATGAAGGCCCTCGTGCGTGAGGCCGCCGCCGCGGACATAGCCCGGCACCGCGCCCTCCAGGAAGGCGCGGAGGCCTTCCGCCGCTTCTTCTCGGCGCACGCCGACGAGTTCGCGGAGGCCTTCCCCGACGACGAACCGCCCGCGCACGGTGAGGGGCGGGCCGCCTGACCGATGGCTCCCGTCATCCACATCGACGTGCCCTGGCTGCTCCAGCGACATGAGGAAGTGCTGCCGGACCAGCCCACGGTCAACGACTTCTCCGCCCTCGTGGCCGCCGTCGCCCGGCACCGCGTGGACCCGCCGCGCCTCGGCGTGGACTCCGACCCCGCCTGGCGGGCCGCCGCCCTGCTGCACACCCTCGCCCTGCTCAAGCCGCTTCCGTCGGCCAACGCCCGCTTCGCGTGCGCCACCGCCGTCGCGTACATGTACGTCAGCGGCGCCGGCATCGACCCGCCCTACGGCGCTCTCGTCGACCTGGCCCGCGACCTGATCTCCGGCAAGGCCGACGTCTACGGCGCGGCGGACCGGCTCCGCTCCTGGCAGATCTGAGCCGGTCCCGCGCGCAGGGCGGCCCGCGGTGTCAGGACCCGGCCGCCACGAGGTCGCCGGGCCCCGGTGTCGCGGGCGTCGCGTGGCCCGACAGCGCGAGGGTCAGGTCGAACTCCGCGAGCAGGCAGCGGATCACGTGCTCCACCCCCGCCTGCCCGTCGAGCGCGAGCCCGTAGACGTACGGGCGTCCCAGCAGCACGGCGTCGGCGCCCAGCGCGAGCGCCCGGAAGACATCGTCCCCCGTGCGCACCCCGCTGTCGAACAGCACGGTCAGCCGGTCGCCCACCGCGCCCGCGACCCCCGGCAGCGCGTCCGCCGCCGCGACCGCCCCGGCCACCTGACGGCCACCGTGGTTGGACACCACGACGCCGTCCACTCCCGCGTCGGCGGCGAGCCGGGCGTCGTCCGGGTGCAGCACGCCCTTGAGCACGATCGGGCCGTCCCAGTTCTCCCGCAGGAAAGCCAGGTCCGGCCAGGTCTTGCCCGGGTCGGCGAACATGCTCACGAAATGCATCACCGCCGCGTTCGGGTCCTCGTGCGGCGGCTTCGCGAGACCCGCGCGAAACGCCGGGTCGGAGAAGTAGTTGGCGGTGCCCACCCCGTGCAGGAACGGCAGGTACGCCTGGTCCAGGTCGCGCGGGCGCCAGGCCAGGAGCGGGGTGTCCAGCGTGACCACCAGCACCGAGAAGCCGGACGCCTTCGCCCGCCCGAGGAAGCTCCGCGTCACCTCGCGGTCCTTCGCCCAGTAGAGCTGGAACCACCGTTCGGCGTCGCCCATCGCGGCCGCGACCTCTTCGAGCGGGGTGCTGGACGCCGACGACAGCACGTACGGCACGCCCTGCGCGGCTGCGGCACGGGCCGCCGCGCACTCCGCGTCCGGGTGCACGATCGACAGCACGCCGACCGGGGCCAGCGCCAGCGGGGCGGGCAGCGGCCGGCCCAGTACCTCGACCGACAGGTCCCGCGCCGACACGTCCCGCAGCATGCGCGGCACGATGCGGTGGCGGGCGAGCGCGTCCCGGTTCGCCCGCGCCGTACTGCCGTCGCCCGCGCTGCCCGCCACGTAGCCGACGGGGCCGGGGCCCAGCCGCCGTTCGGTCAGCTCCTCCAGGCGGGTCAGGTCGGTGGGCAGCCGCGGGACCGCGCCCGTCATCCCGTTCAGGTAGATCTCGTACTGGAAGTCCGCCCAGTGCTTCGCCATCCCCGCGTCCGCCTCTCACCGTCGGGATCTCGCCGTCGAGTCCGCGCCGCCCCCGACGATACTGACGGGTAGCCACGCGGTGGCACCGGGGGACGCACGAGGGGCCGCCGCCCGGACGAACCGGGCGGCGGCCCCTCGGCGAGGACCGGCGGTCACATGTGGACGACCGGCGCGGCACCCTCCTCCGCGGCGGCGGGCACCCCGCGCCGGTAGAGCACCAGGGCGATCACGGCACCGGCCGCGAAGAAGCCCGCCGACCACCAGAACGCGGTGGTGTAGCTCTCGATGGTGGCCTGCGCCCGCACCATCCTGTCGGCGGGGTTCTTGCCCACCAGGTAGTCGGTGGCGGCACTCGCGGCCAGGGTGTTCAGCAGCGCGGTACCGACCGAACCGCCCACCTGCTGCATGGCGTTGACCGTCGCCGAGGCGACACCCGCGTCCGCGGCGGACACCCCGCCGGTGGCGAGCTGCATGCCGGGCGGGATGACCATGCCGAGGCCGAGACCGATCACGATCAGCTGCGGCAGCACGTTGCCGAGGTAGTGCGAACCGACCCCGATCTGCGCCAGCCACGCCATGCCGACCGCCGCGATCGCGAAGCCGAGCGGGATGATCACCTTGGGGCCGATCCGGGGCACCAGGACCGTGGTGCTGAGCTGTGCCGCGACCATCAGCGCGCCGACCATCGGCAGGAACGCCACACCGGTCTTGGTCGGGCTGAAGCCGAGGTTCAGCTGGAGGTAGTAGGTGAGGAAGAGGAACACGCCGAACATGCCGGCGCCGGTGATCAGCACCGCGACGAACGAGGCCCCGCGGTTGCGGTCGAGCAGGATGCGCAGGGGCAGCAGCGGGTGCGCGGCCCGGGTCTGCCACCAGGCGAAGGCGGCCAGCAGCAGGACACCCGCGATCAGGTAGACCCAGGTGTCGGGCGAACTCCAGTGGTGCGTCTCGGCGTTGGAGAAGCCGAACACCACGCAGAACAGGCCAGCGGCCACGAGCAGCGTGCCGGGCACGTCGAGCTTGGAGTTCGCCGCGTCCCGGTGGTTGCCCAGCAGGATCCAGCCGCCCGCGAAGGCGACCACGGCGATGACGACGTTCACGTAGAGCGTCCAGCGCCAGTCCAGGGCGTCGGTCAGCAGACCGCCGAGGAGCAGGCCCACGGCGCCGCCCGCGCCGGCGATGGCGCCGTACACGCTGAAGGCCCGCGCGCGTTCACGGGCGTCGGTGAAGGTCGTGTTCAGCAGGGACAGGGCCGCCGGGGCGAGCAGGGCGCCGAAGACGCCCTGGAGGGCGCGCGCGACGACGAGCATCACGAAGCCCTGCGCCGCACCGCCGAACGCGGAGGCCGCCGCGAAGCCGGCCACGCCCACGAGGAAGGCGGTCTTGCGCCCGAAGAGGTCGGCGATGCGGCCGCCGAGAAGCAGCAGGGAGGCGAAGGCGAGGGCGTAGGCGGTGACGATCCACTGCCGGTTGCCGTCGGAGAAGCCGAGGTCCTGCTGCGCGGACGGCAGCGCGATGTTCACGACGGTCACGTCGAGAACCACCATCAGCTGCGCGATGCCGATGACCGCGAGGATCCACCACCGCTTCGGCGAGGGCGCTTGCGTCGCCTCGGCGGCGTCGACGGGGGCGCCTTGGGCCCCGGAGTTCTGGGACATGGTGCGAACACTCCAGCACTGTCGTTCGTGACGGTGAACAAAAGATTTTGGTACGGAGAGTCTGGCGCGGGTCCGGCTCCACTGCGTCGTGACGGAGATCCCGACAGGAAACTTAAACGAAACCGTTTCGTACACATAGAGGCTAGACCACCCTCCGCGGGACGGCAAAGCGGTCCGGGGGGCCGACCGGTGTGTCGCGCGCCACGTCGCGTCCCGCCGCGCGTGCCGCCGCGCTTCCGACACGCCCTTTCGGAACGGCAGTTGGGGGCCGGGACTGAACGCCCCGGCCGGCCCGTCCGTACCAACGGCCAGTCAGGCACCCCCCACCCGGCTGCCGTCCGGCGGCGCCGACCCCGGTTCCAGGAGGTCGAGAGGTCTTGAGTCACCAGCGTCACCAGCGAACATCGAAGCGCAAGGTCGCGGTCGCGGCGGGTGCCGCGGTCGCCCTCGGGGCGGCGGCGGTCCTGCTGCCGCACGCCAACGCCTCCCAGGACGACCCGGCGGACAACGCCCCCCGCACGCTGAGCACGTCGGCCGCCGCGGACCTCGCGGCCCGGCTGCCCGGTCTGCTCGGCGACTCCCTCGCCGGTGCCTACTACGACCCGGCCGGCAACCGGCTCGTCGTCAACGTCAGCGACGCCGGCGGGAGCGACGCGGACACGGACGCCGTCGAAGAGGCCGGGGCCGTCGTGCGCACGGTGCCCAACAGCGCCGCCGAACTGGCCGCCGCCGCGGCCACGTTGCGGGCGCGGGCGACCGTCCCGGGCACCGCCTGGTCCGTCGACCCGCGTACCGACAAGGTCCGGGTGACGGCCGACAGCTCCGTGACCGGCGACGCCTGGGAGCAGGTGAAGGGCACCGTCGACGCCCTCGGCGCCGGCACCGCGACGGTCACCAGGTCGCCCGGCACCCTTGCGCCGTTCGTGTCCGGCGGCGACGCGATCTTCGGCGGCCAGGTGCGCTGCTCCCTCGGCTTCAACGTCACCGCCGGCGACGGCGCCCCCGCCTTCCTCACCGCCGGGCACTGCGTCGCCGCCGACCGGTGGTCCGGCTCGGCGACCGGCGCCCCGGTCGCCACCGTCGACACCGCGACCTTCCCCGGCGCCGGGGACTTCTCCCTCGTGCGCTACGACGACCCGGCCACCGGGGCGCCGAGCGAGGTGAACGTCGGCGGCGGCCAGGTCGTGCCGATCGTCGCCGCGCAGGACGCCACGGTCGGCCTCCAGGTCTTCCGCATGGGCAGCACCAGCGGCCTGCACGACGGGACGGTCACCGGTCTGAACGCCACCGTGAACTACCCGGAGGGCACCGTCACCGGCCTGGTGCAGACCGACGTGTGCGCGGAGCCCGGCGACAGCGGCGGCCCCCTGTTCACCCGGGACGGCGGTGCGGTCGGACTCACCTCCGGCGGCAGCGGCGACTGCGCCACCGGCGGCGAGACCTTCTTCCAGCCCGTCACCACCGCCCTCGCCGCGACCGGTGCCACGCTCGGCGCGGGCACCGCGGGCGCCGACCCCACCGACGGCACGCCGACCGGCCCCGCCGCCGACCCGACGGCCGCGGACCCCGCCACCGCGAGCGCCCCGGCCGGGCACCGCCGGCACGGCCACCGGGGCGGCAGCTCCGCGTTCACCGCGACCGGGGGGCGCTGACCCCGTCCCGGACCGGGCACCGTTGGCGGCGCGCGCCGGTCCCGCCCCCGGCGGGCGGACCGGAGCCCGCGCGTCCGCATCATCTCCCGTACGGGCGTGGCGAGTTGAATGTTCCGATAAGCCCCCATTGCGGCCCGCCCGGCCGTGCGCCCGGCCGCACGGAACGGCCGCAGGGGCTGCGCGGGCGCCCGACAAGCGCTGTAATGACGGACGTGGCCGAAGAGGACGCCGGAGGGCGCGGCAGCCCGAGAAGGCCGCGAGCCGAACTCGCCCTCAAGACACTGAGCACCGAGCCCGACGCCCGCGACCGGCCCCGCCGCGTCCTGGAACTCGCCCTCGCCTACGGCGGTGCCGTCCTGGCCGCCGCCTACACGCCCACCGCCGACGGCGACCTGCTGTGCCTGGCCGGATCCGTCGGCGCGCCGCGCACCCTGTACGGGCTGCGCGACAGCTACCCCACCGGCGGCCGTTCGCCCGCGGCCGACGTCCTGCGCACCGGACAGGCGGTGTGGCTCGGCCCGGAGGACCTCACCGGCGGGCCCGAGTTCCGCCGCCTGCCCGGCGAGGACTTCTCCATGGCCGTGCTGCCGCTGCCCGGCACCGGCGGCTGCCTGGTCGCGGTCGGCGAACACGCCGGCGGCTTCGACCCCGACGACCGCACCTGCCTGTCCCTGGTCGCCGACGCCGCCGGGCGGCTGCTGTCGTCCGCCCCGCAGCACACCGGCGGCGCCGAGGAGGCGCCGCCCGGGGGACACCTGCCCTCCCACGCCTTCAGCCTCGCCATGGACACCGGCCGGGTCGAGGCGGGCGACGGGCTGCTCGACCTGTTCGGCCTCGCGCCCGCCGAGTTCGACGGCCGCATCGAGACCCTGCTCGCGCTCACCGTGCCCGACGACCTGCCCGCCCTGATGTCCGTCGTCGAGGCCGACCACATGTCCATCGGCGACCGCGAACTGGAGTTCCGCGTCCTCAGCCCCTCCGGACGCCCCCAGTGGCTGCGGCTGCGCGGCCGGCTGCGGCCCGCGGGGGAGGGCAGCCCCGTCCGGCTGACCGGCACCGTCGACGACGCCTCCGCGCTGCGGCCCGGCGTCACCGACGTCACCCGCGTGCAGCGCCTCGCCGCCGCCCTCGCCACCGCGGGCACGGTCCGCGACGTCGCCCGTGCCGTGGTCACCGCGCTGCGCGGACCGCTGGGCGCCGACCGGATCGCCTTCGCGGGACTGGAGAACGACCGGCTCGTCGTCGCCGCCCTCGACCCGCCGCACCCTCAGGCCTGGCCCATGGCCTGGCGGCTGGAGTGGCGCGCCGAGTGGCCCGACGCGCCGGTGCGCGCGCTGCCCGTCCTCGCCTCCGTGCTGCGCGAGGGCCGCGCCCGGATCTGGCCCGCCGGGACCGACCTCGACCCGGCCGTCGCCGAGGTCGGCCCCGGCGGCCTCGCCCTGCTGCCGCTGCCCGCCGACGGACGCACCGCCGGGGTCTGCCTCATCGGCTGGGACACCCCGCACGACGTCGGCCCCGACGAACGCGCCCTGCTCACCGCCTGCGCTGGCCTCGCCGGCCAGGCACTGGTGCGGGCCCGCGCGTTCGACGCCGAGCACGAACTCGTCGCCACCCTCCAGCGCACCCTGCTGCCCCGCCGCCTCGCCGAGCTCCCCGGCGCCGAGGCCGTCGCCCGGTACCTGCCGACCACCGCCGACCTCGAAGTGGGCGGCGACTGGTACGACGTGATCCCGCTGCCCGACCACCACGTCGCCCTCGTCATCGGCGACGTGCAGGGCCACAACGCCGGCGCCGCCACCCTCATGGGTCAGATGCGCACCGCCGTACGCGCGTACGCCACCGAGGGGCACCCGCCCGACGTTGTCGTCTCCCACGCCAACCGCCTGCTCATGGACATGGAGAGCGACCTCTTCGCCACCTGCTGCTACGTCGACCTCGACCTCGTCGACGGCACCGCCTGGTGCGTGCGCGCCGGGCACCTCGCGCCCGTGCTGCGCCACCCCGACGGACGCACCGAGATCGTCGAGATCGAGGGCGGCCCGCCGCTGGGCGTGACCGCGGGCGCCGAGTTCCCCATGAGCCCGGTCGGACTGCGGCCCGGCACCCTCCTCGCCCTGACCACCGACGGCCTCGTGGAGTCCCGCGACGCGGACATCGACGTCGGCCTCGCCCGCCTCGCCGAGGCCCTCGCCGGCTGCGACCCCGCCCGCCTGAACCCGGCCGCCGACACCCTGCTGAGCGACGCCCGCCGCGAGGACGACGTGGCGCTGCTCCTCGTGCGCTACGACGGCATGTCCGTGCGCCCGCTGCGCGAGAGCTGGACCGTGTGGCGGGTGCCCGAGGCGGTGCGCCACGCCCGCCGCTTCACCCGCCGCACCCTGCGCGCCTGGGACGTGCACGGGGTGGGCGACGCGGCCCTCCTCGTCGTCTCCGAACTCGTCACCAACGCCCTGGTGCACACCGACGGCCCGGTCCGCCTCGACCTCACGTACGTCGGCGGCCGGCTGCGGATCGCCGTCGCCGACAACTCGCCCCGCACACCGGCCAAACCGCGCAGCATCGGCTGGAGCGCCACCGGGGGCCGCGGCATCCTCCTGGTCGAGGCGGTGTCCGCGGCCTGGGGCGCCGTGCCGGTCAGCGGCGGCAAGCAGGTCTGGAGCGAGATCCTCCCGGAGCAGTGAGTCCCCGCCACACGGGTACGGCGGCGAGCCGCCCGGCAGGTCGGGCCCGGTACCGGCCGCCGTCGCGCCTAGGGTCCCTGCCTGTGGCACACACCTTCGAAGAACTCGTGGAGAAGAAGCGCGCGGCGGACGCGGCACACACGAAGGTCCTGGAACTCCGGGACACCTACGGACCGCCCGCGCACGAACCCTGGGCCGACCCCCAGACCGAGACGTACGAGACGGCCTGGCGTGCCTGGCGCGACCTCGCCCGCGACGCGCAGTCCGCGATCGGCGAGTACGCGAAGGACGAGGGCCGCCCGCGCCCGGAGGTCGAGGAGGAGGTGGCCGCCGCGGCGGGCGGGGCCCCGCCGCCGTCGGCGACCGGTGCCGCGTAGCCCGGCCCCCGCCGCCCGGCCGCTGAACTGGGCGTCGCCCCGTGGATGTTGTCTTGGTCAAGCGCGTCGATAGCCCTTGGAATCGCGAGGTTCACCGCTAGGGTGAACGGATGAAGGCTCTCGTTCTCTCTGGCGGGGCCGGTACGCGCCTGAGGCCGATCACCCATACGTCGGCCAAGCAGCTCGTCCCCGTCGCCAACAAGGCAGTCCTCTTCTACGGCCTGGAGTCCATCGCCGCGGCCGGCATCACCGAGGTCGGGATAATCGTCGGTGACACGGCCGCCGAGATCGAGGAAGCCGTCGGCGACGGGTCGGCGTTCGGCCTGGACATCACATACATCCCGCAGGAGAAGCCGCTCGGGCTCGCCCACGCGGTGCTCATCGCCCGCGAGTACCTGGGCGACGACGACTTCGTCATGTACCTCGGGGACAACTTCATCGTCGGCGGCATCACCGAACTCGTCGACGCCTTCCGGGAGAAGCGGCCCGACGCGCAGATCCTGCTCACCCGCGTCCCCGACCCCAGAGCCTTCGGCGTGGCCGAACTCGACGCGGCCGGACAGGTGGTCGGCCTGGAGGAGAAGCCCGAGCACCCCAAGAGCGACCTCGCCCTCGTCGGCGTGTACCTCTTCACCCCGGCCATCCACGACGCGGTCCGCGCCGTCGAGCCGTCCTGGCGCGGCGAGCTGGAGATCACCCACGCCATCCAGCACCTGATCGACGTCCGCGCCGACGTCCGCTCCACGACCATCACGGGCTACTGGAAGGACACCGGCAACGTCGAGGACATGCTGGAGGTCAACCGCATGGTCCTGGAGGGCCTCGACGCCCGCGTCGACGGCGAGGTGGACGAGAGTTCGGAGACCGTGGGCCGTGTCGTCGTCGAGGCCGGCGCGCGCGTCGTCAACTCGCGGATCGTCGGCCCCGTCGTCATCGGCGCGGGGTCCGTCGTCACCGACTCCTACGTCGGCCCGTTCACCTCGGTGGCCGAGAACTGCGACATCGTCGACAGCGAGCTGGAGTTCTCCATCGTGCTGCGCGAGTCCTCGATCCACGGCGTGGGCCGCATCGAGTCCTCCCTGATCGGACGGCATGTCGAGGTGACCCCCGCCCCCGACGTCCCCAGCGCCCACCGACTCGTCCTCGGAGACCACAGCAAGGTGCAGATCCGTTCATGAACCTCCTCGTCACCGGCGCCGCCGGGTTCATCGGTTCCCGTTACGTCCGCATGCTCCTCGACGCCCCCGACGCGCCCCGGATCGTCGTGCTGGACAAGCTCACCTACGCCGGAACCCTCGACAACCTCGACCTCGACCACCCGGGCCTGGAGTTCGTCCAGGGCGACATCTGCGACACCGAACTCGTCGACAAGCTGGTCGGCGGGGCCGACCAGGTCGTGCACTTCGCCGCCGAGTCCCACGTGGACCGGTCCATCGCCGGCGCGGGCGACTTCGTGCGCACCAACGTGGTGGGCACCCAGACACTGCTGGACGCCGCGCTGCGCCACCGCGTCGGCCCGTTCGTGCACGTCTCCACCGACGAGGTGTACGGCTCCATCGCGTCCGGCTCGTGGCCCGAGACCCACCCGCTCGCCCCCAACTCGCCCTACAGCGCGTCCAAGGCGTCCTCCGACCTGCTCGCCCTGGCCTACCACCGCACCCACGGCCTGGACGTCCGCGTCACGCGCTGCTCCAACAACTACGGGCCGCACCAGTTCCCCGAGAAGGTGATCCCGCTCTTCATCACCAACCTCCTCGACGGCAGGAAGGTCCCGCTGTACGGCGAGGGCCTCAACGTCCGCGACTGGCTGCACGTCGAGGACCACTGCCGGGGCGTCGACCTGGTCCGCGCCAAGGGCCGGGCCGGCGAGGTCTACAACATCGGCGGCGGCACCGAGCTGAGCAACCGCGAACTGACCGGGCTGCTCCTGGAGGCGTGCGGCGCCGGCTGGGACCGCGTCGAACAGGTCGCCGACCGCAAGGGCCACGACCTGCGGTACTCCGTGGACTGGCGCAAGGCGCACAGCGAGCTCGGCTACAGCCCGCGCCACGACTTCACCACCGGCCTCGCCGAGACCGTCGCCTGGTACCGCGACCACCGCTCCTGGTGGGAACCCCTCAAGCGCCGCGTGGCCGCGAACGAGACCCGGGAGGGCGCGTGAGGTGGCTGGTCACCGGCGCGAACGGCATGCTCGGCCGTGACGTCGTCGACGAACTCACCTCCCGGGGCGAGCAGTTGACCGCCCTGGACCGCGCCGGCCTCGACATCGCCTCCGCCGCGTCCGTGGCGGAGGCCGTCGCCGGCCACCGCCCCGACGTCGTCGTCAACTGCGCCGCGTACACCGCCGTCGACGACGCCGAGACCGACGAGGAACGCGCGCTGCTCGTCAACGGCGAGGGCCCCCGGCTGCTCGCCCGCGCCTGCGCCGCGCACGGGGCACGGCTCCTCCACGTCTCCACCGACTACGTCTTCTCCGGCGACGCCGGCACCCCGTACCCGGAGGACGCGCCCACCGCGCCGCGCACCGCGTACGGCCGCACCAAGCTCGCCGGTGAACACGCGGTCCTCGCCGAACTCCCGGGCGCCGCCGCCGTCGTACGCACCGCGTGGCTCTACGGCGTGCACGGCCGCAGCTTCGTGCGCACCATGAGCGAGCTGGAGGCACGCCGCGACACCCTCGACGTCGTCGACGACCAGCGCGGCCAGCCCACCTGGAGTGCCGACCTCGCCGCCCGCCTCGTCGAGCTCGGTCCCCTGGTGGGCCCCGACGGCGCCCACGGCGTCTACCACGCCACCGCGTCCGGCGAGGCCACCTGGTACGACCTGGCCCGCGAGGTGTTCCGGCTGATCGGCGCCGATCCCGAACGGGTCCGCCCCACCACGAGCGAGGCGTTCACCCGCCCCGCACCCCGACCGGCGTACAGCGTCCTCGCGCACGGCCGGTGGCAGGAACTCGGTCTGCCGCCGCTGCGCGACTGGCGCTCCGCGCTGCACGAAGCACTGCCCTTTGTCCGCAAGGTGTCCTGCTAGGAGTCGTCCGTCGTGAAACGCCATGAGTTCCTGCGCGAACTGCACAAGGTTTCCGCCAACCGCAACTACCTGGAGATCGGGGTCAACGACGGCCGCAGTCTCGCCCTGTCGCGCGTGCCCAGTGTCGCGATCGACCCGGCGTTCAAGGTCGTCACCGAGATCCGGTGCGACGTCCACCTCGTGAAGGCGACCAGCGACGCCTTCTTCGAGCGCAAGAACCCGCTCGTCCACCTGCGCAGCGGCCGCAACCCGCTGCGCAACATCGCCCGCAACCGCAGCCCGATCGGGCACTGGCGCCGGCCGGTGCTGGACCTCGCGTTCATCGACGGCATGCACCTGTTCGAGTTCGCGCTGCGGGACTTCATCAACATCGAGAAGTACGCGGACTGGGCGAGCGTCATCGTCTTCGACGACATGCTGCCGCGCAGCGTGGACGAGGCGGCCCGCGACCGGCACACCGACGCGTGGACCGGTGACGTCTACAAGGTCATCGAGATCCTCAACCGCTACCGCCCCGACCTGGTGACCGTCCTCGTCGACACCCAGCCCACCGGACAGCTCGTGATCTTCGGCGCCGACCCGACGAGCACCGTGCTCACCGACAAGTACGACGAGATCATGGCCGAGTTCGAGGTGCCCGACCCGCAGAAGGTGCCCGAGGGCCTCCTGGAGCGGGTGCAGGCGGTCACCCCGGAGAAGCTGGTCGAGGCCGGCTTCTGGGCGCCCCTCACCCGCGCCCGCAACCGCGGCACCAAGCGCTCGCGCGGCTGGGAGCCGCTGCGCAAGGCCCTGGAGCCGTTCGCCTCCAACCGCTGAGCCCGCCGAACCCGCGGACCGCGCGCGGCCGTCAGCCTTCCGGCAGGCGGTCGCGCAGGCCCGCGCGGTAGGCCGTGCACCGGGCGTACGAGGGCAGCAGGCCCGACCGCTCGGCCTCCGTGAGGGAGGGGGCCTCGGCGTCCTTCGCGGAGAGCACCGGCTCGATGTCCCGCGGCCAGGCGATCGCCAGGTCCGGGTCGAGCGGGTCGATGCCGTGCTCGCGGCCGGGCGCGTACCCCGTCGAGCACAGGTAGACGACGGTGGCGTCGTCGGTCAGCGCCATGAACGCGTGCCCGAGGCCCTCCGAGAGGAACACCGCGTGCCGCGTGTCGTCGTCGAGCCGCACGGCTTCCCACCGGCCGAACCCCGGTGACCCGACACGCAGGTCCACCACCACGTCGAGGACGGCGCCCCGGACGCAGGTGACGTACTTGGCCTGGCCCGGCGGCACGTCGGCGAAGTGCACGCCGCGCAGCACACCGCGCCGCGACACCGAGCAGTTGGCCTGCGCCAGGGTCAGGTCGTACCCGGTGGCCCCGCGGAACTCCTCACCCCTGAACCACTCGTGGAAGCTTCCCCGGTCGTCCGGGAACACCTTGGGCTCCAACACCCAGGCGCCTTCTACGTCCAGTGCGCGCACGCCGTCACGTCCTCCGTGCTCGAATCGGAACTGCCTTGCTCCCCCCGCCCGTTGGGCTACCGCCCCAGGGCCGAGCGCAGCGTGCGCCGCAGTTTGCGCACCACCCGCCGTGCCAGGCCGGGCCGTTGGGGCCCGCCAGCGGCGGGCGCCGGAGGCCGTACCGCCCGTACGCCCGAGGCCGTGACCCGCAGCGCGGGCGTCAGGGCGTGGCGGCGCCGGCCGGGCGCGTCGGGCACCAGGCACACCGAGGCGCGCCAGGTGGCGCCCTTGAGCCGTTCGAGGGGCAGTTCCGCGGTGAGCGTCGCGCGTCCCGCGGCGCCCTCGCCCGTCCCGTCGCCCGGGGACAGCGTCGCCGGCACGTCGACCGGCGGCACCCCCGGCCCGGTCAGCCGCAGTTCGACCGGCGTCGCGGCGGCCACGTGCAGCGGCAGCGGGACGCGGAGCACGGGTCCGTCGCCGCGGATGTCCTCCGGGGCGACCGCGGCGATGCCGAGGCGCTTGCCCGCCCGGTCCACGTCCAGCGAGAAGTTGTGGTGCTCGTTGGTCCAGTACGGCAGCACGACCCGGCCGCCGACGACCCCCGCGTGCGGCTCGGGGCGGTCCGGGCCCGCGTCCGGGCCCAGCCGGCAGTCCTTGGTCCAACTCCCCAGTCCCACACGGACGTACGTGTCCCACAGCCCCGCGCCGAGCGGGGCGCCGCCCGCCGCGGTCGCCGGGTCGATGTCCGCGGTGACGTGCAGCACGAGCCGGACCCGGCCGTCCTCGCCCGACGGCACCGTCTCGCGCTCGACCGTGACCGGCTGGAAGTACTGGGCGGAGGTGGAGCGTTCGCGCACGAGGAGGTCGGCGGTGGCCTGGCCGAAGCGCGCGACGGCGTCGGCGTCCAGCCACGCGTTGGCACCCTCCAGGTCCTCGGGGGTGCCGTCCGGGGCCTTCGCGTGCTCGGAGAACGTCAGCGGCGTGTCCGCGTGCAGGTACTCGACGTCGAAGGTGACGCGCACCGCCTCGCCCGCCCAGGCGACGCCCGTGGGACGCGCGGCGGGGGCGATGGCGGCCTGCCGTTCGGCGAACGCCAGCAGGTCGTCGTAGCGGTCGGCGCGCACCAGGGCGGCGACGATCCGCTGGGCGGGCCGCAGCCCGGCGTCGACACCGGGGCCGAACCGCTCCAGGACCACCCCGCGGATCTCGTCGTACAGCTCGCGGCGGTACTCGTCGGGGATCGTGCGCATGCGCCGGCCGCTCAGCCGTTCGACCATCTCCACGCGCAGCCAGCGGCGGAACAGCCGGTCCCGCAGGGGGCCCGGTTCCGTGTACCGCTCGACGACGTCGAGGGCCTCGCGCAGGTTCTTGAAGTAGCCGACCGGGTCGAAGCGCTGGAAACCGGCGTTGGAGCCGTCGTCGCGCCGGATGTGGTAGTAGCACACGTAGTCGCTGAGGACGGAGACGTTGTCCGCGCGCAGGTACGCCTCCGTGACGAAGACGTGGTCCTCCAGCCGCCGCCTGCCCTCGGGGAAGCGCAGTCCGGTGCGCTCCAGGAACGCGCGGCGCACCATCTTGTGCGGGGTGAGGCTGTCGATCAGCGGCGCGTTCTCGACGTTCGCGTGCGGGCGGTTGACGCGGAACAGCTCCACCGGGACGCCGCGGCCCTTGCCCGCCATCTTGCCGACGACCACGTCCGCCTCGTTCGCGACGCCGTAGTCGTACATCCGCTCGAGGGCCTCGTCGCCGAGGTAGTCGTCGTTGTCGACGAACATGACGAACTCGCCCTTGGACGTGTCGATGCCGACGTTGCGCGGCTTGCCCGACCACCCGGAATTCTCCTGGTGGACGACCTGGATGTGGGCGTGTTCGGCGGCCAGTTCGTCGAGCCGGGCGGGTGTGTCGTCGGTGGAGCCGTCGTCGACGAAAATGACCTCGAACTCGTCGGGGGGCAGCGACTGCCGCAGCATCGAACCGACGCAGTCCTCGATGTACGGCCCCGGGTTGTAGACGGGGATGATGACGCTGACCTTGACCGGCATCCGGCTCGTGGCCCCCTCGGATCGTTAGCCGCTCTGCTCCTGGCACGGTGTTCGTGGCGTGATGCTATCCGGCTCGGCCGCCCGTTCTGTGTCCGACGTGTTCCCAGGGGAACGCGTCGTCAGTGGCCTTGGTTCCCGGGCCGGTCCGCGCCCGGGGCGCGGCGCGGACGGACCCGTCGGGTCCGCTTGCGGCGGTGCCCTCCGGTTCCCGACGTGCGGGTCAGGCCGTCTTCCTGACAAGGGAGACGAGGGAACGGTCGGGAGCGCTGGCCAGGAGCAGCAGCGCGGAGCCGGCGAGCATGAAGAGGGCCAGTCCGTGCAGGCCGCCCGTGTCGGCGCGGTGGTGGTAGAAGCCCGCGTTGGCGGCGGAGGCGGCCAGTGCGCCGAGGTACATGAAGGTGCGCAGCAGACCGGCGGCGGAGGCGATGCGGGCGGGTTCCGCCTGACGGTAGAGGGCGTTCTGGTTGGCGAGCCCGATCAGGCCCTGCGGCAGCCCCATGACGACACCGGCGGCGAGCAGCAGCCACACCGAGCTCGCCGAGCCGACCGTCAGCAGCACCAGGCACCCCACGATCTGGACGGCGGCGCCGACGACGAGCTTGCCGCGGATCGCCTCCCGCCGTCCGGTCAGCGAGGACACGGTGAGCGCGCTGACCGACAGCGGAAGCAGCACGAGACCGGCCGTGGACGCGCTGAGCCCGCGCCCCTCCTCCAGCCACTGCGTGTAGCCGTACATGAAGGCGTACGAGGTGGTGTAGCCGAGGAACTGGCGCACGTACGTCGCCAGGAGCGGCTTGTTGCCGCCGAGGACGCGCAGGTCCACGAAGGGCGCGGGCACGCGCAGCTCACGGGCGGCGAAGCCGGCCGCCGCGAGCGCGCAGACCGCCAGCAGGTAGAGGTCGTCGACGCCCGGCTCCATCAGGAAGAGCATCAGCGCGCCCAGCATCACGGTGAACAGGCCCATGCCCGGCAGGTCGAGGCCCTGTCCGGCGGCGGCGGACCGGGTACGGGTGCGCGGCAGACGCAGCGCGCCCAGCACCAGGCAGGCGGCGGACAGCGGGACGTTGACGGTGAACACCGCGCGCCAGCCGCCGACCCCGATGAGGAAGCCGCCGAGGGCCGGGCCCACCACGGACACCGTCTGGTTGGCGATCGCGAGCGCGGTGAGCACGCCCGCCGGGCTGTCCTGGCCGGTGCGCTCTGCCTCGCTGCGGGTGAGCTGCATGGACGCGGGGTACGCGGCGGAGGTGCCGAAGCCGAGCAGGACGCGCGCGGCGATCAGGAAGCCCAGCGACGGCGCGAGCGCGCCCAGCACACCCGCGACACCGACCATGCCGGTGCCGATCAGGTAGAGGCGGCGCGGCCCGTACATGTCGACGAGCCGCCCGATCACGGGCTGGCCGATCGCGGTGGCGAGGTAGAGCGCGGAGACCAGCCAGACGGTCTCGGAGGGGGGCGCCCCGAAGGCGATGCCGATCGGGACCAGGGCGACCGCGATCATCGAGGAGTTGATCGGGTTCAGTACCGAACCCAGGATCATCGGCGCGATCAGCCTGCGGTTGAACGAGGTGGGGGAGGGGGCGGGCGCTCCGGCCGTGCGCGGCCGGGTGGGTGCGGGCTTCGGTATCACTGCTGTGTCAGTGGCTCCATCGGGGTCGGTGCGGTGAGCGTGGGGGAGCCCTGCCGCTCGGTGACCATGCCCGTCACCGTAAAACATGTACAGCGAAACTGTCTAGTTTGCACTCAACAGTTTCGCTGCGTATTCACCGCTTGCCCGATGCCGCGCCGTGGTACGGCGCCGTGCTGCCGCGTCGTGAAGCCCCGCTTACTCCGGGAGCGGCCGGCCGGCGGTCAGCTGCCGCGGGTTCACCGGCGCGTCCGGCCTCGGGCCACCGCGCGGGCCGTGCCCGACGCCCGGGACAGCAGGCGGGGGCGCGCGGCGCGCAGCACGGAGCGCAGCACGCGGCAGGGCAGCCCCGCGGGCGCCGCCGGGGTCGGCCCGGGGTGCCGGGGGGCGCGGCGTGCCGCCGTGGAGACCGTCCAGGTCATCCGTGCCGACGCCGAGAACCGGACCCGTCCGGCGGCCCGGCCCATCACGCGTCCCCCGGCGGGACCGGGCCCGTGCGCACCGGGACCGGTGGGGCTCCGTCGTGCTCGGTGCGCGCCGCCGTCGCGTTGTCTGCCGCCAAACTCATGTCGGCCTCCCGGGAGGACCGCGGCCCGTCGAGGGGGAGCGGGCCGCGGCGGACCTCCCTTCGAGGCTCCCCCGCCCCGCCGGACGCGGCAAGCGCAGGCCCCGGTTTCCGCCTGACGGGTGAGCGGAACGGTCCGCCCGTGACCGCCGGGCACCCCCCGCCGTTGCTGAGGGCATGTTCTCAACACGACGAATCGTCGCCGCCGTTGGTCTCGCCGCGTCCGTCACGGCCCTCGCCGCGCCGATGGCGAGCGCCGAGACGCAGGGCCAGGACGCCGCCAAGCTCAACCCGGTCACCGCGCTCGACACCATCGCCTCGACCGGCCTCCCCGCCGACCGCCAGGGCGAACTCCCGCGGATCTCCGACCAGTTGTCCGGCCTGAACCACCTCAACGACCTGAACCAGCTCCACCAGCTCACCGACCTGGCCGCCCCCGTCACCGGTCTCCTGCCCGGCATCCAGGCCTGACCCCGGCCCCGGCCCGGTACTGACCGGCGCGCTCCCGCGTGCCCGGCGTACCGCGGCGGCCTCCACGGCCCCCGTGCCGGTGGCCCTCCGGACCCGCGCGGCCACCCGCCGTGACGGACGGAAGGCCCCGGCCGGGGGCCGTCGCGATGCCCCGGGCCGCGGGCCGCCGGGCCCGGCACACCCCCGACCTGTGCCCTTGCCGTCCGGCAGCACGTAGGGTCGGGAGTCCGAGACCGACCGACACAAGGATGGAGCGCCATGGCGCAGGAAGTACGCGGCGTGATCGCGCCGGGCAAGAACGAACCGGTGCGGGTCGAGACGATCGTCGTGCCGGACCCCGGTCCGGGAGAAGCCGTCGTACAGGTCCAGGCCTGCGGCGTCTGTCACACCGACCTGCACTACAAGCAGGGCGGGATCAACGACGACTTCCCCTTCCTGCTGGGCCACGAGGCCGCCGGTGTCGTGGAGTCGGTGGGCGAGGGCGTCACGGACGTCGCGCCCGGTGACTTCGTGATCCTCAACTGGCGTGCCGTGTGCGGCGATTGCCGGGCCTGTCGACGCGGCCGCCCCTGGTACTGCTTCAACACCCACAACGCCGCGCAGAAGATGACCCTCGCCGCCACCGGCCAGGAGCTCTCCCCGGCGCTGGGCATCGGCGCGTTCGCCGAGAAGACCCTGGTCGCGGCCGGCCAGTGCACCAAGGTCGATCCCGCGGTCTCCCCGGCCGTCGCCGGTCTGCTGGGCTGCGGCGTGATGGCCGGCATCGGTGCCGCGATCAACACCGGGAACGTGGGCCGCGGTGACACCGTCGCCGTCATCGGCTGCGGCGGCGTCGGTGACGCGGCCGTCGCGGGAGCCAACCTGGCCGGGGCGGCAAAGATCATCGCGGTCGACATCGACGACCGCAAGCTCGCCACCGCCCGCAAGATGGGCGCCACGCACACGGTCAACTCCAAGGAGCACGACCCGGTCGAGGCGATCCGCGAGCTCACCGGCGGCTTCGGCGCCGACGTCGTCATCGAGGCGGTCGGCCGGCCCGAGACCTACAAGCAGGCCTTCTACGCCCGCGACCTGGCCGGCACCGTCGTCCTGGTCGGTGTGCCCACGCCGGAGATGAAGCTCGAACTCCCGCTCCTCGACGTCTTCGGGCGCGGCGGCTCGCTCAAGTCCTCCTGGTACGGCGACTGCCTGCCCTCGCGCGACTTCCCGATGCTCGTCGACCTGCACCTCCAGGGCCGCCTGGACCTCGGCGCGTTCGTGACCGAGACCATCCAACTCGACCAGATCGAGCAGGCCTTCGAGCGCATGCACGACGGTGACGTCCTGCGCTCGGTGGTGGTCTTCTGATGGCCGCGCGCATCGAACGCCTCGTCACCTCCGGGCAGTTCAGCCTCGACGGCGGCACCTGGGACGTCGAGAACAACGTGTGGATCGTCGGCGACGACCACGAGGCGATCGTCATCGACGCCGCGCACGACGCCGCAGCCATCGCGGAGGCCGTCGGCGACCGGCGGCTCACCGCCATCGTGTGCACGCACGCGCACAACGACCACATCGACGCGGCCCCGGAACTCGCCGAGCGCACCGGCGCCACCATCTGGCTGCACCCCGACGACCTGCCGCTGTGGAAGCAGACCCACCCCGTCCGCGAACCCGACGCGTGGCTCACGGACGGCCAGGTCGTCGAGGCGGCCGGTGCGGACCTCACGGTGCTGCACACCCCCGGACACGCGCCGGGCGCGGTCTGCCTGCACGACCCCGGCCTCGGCGTGGTCTTCACCGGCGACACCCTCTTCCAGGGCGGCCCCGGGGCCACCGGGCGGTCGTACTCCGACTTCCCGACGATCGTCAGCTCCGTCCGGGACCGGCTGCTCACGCTGCCGCCCGGCACCAAGGTCCTTACGGGACACGGCGATCCGACCACCATCGGCGACGAGGCCCCGCACCTCGACGAGTGGATCGCGCGCGGACACTGAGGACACCGCCCGGCGGGGACACGTGTGTCCCCGCCGGGCGTCCCGGTGCCCACCGACCCCTGCCCCGTTGATCGTTCCGGCAGTAGGTTCGGACCATGACGGACACGGAACGCTTTCAGGGGCACGGAGTTCTCATCACCGGCGCGGCCCGCGGCATCGGCGCGGCCACCGCCCGCCGTCTCGCCGCGGAGGGGGCGTCGGTCCTCGTCACCGACATCGACCTTCCCGCCGCCGAGGACACGGCGGCGAAACTGCGCGAACGGGGCGGCACCGCCGAGGCGTTCGCCTGCGACGTCGCCGACCGGGCGTCCGTCGAGGCGGCCGTCGCCCGCGCCGTCGAGCGGTTCGGCTCGCTCGACGTGCTCGTGAACAACGCGTACGGATGCACCCCCGACACCCCGCTCTTCGAGGACGGCACGGACGAGGTGTGGACCCGTGACCTCGACCTCACGCTGAACGGCGCCTACCGCTGCTGCCGCGCCGCGCTCCCGCACCTGGTGGGCTCCGGCCGCGGCGTGATCGTCACCATCGGCTCCGTCAACGGTCTCCAGGACTTCGGCAACCACGCCTACAGCGCGGCCAAGGCCGGGCTCGGCTCCCTCACCCGCACCCTCGCCGGACACGCGGGGCCGCGCGGGGTGCGGGCCAACCTCGTGATGCCCGGCACCGTGCGCAGCGGCGCCTGGCGCGGACGGGAGGCGCAGCTCGACGCGGTCAGCGGGCTGTACCCCCTCGGCCGGGTCGGCGAACCGGAGGACATCGCCTCCGCGGTCGCCTTCCTCGCCTCGCGCGACGCCGCCTGGATCACCGGCACCACCCTGGTCGTCGACGGCGGACTCACCGCCGTCAACACCGGTTTCCGGCGGGCGGTGACGGAGAGCGAGACGGTGTGAGCACGGCCGCCGGCGGCGTGACCCCGCTCACCCGCGTCGCGTCCCGGCGCCCCGTCAACACCCCCGCGAAAACCCCGCCGACCAGCCAACTCGCGGGTGAACTGCCTTCTGTACGGGGACAGATGGACGTGACGAGCGACACGGTCTGAAATGTCCGTATAGCCAGCCATTACTCACATCGCCTTCACGGCCCCGGTCGTATGCTTCACGCCATGTCCACCACTCCTGAGCCCGCCACCGAGCGATCGGCTGCCGAGGTCAACGAGGAGATCCGGGCCCTGTGGCTGCGGTCGGGCGGGATACTGAGCGGCGAGCAGCGCGCGGAGTACCAGCGGCTCGTCCTGGAGTGGGCCGCCGTAGGCCCGCACCCCGTCCGGGCGGCCTGAGAACCACCTTTTCGGGCCCGGCTCCTCGCCGTCCCCGTGCGGCACGTCAGCTCCACAGCGTCGAGTACGACCGCCGGTAGGACCGGCGGTCCCGCTCGTCGCGGATCCAGCGCGCCGCCACCAGCGCGACCAGACTCCCGCCGGCCACCAGCAGCCCGGGGCCGATGTTGCGGCGGTGCGCCAGCCGGGACGCCAGCGCCGCGGCGTCGTCGCCCGAGCGCGGCAGCGAGAGGCCGGTCGACCTGTCCCCGGTGGCTGCGGCGCCCGCCGTGGCCGTGGCGGACGCCGCAGGTGATGCCGTCGCGGCGCCGTCGGAGGTGCCCTTCGCCGCCACGACGAGATGGACCCCGAGCGCGGTCAGCGCGTCACCGACCGGCTGGAAGAACGTCGTCCCGCCCTTGGCGCAGTCCCCGTTGCCGCCGGACGTCACCCCGAGCGCGGTGCCGCCCGCGAACAACGGCCCGCCGCTGTCGCCCGGTTCGGCGCACACCGACGTCTGGATCAGACCGGTGACCGTGCCCTCCGGGTAGTTGACGGTCGCGCCGACCGCGGTCACCCGGCCGGTGCGCAGTCCGCTCGTGCTGCCGCTGCGGGACACCCGCTGCCCGACGGTCGCCTCGCCCGTGCCGGTGATCGTCACGCTTCCGCCCTTCCCGGTGGCCACCGTGTCCGTCGATGCCCTCCCGTTCGCGTACCGGACCAGCGAGAAGTCCTTGCCGGGGAAGGTCCGCGCGACGGTGCGGCCGAGTTGCCGGGTGCCGTCCGCCTCGGTGAACCACAGGGAGCCGACCGGGCCGCAGTGCCCCGCCGTCAGGACGAAGTCGGCCTGCCCGTTGGTGACGTTGAAGCCCGCCGAGCAGCGTCCCGCGGTCGACAGGATCGGCTCTGCGCCGTCCACCAGCGGGGTGAACGACCCGGCGGTGCGCTCCATGCGGACGAAGCTGCCGGCGGCGCGGGCGACCGAGCCGAGGCGGGACCAGTCGGCGGCGGAGACGGACCCGTCGGCCAGGACCACGACCTCGTTGGCGGGGTAGTCCAGCGACCACGCGGTGCCGGCGACGCGGGGCGCGGCGGCGAGGGCGGCCGTGGCCGCCGTGAGGTCCTGGGTGCTGTGGCTCACCCGCTCGGCACGCAGGCCCGCCCGCCGGACCGTGTCCGCCGCCTTCGTGTCGGTCACCGCGACCACCGTGCGCCCGTCCGAACCGGTCCAGGTGCCCGCGGTACGGGCGGCGCCCAGCCGCTGCACCACGGCCGCCCCGGAGTCGGCGGGGGCCGAGCGCACGGTCGCCGTCCCCGCGGCCGGCTCGCCCGCCGCCGCGCGGGTGACCATCACGCCCCCGAGGATCAGCCCGCCCGCGGCGGCCAGCCGTACCGTCCGCCGGACGACCCGTCGTCGCGCGTGCCCCATGCCTGCCTCCCGACCCGGACGGCGCGCGGGCCGTCCGTGGCGCCGCGCTGCGGATCCCGCCGGACGGCGGCCGCCGCCCCTCCATACGGGGCGCGGCGCACCGGCGTTCAGCGGCCGGGCGGCCGGTGTCAGGACCAGGGGCGGAACGGCTCGTCCACCAACTGGAAGACCGGCTCGCCGCGTACGGGGTCCTTGGCGGTGGACAGCCGCACCCGGTCCCCGCTGTGGATGGCGACCGGCGGGCCCATCACCCTGCCGCGCACGACGAAGCCCTCGGACATCTCGATCAGCGAGACGTTGCGCGCGGAGGGGGTGTTGCGGTGCACCACCGAGGTCCGGTGGACGACGCCGGTGCCGTCACTGCGTTCCGTACGCAGCTCGCTGCCGCGGCAGACGGGGCAGATCACCCGGTGGTACATGGCCGTCGCGCACCAGGTGCACCGCTGGTAGACGATGGCCTCCGCGTCGGGGGCCTCGGTGAGAAGGGCGCCCGGGGAGCCGGTCGTTGCTGGAGTGGCGTTCGCCGAGTAGTGGTACACGCTGGTCAACTCCCTTTGCCCGGCGGGTTGTCCACGTGCGCGGTCGCCCCGTGCACAGGCGTGCCCGATGCGCCGTTACCCCGAGCACCGGCCCAGACTATGGCACTCAGTGTCACCCGTAAAGGCACTGCGTACCCTCAGTTGGGGCGGGATGCGGCGCCGCACGGCACCCGCCGGTGCGCCAACTCGCGTCCGCGCGAAGGGGATCGGGGCGACGGCTCAGCCGCGGCCGAGAGCGGTCTCGATCTCCCGCACCACCTGCCACAGCGGTGCCCCGCGCCGCGAGACGACGACCACGACGTCCTCGGCGCCGCCGTCCTGGGCGGCGGCGGCCCGCGCGGCGCTGCCCGCGGCGGCGGGTGCGGCGGGCGCGGGGGCGTCCGTCGCGGGGACGCCGGCCGGGGCGCGGTCCGCGAAGACCGACCCCACGTGGGCCAGGGCCCGGTCGACGGCCGCGTGCGCGTCGACGGAACCACCCGAACGCAGCCAGGACCGCAGGGCGTTGTTGTGCGCGGCGACGACCGCGGCGGCGATCACGTCGGCCCGCAGCGTGCCGTCGCCGAGTCCGGCGAAGCGGCCGCGCAAGTACTGGGCCAGGGCGCGCTCGTAGCGCCACACCACCGACAACTCGTAGGCGCGCAGGCCCGGTACCTCCTTGGTGAGGCGGTAGCGCTGCACCGAGAAGTCCGGGTTCTCGGCGTACATCCGCAGCACCGTCCGCGCCGCGTCGCACACGTGCCCCACCGGCTCCTCCGCGCCCGAGCCGCCCGCGAGGAACGCCGTCATGTCGGCGAGGCACCGCTCGTGGTCGGGGAAGACCACGTCCTCCTTCGAGGGGAAGTACCGGAAGAACGAGCGCCGGCCGACCCCCGCGAGCGTGACGATGTCGTCGACCGTCGTCTGCTCGTAGCCCCGTTCGAGGAACAACCGGAAGGCGGCCGCGATCAGCGCCTCCCGCATGGGCGGCTTCGAGGCCGGCGGATCCGTCTTATCGATGCGCCGGACCGCCGGGGAGCTGGAACTCATGGCGCGAACGTAACACCCTGTGCGTAGTGGTGGCACTCGGTGCGCGGTGGAGGGGTACTGAGTGCAGCCGGCCCGGTGCCGCCCGGCGGTCAGCGGGGTGCGTGGTGTTCGGACAGGGCCTGGGTGACCGCCCGCACGCTGCGCGCGATGTGCTGGAGTTGCAGGACCTCGGCCGCGTACAGCTTGATCGTGTGCTCGATGACCGACTCCGGGATGCCGAGCCGGGGCAGGTCGGCGCGGGCCGTCTGGAGCGCGGTGCGGGCCACCCGGATCTCCTGCTGCACCTGGATCTGCGCGTGCCGGGCCAGCAGTACGGGGTGACGCAGGAGCACCGGGTAGCCGCCGTAGCGGGACGGCACCAGGTCGCGCAGCCAGCGGGCCGCGGAACGTTCCCAGTCGTAGCTGCCGGGTGCCTTGACCTGGCACGGCCAGTCGGGGCTGAGGTGCGTGGTCCGAAGCATGGGCATCGCTTCCGGCGGAGGTGCGGACTTTGCCCGCCGAGGGGCGGTTCCGTGAGCCACGAGAAGTATTTATATATGCCAACTCCTTTGCAAGCCGTATGAAAACATTCATACGGCCGCTCCGGGCCCCTCAGTCCTTCAGGAAGAACCGGTACTCGTCGGCGACCTGTTCGTACTCCTCCAGGCGTGCCTGGGTGCGCTCGGGATCCGCGTCCGTCATCGCCTGGAGCAGCGCCGCGCACATCACGCCCGAGGCGGCGTACGAGTCGAAGACCAGCCGGGAACCGGTCCCGGTGGCGAAGGTGACGTCGGCCTCGTCGGCGACCGGGCCGAGCGCCAGGTCGGTGATCAGGGCCACCTTGAGCCCCGCGGTCCGCGCGACCCGGACCGCCGTCAGCGTCTCCTGGGCGTGCCGGGGCATCGAGAACGCCAGCACCCAGGTGCCGCCCGCCTCCCGCGACTGGAGGAGCGAGTCGTAGGCGACGCTGCCGCCGCGGGTCACCAGCCGGACGTCGGGGTGGATGCGGCGGGCCGCGTAGGCGAAGTACTCGGCGAGCGACACCGCGATGCGCAGGCCGAGCACGGTCAGCGGCGTCGACCGCGACAGTTCGCGGCCGGTGTCGATGATCCGGCCCGGGTCGGCGAAGTCGCGGCGCAGGTTCTCCAGGTTCTCCAACTCCGCGTCCACCGCCGCCTGGAGCTCGTTGCCGCCGCTCTCCTCGGCGGCGCCGGGACCGCCGGCCATCCGGCTGCGCGCGACGGACTGGAGCCGCTCGCGCAGCGCGGGGTAACCGCCGAACCCCACCGCCGCGGCGAACCGGGTCACCGACGGCTGGCTCACGCCCACCCGGTCCGCGAGTTCCGTGATCGACAGGAAGGCGGCCTCGCCGATGTTCTCGATCAGGTACTGGGCGATGCGGCGCTGGCCGGGGGAGAGGCGGCGGCCGTCGAACAGGGTGCGGAGGCGGGACGCCGTCGAGCCCTCGGGCGGCGGACCGGCCTGACCCGAGGTGATCGCGGACGCCTGCGCCCGAGCCTGTTGCGGCGACGGCACCGGCGGGTCTCCTTTGTCTCGCACGGGGGTCAAGATAGCCCACCCTCCGCCGTGACCAGCGCTTGTGCGCCGGTTCCGCCCGGCCCGGACGGGATGCCGCGCGAGGGGCCGCGCGCGGGGGACGGATACACCGGCGCGGACGGGGAACCCGCCGTCAGCACCCCGGCGAAACGTGCGGGGCGGACATGTTCGGCGGCGCCCAGGCGCGGCCGAGGAGCAGGCGGCGCGCGGTGGACGGCGACCGGAACAGCGGGCGCCGGGACGGACGACCAACCCCTACGCATGACGGCAGGTGACATCGATGAGCGCGATCAGCGCCCTGGAACAGGCCATGGAGAGCCGGTGGGAGGCACTCTGGGCTCGGATCTCGGACAAGGGGCCGGTCGAACTCCTCGACGCCCTGCGGCGCGAGTGCGACGACAACGCCGTCGTGTGCAGCGGGTCGCGCACCGTGGTGCCCAACGCCTACGACGTCGAACTCGCCGACGCCGTGCACGACGAGCTGACGCGCCGGGGCAGCCGCAGCCGCGTCGGGCAGGCCATCGCCGACAGCCTGCTCAAGCACGCCGAGCGGCGCGGCTACGAGTGGGCGGGACCGCTCGCCGTGCACGTCACGCGTTCCAGCGATGTGCCCAACGGCCGCTACCGGGTGGCCAGCAGCGTCATGCGCAACGTACGGGCGAGCGGCTTCCAGTACGCCGCGAGCTGACCGGGACCCGCACGCGCACCCGGCTCCCGTGCGGGTGGCCGTGCCCGCGGACGGCGGTCACCTGCGGTAGACCGTGATCGAGTGGCCCACGTCGTCCACGGGCCGGCTGGTGCGCAGCAGCAGCGCCAGCCGGCCGGTCGCCCTGGCGGCGGCCGAGTCCGAGACGGCGAGCAGCCCGTGCACCGTGTCCGGCGGCACAGCGCGCGGATCGGCGGCCCGGATGCCGTACCGGGCGGGGACGCCGCTGCCCTTGTACACCAGCCAGACCCGCTCGCCCGGGTACCGCTCGCGCAGCCGGTCGGCGAGGCGGCCGAGGTCCTGGCCCCAGTCCACGTTCGAGTCGTGCAGCCGCAGATGGGTCGCCGCCGGGCCGCCGAACGCCTCGTTGGAGTACGGCAGGTAGTAGGGGTGGGCGCGCACGGAGCTGACCGCGGCGAAGGCGACCAGCGCTCCCGTCGCCGCGAACGCCCACCGTCGGCGGGTGTCCCGGAACGCCCTGCGGACCAGGACCGGCACGCACCCCGCCGCCACGGCGAGCAGCATCGGCACGAGCACCGCGTACCGGGTGCCGAAGTCCCGTGCGGAGTCCATCACGAAGGCCGTCAGCACCGCGGCGGGGAGCAGCACGTAGAGCGCGGCCGGCCGCAGCCCGCGCACCGCGAGCAGCGCTCCCGTGCCGGCCGCCCAGAGGACCAGCGTGCCCAGCGGCGTCTTCACCGCGAACGCGGCAGGCAGGTAGTACCAGAGCGGCCCGGTGTGCACCCGCCCGAACAGGAAGGTCTGCCACGGCCTGGCCTCCAGCCCGAACTGGATCAGCAGTCCGTCCCGGTACGGCCGGGGGAAGGGCAGCAGACCGGCCAGCCGGACCCGCAGTCCGTGCGGACGGCCGACCTCGGGCGGGAGGGCCCAGCGCAGCCGCGGATCGACCGCCAGGTAGGACACCCAGACCACGGCGACGGCCGTCACGAGGACGACGAGCACCGCGCAGACCGCCCGCGCGAGAGGCGTACGGAGCCGGCCGGGCACGGGCTCGGGGCCGGGGCGGCCCGGCGGGCGGTGCCGTCCGTACGCGGCGCGCACCGACAGCACGGCGAGCGGCACCAGCACCGCGACCGCCGGCAGGGTGCTCGCCCGGGTCGCGCACGCCGCGCCCAACGCGGCCCCGGCGAGCGGCAGATACCGCCAGGGCCGGATCCTGGCCCGCCACAGCAGCCACACGGACGTCAGCACGAAACCGGCGGCGGGTACGTCGAGGGTCGCCAGGGAACCGTGCGCCACGACGTCCGGCGAGAAGGTGTACAACGCCAGCGCGGTCAACCCGCCGACCGCGCCCGCCAGTTCACGGGCGAACGCGAACACCGCCAGCCCGAACAGCAGGGTGAGCGCGATCACCGGCAGCCGCGCCCAGAGCATCAGCCGCCACGGGTCGTTGCCCGACTCGTACAGCAGGTGCCGTCCCACCGCCCCCTCGTCACCGGTGAAGGACGTGTCGAGGTGCGGACGCGCGAGCGCCACCCCCGCCCCGATGAACAGCTTGCCCAGCGGCGGGTGTTCGGGGTTGTAGCGCAGGCTGTGCTCCCGGACGTACACGGCGGCCGCACCCACGTACACGGGCTCGTCGATGGTCGGCGTCTCCTGCGCGGCGCACGTCACCAGCGCGACGGCCATCTGCGCGAGCAGCACCGTCACGAGCAGCGGCAGCACCAACCGGCGCGTGCGCGGGGACGGTTGGGACAGCCGCCGGACGGGGCCCCCGGTGGCGCGGGCGCCCCCGCCGGTCTCCGTCCCCGCGTCGCGTGCCGTTCGTGTGCCTGTTTCGCGCGTCATCGACCGCTCCGCGGAGACCCGGCCTCCGGCGTCGGTGCGGGAGCGGACGAGGTACGACGGGGAGCAGTCGTCCCGCCGTCGTACCGCACCGCGCCCGCACCCGTCACCGGAACGGCCCGCCACCGCCTCAGGATGCGTACCGACGGACCCTCCGTCGTGCAGACGGGTACGGCCCGCGGGCCCGCGGAGTTCACGCCGGTCCGGCCGAACCGCCCGCGCGGCGCCGGGAAGGCCGGGGGACGGCGCACAGCCCCGGCCGCCGTGCGGGGCCCGAACACCCCCCGGGCGAACGGGTCTTCGTGCCCGGGGCCCGGCCGTCGGGTCAGACGCGGGACGGCCGTTCGGGCAGCGCGTCCGGCGGGACCACCAGGTCCGCGCGGTCCCTGGTCGCCGCCACCAGCCGGGCGTTGCGGCCGTCCGGGCCGAGCGTCCACGCCACCGCGGCGTCGTGGTCCTTGCCGAACTCCTCGTGCCGGGCCACGAGCCGGCGCACCCGTTCCGCCTCCGGCACCTCGCAGAACCACACCTCGTCCAGCTCCCGCCGCACCCGCGCCCAGGGGCCGGTGCCGAGCAGCAGGTAGTTGCCCTCCGTCACGACCAGGCGCACCGCGGGCGGCACGGGGATCGCCCCGGCGAGCGGCTGTTCGAGGACGCGCTCGAAACCCGGCGCGTAGACGACGCCGGGTTCCCCGACCTCTTCGCGCAGGCGTCGCAGCAGGGCCGCGTAACCGCCCGCGTCGAACGTGTCGGGGGCACCCTTGCGGTCCCGGCTGCCCAGCCGGTCCAGTTCGACGTCGGCGAGGTGGAAGCCGTCCATCGGAACGTGCGCCGCCCACGCGGCGCCCGTTCCGTTCAGCCCGGCCACCAGCCGCCGCGCCAGCGTCGTCTTGCCGGAGCCGGGACTGCCGGCGATGCCGAGCACGGCGCGGTGCCCGTCGTGCACCAGGGAGCGGGCGCGGGCCAGGAGATCGTCGAATGTCGCGGGCATCCGAGAAGTCTGCCACCGGCAGCCGTGCGGCCGCGTCCGCACCGGTGGCCGGGACCGGCCGCGCGTGTGGCGTCCGCCACCCGCGCAACTGAACCGGGCCGTACGGGGAAGTGGGCCTGTATGACGGAGCTCGGTCTGCCCGAAAACATCCTGGCCTGCCTCTTCGACCTCGACGGGGTCGTCACCAAGACGGCGGTCGTGCACGCCGCGGCCTGGAAGGAGGCGTTCGACGCCTTCCTCCACGAACGGGACGGCGACGGCTTCCGGCCCTTCGACGCGAGCGGCGACTACGACGAGTACGTCGACGGCCGCCCGCGCGCCGACGGTGTCCGCGCCTTCCTGGAGTCGCGCGGCATCCATCTGCCGGAGGGCGACCCGGGCGACCCACCGGACGCGTCGACCGTCAACGGCCTCGGCAACCGCAAGAACGAGCTGCTGCTGGAGAAGATCCGCACCGACGGCGTCGAGGCGTACGACGGCACCATCCAGTACCTGCGGGACGTCCGCGCGGCCGGGCTGCGGACGGCAATCGTGTCCTCCAGCGCCAACTGCCGTGACGTACTGCGCTCGATCGACGCGGAGGACCTGTTCGACGTGCGCATCGACGGCGTGGTCGCCGCCGAGCGCAAACTGCCCGGCAAGCCCCACCCGGACACCTTCCTCGCCGCCGCCGAGGACCTCGGCGTCGACGCGGCCGGGTCCGCCGTCTTCGAGGACGCGCTCGCGGGCATGGACGCGGGCCACGCCGGCCACTTCGGCTACGTCGTCGGCGTCGACCGCGTCGGCCAGACCGACGCCCTCTACCGGCACGGCGCGAGCCGCGTCGTGAAGGACCTCGCCGAGCTCCGGAACTCCGACGGCGGCACGGACGGCGGCCCGGACGGCCCGGCGGACGCCCGCAACGACACCCGGGGAGGTACCGCGTGATCACCCAGGGTGCCTACGCCGTCGAACCGTGGACCGTGCGCGAGACGGAACTCAACCTCGACGTCCTCGCCCAGAGCGAGTCCGTGTTCGCGCTGTCCAACGGGCACGTCGGCTGGCGCGGCAATCTCGACGAGGGCGAACCGCACGGCCTGCCGGGCTCCTACCTCAACGGCGTGTACGAACTGCACCCGCTGCCCTACGCCGAGGCCGGGTACGGCTACCCGGAGTCCGGCCAGACCGTCATCAACGTCACCAACGGCAAGGTGCTGCGCCTGCTGGTCGACGACGAGCCCTTCGACCTGCGCTACGGCCGGCTCGTCAGCCACGAACGCACCCTCGACCTGCGGCGCGGCGTGCTGGAACGGGTCTGCGAGTGGACGTCCCCGGCCGGGTCGACGGTCCGGGTCCGCTCGACCCGGCTGGTCTCCCTCACCCAGCGCGCCCTGGCCGCGGTCGCCTACGAGGTGGAGGCCGTCGGCGAGGAGACCCGCGTGGTGGTCCAGTCGGAGCTGGTCACCAACGAGCAACTCCCGGCGGGCAACGGCGATCCGCGCGCCTCCGTGCTCCTCAAGTCCCCGCTGGAGCCCGAGCAGGACGCCTGCTCCGGAGAGCGGCTGCGCCTGGTGCACCGCACCCGCCGCAGCGGACTGCGCGTCGCCGTGGCCGCGGACCACACGATCGACGGGCCCGAGCGGACGACCACCAGCAGCGAGAGCAACTGCGACGTGGCCCGGCTGACCGTCACCTCGGTCCTGAAGCCCGGCGAACGGCTGCGCGTCGAGAAGCTGGTGGCGCACGGCTGGTCCGGGGTGCGCTCACTGCCCGCCATGTGCGACCAGGTCGAGGCGGCCCTCGCGTCCGCGAACGGCGGCTGGCAGGGCCTCGCCGACGAACAGCGCGCCTACCTCGACGACTTCTGGTCGCGCGCCGACGTCGAGGTGGACGGCGACGAGGAGATCCAACAGGCCGTCCGCTTCGCGCTGTTCCACGTACTCCAGGCCGGCGCCCGCGCCGAGCAGCGCGCCATCCCGTCCAAGGGGCTGACCGGCTCCGGCTACGACGGCCACGCCTTCTGGGACACCGAGACGTTCGTCCTGCCGCTGCTGACGTACACCGCGCCCGAGTCGGTCTCCGGCGCGCTGCGCTGGCGGCACAGCACCCTGCCCGCCGCCCGCGACCGCGCGGTCCAACTCGGCCTGCGCGGCGCCGCGTTCCCCTGGCGGACCATCGAGGGCTCCGAGGGTTCCGCCTACTGGCCCGCCGGCACGGCCGCGTTCCATGTGAACGCGGACATAGCCGACGCCGTCGTACGGTACGTGGCGGCCACCGGCGACGAGGCGTTCGAGCGCGAGGCGGGCCTCGAACTCCTCGTGGAGACGGCCCGGTTGTGGCGTTCGCTCGGGCACCACGACCACCGCGGGGTGTTCCACCTCGACGGGGTGACCGGCCCCGACGAGTACAGCGCGATCGCCGACGACAACACGTACACCAACCTGATGGCGCGGGCGAACCTGCTCGCGGCCGTCGCCGCCGTCGAACGGCATCCCGCGCAGGCGGCGGCACTCGGCGTCGACGACGAGGAGAGCGCCGCGTGGCGCGACGCCGCCGACGCGGTGCACGTCCCGTACAACGAGGAGCTGGGCGTCCACGAGCAGAGCGCCGGCTTCACCCGTTACCAGCCCTGGGACTTCGAGGACACCCGCGCCGACCAGTACCCGCTGCTGCTGCACTTCCCGTACTTCGACCTGTACCGCAAGCAGGTGGTCAAGCAGGCGGACCTGGTCCTGGCCATGTACACCTGCGACGGCTTCTTCGACGACGACCAGATCGCCCGCAACTTCGCCTACTACGAGCCGCTGACCGTACGGGACTCGTCGCTGTCGGCCTGCTGCCAGGCCGTGATAGCCGCCCAGACGGGGCACTTGGGGCTCGCCTACGACTACACCGCCGAGGCGGCGCTCATGGACCTGGCCGACCTGGAGCACAACACCCGGGACGGCCTGCACATCGCGTCGCTCGCCGGTACCTGGACGGCACTGGTCGCGGGCTTCGGCGGACTGCGGGCCGGCGCGGACTCCCTCGCGTTCGCGCCGCGGCTGCCGGAGCGGTTCCGGCGGCTCGCGTTCAACCTCCAGTTCCGCGGGCGGGGACTGCGCGTGGAGATAGCGGCCGACAAGGCGACCTACACCCTGCTGTCCGGGCCGCCCCTGACGATCCGTCATCACGGGGACAGCCTCACCGTGGGCGCGGACGGCCCCGTCGTGGGCGTCGTTCCCGCTCCCCGCAGGCGCCCGGCACCGCGGCAGCCGCGGCACCGCAAGCCCAACGTCCGCTGAAACGGGGCGGGTCGGGGGAGCCGGGCAGGTGTCAGGGGTGGACGAGATCCAGCGACACCTGCCACAGGCGGGCCGCGCGGTCGGGGTCGAGCGCGTAGCCGGCCACCCCGCGCCGCACGCCCGGCCGGTGCGGGCCGGCCTCCGCGCAGTCCTCGAAGTAGCGTCCCCCCACGCCGTCGAGCAGCGGTGAGGCGGCGAGCAGGGCGGACGTGGCGGCACCCTGCTCCGGTGTCTTCCAGGAGACACCGGAGCCGTCCGTCCCGGCGTCCACGTGCGGGACGTGCCGCATCAGGCCGGTGGACGGAATCCGCCCGGGATTCAGGGAGTTGGCGAGGATGCCGTCACCGGCCCACCGCCGTGTCGCCTCCACCGCGAACAGGATGTTGGCGGTCTTCGACTGCCCGTACGCGACGAACGCGTCGTAGGGCCGCCGGTCGAACATGAGGTCGTCGAAGTCGACGTCCCCGCCGACGTGGCCGACCGAACCGACCGAGACGATCCGTGCCCCGTTCGCGGCGGCCAGGGCGTCGTGGAGTCCCGCGGCGAGGGCGAAGTGCCCGAGGTGGTTCGTCGCGAACTGCGCCTCCCAGCCCTCCGGCGTCCGCGTCAACGGCATCGCCATGACACCGGCGTTGGCGACCAGGATGTGCAGCGGGCCCTCCCACCCGTCCGTGAACCGCCGGACGGACTCCCGGCTCACCAGGTCGAGTTGGGCCACGCGGACGTCCGGGCCGCCTGTCGACGCCGCGATGTCCGCGCGCGCCCGCTCCCCGGCGGCCGTGTCGCGGACGGCGAGGGTCACTTCGGCGCCCGCCGCCGCGAGCGCCCGCGCGGTCTCGACGCCCAGACCCGACGAGGCTCCGGTGACGACGGCACGACGGCCGGCCAGGTCGACCCCGTCGACCACTTCGAGCGCGGTGGACCCGGCGCCGAACGGTGTGGTCAGGAGCGGGGTGTCGGTCATGGCGGGGATCTCCTTGTCGGCGTCCGGTGGCCTGCGGGCCCTGTGTGCCCTCCGGATGGCGGGCGGGCGCGGGGGTGCCGCGTGGTCCGCGTGGTCGGGCCCGCGCCTAGACTGGTAAGCGGAGCCGGGTCCGGTAATCAGCGTAAGCGGACCCGGCTCCGGATAGCAACAGGGCGGTGTCAGGAGGCGGGCGTGGAGCGGACCGAGGGTGTGCGGCCGGGCGCGGAGGGCGGGAGCGCGGGCGGTCGCAGGCTGCGCGCCGACGCGCGGCTCAACGAGGACCGGCTGCTCGAAGCCGCCGCGCGCGCCTTCGCCCGGGACGGCGCCGGCGCGCAGCTCAAGGCCATCGCCCAGGACGCGGGCGTCGGCATCGGCACCCTCTACCGCCGCTTCCCCTCCCGCGAACGCCTGGTCGAGGCGGCCTACCGCAACGAGACGGCCAAACTCTGCGCCGCCGCACCCGGGCTGCTCGACGGCACCCCCGCCGATCTGGCGCTGCGTGCCTGGGCCGGCGACTTCGTCGGTTTCATGGCGGCCAAGCACGCCATGGCGGACGTGCTCCAGAGCGTCCTCGCCGCCGACGGCGACCTGCGCACACGGACCCGCGACCTGCTCACCGAGGCCGTCGCCGCCCTGCTCGCCGCCGGGGCGCGGGACGGCACGCTGCGGGCCGACGCCGACCCCGACGACGTGCTGATGGCCCTCGGCGGCGTGACCCTCATCGCCGGGGACGCCGCCGGGCGTCCTCTCGCCGACCGGCTGCTCGACCTCCTGCTCGACGGCCTGCGCCACCACGCGCCCGCGAAGCGCCCCCCGGTGGTGTGAACCCGGTGTGAACGGGCGGTCGCCGTCCGTGCCCGCACATCGCGGTGACCTCGCGGGATGCGCAGGAGCCCCGTCCGGGGCGCGCTCCCGGCGCCGTGACGCACGGTGCGCGACGGGCACGTGCGCGTTACTTTGTCCGTGTTCCTACCGGACTTGCGTGCGCGGCCCGAGGGCGGTGGCGCGCCAGAGACCCTGCCCGGCGCGGGGGAGGGGCTGGACGATGACTCCGCAGCGCGAACGCGGCGCCCGTGCGGCGCGGACGCCCCGCGGGCCGTCCCGCCGAGGGAGGGGCGCGACCGTATGACGACACCTTCCGGCATCACCGCGGCCACGGCCGGCAGCCGCAGACGGGTCTACTGGCAGGCCGGGTTCACCCTCCTCGTGCTGACCGCCTTCGCCGTGCTGGCCCGCCGCCACTGGCCCGTGCTCCAGTCCGGCGCCGGGCGGCTCGTGGTGGCCGACCCGGGCTGGCTGCTGGCCGGGGCCGTGGCCGCCGCGGGGACCTGGCTGTGCTCGGCGCTCGCCCAGCAGGGCGCGGTGACCGAGCGGCTGCCGGGTGGGCGGCTGCTCGCCGCGCAGTTCGCGGCGAGTGCCGCCAACCATCTGCTGCCCGCCGGACTGGGGGCGGGCGTGGTCAACGTGCGGTTCCTGATGCGTCAGGGACTCGGATGCGCGCGCTCGGCGACCGCCGTCGCCGTCAAGGGGACGGCCGGCGGTGCCGTGCGCGCGGTCCTGATCGCACTGCTGGCGCTCGCCTGCCCGGGACTGCTCCGCGTGCCGCCCGGTCCCCTCGTCCCGATCGCCGGGGTGCTGGGCGTCGCGGCCCTCGTGACGGTCCTGGTGGTGGCCGGGCGCCGGCCGCGCTGCGGGCGGGTGCTGGCCGCCGCGGTCGCCGACGTGCGTGCCGTGCACGCCAGGCCGGCCAGGGCCGCCGCCCTGTGGGGCGGCTCGCTCGCCTTCGCGACGCTGCACTCCCTCGTCATGATCGCCGTCACGCAGGCGGTGGGTCTCCGTCTGCCACCTCTGACGGTGGCCCTGCTCTACCTCGCCGCGAGCAGCGCCGCCGCCCTGCTGCCGACGCCCGGCGGCATCGGCTCGCTGGACGCGGCCCTCGCTCTCGCGCTCACCGCGGCGGGCGCCCCCGCCGCCACGGCGGCCTCGGCCGTGCTCGGGTACCGACTGCTGACCGTCTGGCTGCCGCTGGTCCCGGGCCTGGTCCTGCTCGCGGTCATGGTCCGCCGCAAGTCCCTGTGAGCACTTCGAACGTTCTTTCTTTAGGTGACTCCAAAAGAGGGAACACCGGACATATGGGTGCAAACAGCTTCGAAGTGATCGCGGCCAGTGCCATCGGCAACTCGGTCGGTGCCTTCGTCGGCGGCCTCGTCATCGTTCTCGCGCTGGTGTGGGCCGTGCGGCTCGGCATCGGAGTGCGCCGCCGCGAGTCCAGGCCGCCCCGGGCCGCCGAGCAGCCGAAACTGCCCGCCACCGGTGCGGTGCACGAGATACAGGAGGCGCGCGAGCCGGACGAGATGCCGCACACCGCGAACGGTGAACGCCTCATGCCCTACGAACTGCACGCCGCCTCGACCAAACGCAGCGGCGACCAGCGCCATCGGCAGTGGAGCCCCGGTTCCAGCGGCGGCTTCGGCAGCGGCGGCCCCGGCCACACCTGAGAACGGCCGACCGGTGCACCGCCGGCGTACGGGCCCCCACGCGGGCGAAAGGTGTGAACCGTGCGATCCGTGTGATTGGAGCGGGCCCGGCGGGAAACGCGGACCATGGCGGCCGAGCGGCACGGCGACGCGAGCACGCGAGCGTCACGCCGCCGTGCGGCCGTGCACCACGAACCCGAGGAGGAGGCGCCCATGAGTACGGAGCGACCGGAGATCGACCCCATGGCGGACGACGTCTACCAGCCCACCGGGGGCAACGAGGAGCAGCAGGACGCCGGCGCGCTGGACCCCGAGGACGCCCTCGACGAACTGTCCTACGACAAGACCCTCGACGAGGGGTACTCGCCGCCCGAGCGGCCCCTCGGGGTGACCCGCTACGGCACGACCGCCGAGGAGCAGAACGAGGGCGAGACCCTCGACCAGCGGCTGGCCGAGGAAGTCCCCGACGTCACGGACGAACCCGGCGACGGCATCGGCGACAGCCGGGACACGGCGGGCGAACCCGTGGACCCGCAGGCGGGCGACGGCCGGGCGGGCCGGCTGGTCGCCCTGGACGAGGGCACCAGCGCCGATGTCACCAAGGAAGAGGTCGCCAACGACGTGGGGATCGACGGCGGCGCGGCGGGTGCGGAGGAGGCCGCCGTCCACGTGGTCGAGGACGACGTGCTCCTCCCGGACGAACCGGCGTAGGTCGCGGCCCCTGCGGCGGCCCGTCCTCGGCCGGTGTCGCGGTTGGGCGCGCCGGGCGGGTCCGTACCGCCCGGCGCGCCCCGTGGCACGGCCGTCCCGCTCCCCTCAGTCGCCGAGCTGGGCGATCTGGCGCAGCTTGTTCGTGGCGTCCAGCGCCGCGATCTTGTAGGACTCGGCGAGGGTGGGGTAGTTGAAGACCGTGTCGACCAGATAGTCGACGGTCCCGCCGCACCCCATCACGGACTGTCCGATGTGGATCAGCTCGGTGGCACCCGTGCCGAAGCAGTGCACACCGAGCAGCTTGCGGTCGGTGGGTGACACCAGCAGCTTCAGCATGCCGTGCGAGTCGCCGATGATCTGGCCGCGGGCCAGCTCGCGGTAGCGCGAGATGCCGACCTCGAACGGGACGGATTCCTCAGTCAGTTGGTCCTCGGTGCGCCCCACGAAGCTGATCTCGGGGATGGTGTAGATGCCGATCGGCTGGAGGTCGCCCATGCGTCCCACCGGCTCGCCGCACGCGTGGTACGCCGCCGCCCGGCCCTGCTCCATGGAGGTCGCCGCGAGCGCCGGGAAGCCGATCACGTCGCCCACCGCGTAGATGTGCGGCACCTCGGTCCGGTAGTGCTCGTCGACGGATATCCGCCCGCGCGGATCGGCGCTCAACCCGGCCTTGTCCAGGTCGAGTTCGTCGGTCAGACCCTGGCGTCCCGCCGAGTACATCACCGCGTCGGAGGGGATCTTCTTGCCGCTCTCCAGGACGGTGAGCGCGCCGCGCTCGTGCCGCTCCACCGCCGCGACGGTCTCCCCGAAGCGGAACGTCACCGCGAGATCGCGCAGGTGGTACTTCAGCGACTCGATGACCTCGACGTCACACATGTCGAGCATCCCGGACCGCTTCTCGACCACCGTCACCTTGCTGCCCAGCGCGGCGAACATGCTCGCGTACTCCATGCCGATCACGCCGGCACCCACGATGACCATGGACCGCGGGACGCGTTCGAGGGCGAGGACGTTGTCCGAGTCCATGATGGTGCGCCCGTCGAACTCCACCGCGTCCGGGCGGGCCGGCCGGGTGCCGCAGGCGATGACGATGTGTTCCGCGCCCAACAGCTTCTCGGCGCCGCTGAGTTCACGCACGGCCACGGTGTGGTCGTCGAGGAAGTGCGCGGTACCGGCGAACAGGGAGATGCGGTTGCGCGAGAGCTGGCTGCGGATCACGTCGACCTCGCGGCCCACCACGTGCTGGGTGCGCGCGGTCAGGTCGGAGACGGTGATGTCCTCCTTCAGCCGGTAGCTCTGGCCGTACAGGTCCCGCTGGGTGAGACCCGTCAGGTACAGCACTGCCTCGCGCAGTGTCTTGGAGGGGATGGTTCCGGTGTGTATGGAGACCCCGCCCACCATGTCGGGGCGGTCCACCACGGCCACGCGGCGGCCCAGTTTCGCCGCGGCGATGGCGGCCTTCTGGCCGCCGGGTCCGGAACCGATGACGAGCAGGTCGAAATCGAAGTCTGGCACCTCCGGAGTCTGACAGGCCGGACGTCCGGGCGAAAGGGCCGACGGACAAACGCGGTTGGCGGCGGGACGCGGTTCCCGGCGGCCGGACGGCCCGGCCCGTAGGCTCGCTCGGGTGATGGAGACCATGGTGTTCGACGTCGGAGAGACGATCACCCGTGACGACCGGTACTGGGCGTCGTGGGCGGACTGGCTGGAGGTTCCCCGCCACACCCTGTCGGCGCTGGTCGGCGCGGTCGTCGCCGAGGGCCGCGACCACGGCGACGCGCTGCGGCTGGTGCGTCCCGGCATCGACGTCGCGGCCGAGTACCACGCCCGGGAGGCCGCGGGACGGGGCGAGGCGCTCGGCGAGGACGACCTCTACGACGACGTCCGCCCCGCCCTCGCCGGGCTGCGGGCGCGCGGGGTCCGGGTGATCGTGGCCGGCAACCAGACGCCTCGCGCGGGGGAGTTGCTGCGCGACCTCGACCTGCCGGCCGACCTGATCGTCACGTCGGGCGAGTGGGGTGTGGCCAAACCCCGGCCGGAGTTCTTCCACCGCGTGCTGGAGGTGGCGCGGGCCGCCCCGGAGCGCACCCTCTACGTGGGCGACCACCCCGCCAACGACCTGTACCCGGCGAAGGCGGCGGGCCTGCGCACGGCACACCTCAGGCGCGGTCCCTGGGGTCACCTCTGGGCGGACGCCCCGGAGGTGGTCGCGGCGGCGGACTGGCGCGTGGACTCGCTGCACGAGCTGGTGGCGCTGGCCGAACAGGACTGACGCACACGGGTGTTGGCGCCGTTCGGCGGTGTCACCCCGCCAGCGGGCGCACTCCGCCCTCGGTGAGGGCCGCCGTGTGCCGGGCGACGAGACCCCGCAGCGCCCGTTCGGTCGCCGCGTCGGCCGGGGTGAGGACGAGCAGGCGCTGGTCGGAGCCGTCCACGGCGGCCAGGGTGTCGTAGCACAGGGACAGGACCCCGGCCGTGGCGTGGCGGACACGTTTGCCGCCGTGGGCCCGTTCCCGCACCGTGCGGTCGTCCCACCATGCCGCGAACTCCGCGCTGGCGGACCGCAGTTCGGCGACGAGCGTGCGCAGACGTCCGTCGTCGCGGTGCCGGGCCAGGTTGGCGCGGAGGTTGCCGACCGTCTCGCGGGCGACGCGCTCCCAGTCGAGTTGGGCGGCCCGGACGTCCGGGGAGAGGAACAGCAGCCGCGCGCTGTTGGCGGCGAGGCCCTGCCCGAAGCCGGTGCCGAACAGGGCGGTCGCGGCGGCGTTGTGGGCCAGGACGTCGAAGCGGCTGTCGATCACGTAGGCGGGCAGCAGCGGCATGCCGTCGAGCAGTGCGCGCAGGGAGGGGCCGACCGGGGCGGCGACACGCTCGCGCGGCGGCGCCTCGCCGCGGGCGATCAGGTGCAGGTGCCGGCGCTCCGTCGGGGACAGCCGCAGCGCGCCGGCGATGCCGTCGAGCACGGTGACGCCCGGGACGCCCACGCGGCCCTGCTCCAGCCGGGCGTACCAGTCGACGCTCACCGCGGCCAGTTCGGCGACCTCCTGGCGGCGCAGCCCCGGTGTGCGGCGGCGGCCGTGGCCGGGCAGGCCGACGTCGCGCGGGGCGGTGCGCTCCCGTGCCGCGCGCAGGAACGCGCCCAGCTCACCTCGCCGTCCACCGGCCCGCTCGTTCACGCGCCCAGCATCCGCGCCCGCTCGGCACGGTGTCCAGGGCGCAGGGTCGCACTCCGGGTGCCAGGATGCGGGCGGCCTTCCTGCCCCGTGCTCCGGCCGCGATCGTCGAGGTCATCGGGGCCGCCGTGCGGCGGTCCCCGCGAAACGGGAGGACGTCATGAACAGAGGCAAGCGGACGGTGCGTTCGGCTGTCGCGATCGCGGGTGCCGTGGCCGCGCTGTCCTGCGCCGGGGTGGCCGGCGCGAGCCCCGCGGGCGGCGGTTACGGGTACACGGCCGTGCGGGAGGGGGTGCCGGACGGTGCCGCCCGGTTCACGGTGACGAGTCCGGACCTGCGCGACGGCAGGCCCTTCCCGGCCGACGAGATCGCCAACGCCTTCGGCTGCTCCGGGGCCGACCGGCAGCCCCGGCTGCACTGGACCGGTGCTCCGGCCGGTACCCGGAGCTACGCGGTCACCATGTTCGACCCCGACGCGGCGACGGGCAGCGGCTTCTGGCACTGGATCACCTGGGACATCCCGGCCGGGACGAGCACGCTGGACGCGGCGCTGCCCGCCGGCGCCGTGGCCGGCACCAACGACGCGGGCGGCACCGGCTACCTGGGCCCGTGCCCGCCCGCCGGGGACGGCACCCACCACTACCGGCTGACGGTGCTGGCCCTGGACGTGCCGACCCTGGACCTGCCGGCCTCGACGCCGGACGCCGTCGCCCGGTTCACCATGAGCGGCCACGTGATCGGTTCCGCCCGCATCACGGCGACGGCGCGCACGGCCGCGGGGGAGTGACCGAAGGAGACGTTCGGGCGCCGGGAGGTCCCGGCGCCCGACGGGTACGTGCTCGGTGTGCGGGGCGCCTACGCCCCCGGGCCCGGACCGGCCTCGTCGCCGGGGCCGGTCGCCTCGGGCTGCGTGTACGCGTCGGTGTCCAGGTCGCGGCGTCCGCCGCGCAGTTCGTACCGTGCGCGGAGCACGGAGGCGGCGCGGTCGCGCGGTGCGCAGCTGATGCCGAAGTGCTGGTGGGCGTACTCCAGGACGTCGGCGACGTCGACCCGGCCGCGCGGTGCGGGCGATCCGTCCGTGCCCTCGGCCGAACGGGCGGCGAGTGCCCGGCGTTCCGCGGTGATGGCGATGTCGGCGGCGACTCCGAGCTGGGCGCGCAGATGACGTGCCCGCCGCGCGGAGATCTCCCGCGCGGACCGACCGTGCCACGGGACCAAGCGTCTCATCCCGACCAACCCCCTGACAGCTCGGCGCCGCCCGGGCGGATGCGGGGGCGGCGCGTGTGTGAACGTGCCCCGCACGCCTACCCCGGGGGCGTTCGTTCAGACAGCCGCCACCGAGATAACCCGGACATCAGTGTCAACGGCACCCCGAACGGGGCGACTTGACCACCGGCTCCGCAGACCGTGCCGTCCCGACGACCAGCGCCGCTCCCCGCGTCCGTGCCGACGACGGCCCGGTCTCCAGGCGCAGTTCGCCCGGCTCGACCGCCACGGCCAGCTCCCGGGTGACGGACCCCAGTACCTCCGCGTCGATGCCGAAGACCGCCTCGCCCTCCGCGCCCGGTGCCAGGTCCAGGCGGACGAAGCCGCGCAGCTCGCGGACGCGGGGCCACGAGCTGCCCCCCGACAGCCGGCGCACGTACAGCTGGACGGTCTCGCGGACCCGGTGCCGCCCGGTGTTCCGCACGGTGACACGGCAGGTCAGCGTCGGGTCCGCGACCGTGACGGCCGACCGGGACAGACGCGGCTCGCCGTAGGCCACCGTGCCGTAGGACAGTCCGTGGCCGAACGGGTGCCGGGCGACCGCGGGTTGGTCGACGTAGCCCCGGTAACCGTGGTCCTTGACGTTGTAGAACACCGGGAGCTGGGCGGCCGACCGGGGGACGGAGACCGGCAGCCGGCCCTCCGGGGACGCCGCGCCGAACAGGACGTCGCCCACCGCACGCCCGCCCCACGGGCCCGGGTACCAGCAGGTGAGCACCGCGGCGGCCGTGCCGGACAGGTCGGGCAGCGCGTGCGGGCGGCCCTGGACGAGGACGACCACGACAGGGGTGCCGGTGGCCGCCACCGCGGCGAGCAGCGCCGACTGGCCCGCGGGCAGTGCCGGATCGGCCAGGTCGACGCCCTCGCCGCAGGTCATCCCCGACGGCCGCCCGGCGCCGACCACGGCCGCGCCGTTGGCCTCGAACGACGTGTCGTCCGACCGCGCGCTCGACCCGCCGAGGACCAGCACGGCCACGTCCGCCGCGCGGGCCAGCGCCACGGCGTCGGGAACGCCGCCGACGTCGTCCCCGGTCAGCTCCGCGCCCCGGGCGTACGTCACCCCGGTGCCGGCCGGCGCGGCCGCGCGCACCCCCTCCAGGACCGTGGTCCCGCCGCCGGGCCGCTGCGGCGCCGTGTAGTCGCCGATCTGCTGCGCCACCGAGTCGGCGTTCGGGCCGATGACGGCGACACGGCGCACGGCCGTGTCCAACGGCAGTGTGCGGCCGTCGTGTTCGAGGAGGGTGAGGGACGCCCGCGCGATGCGCTCGCTCAACTCGCGCAGCGGGAGCGGCTGTTCGGGCGGTGACGCGGGGGTGTACGGCTGCTCGAAGAGGCCCAGCCGGAACTTGAGCGTCAGCACGCGGGCGACCGCCGTGTCGAGCGCCGCCTCCGCGAGGAGCCCGCCCGCGACGGCCTCCCCGAGCCGGGGGAAGCACGCGTCCCACAGCCCCAGGTCGCACCCCGCGTCCAGCGCGAGGGCACCCGCGGCGACCGGGTCCCCGGTGAGGCGGACCAGGCGGTCCACCGCGCACCCGTCCGCCACGACGATCCCGTCGAAGCCCCACGTCTCGCGCAACAGGCCGGTCAGCAGGTCCCTGTTGGCGACGCAGGGCAGGCCGTCGAACTCGTTGTACGCCGCCATCACCCCGGCCGCGCCCGCGCGCACCCCGGCACGTGCCGCCGTCAGGTGGATCTCGTGCAACTCGCGGGCGCCCAGCTCGGTGGCCGCGCTGTTGCGACCTCCGACCGTCGCGCCCTGGCCCGCGAAGTGCTTGAGCACGACCCCGACGCCGGAGCTCCGCATGCCCCGCACCAGTGCCTCCGTGAAGCGCGCCGCGAGGTACGGGTCCTCGCCGAAGCACTCCTCCGCCCGGCCCCAGCGCGGGTCGCGCACCAGGTCGAGGGCGGACACCAGGGCCACATGGCCGCCGCGCGCCCGCAGTTCGGCCGCGGCACCGGCCGCGGCCGCCTCGTACAGGCCGGGGTCCCAGGTCGCGCCGACGGCCAGGTTGACCGGCAACACCGTTCCGTCCAGGGCCTGATGGCCGTGCGGAACCTCCTCCACCAGCAGCACCGGGATGCCGAGACGGGTTTTCTCCACCACGTGCCGCTGGACCGCGTCGGCGACCCGGGCACCGTCCGCCGCGGTGATCCCGTCGGCGAAACCGACCCCGGACCACGCGTCGGCGCGCTGAAGCCCGTACAGGGCGCCCATGCCGTCGTACGCGGCGACCTCCGCGCGGAACGCGTCGGACAGGCGGTGACCGTCGGGGGTGCGCTCCCACGCGTCCCAGCCGTACATCCGCTGGTTGACCTGGCCGACCTTCTCGGCGAGCGTCATCCGGCCGAGCAGGTCGCGCACCCGGTCGGCCACGGGCGCCGACGGGTCGAGGTAGCGCGCCGCCGTCCCGCTCCGCGCGGGCCGCCCGGTCACGCGAGCTCCAGGACACGTACGCCCCAGGGGGCGAGCGTCACGTCGGCGGTCTCGGCGCCGGTCGTCAGCTCGCGCAGGACACCGTCCGCGACCGGGCGCACCGTGACCTCCTCGGGGCTCTGGCTGACCAGCCACACGAACCGCCGTCCGTCCTCGTGCAGCAGGACGTCGGCGCCGACGTACGGGGAGTCCACGGTCACGGGCCGCCGCGCTCCCGCGACGTCCGCGAGCGCCGCGTAGAGGCGGTGCGTCTCCTCGGGGTTGACGCGCGCGGTGCGGGCGGCCATGTGCTCCAGGGGGTACGTCGCGAGGACGGTGCGGCCCTCGCCGGTCTCGTTGACAAGCAGCGCGGGACGGCCGTGCGCGTCGACCGCCACCACCCGCGCGCTCCGCGGCACGACGGGCAGGTAGGCCCTGCTGTCCTCGTTGCCGGCGACCGGGAAGCGCAGCACCTCGCCGGCGCCGACGGACCCGAAGTCCTCGGTGAACCTCATCTCCAGCACGTCGTCCTCGATCGGCTCGGCGACGCCGTACGCCAACTGGAGCTCCACGCCGAACAGTCCGTCCAGGTCGTCGAACCACGGTCCGCGCGTGCCGGGGTGCTCCCCGGAGCAGAACGACAGGTAGACCGTGGCGCCCGCCGCCGCCCGCCGCTCCAGCTCCCGCCGGGTGCGCGTGGTGAACTGCCGTGTCGACGGGAGCAGATACAGGCTCGCCCCGCCGGGCAGCCCGTCGGCCTCCCGGGTCAGCGCCACCGGCAGGTCGGCCGCGCGGGCGGCCACGTAACCCTGGTGCAGCGACGTGAAGATCAGCGGGCGGTCCGCCGGACGGCTGTAGGGGTAGCCGCGTTCCAGGAAGGCGGGCACCACGAGGGCCGCGTCGGCGTCGGAACGAGCGCAGCGCGCGAAGTCGACGTCCTTCAGCACCTGGGCGAAGGAGGCGAGTTCGCGCAGCGGGGCCTTGGGGGCGCCGGTGCCGTCGGTGATGCCGAAGTGCATCTCGAAGGGGTGGTGGTCGTAGGGCGAGCGGTCCCACAGCGCGTCGTAGTCGGTGTTGTTCCACGCGATCCAGCCGGTCGCCCCGCCGAGCAGCGAGTTGTGCAGTGTCTGCCGGTAGTAGGTGCCGGCGTTCTCCGCCGACACCGTGTCCGTCGACAGACCGAACTCCTCCAGGACCACGGGCTGTCCGGTGACCGCCGCCAACTCGCACTCGAACGCGGCCCGTTGGTGCTGGCGTGCCAGGTCGGTGTCGGAGCGGTAGACGTGCGGGCCGACGAAGTCGACGTACTCGGCGGTGTCCCGCAGCGAGAAGCCGTTGTCGCGCCCGGTGACCTCGATGCCCCACGCCCCGTCGCCGAGCGACACCGGCTGCGTGCCGCCCGCCGCCCGCACCGCGTTGCACATGGCCTGCGCCCACGCCGTGACCACGTCGGACGACGGCGGGTCGACCTGGTAGATCCGGCCGTAGCCCGGCATCTCGTTGGTGATCAGCCAGCCGGTCACCGCCGGGTGGTCCTTGAACCGCCGGGTCATCCGCGACACGAACCAGGCCTGCCTGCCCACCATCCACACGTCCTCGTAGAGGTCGCGCCCGCCGCGCCAGGCGGGGTCCCAGTTCTCGCCGGACATGTGGCCGACGATGAACGTCGGCACCGTGCCCATGCCCAACTCCCGGTGCGCGTCGAGGAAGTCGTCGAAGCGCTCGCACAACGTCTCGTCGACGCGGTGCGGTTCGGGGTGGAAGTCCGGCCAGTAGAAGAACGACCGTGTCATGGTCAGACCGTGCTCGCGCAGTACCCGCAGTTCCTCGCGGACGATCCCCGGGTCGTAGTCCCGCCACATCAGCGGACCGCCGGTGCGGGACCAGAAGTTGGCGCCGAGCCAGGGCAGAACGGCGTTGTCGTGGGCGAGTTGGGCGCTGTGGCGTCGCATGGTCCTTCTCGGATCTCGTTCGTACGGTACGGGCGCGGGGGCCCGGGGCGGCGGTGGGGCGGCGTCAGCCGGGGGCGGGTCCGGTGGACTCCCGGACCACCAGCCGGGGCCGGTCGTCGAGCACGGCCTCCTCGACGTCCTCGCCGCAGCGGGCGAGCAGCAGCCGGGCGGCGGCCGCCCCCACCCGCTGCACCTGCTGGTCGACGGTGGTCAGCCGCGGGTGCAGCCAGCGGCCGAGCGGCAGGTCGTCGTACCCCACGACCGACACGTCGGCGGGGACGCGCAGGCCGTGCCGCTGCGCGGTGCCGATGCCGCACACCGCCATGGAGTCGTTGGCGTAGACGACCGCCGTCGGCCGGTCCGGGGCGTCCAGCAGCGCCTCGGTGGCCGCGGTCGCGGAGCGTTCGGTGAAGTCGGTGTGCAGCACGGCGAACGGCCGCAGCCCGGCCGAGCGCAGCCCCGCCTCGAAGACGCCCAGCCGCAGTCGCGTGTGCTGGAGTTCGGCCGGCCCCGCGACATAGGCGACGCGCCGGTGGCCGAACTCCAGCAGATGCGCGACGACTTCCGCGACACCGGCGCCCTGGCCGCCCAGTCCGACCCGCGGCACCGCCGCCGTCCGGTCCGGGGCGCCGAGCAGTACGGCCGGCAGCCCGAGCCGGGCGAGCAGCGCGGGCCGGGAGTCGTCGGCGCGCGCGTCCGTCAGGATCGCCCCGTCCACCCGCCCCTCGGCCGCGAACCGCTCGTACAGCAGGTTCTCCTCCTGCACTCCGGCCACCAGGTGCAGCAGCAACCCGTAGCCGCGCGGGGCGAGTTCGCCCTCTATCCCGGTGATCAGCTCACTGAAGTGGGGGTCGGCGCCGAGTACGTCGGTGGGGCGGCGCACCACCAGCGCGAGGGTGCGGGTGCGGGCGCTGCGCAGGGCGGCCGCCGGTGCGCTCGGCGACCAGCCGAGCCGCAGCGCCGCGTCCAGGATGCGCTGCCGGGTCGCGCCGGAGAGCCGCCCCTTGCCGTTGAACGCCTGGGACACCGCCGCCGTCGACACGCCCGCCTCGGCCGCGACCTCCTTGATGGTGGGCCGCCGCCCGGCCGGTTTCCCGGCGGGCGTCCCGCCCGCGGGCGCCTGCTCCGTGGACGCGCTCACATCTTCACCGCCCCGTTCACCAGTGCCTGCTGCATCCGCTTCTGGAGCACCGTGTAGACGACCCAGACCGGTACGAGGGTCAGTACGGTACCGGCGGTGAGCACGCCGTAGTCGGTGCCCGTGATGGCCTTCAGAGTGGGCAGTGCCACCTGCACGGTGCGCTGCGCCGGGTCCGGCCCGATGATGACCAGCGAGTACAGGTACTCGTTCCAGAACGTCAGGAAGTTCAGCAGCAGCACCGTCGCGATGCCGGGCAGGCACATGGGCACGTACACGTGCCGCAGCACCGCGAACGTGGACGCGCCGTCGAGCCGCGCGGCCTCCTCCATCTCGGCGGGGATGGTCCGCATGAACTGCACCAGGATCACCACCGACAGCGGCATCGCCGTCGCGGGCAGGAACAGCACCATGAACGTCCGCGTGTGGAACAGCCCGGTCGCCGCGGCCAGCAGGAAGGTCGGGAAGAGCGCCGCGAACGTGGGGATGAGGAAGCCGAGGGAGAAGACCTTCTCCATGACGGACGCTGCCCGCCCCGTCGACCGGGCCAGCGCGAACGCCGCCGGGAGGGCGAGCGCCAGCGTCAGCACCAGGGAAAGGACCGTCACCAGACCCGAGTTGACGACCGCGAGGCCGAGGTCCGCGCTGGTGAAGGCGGTCCGGAAGTTGTGCAGGCCGAACGACGAGGGCAGCGCGAAGGGATGGGCGAAGATCTCCTCGTTCGACTTGAACGCCGAGGCGAGGAAGTAGTAGAGCGGCACGATCAACAGCACCGCGTAGAGCCACACCAGCAGGTGGGCGGGCAGCCAGCGTTTGCCGAGCTTCATGGACAGCCGCTCCGATCAGTAGTTCTGGCGGAACACCCGGCGGATGACGAGCAGTCCGGCGAGCCCGGCCAGGAAGAGGATCACTCCGACGGTCTGGCTGTAGCCGAGGTCGGCGGCGATGAACGCCTTCTGGTACACGAGGAAGGACAGGGTGGTCGACGACGTGCCCGGACCGCCCTGCGTCAGCAGCAGCACGTTCTGCGCCGAGCCGAACAGCGTCCACAGGAACTGCAGCATCGTCACGACACCGACGTAGTCGCGGATCACGGGGAAGTGGACGCGCCACATGGTGCGCCAGTGGCCGGCCCCGTCGAGCTGCGCCGCCTCGCCGAGTTCGTCCGGCACGCTGTTCAGGCGGGCCGCGAACAGCACCGCCGTGAAACCGATGCCGCTCCACACGTCCAGCGCGATCAGGCACGCCAGCGCGGTCGACGGCGACGCCAGCCACGCGTCGGTCAGCGAGCCGAGCCCCACCGACTGCAACGCCCCGTTCAGCAGCCCGTCCGGTGACAGCGCCGCGTAGAACACCATCGCCTTGGCGGGCGTGGAGATCAGGCCGGGGATGAACAGCAGGTAGCGCAGGACGCGGTGGCCGGGCGGCCGCTGGGCCACGTAGTAGCCGAGCATGAACGCGCACACGATCATGACCGGCAGCGCCACCGCCAACTGGACGGCGGTGTTGCGCACGGAGTCCCAGAACACCGGGTCGTCCATGACCGTACGGACGTTGTCGAGCCCCGCGAACGACACCGGCTGGAGCATCCCCGGCCAGTGCAGGGTGGCGATGACGAAGATGGCGACCATCGGGCCGACCATGAACACGAGGTACCAGACCAGCGCCGGTACGGCGAGGATCGTGCCGCCCTGCCGGGGCGTGCGCCGGCCGGGGGCCGGGGAGGGCGGACCGGGCCGGCGGACCGAGGTACCGCCCGGTGTGGACGTCAACGTCGTCATGGGGTGACTCCCGTGCACTGGTTCTGGGCCGACGAGCGGGCGGACACGTGCGGACGCCTCACGCGGAGCGGTAGGCGGCTTCGAGGACCGCGCGGACCTTGGCGGCGCTGGTGCCGCGCGTGAACGACGTACTGGTCGCCGTGACGAGCGGCTGGCTCGCGGTGGGCGGGACGTACACGTCAGGCAGCAGCACCTGGCTCACGTCGGAGCCGAGCCGCTGCGCCGCGGCGACCAGCGGGAAGTCCGTGCTCACGGCGTCCGAGCGCAGCGCCATGTCCCGGCCCGCCTCCCGGATGAACCGGGACACGGTGTCCGCCGAGTACATGAACTCCAGGAACTTCCGTACCGCGTCGATCTTCTTCACGCCGTTCGGGCTGATCCAGAACCCGATCAGCGTGTACGTCCGCAGGATCGTGGGCCTCGGGTGCGCCGCGCCGTCCGTGAGGGGCCAGCCGCCGACGTCCGTGTGGCGCGCGATCTCGTCCGGCACCGTCGCGAGCGCCGACGACATCGCCGACTCGACCGCCGCGGCACCGGTGTTGAACTGGGTGGTCATCGAGTCGGACGTCAGGCCCTGCGCCTTGTCGGCGAACACGCCCGCGTCCCGCAGTTCCACGAAGTAGTCGATGCCCTGCCGGGCGCCCCGGCTGCCGAAGTCGCCCGTGGAGTAGGCGTGTTGGGCCTCGGCTTCGGAGAGGAAGGTCTGGATGATCTGCGCGAGCAGCTTCTGGCCCGTCCAGTCGTTGCCGCCGATCGTCACCGGCGCCACACCCTTGGCGCGCAACTTGCGTGCGGCGGCGATGAGTTGGTCACCCGTCGTCGGCACCGTCCCGACGCCCGCCCGGTCGAGCAGTGCCCTGTTGTACGCCACGGGCCAGTTCGTCGCGAAGTAGGGGAAGGCGCGCAGCCGGTCCTTGTCGTCCGTCCACGCGGTGACGGCCGCCGGAAGCACCCGCTCGCGCAGTCCCCAGTCGTCGAGATAGCCCTTGACGTCGACGGTGGCACCCACGTCGGTCCACGCCAGCGTCTTGTCGTAGAGGTTGACCATCACGACGTCGGCCTCCTTGTGGGCCAGTCGCGAGGTCTCGTAGACCTGGGCGAGGTCGTCGCCGTTGATCAGGTTCTTGACCTTGAGCCCGGGGTTCGCGTCACGGAACCGGTCCAGGGCGTGGAGGTACGTCGGCGAGCCCGGTGCCGTGGTGCCCAACTGGCTGTGCACGACCAGGGTGTCGGGGTCGTCGTCCGACGCGACGAGCGCGGAGCAGCCGGAGAGGGCGGGCAGAGCGGTGGCGGCGAGGCCGGTACCGGCGGCGAGGAAGCCGCGCCGAGTCAACGGTGAGCGCACAGCGGGGTGTCTCCAAGCAGGCGGTTAACGAGTGGTTAATCGATGTACCTCCGAAGGTGCGAGGAACTTAAGGTGCGACGGGCGTGGGGTCAACCCCCTGCCGGGAATGCGGGCGCCCGGGACGGGAGGGCCGTGCGCGGGGAAACCGGTGCGGTGCGGTGCGGCCCGTGCGGCGTCGGGCGTGCGGGAGGATGCCGTCATGGCAGATCTCTCACCGCTCGTGGAACTCCTCGGCCTGCGACCGCACGTCGAGGGCGGCTGGTAGCGAGACCTGGAAGACCACCACGCGGATCCGGCCCGAGGGCTACGACGGCCCCCGCTCCTGCGCCACGGGCATCTACTTCCTGCTGCATCCCGGCGAGGCGTCGCGCTGGCACCGGGTGCGCTCGGACGAACTGTGGCTGTGGCACGGCGGAGGCCCGCTGCGCCTGCGGCTCGGCGGGGACGGGGACGCGCCGGACGAGGGGAGTGCCGTGGACATCACGGTGGGCGGTGCGGTGGAGAGCGGGGCGAGCCCGCAGGGGCTGGTTCCCGCCGGGGTGTGGCAGAGCGCCGAACCGACGGGCACGGAGCCCGTGCTGGTCACGTGCGTGGTGGCTCCGGGGTTCGACTTCGCGGACTTCGAGATGCCCTGAGCGGTGAACTCCCTCAGGAGCGGCCCCTGTCGGGAGACGGCCGGTCGGTCCGCGTCGCGGTGACCGCGACCGTCGAGTACGCCGCCGTGAAGCTGCCGCCGAGCGCGTCGACGGCGGCCCCGACGCCGTCCAGGATCGCCGCCCGCTCCTTCTCCGGAACCCGGGTGAGGGTGCCCTGGGTGGGGAGTTGGTCCAGCCACGCCTCCCGGGTGTAGGTCCGCTCCCAGTCGAACCGCCACTCGCGCGGACCGCCGAAGCCGCCCGCGGCCGTGATTCCGTCGGCCGCCGCGTCGAACATCGTCCGGTAGCCGGCCAGGGCGGGCCCCGTCCTGCGGAGGTCGAACGGCGAGTCGGGCAGCACCTGTCGAAAGACCTCCGCGAACGCGTCGGCGACCTCCGGCGGCGGTTCGACCACGTGCCAGAACACCGCGAGCAGACCGCCGGGCCGCAGCACCCGCGCCGCCTGCGCCGCGCCCGCGACCGGATCGATCCAGTGCCAGGCCTGCCCGGCCACCACCGCGTCGAAGGTCCGTCCACCGGGTTCCCAGGTCTCGAAGGCGGCCACCTCGACGTCGGTGCCGTCGCGCCGGGCGAACTCGGCCATCCGCGCGTCGGGTTCGACCCCGGACACCCGGCAGCCGGCGGCCCGGAACTGGCGCGCCGCGATGCCGGTCCCGGTGCCGACGTCGAGCAGGTCGGGCCCCGGCGCCGCGGCGACGACGGCCTCGATCAGGCCGTCCGGATACGGGGGCCGGGTGCGGTCGTAGCGCTCGGGGTCGGTGCCGAACGACTCGGCGACGCCGCGGTGCCGGTGGATCTCGTTGCCGGAGGGGCGCGGGGGCCCCGGAGGTACAGTGGGCATGTGCCCATTCCTAGTGGGCGCACGCCCACTGGTCAACCGGGCGGGACGGCCGGGCCTGCCGCCCGGCCGGGGCGCAACAGCCGGGCGAGCCCCGGCGGACGAGACGGGACGACGCGAAAGTGCCGACAGGTGTGGCGATCCGCGACGCGCGCGAGCAGTTGTTCATGGCGGCCGAACGCGTCCTCCTCCGGGACGGACCCGGGGCGCTGACCAGCCGCGCGGTCACCACCGAGGCCGGGTGCGCGAAGGGCGTGCTGCACCGGCACTTCGCCGACTTCGACGCCTTCCTCGCGGAACTGGTCCAGGACCGCGTCGCCCGCCTCGACGACCTGGCCGCGGTGCTGCGCGACCGTACCGGGACCGGCACCGTCGTCGGCAACCTCACCGACGCGCTGACCGACCTGTTCGGGACGGTGGCCGTCGCGGTCGTCGGCCTGATCTTCGCCCGCGACGGGCTGCGCGCCCGGCTGCGGCCCACCACCCCGACCGGGATTCCGCTGCTCACCGAGGCGACCGCGGTGATCGCCGCGTACCTCTCCGCCGAGCGCACCGCCGGACGCGTCGCCGCGGACGCCGACGCCGGGACCCTCGCCCCCACTCTCATCGGAACCGCGCACCTGCTCTTCGCCGACCGTGACGCCCCGCCGCCCGACACGGCCGCCGTCCACCGGATGGTCGGCACCGTCCTGACCCCCGTCCTGCGCGAGCCGGGCGGGAGCTGACGGACCGCGGCACGGCGGGGGTGCGACCGGTCGCGGTCTCCCCGGCAGGTCAGGATCGAAGAAGCGGAACCGGACCGCGGCCCCGTAGCGTGAACCGCAGCACCGGTCGGACCCCGTCGCCCTGCCTCGCGCGCGGGCGGGCCGGCCGTCGGCAGAAGTCGTCGGCGAGGCCGCCCGGGCGTCCCGCGCAACGGATGGAGACACGATGAGCAGGGCCACCAGGACGGACGCGGGCTCGCCCGAACAGCACGGCGCCGACGGCCACGATCTGATCCGCGTGCTGGGCGCGCGCGAGAACAACCTCAAGGACGTCAGCGTCGAGATCCCCAAGCGCAGGCTGACGGTCTTCACCGGGGTGTCGGGCTCGGGCAAGAGCTCGCTGGTGTTCAACACCATCGCCGCCGAGTCGCAACGGCTGATCAACGAGACCTACAGCGCCTTCGTGCAGGGCTTCATGCCCACACTCGCCCGGCCCGAGGTGGACGTCCTCGAAGGGCTCACCACCGCGATCATCGTCGACCAGCAGCGGATGGGCGCCGACCCCCGCTCCACCGTCGGCACCGCCACCGACGCCAACGCGATGCTGCGCATCCTCTTCAGCCGCCTCGGCAAGCCGCACATCGGCCCGCCGAGCGCCTACGCCTTCAACGTCCCCTCGGTGCGCGCGAGCGGTGCCATCACCGTCGAACGCGGCAACAGGAAGGCGGTGAAGGCCACCTTCAACCGCACCGGCGGCATGTGTCCGCGCTGCGAGGGCCGCGGTTCCGTCTCCGACATCGACCTCACGCAGCTCTACGACGACTCCAAGTCCCTCAACGAGGGCGCGATCACCATTCCCGGGTACGGCTCGGACGGCTGGAACATGCGGCTCTACAAGGAGTCGGGCTTCGTCGACCCGGACAAGCCGATCAGCGAGTACACCAAGAGGGAACTGCACGACTTCCTGCACCACGAGGCGACCCGCATGAAGATCGCCGGCATCAACATGACGTACGAGGGGCTGGTCCCCCGGGTGCAGAAGTCGATGCTCTCCAAGGACAAGGAGGCGATGCAGCCGCACATCCGGGCCTTCGTCGACCGCGCGGTCGCCTTCACCACCTGTCCCGAGTGCGACGGAACCAGGCTCGGCGAGGGCGCCCGCTCCTCGAAGATCGGGCGGATCAGCATCGCCGACGCCTGCGCGATGCAGATCAGCGACCTCGCCGACTGGGTCCGCGGGCTCACGGAGCCGTCGGTGGCACCGCTGCTCACCGCGCTCCGGCAGACACTCGACTCGTTCGTGGAGATCGGCCTCGGCTACCTGGCCCTCGACCGCCCGGCCGGCACGCTCTCCGGCGGCGAGGCCCAGCGGGTGAAGATGATCCGCCACCTCGGCTCCTCCCTCACCGACGTCACCTACGTCTTCGACGAGCCCACCGCCGGCCTGCACCCGCACGACATCCAGCGCATGAACGACCTGCTGCTGCGCCTGCGGGACAAGGGCAACACCGTGCTCGTCGTCGAGCACAAGCCCGAGACCATCGCCATCGCCGACCACGTCGTCGACCTCGGGCCCGGCGCCGGCACGGCGGGCGGCTCGGTCTGCTTCGAGGGCACCGTCGAGGGGCTGCGCAAGGGGGACACCGCCACCGGGCGGCACTTCGACGACCGGGCGTCCGTCAAGGACACGCCGCGCGCACCCACCGGCACGCTGGAGATCCGCGGCGCGTCGGCGAACAACCTGCGGGACGTCGACGTGGACGTCCCGCTCGGGGTCCTCGTCGTGGTCACCGGTGTCGCGGGCTCCGGCAAGAGCTCGCTCGTCCACGGGTCGATCCCCGCGGGCGAGGGGGTCGTGTCCGTCGACCAGGGCCCCATCCGCGGTTCGCGGCGCAGCAACCCGGCGACGTACACGGGGCTGCTCGACCCGATCCGCAAGGCGTTCGCGAAGGTGAACGGCGTGAAACCGGCCATGTTCAGCGCCAACTCCGAGGGCGCCTGCCCCACCTGCAACGGCGCCGGCGTGGTCTACACCGACCTGGCCATGATGGCCGGGGTGGCCAGTCCCTGCGAGGACTGCGACGGCAAGCGGTACCAGGCGTCCGTGCTGGAGCACCGGCTCGGCGGCCGGGACATCAGCGAGGTGCTCGCGATGTCCGTCGACGAGGCCGGCGAGTTCTTCGGCGAGGGCGAGGCGGCCACCCCCGCGGCCCGGCGCGTCCTCACGAGGCTCGCCGACGTCGGCCTCGGCTACCTCACGCTCGGCCAGCCGCTCACCACGCTGTCCGGCGGCGAGCGGCAGCGCCTCAAGCTGGCCACGCACATGGCCGACAAGGGCGGCGTGTACGTCCTCGACGAGCCGACCACGGGGCTGCACCTCGCCGACGTGGAGCAACTGCTCGCCCTCCTCGACCGGCTCGTCGACTCCGGCAAGTCGGTCGTCGTGGTCGAACACCACCAGGCGGTCATGGCGCACGCCGACTGGATCATCGACCTCGGCCCCGGCGCGGGCCACGACGGCGGCCGCGTCGTCTTCGAGGGCACCCCGGCCGACCTCGTCGCGTCGCGCGCGACCCTCACGGGCGAGCACCTCGCGGCGTACGTGGGGGCATGACGGCCCGCCCCGCCCCGTCACCGGCCGCTGATCCTCCGCTTTGCGGCCGTGACGTTCACCACCGGCCGGTCCGCCGCGTTACCCGGCGGGCCGGCCGGGTACTCGGCGGTGACGGTGGTGCGGACGGTACCGACGGTGCGGTCCGCACCCGGCGGCCCGGTGCGGCCGTACCCCTCGGCGGCACCCGTCGGCCTCCGCGGTCCGGCGGTGCCGACGCGCGTGCGGACGCACGAGGACGGGGCGCCCCCCGGCGCGCCGAACCGTCCGCCGGCCATTCGCGAAAGGTGAGTCATGCGAGCGACTTTGATCTACGGCGCCGGAGACGTGCGCGTCGAGGACGTGCCCGACCCGGTGATCCGGCAGCCCACGGACGCGCTGGTGCGCGTCCTGCGGTCCTGCATCTGCGGCAGCGACCTGTGGCCCTACGGTTCCAAGCCGGCCGGTGAGCACGGCGACCGGATCGGGCACGAGTTCCTCGGCGTGGTCGAGGAGACCGGCGCGGACGTGACCGGGCTGAAGCGCGGCGACGTGGTGGTGGCGCCCTTCGTGTGGGCCGACAACACCTGCGACTTCTGCCGCGAGGGCCTGCAGACCTCCTGCCGGCACGGCGGTTCCTGGGGCTCCGAGCACGTCGACGGCGGCCAGGGCGAGGCGGTGCGCGTTCCGCAGGCGGACGGCACCCTGGTCAAGCTGCCCGTGGGGGAGGACTCCGCACTGCTGCCGTCGCTGCTCACCCTCTCCGACGTCTTCTCGACCGGGCACCACTGCGCGGTGACGGCCGGGGTGAACCCCCGCACCACGGTGACCGTCGTCGGCGACGGCGCCGTGGGCCTCTCGGCCGTCCTCGCGGCGAAGCGGCTGGGCGCCGAGCGCATCATCCTGATGGGCAGGCACAAAGTGCGCACGGACCTCGGCGTCGAGTTCGGAGCCACCGACGTGGTGGCCGAACGCGGCGACGAAGGCGCGGAGAAGGTACGGGAGTTGACCGGCGGCGACGGAACGCACACCGTGCTGGAGTGCGTCGGCCTGGAACCGGCGCTGGACACCGCGTTCGCGGTGGTGCGCGCGGGCGGCACCGTCTCCCGCGTGGGTGCGCCCCAGTACGACCGGGTACGGATGGGCGGCCCCGAGTTCATGCGCAACATCACGCTGACGGGTGGCGTCGCCCCCGCCCGCGCGTACATCGAGGAACTGATGCCGGACGTCCTGGAGGGCAGGGTCGACCCCGGGCGCGTCTTCGACCGCACGGTGAGCCTCGACGAAGTCCCGGACGGCTACCGGGCGATGGCCGACCGCAAGGCCCTCAAGGTCCTCGTCCGCCCCTGACCCGAACCGCTCCCCGGTTCCGTCGCCGCTGCCCGGCCCGCCCCGACGCGGGCCGGGCAGCGGCGTGCCGGGGAGGTGCGCGGGCCCGCCGTAGCTTGAACCACCGCGGCGAACGCGGACGTTGTCGCTGATCAGGGCTGGGATAGGGTGCGTGCAAGGTGAGTTGCCGCCGGACCGGACGAGATGTCCGACGCCCCGGCGGTCGGTCGGCGGCGGGGAGTGTGCGGCACGTGGTGACGGTCTTCGACAGGAGCGAACGGCTGATCTGGGCGGGACGCAGTGCCGACTACGCCGCGAGCTTCGCGAGGCTGTGCGCGCACACCGTTCCCCAACTCCTTGACGCGGCGGGCGTGGTGGCGGGCACACGTCTCCTCGACGTCGGGACGGGGCCCGGCACCGTCGCCGTCGCGGGACGCGCCAGGGGCGCCTCGGTCACCGCGGTGGACGCGGACCCCGGCATGGTCGACATGGCGGCGCGTGCCGTGCCGGACGCAGACGTCCGCGTCGGCATCCTGCCCGAACTGCCCTTCGCGGACGGCACGTTCGACGCGGTGACCGCCAACTTCGTGGTGAACCACGTCGGCCGCCCCAGGGAGGCGCTGACCGAACTGCGGCGCGTGCTGCGGCCCGGCGGCCGGATCGCCCTGACCATCTGGGCCGCGCCGCCCGCCCCCGGCCAGGCGCTGATGGGCCGGGCGCTCCGTGCGGGCGGCGCCGTACGCCCGCCGCACCTGCCCGCGGGACTCGCACCCGAGGACGACTTCCCCCGCGACGAGAGCGGCCTGACCGCCCTGCTGGACGCGGGCGGCCTGCGGGACGCGGCCTGCGAAACGCTGCGGTGGAACCACCGGGTGGGCGCCGAGGAGTGGTGGAGCGGCCCGGCGGCGGGTGTCGCCCACGTCGGAGCCCTCCTGAGCAGCCAGACCCCCGAGGTCCGCGCCGAGGTGAGGCGCCAGTACGACCTGCTCGGCGCAGAGTTCACCACCCCCGACGGCCTCCTCGGCCTGCCGCACGCGGCGTTGCTCGCCCGCGCGCGGCACTGACCTCGCGGAACCGGGGCCGACCTACTCCTCGGGAGCCAGCCGCGCGGGGAAGCCGCCCGTCGCCAGGGGGCCCCAGCGCTCCGGGGTGATCCTGATGATGGACTTGCCCTGCTTGAGCATGGCCGCGCGGTACTCGTCCCAGTCGGGGTGCTCGCCCGCGATGTTCCGGTAGTACTCGACCAGGGCGTCCACGGAGTCCGGCGCGTCGATCACCTCGGCCGTGCCGTCGACCTGGACCCAGGGGCCGTTCCAGTCGTCGCTGAGGACGATGACGCTGACCTTCGGGTCACGCTTGGCGTTGCGGGTCTTGGCCCGTTCCGGGTAGGTGGAGACGACGATCCGGCCCGAGTCGTCCACGCCGCAGGTGAGGGGCGAGCCCTGCGGTCCGCCGTCCGCGCGGCGGGTCAGCAGCAGGGCACGGTGCCGGGGACGGACGAAGTCGAGCAGCTCGTCCAGGGTCACGGAGGTGTTGGTCGCGATGTTCGGTGCCATGGGCCCAGCCTAGGCCGTGCGCCGCGGGCCGGCCGGGGCGACGGGCGCCGCGCGGTCCGGCAGCGGCGGATGCGGCCCGTCCGCCCCGCTGCCACCGCCGGGGCCGGGCCCGCCGGTACGCCGCCGCAGGTGGGCGTGCCCGGCCGGTGGGCTCCGTCACTCGGCCCTGCTGCGCGCCGGCCCCGCCAGGATGCGGCTCTCGATCTCCGCGTAGCGCTGCTTCGTCTCCTTGACCGAGCGGCGCCGCGACAGCATCGTGCCGAGCCAGCCGCACAGGAAACCCGCCGGGATCGACACCAGGCCCGTCGTGGCGAACGGGAACCAGTTGAAGTCGGCGTCCGGGAAGGCGGACACGGGGGAGCCCGACACCAGCCGGGTGCCCGGCATCAGTACGAGGACGACGAGCGACCCGCCGAGGAGGGTCCACAGCAGCCCGGTGCGCGTGTACCGGCGCCAGAAGAGGCTGTAGACGAGGGCCGGTGCGATGGCCGACGCGGCGAGGCAGAAGGAGAGCGTCGCCAGCGGTTGCAGGCTGCGGTGCTGCACGAGGGCGGCGAGCAGGATCGCGGGGACGCCGACCGCGACCGCCGACGCCCGCGCTACCGTCATCTCCCGCATGGGGGTGACCTCTCCCTTGCGGGTCGCGAAGACGTCGTGCGCGAGGGAGTTGGCGCAGGCGAGGATCATGCCGGCCACCGAGGCGAGCAGGGTCAGGAAGATCGCCGTGGTGACCGTGGTGAAGAGGAAGGTTTCCGCACGGGAGACGTGGGTCCCGAACGCGGCGCGCGAGCCCAGCAGGTAGGCGGTGTTGCCCTGCGGGTCGGCGGCGGTGATGCCCGCCCGCCCGATCAGCGCGGTCGCGCCGATGCCGACGACCGTGATGACGACCACGAACAGCGCGACGGACGACACCGCCCAGGACATCGATCGCCGCACCTGACGGGCGTTGTCCGGTGTGTACATCCGCATCGTGACGTGCGGCAGGCACGCGCCGCCGAGGACGATGGAGAACTGCGTGCTGATCATGTCGAGCTTCGGGTGCGGGCCGCCGCTGAACTGGAGGCCCGAGCGCAGGAACGCGGGCCCGGCGCCGCTGCGTTCGGCCGCCGTGCTGAACAGCCGGCCCGGGTCCCAGGAGAAGGTGTGCATGATGAGCGCGGCGACCACCGCGCCCGAACCGAGCAGCACGACCATCTTCAGCAACTGGATGAGCGCGGTGCCCTTCATGCCGCCGATGGCCGCGTAACTGATCATCAGCGCACCCATGCCGATGATGCAGCCCGTTTTCATGACCCCGCTGGAGAATCCGAGGATGAAGGCCAACAGCTGCCCGGTGCTGGCGAGTTGGACGAGCATCATGGGCATCAGCGCGGTGATGGTGACGGCGCACGCGGTGATCCGCACCGAACGATGGGCCGGCATCCGCCGCGCGAACACGTCACCCATCGTGAACCGGCCCGTGTTGCGCAGGGGTTCGGCGAGCAGGAACATCAGCAGCAGCAGCGACAGCAGACTGCTCAGCGCCAGGACGACACCGTCGTAGCCGCATGTCGCGATCACCCCGCCGATGGTCAGGACCGTCGCCGCGGAGATGTAGTCGCCCGCTATGGCGAGGCCGTTGCGCATCGGCGACACCGACCGGTACCCGGTGTAGAACTCGTCGAGGTCGTCGCGGTCGGGACCGGTCATCACGCACAGCAGCAGCGTCACGGTCACCACGGTGCAGAAGGCGACCAGCGACCACGACTGCGCGGAGCCCGTGAAGACCGTCATCGCGGCAGCTCCTTCTGGCCGTGCGGCACGCTCTGGCGCCGCACCCGCCGCGCGAGCGGATCGACGAAGCGGCGGGCGGTCCACCCGTACAGCGCGATCGCCAGCCAGGTGACCGGGAGTTGGACCAGTCCGAGCAGCATGCCCATGGAGAGACCGCCGGTCACCGGCCGGGTCATGACGTCGGGAGCCAGCGCGGAGAAGACGAGGAAGAGGGTGAAGTACCCGAGTGCGGCGAAGGCCGCCACCCGTCGCTGCCACCGGTAGGCACGCCGCAGCACGCGCAGGTCCCGGTGCTGTCCGAGGATGGACCGCGACGGGGCCCGGCTGCGCATCGGTTCGTCGGTCGGCGGCCAGGTACGGGGAACGGGAGCGGAGGAGGAGTGCCGTCCGCGGTGCTGCCGGGCGGGGTACGACTCGGGCTGCTCATAGATCATCCCGGTTCTCCTAGCGCGGCTGGAGCCCGGTGGTCGCGGACTCCAGGGAGGTGGGGAGAGCGGTTCGGGTCATTGCACGCTATGCGCCGAGATCGGGGCGAGGAGGGCGTTTCCCCGAAGTGACTGTTCGGAGTGTATATGCCTCGCTGACCTTGGACGTTGCCCGTGAGAGAGGGGTGATCGGTGCGCCCCGAGGGGCAGTTGGGATCTGCTTGGGCAGGCTTCGCGAGGGGGCCCGCGGGGGGCCCGCGAGGGGAGCCCGGGGGGCGCGGAAGACGCCCGCTCACTGCCCGGCGGTCACGCCCCCAGGTCGGCCCTCGCCCTCCGCACCCAGTCGAGGACGCCGTCCGATCCCGAGTCCTCGGCCAGCCGGGCCGCTTCGTCGAGCAGCGCCGCCGCCTCGTCGGTCCTGCCGTCCTCGACGGCGAACTGCGCGAGCACGATCAGGTTCGCCGCCACTCCCGGCCGGAAGTTGAGCTCGCGGCGCAGCCGGTTGGACTCCTCCAGGAGGTCCCGGGCGGCGGCCGGCCGCTTCGCGGCGTGCTCGGCGAAGCCGAGGTGGCGGAGCACGTAGGACAGCGTCAGCGGATCGTCGCCCCGGGTGGCGAGTTCGCGTGCGCGGCGCAGGGCGGGCAGTGACGCCTCCATGTCGTCCCGGACCACCTGGTGGTAGGTGCCCACCCAGAACAGGGCCTCGCCCTCGCCCCGTTCGTCGCCGAGCCGTCCGTACAGCTCGGCCGCCCGCTCGAAGAGCGTCAACTCCTCTGCTGCGGCGGCCGGTTCCCCTGTCTCCCGCGACGCGAGGAAGCGTGCGTGCACCAGCCGGCCGCGGGCCAGGCAGAGGTCCGCCTCGACCGCGTCCAGTCCGGTGTCCGCCACGTCCAGGGCCGCGGGTTCACCGCCGAACACGGCCCGCTCGTACAGGAACCGGGCATTCTTGAGATGCGAGTCCGCCGTCATACGCAGAGCGTAGGCGGGGTACGGGTGCGCGGGCTCGGAATTCCGCCACCGCGCCGGGCGCGCAGGCAAGGCGCCGGGATGCCCGGAGAGCCGTCAACGCCCGCCGTGGTCCGGGCGGTTGTGGCTTCCGCCGTGCTGCTCCTCGGTGTTCTCCTCGTCCCTGCGCTGGGTGGTGCCGGGCTCGCCGTTCTCCCGGTGCCAGGTGACGACGAGTTCGTCCTTGGTGCCGAACCGGACCAGGTGCCGGCCCACCACGCCCTCCAGCAGGTCCAGGTTCTCGGGGTCGGTCTCCACCGTGAGCAGCAGCGCGCCCTCCGCCGCGGTGAGCGATCCGGTTCCGTTCTGGAACACGATGGTGCCCACCCCGCCCTCCTCGTCCCACGTCGTCGTGGAGCGGCGGCCGAGGTGGGACGCGAGCTGCTTCGCGTAGCGGTGCGGGCGGTCGGTGGCGACGCGCGCCTCGGTTCGGGTCATCGAAGTGCTCCCGGGGGCAGGGTGGACGGCTGTTCCCCACCGTACGTCCAGTGGCTCCCGGCGGGCATGTCCCGCGCGTCCGGGGCGGGTTGGCCCGGCGCAACCTGTGTGTGCCGGACCGGAAGCGACCCGGGGCTTGTGCCGCGGGGCGCCCGCGTGACGGGTCCGCGGGTGCGGGTGCCCGTGCGGTCGGCGGGCGGCGCCGCCGTCGCGGACCCGCGGCCCGCGACGGCGTTCGGGCCGCCGGGGACTCACTTCTTGAGGAACTCCAGCAGGTCCGCGTTGAACCGTTCCTTGAAGCCCGGCACCAGAGCGATGCCGTGCGAGCCGCCCTCGTACACCTTCAGCTCGGCGCCCTGGACGATCTTGGCCGTCTTGCGGCCGGTGGCGTCGATCGGCACGATCTGGTCGTCGTCGCCGTGCACGACGAGGGTCGGCACGTCGAACTTCTTGAGGTCGTCGGTGAAGTCCGTCGAGGCGAAGGCGTCCACGCAGTCGACGCCACCCTCGATGGTCTGCGCCATCCCCATGTACCAGAACGCGTCCCTGTTGCCCTGGGTGACCTTGTTCCCGGGCCGGTTGCCGCCGAAGAAGCTGTCCGCGGTGTCCTTCCAGAACTGCGAACGCTCCGTGATGATCCCGGACTTGATGTCGTCGAACGCCGACTGCGGGACGCCCTCGGGGTTGTCCGGGGTCTGGAGCATCAGCGGGGGCACGGCCGAGAGCAGGACCGCGGAACGGATGCGGTCGGTGCCGTGGCGGCCGATGTAGCGGGCGAGTTCGCCGCCGCCCATCGAGTGCGCGACGAGTGTCACGTCGCGCAGGTCGAGTCCGGTGACGAGGTCGTTGAGGTCGTCCGCGAACGTGTCGAAGTCGTACCCGTCGTACACCGGGGTGGAGCGGCCGTGTCCCCTCCGGTCGTGGGCGATGCCACGGAAGCCGGCGTCGGCCACGGCCTTGAGCTGGTCCTGCCAGGCGTCGCCGTTCAGCGGCCAGCCGTGGATGAAGACGACCGGGCGGCCGCTTCCCCAGTCCTTGTAGAAGATGTCGACGCCGTCTCGCGTGGTGCAGATGGGCATGGTCTCTCCGTCTGTCTGCGGCGCCCGCGCGCGGCTCGGGCGGCGGGTCGCCGGTGGGAAGAGTCGGGGAGGGCGCTGACGGGCACCCTCTGCCAGTCGAACCGACGGGGGCGCCGTCTGCCCCAGGTAAGGGGCCGAACGAGTGAGTCGTGCGGGGTGAGGCAGTGGATCCGCCCGGACGTCGACGGTGCCGTCGCGGACTGCGGGACGCCGAGAAGCCGGCCGCCGCCCACGCGGGCGGCGGCCTCCGTGGCCCCAGCCTCACGCGAAGGCGTCTCGCAGGGCGGGCAGCAGGGTCTTCTCCGACCAGTCCAGGAACGGAAGTTGGTGGTCGCCGCCGACCTGGACGAGGGCGACCTCGGTGAACCCCGCCTCGGCGTAGGGGCGTACGGCCTCCACGAAGGCGTCCGGGTCGTCACCGCACGGGATGGACTCGGCGACGTCCTCGGGCCGCACGAACTGAGTGGCGCCCGCGAACGAATCGGGGTGCGGCAGCTCGGAGTTGACCTTCCAGCCGCCGCTGAACCAGCGGAACTGGTCGTGCGCGCGGGCCACGGCGGCGTCGCGGTCGGTGTCGAAGCAGACCGGCAGCTGTCCGACCCGCGGCTTGCCCGTGCCGCCGTGCCGGTCGAAGGCGGTGAGCAGGTCCGCCTTCGGCTCGGTCGCGATCACGAGGTCGCCCAGGCGGCCGGCCAGCTCGCAGGAGCGCTCGCCGGACACCGCGATCCCGATGGGCGGCGGCGAGTCCGGCAGGTCCCACAGCCGGGCGGAGTCCACCGTGTAGTGGGTGCCGTGCCGGGTGACGTGCTTGCCGCCGAAGAGGTCGCGGATGATCTCCACGGCCTCCTCGAACATCTCGTGCCGCACGTCCACCGACGGCCAGCCGCGTCCCACGACGTGCTCGTTGAGGTTCTCGCCGGAGCCGAGGCCCAGCCGGAAGCGCCCCTCGGCCAGGATCTGGAGGGTCGCGGCCTGCTGCGCGACGACGGTCGGGTGGTAGCGGAACGTCGGACACGTCACGTACGTCATCAGCGGGATGCGCGATGTCGCCTGCGCCGCCGCGCCCAGCACGGTCCAGGCGTTGGGCGCGTGGCCCTGGGAGCGCAGCCAGGGGAAGTAGTGGTCGCTGCACACCGAGAAGTCGAAACCGGCCCGCTCCGCTCCGACGACATGGTCGACGAGGTCACGGGGGCCGGCCTGCTCGGTCATCATCGTGTATCCGATTTGCACCATATTCTCCGCGTCCCCCACGGTGCGGAGGCGAAACCCGCGGTCCGCCGGGACGACGCCGCGCGTGCTCTCCGGCCCGCCCCGCGCCTGCCCCGCGCCCGTCGAGTGCCCCCGTCGCGGTCCCTCACCCCACCCGTCGCCCGTCGCCCCTCCCGGACGCGGGGCGGATGGGCCGCGCGGGGGCAGCGCGCGCCGCGCGAGGGCCGTTCATCCGTCGTGCCCCGACGACCAACCCCCCTCCCGCGCCGTCACCCGGAAGGTCACGGAGAGCCACGGCCGCCGGGCCGACCGCGACCCGGGTCTCTCGGGGACAGCGCCCGTGCCGGCCGTACGCCCGGTCGTCCGTCGTGCGCCCCCTCGGTGGGGGAGGGGCGGCGCGCTCGCGGGCGCTCTTGACGCGTACCGGGCTCGCGGCGCCGACGGGTCGGCGGCCCGCAGCCCCGGCACGGCCCGCCGCCGCCGGCCGGAAGGGGTGGGGCCGCGCTCACGCGGGCACGGGTGCCGGGGCGCTCGGGCCCAGGTCGGGAGCGGCCGAGATCTCCAACTCCGTTCCTGCCTGGTGCAGTTCGAGGATCACGATTTCGTTGTCCCCGGTGTGCCAGAGCGGTCCGGGGGCGTAGAGGGTGCGCTGCGGCCCGATGTTCCAGTACCTGCCGAGCGCCTCCCCGTTGAGCCACACCATGCCCTTCGTCCAGCCGGGCAGTGCCAGGAAACCGTCGGCAGGTCCGGGCACGGTCACCGTCGCCCGGTGGAAGGCGGGCCCGTCGGCGGCGGTGTCCGTGAACCGCAGGGCGGACAGGTCGTCCAGTGGCAGCGGGCGGTTCTCCCAGCCGAACTGGTACTGGTTGTCCAGGCGCAGCCCGCCGACGATGCCCTTGCGATCCTCCAGCAGGGGGCCGTAGTTGATCCGGCCCTGGTTCTCCACCAGCACGTCGAGCACGGCGGACGCGCCGGTGACCCGGACCGGGAGGGTGTCCCGGGGGCGGTCACGGTGAAGGACACCGATCTCGCGCCCGTCGAGGAAGACCTGCGCGCGGTCTCCGAGGCCGTCGATCGTGAGGTCCGCGTGGGTCAACGGCCCGCGCAGCCGCGTCCGGTAGTGGATGAGCCCGTGGGCCTGGCCGGCCTCCTCCATCGTCAGCGGCTCGGCCGAGGGCACCGGGGTGGACAGCAGGTCGAGCGACTCCGCCAGCGACACGCGTTCACGCACCGGAACCCGCAACGGGGCCAGCCGGGGCGGCGGTTCGGGCGCCGCGTCCGGCGCGGCACCGGTGTGCCGGACGATGACGTCGCGGAACAGGCGGAACTTCTCGGTGAGTTCACCGGCCTCGCCGACGGGAGCGCCGTAGTCGTAGCTCGTCGTGTCGGGCTGGTGCGAGCGCCCGTCGTGGTTGGCGCCCGCCCACCAGCCGAAGTTGGTGCCGCCGTGGCCCATGTAGATGTTGACCGAGGCGCCCGCCCTGAGCAGCCGGTCCAGGACGTCGGCCGACTCGGCGGCGTCCCGCACGTGGTGGGACTCGCCCCAGTGGTCGAACCAGCCGTGCCAGTACTCCACGCAGAACAGCGGACCGGTCGGCTGGTGGGCGCGCAGGACCGCGAGCGACTCCTCGGGCCGGGACCCGAAGGTGGCGGCGGCGAGCAGACCCGGGACACGGCCGCCGAGCAGGAACCCGTCGCCCGCCCCGTCCGACGTGAACAGCGGGCAGTCGACGCCGCGGGCGGTCATGCCGTCGCGCAGGTACTCCAGGTGGGACGTGTCGTTGCCGAAGCTGCCGTACTCGTTCTCGACGCCCATCGCCACGACCGGTCCGCCGTGGCCGGCCAGCAACGGGACGAGCCGGGGCAGCAGTTCGTCGAACCAGGCGTCCACGGCGGCCAGGTAGCGCGGGTCCCGGCGGCGCAGCCGCACGGTCCGGTCGGCGAGGAGCCACGCCGGCAGGCCGCCCAGGTCCCATTCGGCGCAGATGTACGGGCCGGGCCGCACGATCACGTCCAGGCCCAGCGCACCGGCGGCCCGCACGAACGCCGCCACGTCCCGGCCGCCGTCGAAGCGGAACTCACCGGGGTGCTGCTCGTGGAAGTTCCAGGCGACGTACGTCTCGACCGTGTTGACCCCCATGGCCCGCAGCCGGGTGAGGCGGTCGGTCCACAGCGCGGGGTGGACGCGGAAGTAGTGGATGGCCGCGGACACGATGCGGTGCGGGCGTCCCGCGCGGAGGAAACCGTCGGGCCCGACGGTCAGCGGCACGGTCGTGGAGCCGGTGGGTGTCATGAGCCGTTCCTCTCCCCGGAAGCGCGGTGGGCGGTCACGCGGAGCGGTGCAGGGCCGTGGGGCGAACGGCGTGCGCGAAGCCCGACCTGTCCGCGTACCGCTCCAGTTCGTCGATCGCGAAGTCCGCCAGCCGGGCCAGCTCGCCGCCCAGCGAACCGGCCAGGTGGGGTGTCAGGAGTACGTTCGGCAGGTCGTAGAGCGGCGAGTCCGCGGGCAGCGGTTCCGGATCGGTCACGTCCAGCACGGCGTTGAGGCGGCCCGCCACGAGTTCCCGGGTGAGCGCCCCGGTGTCCACCAGGGACCCGCGGGCGGTGTTGACCAGCGTCGTGCCGTCCCGCATGAGCGCGAGCCGCCGCTCGTCCAACAGGTGCCTGGTCTCTGGCAGTTCGGGGGCGTGGACGCTGACGACGTCGCTCTCGCGCAGCAGCGGGTCGAGGTCCATCGGAGTCGCGCCGAGCGCGTCGGCGTCCGCCGCGGACAGGTAGGGATCGTTGACCAGGACCCGCAGGTCGTACGGGCGCAGCAGCTCGACGACACGGCGCCCGATCGTCGAGGCGCCCACGATGCCCACCGTGCGGCGGTAGTTGCCGATGCCCGGCAGGAGGGTCGCGAGGTCCGGCCGCGCACGGGCGGTGCGGAGGGCGTGTGCGCCCAGCAGTACTCCCTTGTTGGCGAACAGCACGGCGGCGACGGTGAATTCGGCAACGGGCAGTGCGTTGGCGGCCGTTGCGCTCGTCGCCGTGAGGCCGCGTGCCCAAGCCGCCTCCGTCATGTGGTTCTTGAGCGAGCCGGCCGCGTGCACCACGGCCCGCAGCCCGGGCATCCGCGCCAGTGCCTCCTCGTCCAGCGGCGGGCAGCCCCAGCCGGTGAACAGCACCTCGGTGTCGCGGAGGGCCGTGGCCAGCGGGGTGCCCGGCGCGCTGTCGGGGCCGCCGAATCCGGTCAGCAGCAGAGCGGCGTCGACGTCGCACACGCGTGACAGCCGGTCGAGGGCCGCCGCGTCGAGCAGGGCGTCACGGGTCTCGGCGCTCATGGCGAGCACCGTGCGCGGGCGGCGGACCGTGCGCCGCGCTGCGGGTTCCTGGAGGTGCGGGTCCATGGGCTGCCTCACTGCTCCGGTGGTCGGGCCGGACGGCCGGGGCCCCGGCGGCGGCGAGGTGATCGTAGATCGTCCGGAGGGCCGTGCGGCAGGGGGCCGGAGGCAGGACCCGTCGGGCGCCCGCCCGCGTCCGGAACGGACGGTGGATCCCCACCGGTGTGCGCCGGGACGGGTTCGCTCCGACACTGGTGAGGCAGCGCGGACGCGGGAGAACGGCGCGGGGCGGACGCAGGGAACGCCACGGACCGAACGCAACGAACGGCACGGAGCGAACGCAGGGAACGCCACGGACCGAACGCAACGAACGGCACGGAGCGAACGCAGGGAACGGCACAGAACGGAGAGTGGTCATGCGCGTCGCAGTCGCCGGTGGGACCGGGCTGGTCGGGAAACTCGTCGTCGAGGCGGTCCGGGACACCGGTGCCGAGCCCGTGGTGCTGGCCCGCGCGGCGGGCGTCGACCTGACCACCGGCCAGGGTCTCGGCCGGTCGCTGACAGGTGTGGAACGGGTGATCGACGTCAGCAACATCGCCACCATGTCGCGTTCCCGGTCCGCCGCCTTCTTCGAGGCGGCGACCAGCCGTCTGCTGCGGGCCGGCGAGACCGCGGGCGTCACCCACCACGTCGCGCTGTCCATCGTGGGCGTCGACCGTGTCGACCTTGGCTACTACGCGGGAAAGCGCCGCCAGGAGGACCTGGTGCGCGCCGGCCAGGTTCCGTACAGCGTGCTGCGCGCCACGCAGTTCCACGAGTTCGCCGCCCAGATGCTGGCGCGGGGCGGCCCGTTCGTGCCGGTGCCGCGCATGCTGTGCCGCCCCGTCGCGGCGGCGGAGGTCGCTCGCGCGCTCGTGGACCTCGCCCTCGCGGAGCCGGTCGGCGCGGCTCCGGAACTCGCGGGACCGGAGGAGCGGGAGATGGTCGGGATGGTCCGGCAGCTCCAGCGGGCCCGTGGCGGGCGTCGCCCCGTCGTTCCCGTACGGCTGCCCGGCCGGGTCGGCGGGCAGCTCGTCGGCGGGGCACTGCTCCCGGACGGTCCGGGGCCGCGCGGGACGACGACCTTCGACGCGTGGGTCGCCGACTCCGGTGCGGCGGGTTCCGCGCGTCCCTGAGCGCCCATTCCGTCGCACCGGATGCGGGTGCGAGGGGAAGGTGCGGGCCGCGGCCCGGCCCGGGAGCGGCCGCCGGTGTGCGGGCGAGGCTGTTTACGACCACAGTGGAGGGGCACCCCGACGAAGGTGCTTCGGACAGCAGGCGCGCCCGCACGGTGACGGCGTTCACGTGGGGGAACTGGATTTCCGTCCCCAGGGACGGCACACCCGCCGCCGCCGCGACCGAGGCGCCGGCGACACGGCCGAGGAGCTGGCACCATGCCGACGCAGCCACGTGCGTTCCGCCGGGGCGCGGATGCGCGCGGGCCCGACCGGCCGTGCTCAGCCGACGGGGTACGCGCGGGCCCGCCGGACCCGGGACGGTCCCGCGCGACACAGGTCCCCGGTCCCGGCGCGGTGCCCGGCGCCGCCGGGCGGACACCGGTCCCGCCGGGCGCACACGTGTGACGCGGCCTTGCCGGTCCGAACGCTCCGGCTCGAACGGTCAGAAACGGTCAGAAACGTTCTGAGCAGTCCGAAGCAGTCTCAAGCAGTCCGAAACGGTCCGGGCGGTCCGCGCGGCTCGTCCGGCCGCCCCACACCTTTCCGGTTCCACCGGCCGGGTTCCGCCACCCGGGCCGGCCGATCCGTCGTCCGAACCGGCGCACAGCCACGAGGAGCATCCCCATGTCCGACAGCGCACTGTCCCTCTCCACCCCCCTCGCTCCCGAGGGTCCCGGCCGCGCAGGCGGCGAGGCCGACGGCAACGGCTCCGAGACGACGGACACGCGGGCCCTGCGCGAGGCGACGGCCCGGCGGTTCGCGGCGGTCGCCGAGCAGATCACCACCGGCCGCAGGCCCGTCCCGCTGCCCGGGTCCGGAGGCACCGCCCAGCGGCTCAGCGTTCTCCAGGCGGTCGCCGAGGAAGATCTCGCGGTCGCGCGCCTGGTCGAGGGGCACGTCGACGCGCTGGCCATCCTCGCCGAACTGCGCGGACCGGCGGCCGGGTCCGGCGAACGCTGGGCGGTGTGGGCGGCCGAGCCGCCCGGTGCCGGACTGCGCGCCGTGCGCGAGGGCGACGGCTGGCGCCTCGACGGCACGAAGAAGTACTGCTCGGGGGCGCACAGCTGCACCCACGCGCTGGTCACCGCGGACACGGACGACGGCAAGCGCCTGTTCGCCGCGGAGATCGCGGGGGCCGGGAACGCGCCCGGGACCGCCGAGTCCGCCGGGGCGGTCGGCGACGCGCGGGGTGTGCCGCGGGCGGGCGGCACCTGCCGCCCCGTGCCGGGCACCTGGCCCGCCGTCGGCATGGCCGGCAGCGACAGCCCGGACGTCGAGTTCCGGGGGGTGCGGGCCGTACCGGTCGGCGAGGTCGGGGCGTACGTGGCCCGGCCCGGCTTCCAGCACGGCGGGATCGGGGTCGCGGCCTGCTGGTACGGGGGAGCGGTCGCCGTCGCCGGGACCCTGCGCACGGCCGCCGCGCGCGGAGCCGATCCGCATCGCGACGCCCACTTCGGTGCCGTCGACGTCCTCCTCAACGCCGCGGCCGCCGTGCTGGGCGAGGCGGCCGCCGAGATCGACGCCGATCCCGCCGACGCGTCGGGCGGCGCACGGGTACGGACCCTGCGTGTGCGGGCGTTCGTGGAGTCGGTGTGCGCCGAGGTGCTCGCGAGGGTCGGCCGGGCCACCGGCGCGGGCCCGCTGTGCCACGACGCGCGGCACGCACGCGCCGCCTCCGACCTCGCCGTCTACATCCGCCAGCACCACGCGGAGCGGGACCTCGCCGAACTCGGCGCGCTCGTCGCACGGCCCGGAGCCGGCCGATGAGCCCCGCGGCCCCGGGACGGGCCCCTGCCGACCCCATCCAGGAACCCGGCACCGACGAGTCCGAGTGGCGTCGCTGGCCCGGCTGGGCGTCCCTGCGGGAGGCTCAACTCCCGGACGCGGGACGGGTGGTGGTCGTCGCCGCGCATCCGGACGACGAGGTCCTCGGCGTCGGCGGCTGTCTCGCCCTGCTGGCCGCGCGCGGCGTCGGGATCACCCTCGTGTCCGTCACCGACGGCGAGGGCTCGCACCCCGGCAGTACGGCGGTCACCCCGGACGAGCTGACGCGGGTCAGGGCGGCGGAGACCCGGGCCGCCCTCGCGGAACTCGGGGCGGGACACGCCGACGTCGTACGGCTTGGCGTGCCCGACACGCTGGTCGGGCGGCACGAACAGTCGGTGGCGGACGCCCTCGTGCCCCTTCTGTCGGGGGCGGCACTGGTGATGGCGCCGTGGACCGGCGACGTGCACGGCGACCACGAGGCGGCGGGCCGGGCGGCCCGCGCCGCCGCCCGCTCGGCGGCGGTGCCGTGCCGGACCTACCCGGTGTGGATGTGGCACTGGGCGACCCCCGGTGATCCCCGCGTGCCCTGGGACCGGGCCGGGCTCGTCGCCCTGCCGCCGGAGGTCCAGCGGCTCAAGCGGGCCGCGGTCGCCCGCTTCCGGAGCCAGACCGAACCCCTCGGCCCGGCACCCGAGGACGCCCCGGTGCTGCCGCCCGACGAACTCGCCCATCATCTGCGCACCGTGGAGGTCCTGTTCACGTGAGCACCCCCTCCTCCTACTTCGACGAGATGTACCGCGGCGCCGAGGACCCCTGGCACCTCGCCGAGCGTTGGTACGAACACCGCAAGTACGACTTGACCGTGGCGTCGCTGCCGCGCCGCCGCTATCGGTCCTGCTTCGAACCCGCGTGCTCCGTGGGCGAGTTGACGCTTCGCCTGGCCGAGCGCTGCGACCGGGTGCTGGCCTGCGACCGGGTCGCCCCGGCCGTGGAGACGGCACGCGCGCGCACGGCCGGCCTGCCGCAGGTGACCGTGGCCCGGCACGTCCTGCCCGGCGAGTGGCCCGAGGGCCGCTTCGACCTCGTCGTGCTGTCGGAACTCCTCTACTACTTCGACGAGCCGACCCGCGACGAGGTCCTCGCGCGGGCCGTGGACGCGCTGGAGCCCGCCGGGACCCTCGTCGCCGTCCACTGGAACCATCCCGTTCCCGAACACCTCGCCACCGGCGACGAGTTGGCGCCCGTGCTGGCGGCCCTGCCCGGTCTCGCCCGTGTCGTCGACCACCGCGAGGACGACTTCGTCCTCCAGGTCTTCGAGCGCCTCGGTGCCGACGGCGGGCCGGGGCCGGGCCCCGCCGCGCGCGAGGGACTGGTGTGATCCCCCGCGCGGTCGCCGTGGTCGTCCCGGCGCACAACGAGGAGCAACTGCTGCCCCACGCGCTGCGGTCGGTGCGGGTGGCCGCAGCGCATCCCCTCCTGCGCGGCGTACGCGTCCTCACGGTCGTCGCGGCGGACGCCTGTTCCGACGCCACGGCGGCCGTCGCACACGACGCCGGTACATCCACGCTCACCGTCCACGAGCGCAACGTGGGCCGGGCGCGGGCGGCCGGGGTGGCACGCGCCCTGGAACTGCTCGGCGGTCCCGTCGGCACCTGGATCGCGTCCACGGACGCCGACAGCACGGTCCCGCACGACTGGCTGGCCCACCACCTGGCGAGGGCGCAGGAGGGCTGGGACGCCGTCGTCGGCACGGTGACCACGGCCGTCGGTCCGGGCGGCCCCACCGAACTCGCCCTGCGGCACCACGCGTTGTACACCGCGTCCCGGCCGCCCGTCGGCCCGTGGCCGCACCCGCACGTCCACGGGGCGAACCTGGGCGTGGACGCGTCGGCCTACCTGGCGGTCGGCGGCTTCCCGCCGCTCCCGCTCGGTGAGGACCAGGCACTCGTCGCCGCCCTGCGGTGCAACGGGCACCGGGTCCTGCGGACGGCGGACTGCCCGGTCGTCACCTCGGCCCGGCTCGTACCGAGGGCACAGGGCGGGTTCGGCCACTACCTGGCCGCGCTCGCGGCCCCGTCCGAGCGGGAGGGCGGGCCGGAGGACCACTCGCTGCGTGACGACGGCGTCAATATTGCGAAATAGGCTGCATGTGATCGCTTCGCGGGGGCAATCCAATGATGGGCGTGCCGAGCCGCCGCGCACGGCACGCACCATGCGACACCCGCTGATCCGATGCCCCAGGAGGCCGACGTGCTGACGCCCCGCCCTGACGTCCTGTCCGAACTCATCAGCCGTTACAACGCACTTGACGCCGCGCAGGCCGACCCCGAGACGGCACGGGCCCGCGAGGACGCCGCGTACACCCTGTGCGTGCTCACCGGGACCCGTGACATCGGCGAGGCTCTCGCGCGGGCCCGCCGCCTCCTGGCGACGACGGCACCCGACACGCAACGCACCGGCGCCCCGGCCCCGTTCGTCGTCGTGAGCACGGGGGCCGCCGCACCGGAGGACACCGTCGTGACGGTGTGAGACCGTCGCCGACGGCCGACCGCCCGCAGGGGGCGACTGCTACCTCCGGGACATGTAGAACGCGAACGCCGTGTGCAGTGCCCTGTTGAGCGGGTACTCCCACTCGCCGAGGTACTCGACGGCCTCACCGCCCGCGCCGACCTTGAAGCGGAGCAGGCCGAGCAGGTGGTCCTCCGCGTCCAGCGTGTCGGTGATCCCCCTGAAGTCGTAGACGGCGGCGCCCAGTTCGTGGGCGTCGCTCAGCATCCGCCACTGGATCGCGTTGTTCGGCTGGACCTCCCGCTTGCGGCTGGTGGACGCCCCGTACGAGTACCAGACGTGGTCGCCGACCCGCAGCATCGTCGCCGCCGCGAGGACGTCGTTCTCGTGATGCGCGAGGTACAGCCGCATACGGTCGGGGTCCTCGGCCCGCAGCGCCGTCCACATCCGCCGGAAGTAGGCGAGCGGACGCGGTACGAACCGGTCGCGGGCCGCGGTCTCGGTGTACAGGTCGTAGAAGACGGGCAGGTCCTCGATGCCGCCCTCGACCACCTTGACGCCGGCCTGCTCCGACTTCTTGATGTTGCGGCGCCACTGCTGGTTGAGACCGGCCCGCACCTCCTCCAGCGAGCGTCCCGCCAGCGGGACCTGGCACACGTACTGCGGCTGCCCGGCGGCGAAGCCGTCCTCGCCGCCCGCCTCCGCCCTGCGCCAGCCGGCCCGGCGCAGCCGGTCCGCCGCGTCGAACGCGCGCGGCTCGTGCACGTCGGCGTCCACGTCGCGCAGCCGCCCTGCCCGCGGGTCGGCGATGGCCGCCTTCACGGTCTCGGCGCGCCAGCGCCGTGCCACCACCGGCGGCCCCATCCGTACCGAGAACGCGCCCTCCGCCTTCAGGTGCGCCAGCATCGGGTCCAGCCAGCGGGCCAGGTCGGGTGCCGTCCAGTCGATGAGGGGTCCCTCGGGCAGGTAGGCCAGGTGTCGGCGGACCTTCGGCAGCGGGCGCAGCAGGACCAGGCCCGCCCCCACGAGGGACCCGTCCTCGTCGAACCAGCCCAGGCTCTCGGCCCGCCAGTCCGGTTTCACCTCGCCCCAGGAGGGTGTCTGCAGATGGCTCGCCGAGGGGCGGGCCCGGACGAAGGCGAGGTGTTCCTCGCGGGTGATGGTCCGCAGGCGGAGGCTCATACGGGGTGCTCCTCGGTTCGGGTCGCTTCTGGTCGTACCGGTCGGGGTCGGCCGGTCGTTCGGGGCGGGCCGGCCGTGGCGGGCCGGCGGGCGCGCCGCCCCTCCAGTGGTTCCACGCCGGGAGCCGGACGGTCGGTTCTCCGGCGGATGCCCGCCGGATGTCAGCCGGTCGGGGGACACGGCGGCCCTTCCCGGGGGCGGGAATGCCACGAGGGGGGTCGCTGTTACAGCACACGTAGCCGCTGACATGACCGAGTCAAGACCATTGAGTCGGGCAACGCGTCCGGACCGGATCGCGAGGTGTGGGCGGCGGGCGAAAGGAGACACCCCATGGCACGCAGCGTCCTGCGTCCCGTAGTCACCCTGAGGTCGACGGCCGGCACCGGCGTCACGTACGTGACGCGGAAGAACCGCCGCAACGACCCCGACCGGCTCGTCCTGCGCAAGTACGACCCGGTGGCGGGAGCGCACGTCCCCTTCCGGGAGACGCGCTGACCCACCACCACCCACGGCGTCACCACGCGGACGGCCACCAGGAAGGACATCGCATGAAGAACGGCATCCACCCCGAATCCCGCCCGGTCGTGTTCCGGGACAGGGCGGCGGACGTGGCGTTCCTGACCCGCTCCACCGCCGGTTCGTCCCGGACGGTCGAGTGGGAGGACGGCGCCACCTACCCGGTGATCGACGTCGAGGTCTCGTCCGCGAGCCACCCGTTCTACACGGGCAGGTCGCGCGTCGTGGACAGCGCCGGCCGGGTGGAGCGCTTCGAGCGGCGCTTCGGCCGCCGGGCGCCCGCGGCACGGCACTGACCGCGAGGCAGTGACCGCGAGGGTACGAGCAGGAGGAGGACAGAGCCATGAAGGTACGTAATTCGCTGCGCTCACTGAAGGCCAGGCCCGGGGCGCAGGTAGTGCGCCGGAGGGGTGTCACCTTCGTGATCAACAAGAAGGACCCGCGCTTCAAGGCCCGCCAGGGCTGACGGGCGCGACCCACCGAGCCGGGGCCGGCCCGGACCCGCACGACGCGGGTCCGGGCCGGCCTTCGCGCGTGCCGAGGCCACCGCGCCGGGCCCGTCCGGTCGAGGGGTGCGGGCCCGGCGCCGAGCGCGGCCGGGTGTGTGCCACCGCGCTCCGCTCTTCGAGGAGGGGGACCCCGCCGCGCTCGGTGAGCCCAACTCCTTCGCGGGCACGGGGGTTTTCGGATGCACTTCGATCGGGGGGCGCCAGGAGGCCCCGTGTTGACGCCGGGGAGGGGAAGTCCCCGCCCATTTCGGCCCCGGTTCCGGCCCGGCCCGCCAACACGGAGAAGCGTTACGTCCGTTGGGGGCGCGGCCGTCGCTTGTCGGCGGCCATCGGAGTCGTTACGGGGAGTAGTCGCCTTCCCCGGTTTTCTCGCCGCGCGCCCCAGGTAGAGGGAGGTCAGTGCCACCGGCCGACCCGAGCCGGTCACGGAGAGAAAGCAGAACGTTGATCCCCACCAGCAAACACCGCCTCGCCGCCAGGGCGACCGCCGCCGTCACGAGGAAACTCGCCGCCACGATCGCGGTCGCGCTCACCACCGCTCTCGCCGCCGTGACCCTCCCCGCGGCCACCGCGTCCGCCGCCCCGGCGGCCACACCGCCCGGACTGTCCTGCCACACCGGCAAGCACAACAACGACGAGTACACGGGCTTCGCCCTCTGCGAGAACAGGGGGACGGCGACACAGACCTTCTGGGTCCACCTCGTGTGCGGGTGGGCGCCCGACGTCGACGGGACCAGGGTGACGATCGCACCCGGGCGGGTCGGGCAGTCCGAGGCCCACTGCTCGATCCTCGGCTCGGGCATCGGAGGGATCTCGGTCCGGCCGTAGCCGTCGCCCCGACCGTGCCGGCTCCGCGGGACCGGCCGCCGCGCTCCCACCCCCTGCCGCGGCGGCCTCCCTCCCCCCTCACCCGCCCGGGGGGATCGTCGCCGCGGAGGCGGTACGGGCCGGACCCGCGGGAAACCCTCGCCCTATGAACCCGATGCAGCACGGCCAGGGACCCGCACCCGACGACCGTCCCGACGCGGCGCACCGGCGGCCGCCGGGCGTCACGGACGGGACCGCGATGCAGCACGGCCAGGGACCCGCACCCGACGACCGTCCCGACGCGGCGCACCGGCGACCGCCGGGCGTCACGGACGGGACCGTCGAGGCACTCGGCGCCCTCTCGAAGGCGCTGGAGACGACCGAGCGGGCGCGCGGGCACCTGTACTCCTTCCACCAGCTCACCGGCGGCGCGGACCTCGAACTCGACCGCGCCGTCGAGCTGTTGCGGGCAGCCGGGCACGACGACGTCGCCGACCGCGTCGAGTGCGAGATCATCGGCCGCAACGTCATCCCGGGACACTGGACCTTCCAGATCGTCGAGGAGTACAACTCCACCTACTACGAACCCTTCCGGGACCTGGAGGCCGCGGCGCGCCGCCGACTGGCCGACGGCAGGGACCACCTGTACGAGGCGGAGATGAAGGAGCGCCGCCGCACCGCCGGGCACCCGGACCACACCGCCGGACCGGACGGACACCCGGGGACCGGTCAAACCCCCTGACCGCGGCGGCAGTTCACCCTCGCCGCCGAGGCGGCCGGCGCGTGCGGAGCGACCCCGCCGGGAGCGGAGGGGGTCACCGCGCGCACACGCGCGGGGCACGCCGCCGGGCGACTTCGGACGGACGAACCGCACGTGCGCCCGGTCCCGCGTCGCCGCCGACCGCCCGATTTGTTGATATCTGTTGGCCCATGACCCTTCTTCCGGTGCGAACGAGACGCCGTGTGCGTCCGGGCGGCGCTCCATGAGCCCGCACCGGTTGAGGACGGGCCTCGTCTCCGTCAGACCCTCTGCCGTCGGCGCCCGGCTGCCGTTGTGGGTACGGCTGATCCCGCTGGTGCTCATCCCCGTCACCGTGGCCGTGGACTTCTCCCTGCCGCAGCCGTGGAGCGCGGACGTGCTGCTCGCGCTCAGTTCCACGGCGGCGGCCTGTCTGTACTCTGTCCCGGGCATCGTGCTCGTCGCGCTGCTCAACAGCCTCGCCGGTCTGATCCTCGCCGTGTACAGCAAGCAGCCCGCCGGCACCGGCCACGCCTGGCTGGACTACGGCGCGCTGGTCGTCCTGTTCTTCGCGGCGGTGCCGCTCGGCATGCTGCGGGACCGGCTGCGTACGCATCTCCAGGTCGCCTGGGAACTCGCGGAGGCGACCCAGAACGCGGTGCTGCCGCCGGTGCGTGCCTGGCTGGGGCGGGTGTGGATCGCCGTCGGGTACGAGGCCGCGTCGACGGCCGCGGCGGTCGGCGGCGACCTCTACGCGGCCGAACTGACGCCCTGGGGCGTGCGGCTGCTCATCGGTGACGTGCGCGGCAAGGGCCTCGACGCGATTCCCGGTGTCGCCGCGCTCGTGGGGTGTTTCCGCGAGGCCGCCCACCACACCGAGTCGCTGTCCATGCTGGCCCGGCACCTGGACCAGGCGGTCACCCGGGAGTTCATGGAACTGGCCGAGGAGGCCCGGGACAGTCCGGACAGCGGCGAGCGGTTCATCACGGCGGCCGTCGCCGAGATCCCCGCCGAGGGCGACGTCGTGCGGCTGATCAGCCGGGGCCACTGCCCCGCGTTCCTGGTGACCCCCGCGGGTGTCGTCACGTGGGAGCCCGCCGTCCCGGGACTGCCCCTCGGCCTCGGCGAACTCGACCCGCAGGAATGGGAGTTCGAGTCCCGGCCCTTCACCGAGGGCGACCTGCTCCTGCTGTGCACGGACGGCCTGCTGGAGGCGCGCAGTCGCGACGGCGTGTTCTACACACCGCAGACCGACCTGCTCGCCTGCCGCGGACAGGGCCCGCCCGCCGTCGTCGGTCACCTCGTCGACGCGGTGCACCGCCACACCGGCCGGGTACTCAAGGACGACATGAGCCTGATGGCCGTCACGGTGGTGCGGCCGGGCGCGGAACCGGAGCCCGGGGCGACGGGCCCGGCGCGGGGGAGCGCCCGGGTGTGAGGGCGCGCGTGTGTCTGCCGGTCGGCGGGCGAAGGCGGGGTGGCGGACCCGCGCGGACGTGCGGGTGATCTCTCGGGCACATGTGCCCGTGGGGGAGCGGGCGCCTCCCCGCCTACAGTTGCGCACTGGCGGCGCCGCCCTGCCGGGGCGGCCGTCCGCGGTTCGGGTTCGGTTCGGCGTCGAGGGAGGCCGCTCATGGCCAGTGCCTTTCAGGAGCGCAAGCTCAGGGGAATGTTCGCCGCGTTCGACGCGGACAGCGACGGCTTTCTGCGCGAGGAGGACTTCAGGGCACTCGTCCGCCGCTGGCGCGCCCTGCCCGGGGTGGGCCCCGGCACGGAGCTGGGCGCGCGGGTGGAGACGCTGCTGATGGGCTGGTGGGCGGCGCTGCTCCAGACCGGCGACGCGAACGGCGACGGCGCGGTCGACATGGCTGAACTGCTCACGCTGGTCGACAAACTGCCCGCCATGGTCGCGGACGTCACCGCCACCGCCGACACCGTCTTCGACGCCGTGGACGCCAACGGCGACGGCCGCATCTCCCCGGAGGAGCACCGGCGGCTCGTGGAGACGTGGAACGGCCGGCCCGTCGACATGGCGGGCGTCTTCGAACTGCTCGACCTCAACGGCGACGGTCACCTCGACCGCGCCGAATTCGCCCGGCTGTGGCGGCAGTTCTGGATCAGCGACGACCCGCTGGAACCCGGCAACTGGCTCTGCGGCCGGCTGCCGGCGGCCTGATCCGCCGTCCGTCGGCAGGCCCCGACGGGCGTCGCCGCGGCGCCCGTCGACCGCCGTCCGCGGTACGGGCGGGGATGTGCCGCGCGCGGAGCGGGAGTTCACGGATCCGGTGTGCCGCGCGAGGCCCCCGGTTTCAGCCGAGGGGCAGGTCCCCGGCGATCGCCACGCGCTCGGCGACTGGTTCACCCCCGACACCACCTTCCCGCGGGCGGTCGCCGGCACCTACGGCTACTGGCGCGTCGTCGACGCCCTCGCCCACGTCGCGGCCGTCCTCGGCGACGACACCGGGGCGGCCGCCTACCGCGCCGAGGGCTCGCCCTGGACATGGGCGCCTACCCGGCGGGGGAGAAGCAGCGGCTGTTCGACCACTTCACCGCGTCCGTCCGGAACGCGGGCGACCACCTGCTGCTCGGCGAGATCTCCCTGCCGGCGGCCCTGCGCGTCCTGTCCGCGGGCGGCCGCGACGACATCCTGAACGCCGTCGCCACCCGGACGACCAGCCCCGGTCACGGCTACCAGGTGCTCGCCGGCAACACCACCCTCGGCGAGTCCTGGGACGGCGGCCCGGGGCAGTCGCAGAACCACTTCATGCTCGGCGCCATCGGCTCCTGGTTCACCACCCGGGTCGCCGGCCTCGACCAGACGCCGGACTCCGTCGGCTTCGCGAAGCTGCTGATCGCGCCCGCGGTCGAGGGCGCCATCACCTCGGCGTCCGCCTCGCACCGCACCCCGTACGGTGTCGCCCGCACCGCGTGGCGGCGCACCGCGGACCGGTTCCGGCTCACGGCCGACGTACCGGCCGGGAGCACCGCCGAGGTGCGCGTGCCGCTCCTCGGCGGACGGGCCGCCCCCGCCGTCCGGCGCGCACCTGGTGCGCGCCGACGCCACGACGGCCGTCCACACCATGGGCTCCGGACACTGGACGTTCGGATCGGACCACCTTCCGCGCGGCTGACAGCACCCGGCCCGGCCACGGGGACGTCCGCCCCGTGGCCGGGCGCGCCCGTGACGTGCGCCGTCGCATACGCTCGACACACGATGAAGAACAACCTGACCCCTCTTGAACCCAAGGCCGACAAGGCCACGGTCAGACGGCACAACCTGAGTCTCGTACTGCGGGCCGTGCACGAGGCGGGGGAGGCGACCCGCGCCGGGATCGCCACGCACGTCGGACTGACCCGCGCGGCGGTGTCCTCACTGGTGGAGGAGCTGCTGGAGTACGGGTTCGTCACCGAGTGGGGCAAGACCGCCAGCGGTCACGTGGGACGGCCCGGCACCGTCCTGAAGGTGTCCCGCTCCGGACCGGCCGGCCTCGGCGTCGAGATCAACATCGACTACGTCGCCGTGTGCGTCGTAGACCTCGCCGGCACCGACCGGGTCCGGCTCGTCGAGCACTACGACAACCGCGGTGTGCAGCCCTCCGAGGTGATCGCCCGCGCAGCGCGCATAGCGTCCAGGGCCCTGGTCTCCGCCGCCGAGCAGGAACTGCGGCCGGTCGGCGCCCACCTCGCGCTGCCCGGTCTGGTGTCCGGCGGGGCGGTCCGCCAGGCGCCCAACCTCGGGTGGAAACGCGTCGCGGTGGAGGGCCTGTTCGCGCAGGCACTCTCCTCCCTGCGTCCCACGCAGCGGGCGCTGCCGGTCAGCTCCGACAACGAGGCCAACGTGGCCGCCCTGGCCGAGCTGTGGTTCGGCGCGGGCAACGAGGGCGTCCGCAGTTTCCTGTACCTGACCGGCGAGATCGGTGTCGGCGGCGCACTCGTCCTGCGGGGTGAACTGCTGCGCGGCGCCCACGGGTTCGCCGGGGAGATCGGGCACGTCGTGGTGGACCCGGCGGGACCGCTGTGCCGGTGCGGTGCGCGCGGCTGCCTCGAACAGTACGCGGGCCAGTCCGCCCTGCTCAGGTCCGCCGGCATCGACGAGACCGCCGGTCTGCCCGGTGTCGCGGAACTGGAGCGCCGCGCCCGCCGCGGCGACGCCGTGGCCGTCGCCGCCATCGAGGAGGCGGGGCGGCAACTGGGAGTCGTGGTCTCCGGCGCGGTCAACCTGTTCGACCCCGACGCGGTCATGCTCGGCGGGGTCTACCGCGACCTGATGGACTGGCTCGCGCCCGCGGTGGACCGGGAGTTGTCGCTGCGGGTGGTGTCGGGCCTCTGGGGCGAGGGGCGCAGCAGGCTCCGGCCGTCGTCCCCCTCGGGTGACGCGACGCGCGGTGCCGCGGGTGTCGTCGTCCGCGAAGTGCTGGCCGACCCGGCGGCGTTCGCGGAGCGGGACGCGAAGTGACGTACACGCGCGGGTAGTTGACGACCTGGCACGCGACGCCGTGGGGGCCGCCGGACGTTCCGGCGGCCCCCACGGGTCGAAAGGTCGCGGTGCGGCCGGCCGCGTCAGCCCCGCTGCTGCGCCTCGATCAGCGACCGGTACCAGTGGTAGCTGTCCTTCGGCGTGCGGACCTGCGTGTCGTAGTCGACCCGGACGATGCCGAACCGCTTGTCGTAGCCGTAGGCCCACTCGAAGTTGTCGAGCAGCGACCACACGTAATAGCCGCGCACGTCGACACCCGCGTCCATGGCGGCCCTCAGCGCGGTGAGGTGGCCGCGCAGGTACTCGACGCGGTCCGTGTCGTGCACCGCGCCGTCCGCGTCGAGCACGTCGTCCTCGGCGGAGCCGTTCTCCGTGATGTGCACGGGCGGCAGCGCGTCGCCGTACTGCTGCTTGAGCTGCACGAGCAGCTCGGTGAACGTCTCGGGGACGACCGGCCAGTCCATCGCCGTGTGCCGCACGCCCGGCAGCCGCGTCTCCTCGTACCGGTTGTCCGTCGCGGTGCGCAGCGCCGGGTCGGCCTCGCGGTGCGGGGCGTCGCCGACGATGATCGGCCGGTAGTAGTTGATCCCGAGGAAGTCCAGCGGCGCGGAGATGATCTCCAGGTCGCCGTCGCGCCGGAAGTCCTGCCCGGTGATCAGCTCGCCCCAGGTCTCCTCCTCGGTGGCCGGGTAGCGGCCCGCGAGGATCGGCTCGGTCCACACCAGGTTGTGCTGGGTGTCCGCGCGGACGACGGCCGCCAGGTCGGCGTCGGAGGCGGTGGCGGGCAGGTTGCGGTCCAGGTTCAGCGTGATGCCGACCTCCCGCACCCCGGCCGCCCGCAGCGCCTGCACGGCGAGTCCGTGGCCGAGGAGCAGGTGGTGGGCGGCGGCCAGGGCACCCCGGCCCTCCTTCGCGCCCGGCGCGTGCCGGCCGATGGAGTAGCCGAGGAACGCGCTGCACCACGGCTCGTTGAGGGTGATCCAGCGCGGCACCCGGTCGCCCAGGTGCTCGGCGACGACCGCCGTGTACTCGGCGAACCGCTCGGCGGTCGCCCGCACCCGCCAGCCTCCCTGGTCCTCCAGGGCCTGCGGCAGGTCCCAGTGGTAGAGGGTGGCGGCGGGCTCGATGCCCTGTTCGAGGAGTTCGTCGACGAGCCGGGAGTAGAAGTCCAGGCCCTTCGGGTTCACCGGGCCGGAGCCGTCCGGCACGATCCGCGGCCAGGCGATCGAGAAGCGGTACGAGCCGACGCCCAGGTCGCGCAGCAGCGCCACGTCCTCCGGGTAGCGGTGGTAGTGGTCGCAGGCCACGTCACCGCTGTCGCCGTTCACCACCAGACCGGGGGTGTGGCTGTACGTGTCCCAGATCGACGGACCGCGGCCGTCCTCGGTCGCGGCGCCCTCGATCTGGTACGAGGCGGTCGCGGCACCGAACACGAAGCCGGGCGGGAAGCCGGGGAAGTCACTCATTGAACAGGCCCATCTCAAAGCGGGGGACGGTCACTTGACGGATCCGCCGGTGATGCCGGCGGCGATGTACTTCTGGGCGAGCACGAGCAGGATCGCCGCGGGGATCGCCGACAGCACGGACGCGGCCATCACGGAACCCCAGTCGCCGACGTGCGCGCCGATGTACTGGTAGATGCCGAGCGTGACCGGCTTGACGTGGTCGGTGGTGTTCAGCGTCAGCGCGAACATGAAGTCGCTCCACGCGTACAGGAACGAGAACAGGCCCGCGGTGATCAGGGAGTTGCGGCTCATCGGCAGCACGACCTGGACGAACGTCCGCAGCCGGCCCGCCCCGTCGACCTCGGCGGCCTCGATGACCTCGCGCGGGATGGCCACCATGAACGACCGCATCAGCACGATCGCGAACGGGATGCCGAGCGAGGCGTCGGCGAGCATCAGGCCGAAGTACGAGTTCACCAGGCCGAGATCGACGTACGCGCTGTAGAGCGCGTTGGCGATGACGATGCCCGGGACCATCTGCGTGATGAGCGTGCCGAACACGACGGTCCGCGCGCCCGGCAGCTTGAACTGGGCGAGGCCGTAGGCGGCCGGTGCCGAGAACAGCAGGCAGATCACGACCGCGCCGAGCGCGACCGCGAGCGAGGTGAGCAGGTGGCCGCCCTGCTCGGTGATGGCCGAGCTGAAGCCGGAGAAGTCCACGCTGTGCGGGACCGGGTCGACCTCCAGCAGACCGGACTCCGGCTGGAGCGCCGTGTTGATCATCCAGTAGAGCGGGAACAGCATCAGGCACAGGATGACGATGCCCGCGATCATGGTGCCCCAGCGCTTCTTCGGTGCGCGGGTGGCCGCGGCCCGGGGGGCGGTGGTGGTGGTCGCCATGCCGGTCACTTCCCCTCGTTGCGGTTGGCCCGCAGGTAGAACACCGCGAAGACGGCGGAGATCAGGATCAGGATGTTGCCGACGACGGCACCGGCTCCGAAGTCCAGCTGGACGAAGGAGTCCTGGTAGGTCAGCGTGCCCAGGGTCTGGGTGGAGTCGGCGGGACCGCCGTTGGTGAGGGCCAGGACCAGGTCCAGGATCTTCACCGTCGACATGAAGCCCAGCACCAGCACCACGGTGATGACCGGCTTCAGCAGCGGGAACGTCACCGAACGGAAGGTGCGCCAGCCGGAGGCGCCGTCGAGCGAGGCGGCCTCGTAGACCTCCTTGGGAACCTCCTGGAGACCGCCGTAGAGGATCACCATGTTGAAGGGGATGCCGATCCAGACGTTCACCAGGACCACGGACAGCAGCGCCATGTGGGTGCTGGTGAGCCACGGGGTGTGGCCCGCGCCGAACAGGCCGAGGAAGGAGTTCAGCACACCGGTGTCCTGGTCGAGGATGCGCCGCCAGACGATGCCGGAGACGACCATGGGGACCAGCCACGGCAGCAGGATCAGCGCGCGCAGCACGCCGTTGAGCGGGAAGCGGCGGTTGAAGAACACCGCGAGGGCCAGGCCGATGCCGAACTGCCCGATCAGGGAGCCGATCGTGAAGACGATGGTCTGCCACAGGGCCTTGCCGAACAGGTCGTCGCCGAAGACCTTGCGCCAGTTGTCGAGGCCGTTGAAGGGCGCCTTGCCGGTGAAGAACGTCGACGGCGTGTAGTGCTGGAAGCTCATCACGACGTTGCGCACGAGCGGGTAGCCGAAGAACAGCAGCATGAAGATCACGGCCGGGGCGACGAAGCCCCACTGCGCGAGGGCGCGGCGCCGGCGGACCCGGTTCGGGTCCGGTGCGGGGGCGGCCTTCGCGGTGCCGGTGGTCACGGGTGCGGGAACAGCGGTGGTGGACATCGTCTAATACCTCAGTTCCCGCTCTCGACGCGCTGCTGCGCGTGCTTCAGTGCCGACTCGCTGGACTGGCCGGTGAGCGCCGACTGGAACGCGCTCTGCAGGGCCAGCGAGATCGAGCTCCAGCCGGAGCCGACCTTGGCGGTCCGGGACCGGGCGGCGGCGACCTGTCCGGCCAGGGCGCTCAGCGAGGGGACCTTCTTCTTCCAGACGGCCGCGGCCTTCTCGTTGGCCGGGATCATCCAGCTGTTGAGCGCGTAGGTGACCTCCTCCTGCTCGCTCGTCATGCAGTTGACGATCTTCGCGGAGGTCTTCTCGCGGGCGGTGTCGCCGATGTTCGGGATGGTCAGCTCACCACCGCCGAGCGGGCCGACGGAGTCGTCGCCGGTCTTGGGGACCGGGATCTGCGCGATGCCCCAGTGCAGGCTCTTCTTGGTGTTGAGGGTCTCCACCTGCCACGGACCGTTGATCATCATGGCCGCGTTGCCCGCCATGAACTGGTCGTTGACGTCCGCCTGCGTCCAGTTGATCGTCGACTTCGACAGCGAGCCGTCGCCGATCAGCGACTTCCAGTAGTCCAGCGCCTCGGCCACGTTCTTGCTGTCGAGGTCGGTCTCGTCGCCGCCGTTGGACCACATGAACGGCGTGAACTGGTAGACGCCGTCCTCGGCGCCGCCCGCGCTCAGCGCGATGCCGTACTGGTGGCCCTGGGTGAGCTTCTTCGCGTCGGCACGCATCTCGGCCCAGGTGGTGGGCACCGACAGGCCGGCCTTCGCGAAGACGTCCTTGTTGTAGAACAGCGCGAGGGTGTTCACCGTGCGCGCGGCGCCGTAGTAAGTCCCCTTGTAGGAACCGTAGTTGATGATTCCCTCGGGGATGTCGGAGGTGTCGACGCCCAGCTTCTTCAGGTCCATCAGGCCGCCGGTCTCGGCGAAGCTCGGCATCTCGGAGCCGTCGAACTGGATGATGTCCGGCAGCGACTTCGACGAAGCCATGCGCAGCGACTTGGACATCACCTGGTCCGCGGGGACCGACTGCTGCTGGATCGTCACGCCGAGCTGCTCGCTGCAGCGCTTCAGGGTGGCCGCGTCCCAGCTGTGGTACGAGTCGTCCGTCGAGGAGTTCAGGACGGTGTACACGTCGGGGTCGCGGGACTGTCCGCAGCCGGCCAGTGCGACGGTGCCGACGAGCGCGGAGACAACGGTGAGCGGGACGAGAACCCGCCGGCGGATGTGCCGGGGTCCGGGACGTGCCCCGTTCGAGATGTGTGCTGTCACGGTGGTGCCCTTGGGTGAGAGGGGTGCCGGCCCCGGCGGACGCCTGTGTCCGGCGGAGGAAGAGGTCAGGCCCGGACACGGCTCCGGCTGTCGCGTGTCAGGTGGGGGGTGGCTCGCCCGAGTGCCCGGCGCGTGACGCGCGCCGGGCACGGGATGACGACGTCGTCCTAGCGGGCGCCGAGGAGGTGGTCCATGGCGAGCTGGTCGAGGTGTTCGAAGGCCATGCCGCGGGCGGCGGCGGCCTCGACGTCGAAGTCCTCGTGGGCGGTGCGGTCGGCGAGGAGGGCGGCGAGGCCGTCGGCGGCGGTGGGCCGGGCGAGTTCGTCGAGGCGGGAGGCGGTCAGCGCGGCCTGGACCTCGGGGTCGGCGCGGAAGGCTGCGGCACGGTCCTTGAGGATGAGGTAGTTGCGCATGCAGCCGGCGGCGGAGGCCCACACGCCGTCCTTGTCCTCGGTGCGCGGCGGCTTGAAGTCGAAGTGCCGCGGCCCCTGGTAGCCGGCGGACTCCAGCAGGTCCACGAGCCAGAACGCGGACCGCAGGTCACCGGCGCCGAAGCGCAGGTCCTGGTCGTACTTGATGCCGGACTGGCCGTTGAGGTCGATGTGGAAGAGCTTGCCCGCCCACAGTGCCTGCGCGATGGAGTGCGTGAAGTTCAGGCCCGCCATCTGCTCGTGGCCGACCTCGGGGTTCACACCGAACAGCTCCGGGCGCTCCAGGCGCTCGATGAACGCCAGCGCGTGGCCGACGGTGGGCAGCAGGATGTCGCCGCGCGGCTCGTTCGGCTTCGGCTCGATCGCGAAGCGCAGGTCGTAGCCCTGCTCGGTGACGTACTCGGCCAGGAGGTCGAAGCCCTCCTTCATCCGGTCCAGCGCACTGCGCACGTCCTTGGCGGCACCGGACTCCGCGCCCTCGCGCCCGCCCCAGGCGACGTAGACCGACGCGCCGAGCTCCGCGGCGAGGTCGATGTTGCGGATTGTCTTGCGCAGCGCGTAGCGGCGCACGTCCCGGTCGTTCGCGGTGAACGCGCCGTCCTTGAACACGGGGTGCGTGAACAGGTTCGTCGTCGCCATCGGCACCTTCATGCCGGTCGCGTCCAGCGCCTGGCGGAACCGCTTGACGTGCGCCTCGCGCTCGCTGTCGGAGGACCCGAACGGGATCAGGTCGTCGTCGTGGAAGGTGACACCCGCCGCGCCCAGCTCGGCCAGCCGGGTGACCGACTCCACCGGGTCCAGCGCCTCGCGGGTGGCGTCACCGAAGGGGTCCCGGCCCTGCCAGCCGACGGTCCACAGACCGAACGTGAACCTGTCCTCGGGGGTGGGAGTGAAGCGATCCGACATTGTCGCGGCCCTTGCTGTCGTACGACCCGGCAGCTCCGCCGGGTTTGTTTGTTTGCTCAGATGACTAATACGCGAAAGTTTCGCGCGCCGCTAGTCCCTCCAGGTGTCGTCCTCTTCACCTTCGGGGTTTCGCCGGACGGCACAAGGCCTGTTCCCCAGGGTTGCCCGCAGTGCGACCGGGGGAGGCTTCAGGGGGCAATTTGTTTTGTGTACGATCAAAATGGCGGTGATGCCCCCGCCCCGCATCGAACCGATCCCGCTCCACCGCACCGAGGAAGAACATGAAGTTCACCAACGGCTTCTGGCGCATCCGCGACGGCGTGCAGATCTCGTACGCCACCGAGGTACGCGACCTCCGCGCCGACGCCGACCGCTTCACCGCCTTCGCCGCCGTGAAGAAGGTGGAGCGGCGGGGCGACACCCTCAACGCGCCGCTCCTCACGGTCGACTGCTTCTCGCCCGCCGAGGGCGTCATCGGTGTCCGCGTCACCCACCTCGGCGGCAAGCGCCGCCTCGGCCCCGACTTCGAGGTGACCGGCGCGGAGGGCGGCGCGGGCGCGGTGCGCCGTGCCGACGGGGTGACGGAACTCACCAGCGGCCCGCTCACCGTCAGCCTCGACGAGAACGCGCCCTGGAGCCTCGTCTTCCGCGACGCCGACGGCCGGGAGCTGACCCGGGCCGGCCGCAAGGGCACGGCGTTCGCGACGCTGGACGAGAAGGCCCAGTTCGACACCCCCGAGAACCACCACATGCTGACCCAGCTCGCGCTCGGCGTCGGCGAGCAGATCTACGGCCTCGGCGAGCGCTTCACCCCGTTCGTCAAGAACGGCCAGATCGTCGACATGTGGCAGGCCGACGGCGGCACCAGCAGCGAGCAGGCGTACAAGAACATCCCGTTCTACCTCTCCTCGCGCGGCTACGGCGTCTTCGTCAACCACCCCGGCGCGGTCTCCTTCGAGGTGGGCTCCGAGGCCGTGGGCCAGGTGCAGTTCAGCGTCGAGGACCAGACGATCGAGTACTACATCGTCGCCGGCCCCACGCCCAAGGAGGTGCTGTCCCGCTACACCGCCCTCACCGGCCGCCCGGCCCTCCCGCCGGCCTGGTCCTTCGGCCTGTGGCTGACGACCTCGTTCACCACCTCCTACGACGAGAAGACGGTGACGTCCTTCGTCGACGGCATGGCCGAGCGCGGCATCCCGCTGTCGGTGTTCCACTTCGACTGCTTCTGGATGCGCGAGTACCAGTGGTCGGACTTCCAGTGGGACCCGGAGGTCTTCCCCGACCCCGAGGGCATGCTCGCCCGCCTCAAGGCGAAGGGGCTGCGCGTCAGCGCCTGGATCAACCCGTACATCGCCCAGAAGTCCGCCCTGTTCGACGAGGGCGCCGCCCTCGGCCACCTGGTGCGCAAGCCCAACGGCGACATCTGGCAGTGGGACCTCTGGCAGGCCGGCATGGGCCTCGTCGACTTCACGAGCCCCGCCGCGTGCGAGTGGTTCCAGTCGAAGCTGAAGGTCCTCCTCGACCAGGGCGTCGACTGCTTCAAGACCGACTTCGGCGAGCGCATCCCCACCGACGTGGTGTGGCACGACGGCTCCGACCCGGAGCGCATGCACAACTACTACACGCACCTCTACAACAAGACGGTCTTCGACCTCCTGGAGAAGGAGCGCGGACAGGGCGAGGCCGTGCTGTTCGCCCGCTCGGCGACCGCCGGCGGCCAGCAGTACCCCGTGCACTGGGGCGGCGACTGCTGGTCGTCCTTCGGCGCCATGGCCGAGTCGCTGCGCGGCGGCCTGTCGCTGTCGCTGAGCGGCTTCGGCTTCTGGAGCCACGACATCGGCGGCTTCGAGGGCACCCCCGACCCGGCCGTCTTCAAGCGCTGGCTCGCGTTCGGCCTGCTGTCCTCGCACAGCCGCCTGCACGGCTCCTCGTCGTACCGGGTGCCGTGGGAGTTCGGCGACGAGGCCGTGGACGTGGCCCGGGAGTTCACGCGCCTCAAGCACCGCCTCATGCCGTACCTGTACGGCAGCGCGGCCGAGACGCGGCGCACCGGCGTCCCGATGATGCGGCCCATGGTCCTGGAGTTCCCCGGCGACCCCGCCTGCCGTCCGCTGGACCGCCAGTACATGCTGGGCTCCGACCTGCTGGTCGCCCCCGTCTTCACCGAGGACGGGGAGGTCGAGGTCTACCTCCCCGAGGGCACCTGGACCCACCTGCTCACCGGCGAACAGGTCACCGGCCCGGTCTGGCGCACCGAGCGGCACGGCTTCGACAGCCTGCCCCTGTACGTCCGCGAGGGCGCCGTGCTGCCGCTGGCGTCCGACGACGGCCGCCCCGACGGCGACTGGCTCGACGCCCCGACCCTGCTGGTCCACCCGACGGCGGCGGCCGGCTACGAGGCCGACGTCACCGTGCCCGACCTGACCGGCGAGACGGCCGCGACGTTCCGCGTGCGGCGCGACGGCGACGCGCTCCGGGTCACCGCCACCGGCACCGAACGGCCGTACACGGTACGGGTGGTGGGCGGCGGCGAGGTCTCCGGCAGCGGCGATGTCGTCGTCCCGCTGTCCTGAACCGCCCCGGAGGTCCGTCCGCGCACCGGACGGGCCCGCCGGACCGCACGGGCCGCAGCGCCCGCCAAGACCACCGCCCGCGGGAGCAGTTCGCGTCCTGACCGCGCGTCCCGCACGCGGGCGGTGTGCACCACCGGGGCCCCGCGCCCGCCCCGATCCGCCACCGTGCGGACCGGGGCCGGGCGCGGGGTTTTCCGCGTCCTCGCCCCGGCGCCCGCCCGGCCGAACGGGCGGGTTCTGCAACGGTGTTGTGGAGCCGGCCGTTCCGAAGTTCTTTACGATCCAGTAGCACCGCGGGGTTGCGCCGGTGCGGCACTCGGACGTTTCCTGGCGGTCGGCAGTCCGTCAACTTGCCCGGGGCGGCCGGTCGTTGAGGCGACCGGCCGCCCCGCGGTCACGTCCCGGCGGAAGCGTCCGCGTCCACGCGGGCAGAACCGGCCACCGGAGGAGAGCACATGAACAGTCCAGGCGCCCGCACCGCCGCCCCCTCGCCCGCTCGCCCCGTCGCCCGCGGACTCGCGGCGGCCGCCGCCGGAGCCCTCCTCACGTTCGCCGCGGCGGTGCCCGCCGACGCGCACGACGCACACGCCGCGCACCAGGACCACCACTCGCACAAGGGGCACGGCCACGCGCCCGGCACCTACGTCGCACTGGGCGACTCCTACGCGGCGGGCCCCGGCATACCCGACCAGGTCGACGCCAACTGCGCCCGCTCCGACCACAATTACGCCTCCCTCGTCGCGGCGGAGCGGCACCTGCCGCTGAAGGACGTCACCTGTTCCGGTGCCACGACCGCCGAGATGACCGGACCCCAGGGCACCGCACCGGCCCAGTTCACCGCGCTCAACTCCCGCACGGCGCTGGTGACGCTGAGCATCGGCGGCAACGACATCGGGTTCTCGACCATCCTCGGCACCTGCGCGCACCTGACGGCCGCCGACCCGGCCGGTGCCCCCTGCCGCGCCTACTACAACGCGACGGGCACCGACCAACTGCGCGCGGCGGTCAACACGACCGCACCGAAGATCGCGGCCGTCCTGCGCGGCATCCACCACCGCGCCCCGCACGCCAAGGTCATGGTGGTGGGCTACCCCGACCTCCTCCCCGACGACGGCGTGGGCTGCACCAGCGCCTCCGTGCCGTTCGCCGCCGGGGACTTCGCCTACCTCCGCGACACGGAGAAGGCACTGAACGCGATGCTCGCGAAGCAGGCGGCACGTGGTGGCGCCCGTTACGTCGACACCTACCGTCCGACCGTCGGCCACGACATGTGCAAGCCGGTCGGACAGCGCTGGATCGAGTCCCTCCAGCCGGCCTCCCCGGCGGCACCCGCGCACCCCAACGCCGCGGGGGAGCGGGCGATGGCCACCGCCGTCGAACACGCCCTGCCGGTCGGCGGAAAGCGCCACTGAGCCCCACCGGCCCACGGACGCCCGCCCCGCCACCGGCAGGGGCGGGCGTCCGTGGGCCGCGCGGGCACCCCCGCCCGGAATGCGCCCGCCGGGATTCCGTCCGCGTGGTATGCGTTGACGTCATGGACTTCCGCGAGGTCTCCCTGACCGCCCTCCGGGTCTTCCGGGCCGTGGCCGACGAGGGCACCTTCACCGCGGCCGCCGCCGCGCTCGGCTACACGCAGTCCGCCGTGTCCCGGCAGATCGCCTCCGTGGAACGGGCCGCGGGCACCACGCTGCTGGAACGGCGCCGCGACGGCGTACGGCTGACCGCCGCCGGGCACCTCGTCCTGCGCCGCGCCACCGACGTGCTCGACGGCATCGACCTCACCGCCCGCGAACTGTCCGGCCTCCCCGCCGACGGCGGCACCGTGCGGCTCGGCTGGATCCCCAGCGCGGGCGCCGCCCTGCTGCCCCGCGCCCTGACCGCCCTGCGCGCGAGCCACCCCGGGATCACGGTGACCACGCGGGAGGGCAGCACGCCCGAGCTGGTACGGGCGCTGCGCAGCGGGGGCCTCGACCTGGCGCTCCTCAGCTCGGCGCCGCCGTTCCGGCCGCCGGACGCGGAATCGCCGGCGCTGGTGACGCGCACCCTCGCCGAACGCGGCCTCTGCCTCGCGCTGCCCGCCTCCCACCCCCTGGCCCGACGCGACTACGTCGACGTCGCGGACCTGCGCGGGCGGCACTGGATCGCGGCACCCGCGTCCGCCGGTGACCGGGTCATGGGCGTCTGGCCCGGCCTGGACGAGCGCCCCGAGATCGTGCACACCGCCCGGGACTGGCTGGCCAAGCTGCACCTGGTCGCCGCGGGCCTCGGCTTCACCACCGTCTCCGCGTCCCTCGCCCCCGTCGCGCCCGAGGGCGTACGCGTCCTGCCGGTGCGCGGCGGGCCGCAGGAACAGCGCCGCCTGGTGCTCGCCCGGCTGCCCGGCCCGCTCCCGGAGGCGACGGAACGCGTCGCGGAGGCGCTGAGGGCGGCCGTCGTGGAGGGCGACACGCTGCCGTGACGACGGGACGCGGGACCCGTCGCACCGTACGCGCGTACGGCACGGCCGGGTACGCGCGTACCGCCTACGCCCCGCCCCCGGCGGAGCCGTCACCGGGCGCCGCCAGCCGCAGGTGCACCTCGGTCCGGGCGTCGGGGGCCGACGTCAGCGGATAGCGCTCGACCTCGGTGAATCCCCGCCGCGCGGCGAACCGGAGGCCGTCGGCGGCGGCCTCCAGGACGAACGTCTCCACCGTGCGCGCGCCGAGGGCGAGGGCGTGCCGCAGTCCCCGCTCGTACAGGTGGGCGCCCAGTCCCCGGCCGCGGTGGGCGGGCAGTACGCGCGCGATGACGGTGGCGGCGGCCGCGTCCCGCGCGGTCGCAGGCGCCGGTGGGCGGACCGTCGAGCAGCCGATCGGTTCGCCGTCGAGCAGGGCGATCTCCAGGTGGTTGCGCCGTGCGCGCTCGCGCACCTCGGCGAGCGTCAGCGCGCAGGGCGGCACGACCAGGTTGTGCACGTACCGCCAGTGCAGCAGGTCGGCTTCGCCGTCGACGGGCCGGACGTCGGGGGTCGTCATGACGGGCAGCAAAGCCCGGCCGGTGCGTCCGCGTCAACGGAATACCGGGCGCGGGGCGACCGGGGGCGGGAGCTCGGAGAACATTGGACGAACATGTTCGTCAGGAACTTGTTCGTTACGAACATGTTCGTTACGATGGGAGGCGTGACCGAGAAGCAGCCCCCCTCCCGCAGCCGTCGCGAACGGCCCGCCAAGCCCGCCCTGACCTACGAGGGCATCGTCGGGTCGGCGGTCCGGATCATGCGCGCCGAGGGCCTGGGCCGCGTCACCATGCGGCGGCTCGCCCAGGAGCTCGACACCGGCCCCGCGTCGCTGTACGTCTACGTCGCCGGCACCGCCGAACTGCACGCGGCGATCCTGGACGAACTGCTGGGCGCGGTGGACCTGAGCCCGGTCGGCGCCGAGGGCGACTGGCAGGACCGGCTCTCCGCCGTGCTGGCGTCCTACACCCAGGTCCTGTTCGACAACCCCGGCCTGGCCCGGTCGGCGCTGGTGGCGCGGCCCTCCGGCCGCAACTACCTCGCCCTCGTGGAGGCCGTGCTCGCGGTCCTGCACCAGGGCGGCGTGCCCGACGCGCAGGCCGCGTGGGGCATCGACGTCCTGCTGCTGGTGGCGACCGCGACGGCCGCCGAGCAGTCCACCCGCGCCGCCGACGACCGCGCCGAGGAGGACACCGAGGCCCTCGTCGGCGCCCTGCACACGGTGGACGCGGCCACCCACCCCCGTATCGCCGCGCTCGCCGACGAGCTGATCTCCGGCCCCCCGGAGGCCCGGTTCGCCTGGACCTTCCGCGCCGTGATCAACGGCACCCTCGCCACGCCCCGGCCGGAGCCCGAGCCCCGGCCGGCCCCCACTCGCAAGGAGCAGCCATGACGGACACGACCGGCAACAGCGGCCCCGCGGCCGTACCCCACCACCCCGTGACCGTCGTCGGCGGCGGACTCGGCGGGCTCATGCTCGCGCGCGTCCTGCACGTCAACGGCATCGGGGCGACCGTCCTCGACCTCGAACCGTCCGCCGACGCGCGCACCCAGGGCGGCATGCTCGACATCCACGAGGAGACCGGACAGGCCGCGCTGCGCGAGGCCCGGCTGTACGAAGCGTTCCGTGCCAAGGTCCACCCCGGCGGCGAGGCCGTCCGCATCCTCGACCGGCACGCGAACGTACTGCGCGAGGAGGAGGACGACGGCACCGGCGGCCGACCCGAGATCGACCGCGGCGACCTGCGCGACCTGCTGCTCGGTTCGCTCCCGGCGGGCACCGTGCGCTGGAACGCGAAGGCCGTCTCCGCGCGCTCCCTCGGCGACGGCCGGCACGAGGTCACCCTCGCCGACGGCTCGCGCCTCACCACCGACCTGCTGGTCGGCGCCGACGGGGCCTGGTCCCGGATCCGTCCGCTGCTCTCCGACGCCACCCCCGCGTACAGCGGCGTCTCCTTCGTCGAACTCGACCTCCTCGACGCCGACGCCCGGCACCCCGAGGCCGCCCGCACGATCGGCGGCGGCATGTTCTTCGCCCTGGGCGACCACAAGGCGTTCCTCGCCCACCGCGAGACCGACGGCAGCCTGCACGTCTACACCGGGCTGCGCGTCGCCGAGGACCGGCTGTCCGCCGTCGACTTCACCGACCCGGGGACCGCGAAGGCGACGCTGCTCGGGGAGTTCACCGACTGGGCGCCCGAACTGCGCCGCCTGGTCATCGAGGCGGACGGCCCGCTCGTCCCGCGGCTCATCCACGCGCTGCCCGTCGGGCACCGCTGGGAGCGGGTGCCGGGCGTGACACTCCTCGGCGACGCCGCGCACCTGATGTCACCCTTCGCGGGAGAGGGCGCGAACCTCGCCCTGATCGACGGCGCGGACCTCGGCCGCTGCCTCGCCGCGCACCCCGGCGACCCGGAGGCGGCACTCGCGGAGTACGAGGCACTGCTGTTCCCCCGGGCCGAGCGGACCGCACGGGAGTCCGTCGCCGGACTGGCCGCGATCTTCAACGACGACGCGCCGCAGTCCCTGCTCGACATGTTCGCGGGCCACGACGCCGCACCGGAGGCATGAGGCCCGCGGACCGGCGGCCGCTCGGGGCCGGGATCAAATCAAGTGCGGTGCGCACGGCCGCCGCCGCACACTTCCCCGGTGAGTACCCACACCGGCCCGGACTCCGTACCGACCGCCCAGGACCGCGCGCTCCAACACGTGGCGGGGCTGTCGTCGGGCGGCCCGCTCGGGTCCGCCTACCGGCTGACCATGAACTTCCACCCCGACCGGGCGGCGACGGGCGGCCGTGACGTCCTCACGGCGATGGCCCAGGACGGCGTCTACCGCTCCCAGTTCGTGACCCGCACCGGCAACGGCGGTCTGACCGCGCACCCCGGCGGCGACCGCTGGCTCTGGGAGAGCCGCATCTTCGGCGGGGCCTACGACAGCGCGCCCGCCGCCGAGCGGCCCGTCTACGGCGCGCTGAACTTCCGGCGGGACGTGGCGGGCGGGGCGCCCCGGTTCGGCTCCTCGTACTTCCGGCTGACCGCGCGGACCCTGGCGAGGGCCACGTTCTGCTACCCGGACAGTTCCACCGGCCCCACGGCCTTCGCCACGGCCGGGCGCTTCTCGCTCCTCGGCCCCGCCTCGGCGGACGGTCCCGACGCCCTCGACCGTCATGTCGAGGCCCAGATCCACGGGCCGGTCCGCTTCGACCGCGACGTCGAGGCACTGGTCCTGGACGCCTGCTACCGGGGCACCCCCGTCGAACACGCCGCGCGGCGCCTGCCCTGCGCGCTCGAATGGCACCCGGGCTTCCGCCTCACCGTCGCCGCACTGCGCCGGCATCCCGGGTACCGCGGACTCTGCCGCGTCGTGCTGGGCGAACGGATCGCGGTGGACGGGGAGTTGACGCCGGCGGTGATCGGCGACGCCGTGCGGGCGGGCCTCGACGACCCGCAGAACCTGAAGAAGGTGTGGCACTGCCTCGCGCGGTTCGGGGCGCCGCACGGCCGTACCGTGCGCGACGGGCAACGGCCGGCCGTCGGCGCCGACAACACCCCTGGCCACGAAGCGCGTTGAGCCCCCACCACCCGACGGGCGGCAGCCGGCGACGCCGGTCGGGACGTCCGCGGCCGGTCGCCGCGGACACGCCGAGGGGGCGGTACGCGCGCGTACCGCCCCCTCGGCGCAGGGCCGTTCGGCTACAGCCGTATGTCGTGCCGCACGTCGCGGTCCGTGTCCCGCACCGTCAGCGTCTCGGCACGCGGCGAGTGGTCGGGCGCCGACACCACGAGCGTGTGCGAGCCGGGCCGCAGGTCCAGGCGGTAGCGGCCGTGCTCGGCGTATCCCCGGGCGACCCGCTGACCGCGCGCGTTGATCACGGTGAGCCGCGCCGGGCACCCCTCGGGATGCAGCTCGCACAGCACACCGCCCGACACGGCGACGGTGACGGCACCGGCGGCGGAGGCCGTGTCCCGTACGTCCCCGTCGGCGAAGGCCACCGACCGGGCGGTCCCGGACGCGTCCCCGGCGGTCGCGCCCGCGGGGGTCGCGCCCGGGGACGCCGAACCCGGAGCCCGTGCCGGGGCCGGCACGGCTGCTCCGTCCTGCCGCTCGCCGGTCCCGGGCCGCCCGTCCAGCGACGGGTGCCGGGGCTGGTTCCACGCGGCCACGACCGACCTGGTGCGCCGCTGCATGGGAGAGGTCCGTCCCGGCTGCCCGGGGACGGCGGGGCCGCCGGTCTCGACGGCCATGCCCGACTGCTCGGCGAAGGCGGCGAGCGTCTCGTCGAGGGCGTCGAGCTCCCGCAGCGCGAGGTTCAGCCGCCGCGCCCGCGGGCCGGGCGCTGCGGGACGGAGTTCGTTCTCCAGCTCCCTGATCAGGGGGCTCACCCTGCGCCAGGGGTGCTGCGCGGAGCCGGTCTCCAGGTGGAGGTCGAGGGCGCGCAGCGAGTCGCCGAGGGTGGTGGTGACAAGCCGGCCCCGCTCGGTGAGCCGGGCGGACAGGTCGATGTCCATGTCGGCGGCCGCGGCGAGCGCTCGGACGTGGCCCGTCGCCGTCGTCAGCAGCGCGACGCGGTTGTCGGCGCCGCGTCCGCGGACACCGAGCGGCATCCGCACCAGAGGCCGGGCCACGGCCGTGAGCTGGAACAGCGCCGCCTCCACAGACCGGGCCGCGCCGCGCAGCCGTACCGGGCTCTCCGGCTCGCCCCAGCGCGCGGCGACCTGCGTGGTCAGGTGTTCCACCGCGCCCACGAAACCGCGTTCGGCCTCGCGGACGACCGCCCGGCTCGACAGCGGGAAGATCAGCGCGGCACACGCCGTCGCGACCAGTATTCCGAGCCCGTTGTCGAGCAGCCGCTCGCCGAGCAGGTGGTCCATTCCGCTGTCGGGCGTCGTCATGCCGTACATCTGCACGAGTGCCGCGACGAGACCGGTGACCCAGTACCCGTAGGCGCGCTGCATGCCCCACGCGCCGAACGAGATGCCGAGGACGATGACGGTGAGCGTCAGGTAGATGTGATCGCGCCCGATCAGGTGCAGCAGGAGCACACCGATGACGGCGCCGGCCACGGTGCCGACCATGCGGTGGCCGAACTTGCGCAGCCGTTCGTGCGTGGTGTTGGTGCCGAACAGCGTGATCATCACGCCGACCAGGCCCCAGTAGAAGCGCTGCGGGTCGATGCTGTCCACGATCGGGCAGACGATCGCGGCGGCCACGCCCGCGTGCAGCGGCGCCCGGAGGTACGGGACCGCACGATGCCAGCCGCTCTCGCTGCGGGCCGAGAGCGCCCGGCCGGCGGGCCCGGCGGACCCGGGAACGCGGTTGTTCTCCAGGGCCACCGCGGGCTGGAACGGCACGGCGGCGGGTGTCCTCGGGGTGTTCCTGCCGAGGGTGAGCCAGTCGAGGAGCGAGCCGGCCAGCGAGTCGAGCAGGTCGGCGACCCGGCGTGCCACCGTCGCCGCCTCGGCGTCACCGGGCCGTGCGGCGGGGTCGTGCAGCACGGCGTCCGCGCGGTCGCGGATCATCCGCACGGCGGGGCGCAGGCCGTCGGCGTGGGCGGGTGCCGTGTCGCGGGCGAGCTGGAGCCCGACGGCCAGGGCCTCGCGCAACTGCGCGGGCGGGTCGAGCCGGGAGAGGTCCTGGACCGCCTGTCCGATGCCGCGCAGCGCGAGCTCGGCGTCGAAGAGGTAGCGGTGCAGCAGCTCCGTCGTCGCCGGGTCGGCGGCCAGCTCCGGCTGGGCGAGGCGGCCGTCGATGGTGACGGTCACGACGTTCAGGCGCCGCAGCGACCGGCTCATGCGGCGTGCGACGCGCTGCTGGTCGGCGTCCGGGTCGAGGGTGTCGACGGCGGTGTCGGCAAGGCGGCGCGCCTCCACGACGAAGGCGCGCTGCGTGCGCAGCAGGTCCTCGCGGGGCATCGGGTAGCAGAGCAGCAGCCGGGTGCCGAGCACCCCGGCCGCGCCGACCAGGGCGGCGAGGAACGCCTTGCCCACCATGTTGGTCGGGATGCCCGCGATGCTGCCGATCATGAAGCCGTTGAACAGCATCATCCCGGTGAGCAGGGGCAGCTTCCCGAACCGGGCGAGGAAGAAGGTCAGGGCCAGCGCGGTCGCGTTGAGGGCGATCTCCACCGCGCGGTGGGCGTGCAGGCTCGCGGCCAGCCACAGGACGGCGCCGAAGGGGAACGGCATCCACATGATGGACTGGGTCAGCTGCGTCCAGGTGTTCTCCGCGATGGCGAACGCGCTCATCAGGCCCATCATCCCGGCGACCATCATGCCGATCATGGACGGGATGCCGAGCGCGTGGGACATGCCGTAGCCGACGGCGAGACCGGTGACCATGGCCACGAACGACCGCCAGCCGGACTGGAGTTGACCGAGGCCGGGGTCGGTGACCAGGACCCAGTCCCACCAGCGGCGCGGGCCGCCGACGCGGTGCGGTGTCACGTCGGCGCGATGTGCGGGGGAGTGGGTGCGGACGGTGTCCCCGTCCGAGGGTCCGGCGTGGGGCGATATCGCCCCGTGACGTGCGGCCGAGTCCGGCCGGGCTGCGCCTGGGCTGGTCAACTGACCTCCGATTCCATGGCGTTGGCGAGTTTGACGACGGCTTCACGGGCGTCGCTCACGGCGCGCTCCGAGTCGTCGATGGTGCTGTCGAGCGCTTCCCGCAGGGCCACGGCCATGCGCTGCCGTCCCCGTTCGAGGAGCTGCCGGCCGGCGGGCGTGAGAGTCGTCTCCACCGCGCGGCGGTCGTCGGTGCAGCGGTGCCGCTCGACGAGACCGGCCTCCTCCAGCTTCTTGAGGAGCATGGTGACGCGCGGCTGGACCATCCCGGTCCGGGCGGCGACCGCGGTGACGCGCAGCGGAGCCGCGTCCAGGGAGTCCAGGACGGACACCTCGCTGCGGGTGAGGCCGTAGTCGCCCGCCTTGAACAGGCTGCGCGTCAGCCGTCCGATCCCGCTCAGCAGTCCCCGGGCCGCGTCCTCGATGCGCTGTTCGTCCGAGGTGTCGGGGGCCGCGGGGGATAGATGCATATCGAAAGTATATACATGTCGGCCCGACACGTCCGACCTCGACGGCGGCGCGGCCGGGCGGAGGCGTCGCCCGCCCGGGGAAGCGGCTCCCGGGTGCCTCCTGCGGGTGCCGGGCAGGCCGGCGGTTCTCGGGTGCGAACGTTTCGCGGTGCCGGGGCGGCGGGCGCGAGGTGCGAGGGCGCGAGGGGCGCGGCCCGGTTCCGTGGCGGCGGTCGCTCGTTCGTCTTCTCGGCGGGGACTTTCCCGGCCGCCGTCCCCGTCGGCGGGGCGCGATCGCGGCCAAGTTGGCCGAACTCCGCTCCTCGACTTGTCGACTCCGTCATCCTGGGCGTGTGCGGCGGATCGAACGCGGCCGTCCGGCCGTGCGCACCACGGCGCCAACCGTCGAGCGGGACGCGCGTTGTGCCCTTTTCGTGCGTGGTCACGGGGTAACCGGAAGGCCGTCTATCACAGTCGTGAACGTTGTGTTCGAATCTGGGGCGAGATCACGCGGACTGGTGAAGCGGAACGTTTTTTCACCCCGGAAGCAGCCATCGCCGTGACTAGCATGGCCCGCACGCAAGTGCCGCTGCGGCCGGCCGATGTGGATCCGTGTGCGCGGTCGTGCGCACATGTGCGGATCCGGTCGGTGTTCGCGTCCGCGGACGGCACGCTCGGAGCCGACACGTCATTGGGGAACGCGGAATGGCACATCCGGTCGCAGCCCGCTCTCGCCCGTCGCCCGCAGGTCTGGTGTGGCCGGCCGTCGGCGTCGCGCTGATCGCAGGGGCCGGCGCCGCACTCGTCCTGGCCGCGCCCCGGCAGGGACGCCTCCTCCTCGCCGGTGTGGCCGTCGTCGCCGGAGTCTGCGTCCTCCTCCTCGGTGCCTCACTGTCCCGCGCGCGCCGTCTGCTCCGGGACCGGTCCGAGGCGCGGGCCGCCGAACTCGCCCAGGCGCGGGCCGAGATGTCCTACCTGGTGAACGCCGTGCTGCCGCGGCTGGCGTCCGGCGAGGACGACGGCGCCACGGGCGGCGACCCCGCCGGACACCCGTGGCAGCCGTCCGACCCGGGACTGTCCACCGTCGTCAACGCGTTGAGCGGGACCCTGCACGCCGCCCGCCGCCGGACCGCGGCCGCGGAGGCGGAGCGCGACGCGGCCGTCGCCGAACTCAACGGCGTCACGGACGACTTGAGGCTGCTCGTGGCCCGCACGGTGCCCGGCGCCGTGCGACGGCTGCGCGAGGGGGCGTCGCTCGACACCCTCCGCAAGGAGCAGGACCGCGAGGTTCCCTTCGGGGAGTCCGTGCGGCCGGTCGCGGACGTCGTCGTCCGTGAACTGGCCATCAGCGAGAGGCGGTTCGCCGCCGCCCAGGCCGCGAGCGTGAAGGCGCTCGGCCGCGTCCAGGCCAAGGCCGTGAGCATGCTGGCCGACCTGCGCGAGATGCAGGACCGGCACGACGAGTCCGTCCTCGGCGACCTGCTCAGGCTCGACCACAACACCTCCCAACTCGGCCTGCTCACCGACCGGTTGGCCCTCCTCCTCGGTGGCCGCACCAGCCGCTCGTGGAACAAGCCCATCCCGATGGAGAGCATCCTGCGGGGCGCGGTGGGCCGCATCGCCGCCTACCGCCGGGTCACCCTCAACTGCGCGAGCGACGCCACGATCGCGGGCTACGCCGCCGAGGGCGTGATGCACCTGCTGGCCGAGGTGATGGACAACGCCGCCAACTTCTCGGCCCCCATCGACCAGGTCCACGTCTACGTCGAGGAACGCGCCGCGGGCATCGTCGTCACCGTCGAGGACGGCGGCCTGAAGATGGCCGACGCGGCGATGCGCCGGGCCGAGGAGGCGGTGTCCGGGTCCGCCAGTGACCTGGCCACCCTCCAGGGGACCCGGCTCGGGCTCGCCGTCGTGGGCCGGCTCGCCCTCAAGTACGGCATCGCCGTGAGCTTCCGCCCCTCCTCGCGCGGCGGCACGGGCGTCGTCGTCCTGGTGCCGACCCAGTTGCTGTCACAGCAGCGCACGCCCCCGGGCGTACGACAGGGAAGGCGCACGGGCGCACAGGGGAACGCGGGCGGCACGGGCGCCGGTACGCCGCACCCGGCCCCCGCGACGCGCGGCGCGGACGCGTCACGCCCACCGGGGCAGGCCGCCGGGGACACCGGATCCGTCCCGGCCGCCGGGGCGGGCCCCGCGCCCCGGAGCGGGATCGCCCCGCCACGCCGCCCGCAGGACGCCGGGGGCGTCCCGCCGTACCCGCCGCGCGACAACGGAGACAACTCGACCACCCCGGGCGGGCTGCCGGTGCGCGCGCCGGGCCGGACGATGGCCGCCGTCGACCACACCCGCACGGTCGCCGACCGGCCCGCGGACACCCGCCCCCGGCGCAGTGCGGGCGACAGCTTCGGAGCGTTCCACAGCGCGCGCAGGGCGGCTGCCGGGGGAGACGCCACGGGAGCGCACGCCCGCCCCGCCCCGCCCCCCGAACCCGCCGCCGCGGAACCCACCGCACCGGACGGCTCCGGTGCCGAGGCCGGTGCGGCAGGCCCCGCCGGGGCGACCGACCCGACGTCCGCGGACTGATGCGCGGCCCTGTCCGACCGTCGGGCCCCTCGCCGGCCGGACGGGTCCGCCGTCCGGCTTCCCGCCGCCGACGGGCGACCGGCCGGACGCCCGTCGGACCGCGGACCCGCCCCGGCTCCCGCCGTCCGGCGGCCCCGTGACGGACGGCGCACAGCCCCGCCCCCCACAGACGGACGACCGCCCCCCAAGGCGACAACCGCCCGTCACAGACCGGAGATTGGAGGAAAGGACCGGTGTCCGGGCCCAGCCTGTTCACCAGCTCCCCACCGCCTCATGCAACAGACGACCGACTCCTCACTCACCTGGCTGCTCGACGCGCTCCTCGAACGCACCCCCGGCACCCGGCACGCCCTGGTCCTCTCCCGCGACGGCCTGAAACTCTGCTGGAGCCGCCAGCTCGACGTCGACCAGGCCGACCAGCTCTCCGCGATCGCCTCCGGGATGCAGGCCCTCGCACAGGGTGCCTCCGTCGAGTTCGGCGACGGCAGCGGGGGAGTGCGCCACTCGATGACCGAGTTCTACGGCGGTCTGCTCTTCATCGTCGAGGCGGGCGAGGGCGCCCATCTCGCCGTCGTCGCGGCGGACGGGGCCGAACCGGCCGTCGTGGGCCACCACATGACGGAACTGGTGGAGCAGATCGGCGACCATCTGCGGGCCGAGGCCCGCGGCACTCACAGGGAAGGCTGACCTCTGTGGCACGACGTCCGGTCGACACCGGAGATCCCGACCGGCTCTACACGATCACCGGCGGACGCAGTGCGGCGCCCGACGACCTCGACCTCGTGTCCCTCATCGTCAGCGAGTGCGAACCGGCGCGCGGCATGCAGTCGGAGCACACCCGGATCCTCGAACTGTGCCGCCGCCCCACCGCGTTGGTAGAGATCTGCGCCGAACTGCGCCTGCCCGTCACGGTGGTGCGCATCCTCGTGGGCGACCTGCTGGCCATGGCCAAGGTCACCGCACGCCACCCCCGCGCCGCACGGGCCGTCGCCGACCTGCCCGAATCCGAACTGCTCCTAGAGGTTCTCCATGGACTCCGCAACCTTTGACCTGCCCGCCGCCCGCACCCCGCTGGGTTCGGCGGCCGAGACCGGTCTCAAGATCGTCGTCGTGGGCGGGTTCGGCGTGGGGAAGACCACCCTGGTCCGGTCGGTCAGCGAGATCCGCCCCCTCAACACCGAGGAGGTCATGACCGAGGCCGGAGTCGGCATCGACCGGACGGCGGGACTGCCCGACAAGTCCACCACCACCGTTGCCTTCGACTTCGGCCGGATCAGCCTGAGCGAACGCATGGTGCTCTACCTGTTCGGCGCGCCCGGCCAGGAGCGGTTCTGGTTCCTCTGGGACCGGCTGTTCAGCGGCACGCTGGGCGCCGTCGTCCTCGTCGACACCCGGCGGATGAGCGAGTGCTGGTACGCGATAGACAGGCTCGAACACCACCGGACGCCGTTCGTCGTCGCGGTCAACCGGTTCGAGAACGACACCAGCGTGTTCTCGCTCTCCGAGATCCGCCAGGCCCTCGCGCTCTCCGACCACGTGCCGATGGTCGACTGCGACGCGCGCGTGCGCAACTCCGGCAAGAACGTGCTCATCACGCTTGTCGACCACCTCTACGAACTGGCCACGGCCCGGGAGGCGACCCGATGACCGACCACGCGACCAGCTCCGTCCCGCACCCCTCCGCCCCGTCCGGATCCGGCCCCAACGCCGGTGCCGCGTACGCCGGTTGTCCCGTCAGTCCGGAGGCGGTGCCGTTGAGCGGCATCGCCTACCAGCAGAGTCCCGCCGTCGTGTACCAGGAGATGCGGCGCCTGCACGGGCCGGTCGCCCCCGTCCTGCTCGACGGCGGCATCCCGGCCTGGCTGGTGCTCGGGTATCCCGAACTCTCCTACGTCACCGCGCACGACGACCTGTTCGCACGGGACTCGCGCCGCTGGAACCAGTGGGAGAACATTCCGGCGGACTGGCCGCTGCTGCCGTTCGTCGGCTACCAGCCCTCCGTACTGTTCACCGAGGGCGCCGAGCACCAGCGCAGGTCCGGCGTCATCAGCGCGGCACTCGAAGAGGTCGACCAGTTCGAGCTGGGCGTCAACTGCCGCCGTATCGCGGACGAGTTGATCGACGGCTTCGTGGGCAGCGGCGAGGCCGAGCTGATGAGCGCCTACGCCCACCCCGTCCCGATGCGGGCGGCCGTCGAGATGTGCGGCATGGCGGCCGGCAGCGCCGACACCGACGACCTCGTCTCCGACCTGCGGACCTCGCTGGACGCCTCCGAGGGCGAGGACCCGGTCGCCGCCTACGTCCGGGTCCAGGAGCGCATCCAGCGGCTGGTGAAGGACAAGCGGGCCCAGCCGGGACCCGACGTCGCCTCCCGCATGCTCACCAATCCGGCCGGGCTCACCGACGACGAGGTGGTCCAGGACCTCATCTCCGTCATCGCCGCCGCGCAGCAGCCGACCGCCAACTGGATCTGCAACACCCTGCGGCTGCTGCTCACCGACGACCGGTTCGCCCTCAACGTCTCCGGGGGCCGCGTCAGCGTTGGCCAGGCACTGAACGAGGTGCTGTGGATGGACACCCCGACCCAGAACTTCATCGGCCGCTGGGCCGTGCGCGACACCCAGCTCGGCGGACGCCGCATCAAGGCCGGCGACTGCGTCGTGCTGGGTCTCGCCGCCGCCAACACCGATCCGCAGATCTGGCCCCAGGGCGACCTCGGTGCCGAGGGCAACGGCGCGCACCTGTCGTTCAGCAACGGCGAGCACCGCTGCCCGTATCCGGCGCCGCTGCTCGCCGACGTCATCGCCCGCACGGCGGTGGAGACACTCCTCGAACGGCTGCCGGACGTGGTGCTCGCCATCGAGGCGGAGGAACTGGTGTGGCGGCCCTCGGTGTGGATGCGCGGGCTGACGTCCCTGCCGGTGGAGTTCACGCCGTCCGTGCAGTGACAGCCACGTGAGGCCCCGGGGTGAGCCCGCCGTGCAAAGGCCGTGCCCGGGACGGACGGTGCCGGCGCCGCCCCGGGAGGCCGTCCGCGGTGCGCGCGGGCGGCCGGTGCGGCCGGTCGAAGCGCCGCAGCGCGGCCACGGCACCTGATCGGCCCGGAACCGTGTGCGCGCTCCCCGATCCGGCCGGGCACCCCTGCCGCTTCCACGCGTGTTCCGCGCGTGCCGCCGGGACGGCGGCGGGGCCGGCCGGGTCAGGGGCCCGTCACCCCTCGCGCCGCTCAGGCCACCGTGAAGCGCACCGGCAACGACTGCGGTCCCCGGGTGAACACGCCCTGTTCGGCTGGCCGGAAATCGTCGTCCAGGCGCAGGTCCGGCATCGCGTCGAGAAGCTGGTTGACGCCGATCTCCACCTCGGCACGCGCGAGCAGGGCGCCGACGCAGAAGTGCCGCCCCAGGGCGAAGGCCAAGTGGTCGGCGGCGGCCGAAAACGCGCTCGTGGTCGTCAGGTCGTCGCGGAAGATGTTGAACCGGTCGGGCTCCGCGTAGCGCTCGGGGTCGCGGTTCGCCGCGCCGATCAGGCACGTCACGGTCTTGCCCGCGGGGATCGTGCCGCCGGACACCTCGACGTCCACGGCCGACTGCCGCATGATCATGTGGACGGGCGGGGTGAACCGGAGGGTCTCCGCGAACGCCCGGTCGATCAGGGATCGTTCGGCCCGCACGGCCTCCAACTGGTCCGGATTCACCAGCAGGTTGGCGAAGATACTGGCGATGGCCTTGTCCGTGGTCTCGCCGCCCGCGGCGAGCAGCAGGCTGCAGAACGCCTTGATGTCCTCGTCGCTCATCCGCACACCGTCCACCTCGGCGGCGCACAGCGCGGACAGCAGATCGTCGCCCAGGTTGTCGCGCCGGTGCCGGATGATCGGCAGCATGTACTCGGCGAACTCCACGCGGGTGCGCTCCCCGGCGGCGGTCACCTCCGGGTCGCCCGCCAGGTTGCCGAGGAACGCGATCACGGACGTGTACCAGCGGTGGAAGCGCTCGTGGTCGCCCTTGTCCAGACCGAGCATGTCCGCGATCACGTTCACCGGGAACCGCGTCGCGAAGTCGGCCACGATGTCCGCGCGGCCCGACTCCCTGAAGCCGTCGATGAGTTCACGGGCGTTCGCCTCGATCACCGGCAGGAACTTGTCCTGGAGGTCCCGGCCGCGGAACGCCGGCGCGACCAGGGCCCTGCGCACCGCGTGCTCGCGCCCGCTGAGCTGGAGGATCGTCTTGCCGTGCACGGGCTCGATCTGCCAGCCGTAGTTGTCGGTGGTGAACTGGCCCTCGCGGTCCTTGAAGACCCGCTCCACGTCCTCGTACCGCGACAGGATGTAACTCTGGGTGGCCTCGTGCCAGATGAGTGGCGCGCTGCCGCGCATGACGCCGTAGGCGGGGTACGGGTCCTCGGCGAATTCCCTGGACAGGATGTCGGGCAGGTCAGGCGCGGTGGTCACGAACGACTCCTCGGTGCGTCAACAGACGGACACCGCAAGGCTATTGATCACATGGCGCCGGTCACAGGGCAATATTGGCCGCACCTGCCCGCACGCCGCCCCCATTCGGTCGCGAACGGGCGGACACCCCCGTGAAGGCAGGTGTCCGCCCGTTCGTACCGGCGTCAGGGTGCCGGCGTCAGCGGTGCCTCAACAGGCGCCCTCGTCCTGCCAGACGCCCCAGTCCGAGGCCACCGGGGTCTCGTTCTGGGTCCACCACTTGGCCTTCCAGTTGTGCTTGTTGTACGAGACCTCGTTGCCGGCCACGTACACCGCGCTCGAACTCCACGCCGTCTTGCACCCGGTACCGGTCGTCGGGGTGGGCGTGGGCGTGGGAGTGCCCGTCGGGGTCGGGGTGGAGGTGGGGGGAGTGGCACCGGCGAACTTCACCGAGTACTTCGCGAAGTCCCACGAGTTCTGCGCCACGCTGGAGCAAGTACCCGACGTCGTACCGCCGTTGTCGACCGGGCTGCACTGCCGGTCGCGGTTGAGGGACCAGAACGTGAAGCGGTCCATGTTGTGGCTGGTGGCGAAGTCCAGCACGGTCTGGAAGTCGGCCTGCGTGAACACCTCGCCCGTGTCGCTGCGCCCGTTCATGCCGGAGAAGCCCTCGTGGGCGTAGGCGGTCGCGGCGTCCCAGCCGAAGGTCGACTGGAGGATCGAGTTGAAGTTGGTCAGCGCGCTGGTCTGTGACGCGGCGCCGTTGAAGCCGCCGTCGAACGGCATGATGGAGAAGTTGTTCGGGGTGAACCCCTGCGACTTCGCCTCCAGCAGCATCTGCTTGCCGAACCAGCCGGTGCCGTCCGCCGTGCCCGCCGTGGTCACGGAGACGTAGAGCCCGGCGTTGTTCTGCTGGAGGATCTTGGCGGCGCCGATCTCGTTCTTGATGGCCGCCGTGTTCTCGTACTCCGGCTCCTCCAGGTCGAAGTCGATCGCGTGCAGGCCGTACTTGGTGATGACCTGCTGGTACGCGGCCGCGGTCGACGCCGCGTCGGAGCAGACCTGGCCGAGCTTCGTGCCGCCGTACCCGCCGATGGAGACGGAGACGTCACCGCCCTTGGCGCGGATGGTGTTGATGACGGACTGCACTGCGGTGTCCGAGGACACGGCCGAGGTGCCGCCCCAAGTGGGGGAGCAGCCACCGCCGTTGGGGGCGAGGACGAACGCCAGCTGGAACGCCTTGAGGCCGGTGGCGTCCATGATGGCGCCGGCGTCCGGCGGGTTGTTGTCGGTCGGCATGAGGTAGGGGGCCGCCGCGTACCAGCGGTTGCTGAGCGCGGTGGTCGCGCCCGAGGCGCTGCCCGCGACGAACGCGATCGAACCCGCTGCGGCGAGTCCGACGGCGGTTGCCGCGCCCAGACATGCGCGAAGACGTCTCACTGCGTGCCTCCGGGGGAGAGGGGGGAAGTTGCCCCAGCTTCCCGGTGGCGTCGTGATCACGTCAACGGTTTGGACTAGACCAAATGGCACTTTGGACTAGACCATGCAAACTCTTTACCTGTGCCGACCGGTGCGGGCCCCGGCCGCCGTCGCTGCCGGGGCCCGCATCGCGGACCGCTCAGCCGTCGCGCCGCCTGCGCTTCAGCGTGAAGCTCTCGAACTCCTTCAACTGCCCCTGCGTGCCCACGACGTCGTAGTACGTGACCTTGATCGACGTGGTGCCGCCGGGCCTGCTGCCCGGGTCGACCTCGAACGAGGCGAAGCCGTACGAGTTGGCCGCGTCGCGCACCGCCGACCAGGGCGCGTCCTCACGCGTGTAGACCGCCGTGCGCTTGCCGGTCGTCGCGTCCGGGTCGGCCACCGACGTGATGACGCGGCAGGCCGGCGGCGTGAAGAACAACTGGTTGGAGGGCGCCGAGGTGCCGCCACCGCCGATCACCATGTGCACGGTGCCCTGCGTCGTGTCGATGACGTCCGTGTCAGTGGCCGCCGGGATCGGGGTGAGCGTGGCGTTCTCCTGCCGGCCGCGCAGCGGGTGGGACCGCTCGTAGTGGTGCTCGTGGCCGCAGACCACCAGGTCCACGCCGTACCGGTCGAACAGCGGCAGCCACTCCTGGCGGATGCCCAGGTCGGCACCGTTGAACTGGTCGGCGGTGCTCACCGCCACCTGGTGCATGCACACCACGATCCAGTCGATGCCCTTGTCGGCGCGGGCCGCCTTCAACTCCTTCTGGAGCCAGGCCTTCTGGGCCCCGCCGGAGTAGCCGCGCACGTAGCTGTTGCCGCCGTCCTGGAGGCAGACGTCGTCGTTCGCGAGGAAGATGACCCTCACCGCGCCCGCCGTGACCGAGTACCAGAGGCCCTTGGTGGTGTCCGTCTGGCCGTCCTGGCGCGGGGTCGCGAAATAGGTCTGGAAGGCCTGGTAGCCGATGGGCCCGTTGCCCAGCTCGTTCTCGTGGTTGCCGGGGGCCGGCATCCACGGCCGGTGCCGGGCGCTGCGCGTGTTGTTGTCCCAGAAGTCGGACCAGGTGCGCACCCGGTCCGTCGACAGGTTCGCGTAGCAGAGGTCGCCGTTGAACAGGTGGAACAGCGGCCGCACCCGCTCCACGCCGGCGGGCAGGTTCCCCGCCGCCGGGCTGCCCAGGTTGTCGTTGACGTAGACGCCGTTCGCCAGCTTGCCCATCGTCGGGGTGCCCTGGTCGCCGAAGCTGGTGAACACCACCTTGGCGCGGCCCTTCGGCGCGGTCGTGAAGGTGCCGAACTCCGCCTGGGCGCCCTCGTGCACCGCGAAGTACAGGTAGTCCGTGTCCGGCTTCAGGCCGGTGACGCGCGCGTGGTGCGCGTACACCACGGTGCCCGACTTGGCGTCGGTGTAGCTGACGGTGTCGGCGGAACGGCTGCGGGAGTAGGCGCCGTGGGCGTCACCGAGCAGCACACGCGCGTTCCGGACCGGCTGGAGGGTGTGCCAGGACACCACGACCTCGGTGGCCGCGTCGGCCCCGAACTGGAGGTGCAGACCGGCCACGGTGGGAGTCGTGACGGGATCGCCGGCCGCGCCGGGGGCGGCGGCCCGCTCCCGGTCCGCACCGGACGCGGGTGCCGCGCTCGCCGTACCGCCGAGCAGGGGAGAGGCCGCGATGCCCGCACCGGCCGCGCCGGCGGCGGCGAGGATTCCGCGACGGGAGAGAAGTGAGGCGAAGAGTCTGTCGTCGGAGTGCATGGGGCCACGGTGCCGCTCGGGGCGAGCGGGCAGGTGAGCGCCGGATGGCCCCCGGGTGAACGCCGCGCGGGAGTGCCGGCGCTCCGGGCGGCCGAGGGGAGGGCGGTTCGGCGGGCGCGACAGCGACCGACCTGAGAGCCCGTCAATGAGCTTACTGCGAAGCCTGGTTGAGGAGGTTCCGGCGGTTCCCCTCGCGTCGTCCGAGCGTATCGGTAGAACTTCCGTCGGCGGTTCCCGCTCCGCCATGTCGTTGTCATGTTCACAGAGCTACATGTTCGGCGTCGAACCTCGACCGGCCTCCACCCCCTTCCACCCGCCGACGAACGCTGTCGTGAGGAGCCCCCGTGCGCATCCCCCGTACCGCCCTCGCCCTTGCCACCGCCACCGTGCTCTGTGCCGCGCCGGTCGGTCCGCTCGTCGTGCCGGCCCTCGCCGCGGAACCCGCCGCCGCGGCCACCGCGGCGACAGCCACCACGCCCTTCACCGCCGCGCGGGCCACCCTGAACAGCGACGGCGGCTACGTCGTCACCTGGGCCTCCACCGCGAGCACGGTGAGCGTCACGGCGACGACGGGCGCGTCCGCCGTCACCGGCGTCACCCTGGGATCGGGCGCGGGCACCGGCAGCCTCACCGTGCCCGCGGGCACACTCCCCGCCTCCTCGCGCTGGTACTTCCGGCTCACCACCGACACCGGCGGGACCCTCACCGTCGCCGAACGCTCCCTCGGGCTCCCCGATGCCAAGAACTTCCGTGACGCGGGCGGCTACCGCACGACGGACGGCCACTGGGTCCGCACCGGAGTGGTCTACCGCTCGGGCAAGCTGAGCGGTCTGACCGCGGCGGAGCAGAAGGTGCTCACCGACGAGGGGATCACCCTGGACGTCGACCTGCGCAACGTGTCCGAGCGGTCCGAGGACCCGGACCGGATCCCGGCCGGAGTCGGCTACAAGGTCGCCGACGTCGTGTCCCTCGCCCACGGGGTGAAGTTCCACGAGAACGCCGTCGCCACCCTGGCCCAGGCCCTGGCGGCCGGGCTGTTCAACGGATCGGGGGACCTGGGGCAGTCCATCGGCTACCCGTTCATGGTCAACTTCGTCGGAGGCGACTACGCGTTCCACGACACCCTCGTCGGCATCGAGAACAACTCCGGTGCCACGGTGCTGCACTGCACGGCCGGCAAGGACCGCACCGGCTGGGCGACCGCCGTCCTGCTCACCCTGCTCGGCGTGCCCAGGGCCACGGTCGAGGCCGACTTCCTGGCCAGCAACACCTACACGGGCGACCCGGACGCCGTCGAACTGTCCTGGCTGACGTCCGCATTCGACGAAGTCACCAAGATCTACGGCGACTTCGACACCTATCTGCACAGGGGTCTCATGCTCACCGACGCGGACATCGCCGCGCTGAAGGCCAAGCTCCTGGTCTGACAGGGCCGTTCGCGCCGGACACGGGGACCGGGCGGTGCGGACCGGACCGGACCGGATCGCACCTGGCCGGGCCGGTCCGCAGCGGTCCGGTGCGGTCGGGCCGTCAACCGGTCCTGGAACGACCGGTGTTAATCCGGATGTGAATCTTGGTCCACCGCACGTCATGTGCCGTTCGGACGGACGTCAATCCGCCCGTTCAGGATCGTACGTGTGCGAACCCGAGCCGCGCGCGTCCTCGCAGGACGCGTGAACAGGTCCGCCGCAGCAGTCGCCGGCCGACCGGACCGCCAACGGCCGGTCGGCGACGAACGTCCGGTGTGCCAGGACGCGCACGACCTGACGACGAGTCACCGATGGGCAGCCTCTCGTCCGACGGCCCGCGGCCCGCGGCCCCCGGCCACCGGCGCACGACGTACCACCGGCGGATGCGCGGCGAACACCGCACGAACGTCCGGCCCGTGCGGCACCGGGCGGTGAGCGAAGTACGAGGAAGGTGGGGACGGGATGACCCAGGAGCCCGAGTCCGGCCCGGACGCACACACCGAGCGGCTGGAGCGCCGCCTCGCACAGGCCAGGGCCGAACTGGAGACCGCCGAGCGGGAAGCCGCCAACGCCGAGGCGGAGATGGGCGGTTACTCGTCGGTGGCGGTCTCCGACGACGGTTCCGTCGAGGTCACCGTCGGGCCGCAGGGCGAACTGAGCGACCTGCGGTTCCTGGACGGCAAGTACCGGAAGATGTCCGGCGAGGAACTCGGCGCGGCGATCGTCGAGGCCGCGGACGCGGGCCGCGAACAGGCCCGCCGCGAAGCCGCCCGACGGTACCGGACGCTCGACGCCGACGGGCCGCAGGTGCCCGAACTCGCCGTGCTCGACATCGACTGGACCCGGTTCCTGGGCCCGTACGCACCCGCCACCGACGGGCCGGGCCGCCCCGGGGCGGGCGCCCGGCTGCGCGACGAGATCGCAGAGGACGAGGAAGACGGAGGCACCCGATGACCGGACCGTCCTACACCGCGAACCCGGCGGCCATCACCGGCGGCAGCCGGGCCATCCGGGACCTGGGCAGCTACGCCGCGGAGGTCGGCTCCGCGGCCCGTTCGGACCTGGCGGACACCAGCTGGACCGGGGACGACAGCTACGGCCAGAAGCTCAGGAAGCAGTTCGTGCAGACCCGGGACACCGTGCTGGGCGCCATCGATGCCATCGCCACGGGCATCACGGCCGTCGGCGACGGCACCCTCGACAACCTCCAGTCGATCCGCGGCACCCAGAGCGGCATCATCGACGCCATCCACGAGCAGAGCGGCCGGACCGGGGGCCGTCCGTAACGTGGCCATCGTCGTCTCACCCAAGCTCAACTGGCTGTTCTTCGTCCTCATCGGCGAGAAGTTCCTCGAAGCCAACGAGGACCGCGCCTACGACACCAGCCAGTCCTTCCACCTGCTCCGGCAGCACGTCGGCGAACTCAAGTCGCGCGCGAAGCAGTCGGTGCTGGTGGTGGGGCAGGGCTTCCCCAAGGGCACCGCCGACGAGTTCATCGGCGCGATCAACCAGGTCCTGCCCTACCTCGACAAGTTCGAGAGCGACCTGGACAAGGTCACCAAGAGCCAGGTCAACACCGCGATGCAGATCCGTGAGGCGAAGTGGAACATCATCGCCGAGCTGATCCGGCTGTTCATCGAACTCGCGATCCTTGCCGTGATGTCCTTCTTCACGGGTGGCGCCAGCGCCTCCCAGGCGGCGGTGGCGCGCGCCCGCAGCCGGATCTTCATCCTGGAGGTCCTGCTCGAACTCTCGCGCCGCACGCACCTGTTGCCCAGCTTCCTGGAGGCCGTCGAAGAGGCCTTCATGACGCTCGCCGTCCGGCTGGCCATGATGAAGGGCGCGCCCAAGGGGCAACGGCCGACGTCGATCGACTGGAAGGACATCGGCATCAGCGCCGCGTTCGGGGCGGTGGCGGGTTTCCTCGCGCCGATCTTCTCGAACACGATGAAGAACTTCACCAACAACATCAAGAACGTGTCCAACATCGGCAAGAAGTTCGACGACGTCGATCTGCACGGCCCCAACGGGCCGACGCCGAACACCAATCCGACCCCCACACCCAGGCCGAAGCCGAAACCGACGCCCACGCCCCACGGGACGTCCGCGCCCACCCCGCACGTGACGCCGACGCCCAAGCCGCACGTGACGCCGACGCCCAAGCCGCACGTGACGCCGACGCCCAAGCCCCATGTGACGGCGACCCCCACCCCGCACGTGACGCCGACTCCGCACGGCGACGAGAGCCTGGCCCACAAGTCCCTCGACCAGACAGGCGAGTTCATCGCCGACGGCGCGTCGGAGACCCTGGCCGAGTCGCTGGTGATGGGCGCGTTCTTCGGTGACTTCACGCCCAGTTGGCAGACCTTCGTCGGCTCGGGCCTGAGCGAGCGGTTCGAGGCGGGCGCCGAGCACGCCGTCACCAACAGCGCCGACTGGCTGAAGAACTTCGCCAACCCACCGACGGTCTCGACGCAGGCGAACGGCGACGGACACCACGCCGCCCCGGACCAGGACGGGGGACTGGACAAGGGCGTCGGCGGCACGGGGAGCACCTCGGGTTCCAATACGCCGAACCGCAACACCACGTCGAACATCCCGGTCCCGCCGCACACCACCGGCACGCCGACGGCCGGCGGCACCAAGGCCGACCCGGACGGTGACACCGTCACCGTCAACGATGCGGACGTGGACCGGCCGGACACCCACGTGGACCCGCCCCCGGTACTCGACCCGCCCGCGATCAGCTCCGTACCGCCCGTCGTCACGACGACCACGCAGGCTGCCCCGCCGCCCGTCACCCCGCACGACGTCACCGGTCCCACTCCGCCACCGACCGCGCCTCCTGTCGGCCCGGTCCAGAACGGTGGGGTCCACACCGTCACCCCGACCCCGACCCCGACGCACACAACGACCGGCACACGGACGAACGACGACGACCAGGTCGTACGGGGCGACGACGAGACGTCACAGGGCACCGCTGAACTCCCGGCCCAGCAGGGCGGCTCGCACCTGTCCCCTCCCGTGCAGGTTGCCCCGGCCACAGCAACGACGGTCACACCGAACCCGATCCGGGTGGACCCGTCCCCGGACCTGCCGCCGGCGGTCGTCACGCCCGTCGCCACGCCGCCGGCCACCGTGGGCGCGCCCACCCCGACGAACACCACCGTCCCTCCCACCAGTGCCCACCCGACCGGCAGCGTCACCCACAACGGCGGTCCCCACCCCACGAGTTCGAGCACCGGCAACGAGAACGGGAGCGCCACCGGCAAGGGCAAAGCCTCCGTGACACCGACGCCCGACGGCCCCCGAGGCACGGACAGCAGCACCGACAGCGCGAACAGCGCGAACAGCGCGAACAGCGCGAACAGCGGGAACACCACAACCGTCCACACCACCTCCATTACCCCCACCGACATCGACACGGCCCGCGACGCACACGCCGACGCGGTGCGTTCACTGCGCGAGGCCGTCGACACCGCCGACCGGCTGCGCCTGCGCGTGGAGACCGGTGAGGGCTCCAGCAGGGACGCCACGGCGCTCCAGGACGCCGAGGCCAACGAGGAGACGGCGCGGGCGCACGTCGCGCGGACGGAGTCGCGGCTGCGCGATCTCGGCGGCGAACCGCGGCTGGACGCCACGGGTTCCCCGAACGTGCACGCAACCCTCAACGGCACCCCGGACCTCACCCCGGGCCGCACCCCGCACATCGTCCCGGTCGTGCAGCGCGACGCGGCCCAACGGCTGTGGATCGCAAGCCGGTTGACGGAGGAGGACCTGCCGCCCGGCCTCACCGCCACCGATCTCCCCACCGCGGACACCGACATCGACGTCGACGCGCTGACGTCCACCGGCACCACCCTCACCGTGGAGCAGCGGACCCAGGCGCTGCTCGGCGGCGGCAAACTGTCCCTGCGGGACACCGGTCTCACGCCGTTGCAGCAGGTCAAGGCCCTGATGACGCAACCAGGCCCCTGGTCGGGACACCTGGACACAACCGCCGCCAACGCCTCCCGGCGCCTGTGGGACGACGCGTACCAGGACTTCGCGCAGGCCACCCCCGCGCCCCACCGGGACGCCGCGCGCCCGTCGTGGGACACCGCCACCGCGCTGGTGCTGCCGATGGAGCTGCACCCCGTGCTCGCCGACTCGCGGCACGCCGTCGACGCGTACCGGGACGCGGTGCGCCAGGTCGCCGACCGGCTGGCCCGGGGCGGAACCCGTGCGGAGGCGACCGCGCTCGCCGACCGGCTCCGCAACGGCCTCGGCCTGCCGCCGCGGCTCCGGGGCGGCGGCAGGTCCGGGAACGGCACGGACGTCCCGCAGCCCGTGGTCACTTTGGGCGGCGACACGCCCGTGATCACCACGGTCAGTACGTCGAGCACCTCCAGTACGTCGGGTCCGACACTCGATCCCCCCGCCACGACCCCGAAGCCGAAGCCGGCGGTGACGCCGAAGGCCGCCAAGTCCCCTGCCAGGAAGGGCCTTTCGGTCACCCTGGAGGCCATCGACGAGGACTCCGAGGCCAAGTTCACCGCCCCGGCAGTGGTCAAGTCGCCCGCCGTCAAGCCCGGTCCCACGTGGGTCGTGCACGACCTCGACTCACGCCGCCCGCCGCGCGTCGACCTCGACCTGCCCGCCGCTCCGCAGTCCGGCGGAGGCCCCAAGTCGTTCACCGACGGCGCGCGACTCCCCGAGTACATGGGCGGCATCGGCAAGGTCCTGCGCGGTCTGCCGCGCAACCTGCTGCGCAGCTCCTACACGTTGGGCCAGGGGGACCGCGTCCTGCGCGGCACCGACCAGGTGATCAGACAGCTCGAACTGAACCTGCGACAGCCTCTCGGCGTACGCCCGCGCCCGGCCCGGCCCGGGGGCAACCGCGTCGGAGACGGCCTCATCGACGACGTGCGGCGCACCCTCGTCAACAACCCGCACGGGTTCTTCGGCGACGGACAGCAGTTCAACTACCGCACGGTGGACGGCAAGAGGCGGGTCCTCACGGTGACGGCCCGCCCCTACGGCCAGTGGGAACGCTTCACCTTCGGATACGCCAACCCCGTGAAGATCGACACCATGCAGCGCAACACCGGTCTCACGGGCCGGGTCGCCGTCAACAGCACGGCGACGTCGCTGGCGCCGACCGCGCCGCTCGGCCCGGTGAAGACGCTGTTCGCGCCCTGGGGGCGGATCTTCGCGCAGGTCTCCTGGACCAAGCGCGTCGAGTACAACCTCCAGAACCTCGTCGTGAACCAGAACGAGACCCGTACGACCGACGGCTCGCACGCCCATCTCGACGACGTCTGGTACGAGTTCAAGGTCACCGACCCCTCCGGGCACGCGGTGGACCGGACCGGCAAGGCCCTCAAGTCCCCGACCGGCAACCGCGGTCAGGTCGCCTTCGGGTTCGCGGTCCGTGACGGCCTGCTGGTGCGGATCGCCGACAGCCTTACCCACGCGAAGCCGCCCGCCGACCGGCTGCCCGCCCGGATGCGCCTCGACGGCAGCTCCCACTACCGCATGATGAACACGGAGAGCTTCGGCCCCGTCGCGCACATCCGGGACTGGGCGCTCCAGCAGATCGGCGCCGACACCGACAGCATGGCGGGCAGGCAGATCGGCTCGTTCTTCTCCACCGACGGCTTCCACCGCATGGGCCGGATCATGGCCGCGGGCAAGGTCATGTCGCCCCCGCTGTTCAAGGACGACGCGGGCAAGAAGCCGCTCGGCGTGTTCTCGGTCAAGGTGCAGTCCGGCGAGGCCGTCCTCATCAGCGAGACCACCGCCGCCGAACTCCGCGACATCTCGCAGACGACGGTCCGCAACGAGCGGACCACCAGCAAGTCGTCCGGCGTCGACGTCGGCGGCGCGATCGGCCCCGCCTTCCAACTCCTGGGCATCGACAGCGGCAAGTTCGACCTGCGGCTGCTCGCCGGCCTCAACTTCCGTTACGGCTCCTCCCGCAACCGTGCCTCGGTGAGCGGCGGCACGGGTGCCGTCAAGTCCGCGGGGCAGGCCAAGGGCGACCCGACGGGCCTCTACCTGGTGCAGAAGACCGTCACGGTCACCGCCCCGCCCGACACCAAGGCGCCGCTGCCCGCCCGCAGGAGGGACGACGCGCAGTCGGTGTCCGGCAGGCTGCGCAAGAACACCCCGCAGGCGTGGAGCGAGGCTCCCCGTACCCGGACGTTCCAGACGTGGGCGGTCGAACGGCTGACCCGCACCGAGGCGCGACGACTGGCCGGAGAGGCGGCCCCGCCGCCCGGCAAGGCGCCCAGGGTGCCGCCGTACCTCACCGAGGACTCGCCGCCGACCCTCGGCATGAGCCGCGTCGAGGAGTTCACCTTCCCCGACGGTTCCCACGTGCGGAACATCGACGGCGAGGACCGCACCTTCCTCGACCACTTCAGCGACCGGATCGTCGAAGAGGTCGCCCGCGCCTACCCCGACCTGGTCGCGCCGCTCTCCGAACTCGACCCGAAGAACCCGCGGTGGCGCAACGCCGACCACTTCCAGATGGCGGTGTCCAACACCCTTGAGGTGCTGAACACCCTGGCCTTCCACAGCATGGCGGGCAACCTGGAGACCATGATGACCACGGGGCTGCGGATCTCCCTGGTCGACTCCCGCCGCGCCACCCGCGCGCACCGCTACGTCTGGGTGGACGCCAACCTCACCGACCGGCGCTTCGAGGGCACGCAGAAGGACATGCGACTGCGGTTCAGCGCGCCCGGCAGCGAGAACCTCGGCGGCCGGCAGAACAGCGCCCGCGGCGCGCACGTCGGCCTGGAGGGGCTCGTCTCGCTGCGCGACGCCCAGACCGACGAGGCCGGCGGTCCGCTGCACGCGGGCACCGGCTCCGCGGGCGTCCGCTACGGCAGGCGGACCGACTCGGAGAGCGGGTACGGGGCGGGCGCCACCCACGAGGGCATGTCGATCGGCACCAAGGGCACCCACCTCTACAGCTACGAGGTCACCCTCACGGCCCGGCGCGGCGGCTTCCGGCGGTTCCGCGGCCTGCTGCGCGGCGTGCTGTTCCTCAACCTGCTCGGCACCCAGCCGTTCGTGTTCACCGAGCGGGAGAAGAACCTCATCGGCCCGACCGGGGCGCCGGCCCCCGGCGCGGTCGGCACCGGCCGCGCCAACGGTCCCGTCGTCGGCCGCGTCCTGATCGGCGTGCCCGTCGAGCACACGCCCGCCCACGACGTCACCACAGCGCACGACCCCCTGCACGGCATACCGCTGCGCTCGACGACGCAGATCGCCCGGGACCTCGCGCTCTCCACCCGAGGCCTCTTCGAGCGGGCCTCCCGCCGGGGCCGCGAGGAGTACCGGCGGCACCCGCACCAGACGCTCTCGGTCACCGCCGATCCCGCGCTCGCGCAGGCCGCCGAGGACGTCCTCAAGGAGTCCTCGGGCAACTCGTGGCTGCTGACCCACAAGGGCGCGCCCGCCCACGACGCCGCGCTGCGCGTGTTCCAGAGCCAGTTCCTGACCGCCAACTTCGACCAGTCGTCCGCCCCCACCGGCTGGCGTGCGTCCGGCCTCTGGGCCAAGGCGCCCTACCTGGACCGCTCCTCGGTCCTCGCCCACCGCAGCCGTATCCGCCCCGGCAGCCTCGTCGCGCTCACGGGCGCGATCCCGGTGGAGACCGAGACCACCCTCGGCGGTGTCACCCAGGCCGCGGGCCGCAACACCAGCACGAGCACGCTGTTCTTCGGCGGACAGCTCGTCTATCTCCACTCCCACGACACGGGTACCGGCACCACCGGCAACTACGGTCTCGTCGCCAGCCCCTACCGCCTCGACAAGTCCCGCTTCCGGGCCGTCACCAGGGCCGCGCTCGCCGAGATCAACCGCAAGGACCTCAACCGCCAGGTCCAGATCAAGGGCGACGTCGAGCACGAGATCGCCGCCACCTCCACCAGGGTCGGGGAGCGCGCCACGGGCATGAGCCACGTCCCTCGGTGGCTGGCGGGCGCCGCGGGCCGCCGGGTCCTCGTCAACAACGGCTGGGTCGGGCACGTCCCCGAGAAGAGCGCCTACCGGATGGGGCTGCTCCGGGACCGCTGGGGAGACGTTCCGCTCTACACCCGGCGCACCTGGTCGCCCCAACCGTGGCTGCTGGACAACCCGTTCGGCAGTTTCCCGCTCACCGCGCTCAACACCACGACCGTACTCAACGACTTCGACCGGCAGTTGAGGCCGCTCGGACTGTCCAGCAACGACCGCGACACGGTGCACCGGCTGATCTCGGAACGCGTCGTGCGCGCCCTCGGCAAGGAGATGACCGGCGGCAGCTCCTCCGTGCCCGCCCGCGTGGGCCGTTGGGGCTCGTCCACCGCGAACCTGTGGGTGGGCCACCGCAAGGTGCGGGCGCGCGCCGAGCTGATCCCGGTGAAGGTGCCCGTCGGCAGGGCGAACCCGGACGGCACCGGCTTCGGCGGCATGGGCCACAGCGTGGAGCTGGAGGAGCACCGGCACGCGGTGGAGACCACCCAGGACGGCCGCAGCCGTACCTCCGGCGCCAGCGTCGGCACCACCGTCGCCGAGGGCGCGCACACCGGCAACGGCACCGTCCGGATGGCCGGACCGTCGTACTCGGAGGTCGGCTCCACCCAGCAGACCGCCGCGCAGAACCAGACCGAGGGCAGCGTGCGCATCGCCACCGCGACGACGACCCAGGGGCACGGCGAGTACGTCACCCGCTACCGGCTGCGGCTCACCCTGGAGGTCACCGACACCCGCGAGCCCCGCACGGGCACCGGCACCGCGGCCTGGGTGAAGCGCACGGCGGGCCGCACCTGGCGGGGCGTGTCCGGGCGGCGCCTGCTGACCGTCCGCTCCGAGGGCGACGTCGGCGAACTCGTCGAGCACTACCCGCTCAGCCTCATGCGCCCCGACCCCGCCGACCCCACGGCCGACGGCGACGACCCGCTGGCCCCGGCCGAGCTCGACGACCCCGGCCCCTCCCGCCGGGTCCCGACCCCCGCCACGACCGGACCCGGCGGCTGGCTCGACACGCTGCACCCCGACGACACCATGAAGCCGTTCACGATGCCGCCGGACGGCTTCAAGGTCCGCCGCATCGTCGGCGTCGACCAGCTCCAGACCGCCAACTCCCTTGCCCTGGCCGCCGCTTACGACACGTCCTTCCCGCTCACCGGCCCCGTGGACGAGGACCTGATAGCCCGCGCCCAGGACACCCCGCTGACCCGTGCCGGAAGCGGGCCCGCGCAGAACCTGGAGGACGGCACCGGCAACGGCGCCCTCAGCTCCTTCTTCGAGCGCACCCTGACCCCCGGCGGTTACGAGGTGGCCGGGCTCACCGACCGCGGCTTCTTCGGCGGCGCGGACGGCGACCTGCGCCTGTTCTCCCGGCCGCGGTTCCGGCAGGCCACGCTGCTCGCCGTCACCGACGGCATGAAGCACGAGGCACCCAAGCGCGACATCCAGGGCGGCGGTGCGACCGCCGGCCGCGTCGGCCAGACGGAGTCGTCGATCGGCGGCGGCCCCGCCACCTCGTCGCAGGCCACCGGCACCAACCAGATGGGCGCCTCGGGACCGGGCGACACCTCGTCGGAGTCCGACACCCTCGCCTCGGCGGGCGACCGGCTCGCCTCGGTGAACGTCAAGCCGAACACCACGCGGACGTTCCTCTTCGCGATCCCCACGACGTGGCTGAGCGTCGCCGCCGTTCACCATCACGTGAAGGACTCCGCGCCGGTCAAGGCGATCCGCAGCCCCTTCGGCAATCCGCAGCGGGCACCGCAGGCGCGCGAGACCGACACCACGGTCCTGGCGTGGGTCCGCGAGGACATCGCCAGGGAGCTGGGCCTCATCAAGGACGACGGCTTCCCGCCGAGGGCGGCCAAGGCGTGGGACGCGGTCACCAAGGCCGACAAGGAGTGGACGGCGGCCGACAAGAAGTACTGGGAGCTGCGCCGCGACGAGGGACCGCGCCGCGAGGCCGCGCTCACCGACGCCGAGCACAACCTGACCACCCTCGTCGCCCGCGACCCCGAGACCCTGCCCCGGGTGATCGCCGCCCGCGCCGAGGTCGCCCGCCTGGAGACCGCGAACGACGGCGCCGAACCCGCCCACGACGGCTGGGCGGAGCTGTACGACGAGGAACTCGACGCGGCACGCGACCGCGTGGACGCGGTCCTCAGGGCGGCCGACGACGAGGTGACCGCCGCGCGCACGGCCCGTGACGCCGCGCGCGACAGCCTGGACGAGTTCACCGCGGAACTGGGCGAAAGGCGGGACCACGCCGAGGCTCTCGCCGACGAGTACGCGCGCGTTCGCGAGGCGGCCGACCGGCTCACCCGCTGGCACCAGCTCTCGGCGACCCCCGAGGGCCGGGCCCGGCTCGGCTCGACCCCGGAACCGGACGAGGTGGTCTTCACGGCACCGGCCGCACCCGGAACCGGGCCCACGAAGGACAAGGCCCCGGAGAAGAAGGACGACAAGGGCAAGGCCCCGGAGAAGAAGGACGACAAGAAGGACGAGAAGAGCGGGACGGGGGACGGCACCGACCTGCGCCCCGCGTTCAGCCGTCCGCCGTGGGAGAGCGACGGCACCCCCGACCCGTCGTTGCGCCGGTTCGACGCGTCACTGGACCACCGCACACTGACCGTGACCGACCCGAACGGCCAGAGCCGGCTGTACGACCTGCACGAACCGGCCGGCGACGGCAACGGCTTCTTCGGCGCGGTCCTGGCCGCCACCGACCCCCGGGGCCCCGGCGCGGTGACGGAGGCCCGGCGCGACAACCTGGCCGGCCGGGTGTCCCAGAGCACCGCGATGCCGGACGACGTGACGCTCGACCCCCACGCCGTGTTCCACCGGGACGAACTGGACCGCAGGCTCGCGGAGATCGTCCGGAAGGACGGCTCCCTGCTCGGCAGCACCGCGGACGAGGGCGGACGCCTGCCGGCCGAGGTGCTGGCCACCCTCACTCCCGCTCAGCGGCGGAGTCTGGTGCGCCTGCACGTGCGGCGCGGGCGCCGGTGGGACGGCGCGACGTCGGACCTCGTCGCGGGCCTGACCGCGCGGACGCTGGGCGTCGACCTCACCGTGGTCGGCGAGGACGGCACCTACCAGTTCTTCCCGGGGTCCGACGACCCGTCGACGGGACCGCGTCCGCAGGCCACCGTCTACCGGCGGGGCGACAGCTATCTGTCGGCACGCCCGCAGCCGGGATCAACACCGCTGTCGGCACCGCCCGTTCCGCCGACGCCGCCCGTTCCGCCCGTTCCGCCCAAGGACACGGGCGGGCGGAAGGGTCCGGCGGACTCCGATCAGGAGGCCAGGGACAGGGCAGCGAAGGACCAGGAGGCGAAGGACAGGGCCGCCAAGGACCAGGAGGCGAAGGACAAGGCCGCCAAGGACCAGGAGGCCAAGGGCAAGCCGCGTGACACCGACAGGCCGAACCCCGACCGCACGGTCGTCGTCGACGGACAGACGCTGACTCTGCGGAACGTGCGTCCGGACGGCAACTGCCTCTTCTCGGCGGTCATCGCCGGCCTGGCCACCCAGCACCCGGGGCACACGGTGGGAGGCAGGGCGGTACGCACGATGACCGTCGGCGACCTGCGGAGCCGTACCGCCGACTGGTACGCCACGTCCGCGGCGGCCCAACAGCACGGCACCCGGGACCCGTTGGAGACGATCGTCCACGACAGGTATCCGGACCTGCGCAGTCTGCGCCCCCTGCTGGTACCCCTGGCGCTCCAGTCGTTCCCTCCGCTGACCGACGCCCAAAGGGCGCGCATCGAGACGCAGTTGCGGGGGGCCACCGGCGCCGTCTCGACCGTACGGCGCCGAGCGCTGACCGACACCGCGCACGCGGACAACCTGCGCCAACTGGTGCTGCGCACGCTGCACGGACCCGCGACCCCGAGGGCGAACGCGCTGTGGCGGGAGATCAGGCAGCACCTGCCGAGCGTCGTCCCGAACACCGCGGCGCGCACACTGGCCATGGGACAACGGGGACTTGTCGACCGGGCGATCCGCTCGGCCGAACTGTGGCACACCCCCTTCTACGACGAAGTTCCCCTGCTGCTCGCCCAGTCGCTGGGCATCGACCTCGTCCTCGTCCGGTCGGACGAGAACGGCGGGCAGTTGCTCCAGCGACTCTCGGACCAGGCCAACGGGCCCACGGTCTACGTCAGTTACAACGGCGTCGACCACTACGAGACGCTGGAATCGGCCTCCCCCCTGCCGCAACCGCCCCTGGAAACGGGCCTCAAGGGCGGCACTGGGCCGGAGGAAAAGGGCGACAAGGGAGGTGCCGAGAAGGGAGGCGGGGAGGGCGGAGGGGGCGCGAAGGAGAAGGGGAGCGGCGGCAAGGAGTCCGGCGCCGAGGGGGAGACCAGGACGCCGCCTTCCCCCGAGCAACTCACCGCCGACTACGGCGACTCCGTGATGCCGAAGCGCGTGAAGGACGAGGAGCGCGACGAGGACGGGGACGTGCGGGCGAACCCGTTGTGGATCCCGCTCGAAGAGGTCGACCCCGATCTGCTGGTCACCGGCAACCACGACGCGGTGTGGCTCTACACGGTGACCGACGACGGCCGCGTCCTGCTCGGCAGCGAGGCCCCGTCGCAGGTGATGGCGGAGGACCAGTTCGACGCGCTGCTCGCTGGGGTGCGCACGCGCCGCCCCGAGGTGACGGCGGATTCCCTGCGGGCGGAGATCGACGGTCTGGGACACACCGGTATCGCCGCCGTGTTCCAGGAGGGCGGGCGCACACAGCCCGGCGCGAGCCGCGTCTCGGGCGAGTTCCGCTGGAGTGCCGCCCAGCGCTCCTGGACCGTGAACGACAAGTCCGGCCGGTACATGAGCAAGTCGGTGCGGCCGGGGATCGATCCCGCGGTGGCGGCCGGCTGGCTCGACAACGTCGCCGATCTCTTCACCGGCCACCTCGGCGTCCAGGTCCGCCCCGACCAGGTGAAGTCCGCCGCCACGACGGCCCCGGAAACCCTAACCGGCACCAACTCCACCGCCGTTCCCATGCCCTTGATGCTGCGTCAGCAGGGCGGCACGGGCGACTGGCTGCCCACCGCGCTCGCGGACTCCGTGCGGAGGAAGGCACCCGAACTGCTCGACCGGCCGGGACTGGGCGCGCTGCTCGGCGGACCGGACCCGTCCGACGCGCTGCACCGCTGGACCGAGTTCCGTCTCGCCGCACCGGACGCCGCGGCGCGGGCGCCCCGCCTCGCCGCCGACGACTGGGCGGGCCCGTCCCGTACGACGGTGCCGCTCGCCGACCTCGCCGCGGTCGGTGTGACACCCACCCCGGACCAGGCGGCCTTCGCCGCGCTGACGGGCGCGCTCCCGATCGGCGAGGTCACGCTCACGCTCGCGCAGCGCTACCGGCTGCTGCGCCGATGGGCGGAGCGCGGGGAACTCCTGTCGGAGATCGCGGCGGCCACGGCGGCCCGCGACCTGGGGACGGTCCTGACCGTCGTCACCGGCGACGGCAGCGTGCGGCGTTTCGATCCGTGAGGCGCGCGGGCCGTCGCTCAGGCCAGCGCGCCACCCGTGTCCGGGGACTTCCGCTCGGGTCCGGGCCCGGTGCGGGGCCGGTTGCGGAGCGCGAAGTCGAGGGTGTCCAGCATCCACGCCCAAGACGCGTCGGCGCTCCGGGGGGTGTGGCTGAAGCCGCCCACGGTCTCCAGGCTCACGAAGCCGTGGAACGCGCCGTGCAGGAAGCGCACCGCGTCCGTCTCGTCGGGCTCGGGCAGGTGGTAGTCGCGCAGCATGGCGCGGGTCATCGCGGAGTGCCGGGGGGCGGCGCTGGCCCTGGCCTTCTCGTCGTCCAGCTCGAAGCGGCTCGCCGCGTACCTGCCGGGGTGCTGTCTCGCGTAGTCGCGGTAGGCGTCGGCGAAGGCGGTGAGGGCGTCGCGCCCGGCCCGGCCGGCGAGCGCGGAGGCGGCCGAGTCGGCCAGCTCCTCCAGGGCCAGCAGTGCGACCCGCGCCTTGAGGTCGCGGGCGTTGCGGATGTGCGCGTAGAGGCTCGGATCCTTCACCCCGAGCCTGCGCGCGACCGCGGAGACGGTCAGGCTGTCGAAGCCGATCTCGTCGGCGAGTTCCGCCGCGGTCCTGGTCAGACGTTCGGGGGTGATGCCCGTACGCGCCATGCGAGCTCCCTCCAGCTAGGAGAATAAATCGTTTGCCTAAATATATTAGGGAAGCTAGCCTCGGCACAGTGGAACACATCACCGAGACCCAGATCCGGGCGTCGTTCGTCAACTGCTCGAAGGGTGAGGCCAAGCGGCTGAGCGTCCCCAGGGACCTGGAGGAGCTGCCGTGGGCGGACCTCGACTTCCTCGGCTGGCGGGACCCCGGCGCGCCGGACCGCGCGTACCTGGTGGCCCGGCACGACGGCGGGCTGCTCGGCCTGTCGATGCGGGCGGCCGGGGGCGCGAGCCGCAGTTTCACCGCCCGCAGCATGTGCTCGCTGTGCCTCACGACCCACACCAGCGGCGGGGTGGCCCTGATGAGCGCCCGCCGCACGGGCGAACCGGGCCGGCAGGGGAACACGGTCGGCAAGTACCTGTGCGCCGACCTCGCCTGCTCGCTGTACGTGCGCGGCAAGCGGCAGGCCTCCGCCGGGAAGGGCTTCGACGAGACGCTCACCCCGGCGGAGAAGATCGCCCGGCTGCTGGACAACCTCTCGGGTTTCGTCGGCAAGGTCCTCGACTGACCCGGCCGGCGGTCCGGCCCGCGCGGATCAACCCTCGTTCTGCTCCGTGCGGTTGAGGCCGCGGGCGATCTCCTGGAGGATCTCCGGCTCGGACTTGCCGGTCATCTGCGCCATCTGCCGCAGCAGCAGCGCGCACAGCGCCGTCGCGCCGTCCGCGACCTGGTCCAGGTTCCCGTCCGAGTCCCGGCGCTCCATCATGTACTTGGTCAGGAGGACGTTGCCGGAGACGTACGCGGTCATCGTCTCGATGCCGACGCGGACCCGGTCGTAGTCGTTCGTGCTCATCGCGCCACCATTCCACGTCGATGCGGAAAGGCGCCACTGGCCACCGCGGGACGACCACCGTACACACGTGTGGCCCGGCGGCTCCGCGCGGCCCCCGTCGTGCGGCAACTCCCTTGTGCGGCCTCCCGGGGCAGCGCGCGCCGCGCGCAGCGCGCGCCACGCGGTTCGCCGGGCACGGCGGCGGACGTCCGGCGTACCCGTGCCGCCGCACGCGGCGGCACGGGCGCGCTCCCTCTCGGTCACCGGGACCGCGGTGGAGGGGTCAGTCGGCGGCCGTGCACCGGGGTGCTTCGGTGATCGATTTGGGGGCAGGGATGTCGATCGCGAAAAACCGGGTGCCGGTTCCGGCGATCGTGTGCAACTCGGGGGTGACCTTCCGCCCGTTGTTCCAGGTGCACTGGACGGCGTGAACCCCGGGGAGGGTCCGCCCGAAGAGGAACCAACCGGAGCCGGTCGGGGAGAGCTTCCCCCAAACGGTCTCCACCTTGCGGTCCTCTGTTCCGCTCAGTGCTCCGTCGTCCACGAACGAGTGCCGCTCACCCACCTTCAGGTTGGCGAAGTACCAGCCCGTTGTGGTGAGTTGGGGCCCTGCCGCGCCACCCGCGCGTTGTGCGTCCGGGTATTCGACCTCCGCCATCGCGTCCCACACCCGGCCTGCCTCCTTCGCGTCCGCGGCACGTTTCCACACATCCACACTGAGGCTCCAGGGCTTCCCGTCGAGCAGCCCCGTCGCGATCACTTCCGTCACGGGGCGGGGCGCGGACCGCTGTTCGGCCGCGGCGGGTGCGGCGCCGGATCCCTCGTCCAACCAGGACGTCGTGGCGATGCCGCCGGTGCACACGACGGCCAGTGCGACGGCCAGTCCGGCGGCACGACGTCTGTTTCTGCGTCGCATGCCGCCGGCAACGATCGCGTGGACGGGCGCGTGCTCGACCTGGGCGCGCCGCGCGGCGTCGGCGAGCATGGTGGAGATGTCGGCGCCTGTGTCCGTCATGTTGTCCGCCCTTCGTGCATCACCTGGGTTGTGTCGGTACCGGGGTGGGTCAGCCCGAAGGCGGACCGGAGCCGGGTGATCCCTCTGGCCGCGTTGCTCTTCACGGTGCCCACCGAGCAGCCCATCGCGGCGGCCGTCTGCGTCTCGCTCAGGTCCTCCCAGTACCGCAGCACGACGGCCTCCCGTTGCCGGACCGGCAGTTGGGCCAGCGCCGCGACCAGGTCCCAGCGGTCGTCCGCCCGGCCGATGCGATCCTCGTTCTCCGGCAGTTCGCTCCCGAGCCCCGAGCCGTCACCGCGCGAGAGGTACTCCTTGAGCCCCCTGCGGTATTTGCGCGCATGCGCGTTGACCATGATGCGTCGCACGTAGGCGTCCGGGTCCCGGGCTTGCGAAACCTTCCGCCAGGCCACGAACGTCCGCTCCAGGCAGCCCTGCACGAGGTCTTCCGCCGCCTGCTGCTCTCCGGTCAGGAGATACGCGGTCCGCAACAGTCCGGACCAACGCCCGATGACGAACGCCTGGAAGTCATCGGAGCCGTAGCCGGCGTCGGTTGCCGGTCTGGCCATGTCTCTCATGGCTCACCTCCTCGCCCCACAGAGTCCGCGAGCACCCGGAACCGTTGCAGAGGCCGCTAGCGATCTCTCGGGAAAAAGGCGGGCACGGTCGCGGAGCCCGCGGCGGCCCTGGCGCACCGCCTCGACGCCGCAGGACGCCCGTCCCCGTCGGACACCCCGACCCCGGAACCGTCACTCACGCCGACCTCGCCCGCGCCGTCCCGACGGACGAGGGGCGCCCCGCGCCGGGTGGCGGCCGTTCACCGCTCGACGGCGCGCCCCGGGCCGACCCGCCGACCGCCGTTACACGTACCGGCCCGTGGCAGGGTGAACGCCAACGTGACCGAGCAGCAGGTCAGTTGGGCGGGAACCCGACGATGCTGTGGGTGACGGCGGGGCATTCCTCGGTCGTGTAGCAGTGGGCCGACCGGCCGTCGAACCGGGCGCTGTCGCCGGTCTCCAGCAAGTACGGCACGTCGTCCACGACGAGCGAGACCCGGCCCGAGACGACCATCACGTACTCCACGGAACCCGCGCCGTGCGAGCTGACCTGACTCCTGGTGTGCGGGTGCAGCCGCGAGCGGTAGATCTCCGCGCGGCCGTGCCCGGTCGTCGCGAACAACAGGTTCACGGACGTCTCGCCCTCGGGCTCGGCCAGTTCGGCGGCACGGACGATCTCCGGCCGGGCCAGTGAACGGCGCAGCAGGTCGATCGGATCGGTCTCCAGCACGTCGGCGATGCGGCTGAGCACGTCGAGCGTCGGATTGGCCTCGGCCCGCTCGATCTGGGAGAGCAGCCCCTTGCTGATCCCGGTGGCGGCCGACAGCGAACGCAGGCTCCAACCACGCGCCAGGCGGCGCTGGTTGAGGTTCGCCGACAGGGCGTCACGTACCGAACCGCGAGGGGCGGACACCGGGCCCGCTGCCCCTCGGTCCGCTTCCTCGGGTGCTGTGCCGTCCGGTTCGGCCGCCGGGGCGGAGCTGGCGGGCTCGTTCTCCGGACGGGCGGGGACGGCGGGGGTGGCGGACACCCATCCTCCTCGGCGGCTCGGTCCACGCGCGGTGGGGCTTGTACGGGCTCGTGGGTGATCTTCCGGTCGGCGTCAGTCTAGGGGCTCCGAACCCGAGGGGTCCCGGCCGTGGGAGGTGCTCGACGGCAGCGCGGCGAGCATGCGCCGGGTCCAGGCGTGCGCCGGCCGGTCCAGCACGTCGGCCGTGCGTCCCCGTTCGACGATCTCGCCCTCGTACATCACGGCGACCTCGTCCGCGATCTGCCGCACCACGCCCAGGTCGTGGGTGATGAACAGCACCGCGAACCCCTCGGCGCGCTGGAGCCGCGCCAACAGGTTGAGCAACTGCGCCTGGACGGAGACGTCGAGGGCCGCGACCGCCTCGTCGCAGATCAGCAGCCGGGGCCGGACGGCCAACGCCCTTGCCAGCGCGACGCGTTGACGTTCACCGCCGGACAGCCCCGCTGGGCGTCGTGCCGCGTACCGGGTCGGCAGCCCCACCTGGGTGAGGAGTTCGTCCACGCGCCGCCGGTCGCGCTCCGCCCGCTCGCGTCTGCCGACCCGGGTGTCCTGCCCGGCGGCGGTAAGCGCCTCGCGCAGCGTCGCACTCACGGTGCGCAGCGGGTTGAGCGACGCGTACGGGTCCTGGAAGACGATCTGTGCCCGCCGTGCGAGCCGGGCCCGCTCCGCGACAGTCGGCCGGCGTCCCGGCGCGAGCGGCAGCCCGGCCACGTCGACCCGCCCCGCGTCGAACGTCTCCAGCCCGATCGCGACGCGGGCCAGCGTGGTCTTGCCCGACCCCGACTCGCCGACGAGCGCCGTCACCCGCCCCGCCGCCACGGTCAGCGAGACCCCGCGCACGGCGACGTGGTCGCCGGCGTCCGACCGGAACGTACGGCTCACGCTGTCGACGCGCAGGGCGGGTACGCCGGCCGGGGCATCGCCCGCTCCCGAGCCGCTCTCCGCGCCGGCCGTGATGTTCGCGCCGGCCGTGCTGTTCGTGCCGGCCGTGGTGTCCGTGTCGTCCGCGCGGGCCGAGCCGGCCGGTGCCGGTGCTTCCGCCGCCCGTGGCGGAGCGTCCCCCGTCACCCGCTCGGGGGTCAACGGGCCGTCGATCTCGGCGAGTCGGAGGCACGCGGACAGCCGCGTCCCGGGCTCGCCGCCGCGCGGGGCCGCGGCCACCGGCCGCAGCCTCACCGTGGTGCTCCCGCAGACGGGTGCCGCGTGGGGGCAGCGGTCGGCGAAGGGGCAGCCGGCGCCGCGCCTGCCGGGCGGGGGCACGGACCCGGGGATCGTGGGCAGCCGCTCGAACCGCTCGCGCACGGAGGGCTCCGACGCCAGCAGCCCGGCGGTGTAGGGGTGTCGCGGATCGGCTTCCAGTTCCGCCGCGCGGCCCTCCTCCAGCACCGCGCCCGCGTAGAGGACGTACACCCGGTCGCAGGCGGAGAAGGCGACCCGCAGGTCGTGGGTGATGAGGACGAGGCCCATGCCGCGCCCCCGCTGGAGCGAGCGCAACAGGTCGAGGACGGCACCCTGGTTGGCGGCGTCCAGCGCGGTCGTCGGTTCGTCGGCGACGAGCAGTTCCGGATCGCCGGCCAGGGCGGCGGCCACGGCGACGCGCTGGCGCATGCCGCCGGAGAGCTCGTGCGGATAGCGGTCGGCCACCTCCGGGCGCAGACCGACCTCGGCCAGCCTGCGCGCGATCTCCCGCCGTTCCGCCGTGCGCCGAGCCCGGCGCCCGCGTGCGGCGGCGAGCGCGGGCAGTTCCGCGCGCAGGCCGTCCGCGATCTGCGCCCCGCAGGTGAGCTGGGGGTGCAGCATCGTGAAGGGGTCCTGGAGCAGCAGGGCGACCTGGCGTCCGCGCACCGCGTGCCGGGCGGCCGGCGGCAGGTCGAGCACCTCCCGCCCGGACAGCCGCACGCTGCCGCCGTCGACGGCGGTGCCCTCGGGCAGCAGGCCGACGACCGCCCGCACGGCGAGCGACTTGCCGCTGCCGGACTCGCCGACCACGCCCACGCACTCCCCGGGGGCCACCCGCAGGTCCACCCCGTCGAGGACGACCGCGTGCGCACCGGCGCCACGGGTGGCGACGACGCGCAGACCGCGCACGTCGAGCAGGTCGCCCGGCGCGGGAGCCGCGGGCGTCGCGACGGAGCCCGCAGGCGCGGCGGCGGAGGGGGAGGCGGAGTCGGCGGTCATCAGGAGCTCCGGTCGGAGAAGGCCTCGAACAGCCGGTCGCCGAGCAGGTTCAGCACCACGGCGCACACGATGATCGCGGCGGCGGGGGCGAGCGCGGCGGACGGGTTGTCGTAGAGCAGCGTGCGGTTCTCGGCGAGCATGCGTCCCCAGTCCGGTGCGCCGGGCGGTACGCCGAGGCCGAAGAACGACAGGGAGGACAGCGTCACGACGGCACCCGCGAAGTTGAGGGTGGTGTTGGCGACGACCACGGGCAGCACGTTGGGCCAGATGTGCCGCACCATGACGGCCGTCCGCGACAGGCCCAGCGTCTCCGCGGCCTCCACGTAGGCGCGGTGCCGCTGCTCCAGGACCGCGGAGCGCACCAGCCGGGTGTCGCCGGGCGAGGTCAGCACCACGAGGACGCCGACGGCCACGGCGTAACCGCCGCCCCCGATGCCCGCGACCACGATGGTCACCAGGAGCGCGGGCAGCGCGAGCAGCAGGTCGGCCCAGCGGCGCACGACGGCGTCGGTCCAGCCGCCGAGGTAACCGGCCGCCAGGCCCAGCGCGTTGCCGACGAGCATGGAACCGAGGGCCACCAGCGCGGCCCCCGCCAGCGTGCTGCGGGCTCCCGCGACGACCATCTCCGCGACGTCGCGGCCGAGTTCGTCGGTGCCGAGGGGGTGACCGCCGCCGGGCATCGAGACGCCGGTGAGCAGGTCCTGCGCGTCCCAGTCCGGGAGGAGCCACTGTCCGGCCACGGCCGCCACCGCCATCAGCGCCGCGAGGACGGCACAGACGAGGGTGAGTACGGAAGGCCGGCGGCGGCGCCCGGGGGCGGCGGCCCCCACGAGGCCGGCCTCGGCGGTGGCGTCCGCGTCGGCGGGCGCGGTGGGAGTCGTGGGCGGGGGCCCGGTGGTCGGGCTGCCGGCGGTGGTCATGACGGTCCCTTCCGGACGGCGGACCGTCCTCGGCGCGCGACGGGCGCGGGGCGCAGCCGCGGGTCGGCCAGGGGATGGGTGAGGTCGGTGACGAGGTTCGCGAGACAGACCAGGGCGGCGACGAGCAGTGCCTCGGCCTGCACCACGGGGACGTCGCGGAACGTCACCGAGTCGACCAGCAGTTGGCCCAGACCCGGCAGGGCGAACACCTGCTCCACCATGACGGTCCCCGCCAGCAGGTAGGCGAGGACCAGTCCGACGCCGGTGGTGACGGGGACGAGGGCGCCCCGCAGGACGTACTTCACCGTCACCGTCCGCACGGGGACCCCGCGGGCGAGCGCGAACGTGACGTGCTCGCGGGCCAGTTCACGGACGACGGCCGCGCGCGTCAGCTTGATCAGCACGGCGGTGACCGCCAGCCCCAGGGTGACGGCGGGCAGTACCAGGTGCAGCAGCCGGTCGCCCGCGCCGCCCGTGCCGGGGCCGTAGGCCGGCAGCCAGCCCAGCATCAGGGAGAAGACGTAGATGAGGAGGAGTCCGCCCGCGAACGCCGGGGTGGAGAGGGCCACCACACCGAGGGTCTGCACCGCCCGGTCGGCGGCCCGGCGTGCCCGCAGTCCCGCGACGACGCCGAGCGGCAGCCCCAGGACGAGCGCCACCGCGAAGCCCAGTCCGACCAGTTCGGCGGTGACGGCGAGCCGGTCGCCGAGCGCGGACGAGACGCTCTCGCCGGTCCTGATGGAGGTGCCGAGATCACCGTGGAGCGCGTCGAGCAGCCAGTGCCCGTACTGGGCGGCGAACGGGTCGTCCAGGTGGTACCGGTCCCGCACGGCCGCCAGCGCCGAGGGGGTCGCGCTGCGGGCGCCCAGCAGGGTGCGGGCGGGGTCGCCGGGTGCGATGCGCACCAGTGCGAACACGGCGACCGACAGGACGACGAGCAGCCCGGCGGTGCCGGCCAGCCGTCGCAGCACGTACCGCAGGGGCAGCGCCGACCGGAGCCGCGCCGACCGCGTGGGCGGATCGGGCACCGGAGGCCGGGCGGCCGGTGCGGCCGGGGCCTGATCGACGGCGGTCATGGTGTCTCTCCCGTCGTGCCGGAGGCGCGGATCGGTGGGCGCCCGCCGGGAACGGTCGCGGCGGGACCGGGCTCTGGCGCCGGACGGCCGTCGGGACCTTCCGGGCCGGAGGGGTCCGCGCGCGGACCCGCGACCACGTGTCTGTCGAGCCACGCCTCGGCGCGGGCGGCGGCGTCCAGCAGGTGTGCCGGGTCCGTGAACTCGTGGCCCTCGCCCGGGTAGACGTGCAGTTCCACCGGGGTCGTGCCGCGCCGGGCGAGTGACCGGTACAGCTCCTGCGCCTGCGAGACGGGTGTGACCCGGTCGTGCTCGCCGTGCAGCAGCAGGGTCGGCACCGGGGAGCCCGCGTCGGCGAACACCGGTGACCGGGCGAGCAGTTGGGCACGGCCCTCGGGGGTCGCCGCGTCGCCGATGCGGTAGGTGAGTTCGTAGCCTCCGCCGATGACCGAGGTGTGCGCGAAGCTCAGCCAGTCGGTCGGAGCGGAGACCACCACCGCCGCCCGGAACACCGTGGTGCGGGCGGCGGCCACCGCGGCGAGGTAGCCGCCGTAGCTGTGCCCGAGGACGGCGGCCCGGTCCGCCGCGGCCTCTCCGGCCGAGGTCAGCGCGGCGACCCCGGTGAGCAGGTCGTCGAGGTCGCGTTCGCCGAAGGTGCCGACGACGGCGCGGGCGTGGTCGAGTCCGTAGCCGCTGGAGCCGCGCGGGTTGGGCAGCAGCACCAGCCAGCCCGCCGCGGCCAGCGCGGGGGCGAGGCCGAGGACGTCGGCGGGCGCGTGGTGCGCCGACCACAGCCAGGACGGGCCGCCGTGCACGACGACGGCCAGCGGCCGGGGCGCGTGCGCGGACGCGCCGTCGTCGCCGGGGTCACCGCCGGGGACCGGCACGCCCGGCGCGTCCAGGAGCAGGCCGTGCACCGGGCTGCCGTCGGCCGACGTCCATGACGTCTCGCGGGTCCGGACCCGGGCGAGCTCGGCGAGACCGGGCGCGGTGCCGGCGTCCGCCTCGTCGCCCCAAGTGCCGTTCCCGGTGGTTCCGTTGAGTGCGGTGACCGGCCGCCAGGCCCAGGCGTCGGGCCCGGCCGTCGTCGCGACGACGGCCTGCGGCGGCAGCCCGGGTCCATCGAGGACGCTCGCGGCGAGCGAGCCGTCCGCGCTGAGCGTGAGGGCGGGCTGGAACGTCGGTCCGCCGAGCACGGCCCCGGACCGCCCCCGGACGGTCACGTCGGCGCCGCCGGGCAGGTTCGCGCCGAGACGCACCTCGGTGACCCGGCTTCCGGTGCCGCACCATCCCGCGGTCAGCAGACGGTCGGGACACCCGGCGACGAACCGGAGCCAGGTGACGTCCTCCGCCGGGGTCGGCACGGCGGGCCCCGCGGCCGGGTCCGCGAGGTCCACCACGACGGGGCGGCCCGCCACGATCGAGATGCCCTCGACGACGGCCGCGCGCCGGCCGTCCGCGCTGAGCGCCGGCGCGGCGAGCTGGCCCTCCGACTCGTACAGGGTCCCGGCCGAACCGTCGTGGAGACCGAGCCGGGCGAACCGCGCCCGGTAGTAACCCGCGGGCAGGGTCTCCTCCGACACGGTCGCCACCGCCGTACTCCCGCCGCGCCAGGCGCAGTTCCACACCGTGAGCCCGGTGGGCCCGGCGTCGCGCAGCTCCGCGCGGACCTGGCCGCCCGTGGCGAACAGGGCCTCGGGAAGCGGGAGTTCGCCGTGCAGGAGCCGCCGCCGCCCGGCGCCCGGACGGAACGTCTCGGGGTCGGGGGCGGGGCCGAGGCGGACCGGCAGCCCCAGGTTCATGCCGTCGCGCTCGGTGCCGTCGTCCGCGACGAGCAGCAGCACCTCGGTGCCGTCGTCGGCCACCAGCAGGTCCTCGACGGCGCCCGGAACACGGGCGAGGGTGCGCCGCGCACCGGTCGCGGTGTCCCAGGCGGTCAGCGCGGGCAGGGCCGTCGCGCCGGGCCGCTCGGGCGGTGCCTCGGTCACCAGCAGCAGGGTCCGCGAGTCCGGCAGCCAGCGGGGGCGGTGCCGGTGGACGGGCTGCGCGGAGTCGGCCGAAGCGGCCGAACTGCCCGCGTGCGGGGGCTGGTTGGCGGCGGACGCGGCCCGCCCGGTCGCCGAGCCGTCCGCGGGGACCAGGATCACGTCCGTGCACGCGGGACCCGCGACCGTCACTGCCACGGTCCGGCCGTCGGGGCTGACGCGCGCCTCGACGGGGCGGTCGAGTCCGAGCAGCGCCTCCTGGACCCGGCGCACGGTGCCGGCCCGCGGCCGCTCCGCAGCGGCGGGGGGAGGAGAGGTGCTGGACATCGTGGGATCCGATCGTCGTGCGGGTGGGGCGGACGTCAACCGACGGGCGGTGCGGCCGAGTTGCTGCGCGTGCCGGGCACCCCGGGGGAAGGGTGCCCGGCACGCGGTCTCAGGTGGTGCGCCGCAGCCGGGTGGCCCAGGGGCCGACGAAGGTGAACGCGCCGGGCTCCTCGAGCACCAGGTCGTCCGACAGGGCGGTCGCCGTCTGCGCCCACCACAGCGGCAGGTAGGGCAGCTCGGCGGCGGACGACCGTACGGCGCTGAGCAGTTGCCTGCCGCGCGTGGCTTCGTCGGTCTCGCCCTTCGCCGCGGTGAGCGCCTTGTCGACCGCGGTGTTCCTGTAGTGCGCGAGGTTGGTCGCCGAGGCGGAACTCTTGAGGTAGGCGTCGGTCAGCTCGGACGGGTCGCCGGTCACGGGGAAGTACCAGAGGAACTGGAGCGGCTTCTTGCCCGGCACCAGGTCGGCGATCCACTGTTCGAGGGTGACCTCCTTCACCGTGAGGGTGATGCCGAGGTCCTTCAGCGAGTCGGCGAGGGCCAGCGCGCCCTTGCCCAGCTGCGGGCCGCTGTTGGGGTAGGTCAGCTCGACGGTGAAGCCGTCCGCGTGGGCCGACTTCGCGAGTTCGGACTTGGCCCGCGTCAGGCTGAAGTCGAACGACGGCAGCTCCGCGTACCCGGCCTTCACCTCGTCGGAGCCGAGCAGGTCGCCCCACATCTGCGGCGAGACCAGCGTGGAGGCGACCTCCGCCTTGCCGTGCAGGATGCCGCTGACCATGCCGGAGCGGTCGGCGGCGTACGCGAAGGCCCGGCGCACGTGAATGTCGTCGAACGGGGCCCGAGCCGTGTCGAAGGCGAGAGAGACGACGGACCGGTCTCCGGTGTAGGTGACGCGGGCGCTCGACTCCCAGCCGCGGGCCTCGTCGGAGGCGAGGTCCAGCGCGCCGTCCACGGACCCCGACTTCATGGCCACCAGCCGGGTCCCGGCGTCCGGCACGAAGGACAGCTTCAGCGAGTGCAGGACCGGCTTGTCGCCCCACCACGCGTCGTTGCGTTCCAGCTGTACGTGGTCGTCGGCGGCGAACGAGGTCACCTTGTACGGCCCGGAGCCCAGCAGCAGCGTCTTCGGCGTGCCGACGTCGTCCTTGTGCTTGGTCAGAAACGCGCGGCTGCTCACGAGCAGGGTGCCCGGGGTCGGCGTCCAGGAGAACGCGGCGTCGGCGGCCTTCAGCCTGATCGTGATCTCGCGCTGCCCGGTGGCCCTGACCGACGCCACGTTGGCCCAGGCGTAGGCGAGGGAGCTGGACTTCTCGCGGGCCGCCTCGACGGACGCGACGACGTCGTCGGTGGTGACGGCGCTGCCGTCGGAGAAGACGGCGCCGCGCCGCAGCGTGTACACGTACGTGGTGGCGTCGGCCTGCTTCCAGGACTCGGCGAGGCCGGGTTCCAGCTTGCCCGTCGGGCCGACCGACAGCAGGGACTCCTGCACGAGTGCGGCGACGACGTAGTTGAGGATGCCCGCCTCGCGCCGGACGTCCAGGCTCGACAGGGACGACGGCAGCGCCAGGGTGAGGCTGTCGATCGGCGTGTCGGTGCCGTCGGCCGCGGCCGACGCGGAACCGCCGGAGGCGGAGGCGTCGCTCCGGGGGCCGGGCGAACACGCGGCGAGCAGGGACGACGCGGCGAGCACGCCGACGCCCGCCCCGGTCATACGGAGGATGTCGCGTCGACCGACCTGACCACCCGGCTCCGACTTCACGGGAACCACCTAACGTGTGCTGTCCAGCGCGTCCACTGAGGATGCCCAACTGGGCGTGGACAGTATCCGCAACGTCGAAAGGTGTCAAAGGGTGCCCGAGTGGCGGACGTTGGGCGGCGCGCGGACCGGCCGGGGGAGCACGACGATGCCCGTGGCACCCACCGGGAGGCGGGCGCCACGGGCATCGTGGACGGGTCGGCGGACGGGCCGGGCGGCTACTTCCAGACCAGCGCGGTGAGGACGGCGCTGGTGACGGTCACCGGCGAGGCGGAGGTGTTCAGCAGCCGCACCCGCATGCTGTGGCCGGAGGCGAGATGCTTGACCAGGGGCGTGACGTGATACGTGTCGCCGCCGGTGCCGACCGCCTCGTCGATCGGATGGTCCTGCACGAAGTTGTCACCCGTGTACTCGGACATGCGGACCTGCACGGTCTCGCCCGGGGCGAGACCCTTGACGTGCAGGCTGAGCGTGCCGGAGAACTTGCACGCCCCGCGGGCGAAGACCGAACCGCCCGACGCGTGGTCGCCCGTCTCGTCGATCCACTCGGTGGTGTACTCGATGCTGTCCCAGCCGCCGGGCTTCAGCGTGTACGAGGCTGAACCGAGGTTCACTTCCTGCGGCATGTCGTCCTCCTGGTCTGTGGTGCCGGCCGCCCACGCGGCCATCGCCGAACGGCTGCTGAACGCGGCCACGTTGGTGTCGATCGGGTCGCTGGTGTACTGGTGGACGACCCACGCCGCGTCGATGTCGGGGGAGCCCGGGTGCCCGTTGTACTGGGCGATCCACAGGCCGTCCGCCCGGTACGACGAGGTGTCCCGGTTCAGCCAGAAGTCCCGGTTGCAGTACAGGAGTACACGGTGGCCGGGTGCCTGCTTCTGGAGATACTTCAGTGCCTGGTCCTTCTGCGCCGAGGTGACCGAGGTCTCCTCCCAGTCCACGGCGAGCAGGTCGCCCGCCTTCGCGTCGGCCTGTCGCAGGAAGTAGTCCATCTGTGCGGACATGGAATTGCTGTTGAGGTAGTGGTAGTGCCCCACCACCCGGTCGTTGTTCCGCGCACGCGTCACCTGGGCCGCGTGCCGCGGGTTCGTGTACGAGACGCCCTCGGTCGCCTTGACGAACACGAAGTCGTGGCCGGACAGGTCGTAGGTCTCCGACTGGTAGCCGGAGACGTCGATGCCCGTGATCGTCATACGGTGTCCTCTCGGTCCGGGACCCCGCGTGCGAAGCAGGCCCCGGATTCCAGCAGTTGCACGGACCTGCCCGGGGACGGGGCCGTCTCGGGCGGGGGCGGGCCGTTCCGACGGGCCGCCCACCGTGCCGCCTGCGGACCCGCGTGCGCCACTGAGGCAGGTGAGACAGTCAACGTACGGGTACGGGTGCGCCGTTGTACCGGATTCATGCCAACGTCACCTGTGCGGTGCCGATCCGGGGGCGACGCCGCCACGCGTGTTCGAGAGGAGAACCGCAGGCGGGACCGGCGGGCCGGCTCGCTGCGAAACGTGCGGGGGCCGGGGCGGTCGGTCCGCCCCGGCCCCCGTCGGGAGTGAGCCGGCCGCTACTGGCCGCCCGAGATCCTCACGACCCCCGTCACCGTTCCCTGGTACCAGACGCCGCCCGGCGCGGCGTTCCCCGCCATCTGGAGCGTGTCGTAGAGAGAGCCCACGCCGATGGACGAACTGCGCGTCACCTGGCCCGTGTTCGGATCGATCTCCGCGTACCGGTACGGGTCGAGGATCCCGGAGCCGGTCGTGCCGGGAATCAACGGGTCGCGCAGCACGGTGTGCAGCTTGCCGTCCCCGGTGGACAGCTTCGGCACGGCGGCCGAGCGCAGCTTGTTGTCCCACACCAGGTCGCAGCCCGATCCGTCGGCACGCACGTCGACCCGGGTGAGGCCGCCGGTGAAGTCGGCGGACGCGGGCACGCTGGTGCCCGCGTCGTCCGGCACCTTGGGGTACGGATAGCCGTAGGTGCTCGCCACGAAGACGCTGCGGCCCGCGCCGATGGGTGAGTTCTCGCTGCCGGGGCCGCCGGAGACCAGGACGGGCGTGGAGCAGATCAGCCGGCCGGTGGACGTGGCGTACACCTGGAGCTTCTCCCGGGTGTCCGCGTTGTCCACGATCGCCACGTAGTCGGTGCCGTCGGTGGGACCGAAGAACGTCGGGGTGGAGCCGCTGCCGGGGCTCAACTGCCCCGGCTTGCGGGCGGTTCCGCGGTCGTAGGCCTGCCGCCACGAGATCTGAGGGGTCCCGTCCGACGAGGCGGTCAGCAGATACGTGGCGTACGTGGTGGTGACCAGGGTCCCGGCGGGCGCGGTCGAGATGCTGTTGTCCACCCGCTCACCGGCGGGCAGTTGAAGGGTCCGTACGACACCGGTCCTGTCGTCCGCCGTGCCGACGACCCCGCCGCCGGTGGCGAACCAGACCCTGCCCTGCCAGTCCGGGGCGATGCCCGTCACGTCGTCGCCGGACGGCACGGCCGAGGTCAGGGAGAGGGCGGAGTCCACCGAGAGGGACCAACTGCCGTCCGTCCCGCGGTGATGCCCGATCCGCAGGAGCCGGTGACTGCCGTCGATCACCACCAGGCGGTCGTTCTGGTCGAGGTAGGCGTACACGCCGCCGAGCAGCGAGCCCTTGGTGAGGGTGAGCGTGGCGATCGAGTCCCCGTCGGCGGGGTCGAGGAGGTGCACGGTCGGCACCTGCCCGAAGATCGGCGTGCACAGCGCGACGGGGTAACCGTCCGAGCCGATCAGGACGGTGGGGCAGGCCGACGCGAGCGCGATCCGCTTGGAGGTGAGCGTTCCCGCGCCCGGTCCGGGCAGCGGCGTGGTGTCCGAGGACGCGGAGTCGCCGTGCATGGTGGCGCTGCCGTCCGGCCCCGCGTACGGATTGTGCGCGACGGCCGGGCCGAACGTGGTCGAGGCGGCGTCCGCGGGGCCCGTGGCGACGGCCGCGAACACGGCGGCGCAGGCGGTGGCGACGCACAGCCGTACGAGGGAGGAGCGGGGCGGCGCGGAACGCGGTCTTGACGACGGCATGGGTAACTCCAGGTGAGGGGAAGGGAATCGCGGGCGGGTGGGGCGCTGGGCGCGGTGCGTACGGCACGGCGCAAGGGGCGGGCGGGCACTTTCGGGGCAGGCCCCGGTGCCCTCCCGCCGAACGGTGGAAGCGGCCTGCGAGGGGTTCCGGGAGTCGAGGCCGTCAACCGGCCTATGACTGCGCCCCGTTGGCCGTTCGGCAGCGGCGGGGGACCGGCAGAGGCCGGCACCCGTCCTGCGAACAGCCGCAAGGGCCGGGCTGGTTGCGAGGCGGGCCCACCGGAACCGGCAGGAATTCCGCACGCCGGAGCAGGCCGGTGTGCCGGCCGGGCAGCGGTGCGGAAGGAGTCAGGCCGCCGTGCTCAGCGGCGACAACAGGATCGCGGACTGGGGGCGCTGGGGCGCGCGAAGCCGACGGCGCGGCGCCGGCCCTCCGGTCGGGTACGAAGATCCATGGCGGACATCCTGCCGTCCGCCGTACCTCGCGGGCAAGGGCGTCTCGCTCTGCGGCCGTTCGCTGCCCTCCCGGCGCCCGTGAGGCCAACCGGTCCACTGCGCCGCTGAGTTGGGGCACTCGCGGCGACAGGCGAGGCTCGCGCGCGTCCCTCCCGCGGTCTTCCCCGGGGGGCTTGACGGGGGTTCGCCTCCCCTTCGGGGCACGTCTGCGGCTACGGTGCTGCAATGGTGATCACACGGGAGGGGACGGTGTCCGGTACCGCGCTGCTGATCGCGGCCTCCCCGGCCGGAAAGAACTGTCTCGTCGAGGCGGCCTCGGTACTGCCCGCGCTGGCGGCTGTGCCTCCGACCGTCCTTACCGGGACGGCGGCGGCGACGGTCGTCGAGCTCGCCGACCCCTTCGACCCGCAGACCGTCCTGACCCGGATACGCGCCGCGGCGGCGGTGCCCGGCCCCCTCACGCTGTACTTCGCCGGGCAGCTCCACGTCGACAACAAGCAGCGTCTGCTCCATCTGGCGCTCGCCCGCACCACCCCCGCCACGCTGCGCTACACCGGGCTGCCGTGGCACTGGCTGACCGGCGAACTCAGGCTGCGCCGCCCCGGCACCACCACGGTCGTCGTCGACCTCGTCGCCGACCCGGCGGCGAGGGCCCGCATCGACGAGGAGGGGCTGTCCGTCGGTCACGGCGTCCGCCTGTTCGGACGGGTGGTCCCGCCCGCGCCGCGCCGGACGCTCGTCACCCCCGACTACCTGCGGGCGTGCTCCGAGATCTGGCGGTCCGGCGCCACACCGCCGCTCGGCCGGCTCCACGAACTGGCCGCGGCGAACGCGGAGGCGGAGAACGCGCTGTTCTTCGCCGTCGACGTCCCGGATCCCGCGTCCAGGCAGGCGAAGGTTCCCGTGGTCCCCGCCGACGCGGCGGCCGTCTTCGCGGTCCTCGCCCCGGACTCCGGCGCGCTGCCCGACAGCGGGCCCACCTCCGAGCCCGGCAGCGGGCCCACTTCCGAGCCCGACAGCGGGCCCACCTCCGAACCGGACCTCGCCCCCGACCCCGGCTCTGACTCCGGCCGCGCCGCCGGCTCCGGCACCGACGCCGAGCCCGTCCCGGTGACCGCACCCGAGGCGCCGCCGACCCCCGAGGCGCCGTCGGCCCCCGAGGCGCCCCCCGCCCGGGAGTTGCCGCCCGTTCCCGAGTTCCCGCCCGCTCCCGGGACCCCCGCGGCGCCGGGCGGAGGCGCTCCGCCGCCGAGCCTTCCGGCGCCCCCGGGGCAGGAGTACCCCCTGGTCACCGCGCGCGTGGTCGCTCCCGCTCCGCAGCCCCCGACTGCCGTGCGCGCGGCGCCCGTCGCGGCGGCGAGCGCGGAGGTCACCGATCCGCACCCCGCGATCCTGGCGGCCGCGAGGGCGGGCCGGCACAGCGAGGCGGCGACGATCACCGCCATGTGGGAGAGCGAGGCGCTGCGCACGTACGGCAGCGGCTCCGTGCAGGCCGTGCACTGGCTCGAAGTGCGGGCGGACCTCGCGCGCCTCGCGGGGGACCACGCCCGGAGCTGCGAACTGTGGTTGTCCGTCGCGCAGTCGCGCCTCGCACGGCAGCAGCGCACGGACGATCCCGAGGTCGAGGCCGCCGTCGACCGCGCGCACCACCAGTGGGAGCAACTCGGCGACGAGCGGAGGGCCCACGCCCTGGCACCGGCCCTCCTCGAACTGCGCCGCCGGGTGCCGGGCAGGCGGCAGGGCGCCCTCGCCGCGATCCAGCGACGGCTCGACCGTCCGAAGTCGGGGTCGTCGACGGCGACGGCGTGACCGCGAAGTCGCCCGGCGGTGACGGAATGCACGCGCTGAGCAGGCGTCAAAAGGGCGTATTGGAGAGTGTCTTGCAGCGGTCAGGGCCGCGATGCGGCAACCCCGCGAGCACCGCGAGCACGAATTGATCGCGGCCGGGGCGTCCCGGAGCACGTCGTGCCTCGCCGTGGGCGTCGCCCTGGTGACGGCACCCCGCAGGAGGCGGCATGGCCGGGCGTCGGGGCCGACGGGGCCGCGACCGGGGTGAGTCGGGGGCTACTCCTCCGTCGGCAGCCACGTCCCGTGCAGCCCCAGCGGGACGCGGACCGGAATGCGCACGCGCGCCACCGGGCCGCCGCCCGGATCGCCGGCCGGGACGACCAGCAGCCAACTGGTGTCGTCCGTACGGTCGGTGGCGAACGTCATCCAGTAGCCGCGTCCGGCGTCCGTGGTGCCCGGGGACGCCGCGTAGGCCGGCTCGCCCACGGAGAGGTCGCCCGCGTACCAGACCTGCGGCGCCGCCGTGGGGTTGCGCGCGTTGTACCAGCGCAGCGCGTCGTACTCGCCGGGCAGCAGGTCGGGCACGCGGCCGCTGTCGGCGGCGACGGCCGTGCGGTGGTGCTGCTGTCCGATCAGCCGGTCGTCGATGCGCGGGAACTCCACGCGGGAGTCGTCCAGTTGGGTGCGGTGCACGGTGCCGGCCTCCGGGTCCACGACGGCCCGCGTCAGGCCCCGGTGGGCGCCGGAGGACAGCGTGGCCGGCGCGCCGCCCAGGTTGAGGGACGGCCACTGCACGTAGTCGAGGACGACGTTGCCGTCGGGTGTGGTGTCGTAGGCGTTGACGGTGTGCCAGACCCAGAAGGCGTCGTCCGCCGCCCAGCGGACGGTGCCGCCGTCGCGCGGGATCAGGGCGATCCGGGTGCCGTTCTCGGGCCGCCAGGAGAGGAAGGAGCCGCCCTTCATCGCCGCGTCGATGTCGAAGACAGCGGGCGCGAGCACCAGCACGAGGAAGCGGTCGGTGAGGGCCATGTCGTGGATCATCACCGGGTCGGCCAGGGCGGGCACGGGCGTCGGGCCGCGGCGCACCACGCCGTCCGGCCCGATGAGCGACCACGTCAGGTAGGGCGGTTCGAGCGCGTAGCAGAACACCGCCATCTCGCCCGTGCGCGGGTCGACCTTGGGGTGCGCGGTGATCCCGGCCGGCAGCGCGCCGCCGAAGGTCTCCTTGCCCAGGGTCTCCAGCTCGGGACCCATCAGGAACGGGCAGTCGGACTCGGCCAGCGCCAGCAACCGCCCCGCGTGCCGTACGACGTTGATGTCGGGCAGGTTCTTGAAGGTCCGCGCGAGGTCGGGCCCGACCTCGTCCGCGTCCGGCAGGATCATGGACTCCAGACCGCCCCACAGGGCCCTTCCCGCGCGCTCCTCGGCGACCACCTGCGGGGTGCGCACGAAGCGGTTGCGGTAGCGGGCCCGGCCCCCGGAGATCCACACGCCGTGCAGCATCCCGTCGCCGTCGATCGGGAACAGGTACGAACCGATGGGCGTGAAGCGGGGGTTGGGGCCGTTGCGCAGATAGACGCCGTCCAGGTCGGCCGGCAACTCGCCGACCACGGAGAGTTCCGCCTCGTCGACCTCGTCCGTCACGGGGGCGAAGCGGCCGGTGAGGTGCGCGACGCGCGTGGGGTCGAACGCGGTGGGGGTGGTGGTCATGGCAACCTCCTGCCGGACAGGGCGAGGCGTCCGTGTGCCATGTCCAGTCAAACGCCGTCGCCCACGTCCCGCCACTTCCCGGACCGGGGGCCCGCGACGACGGGGGCGGCCGTGACCGAGCGCGTCGGGAGGTGACGGCCGGTGACCGGTTGCCCCGCCGTGCGTGGGCCTGCCGCACACGGCGCGCCCCCGCCCGCCGGACGGCGCGAGGGGGCCCGCCGGAACAGGCGGACCCCCTCGGCCACGGGCGGCGGACGGCCGGCCGTCAGCGGCGGCTCCGGAACAGCAGGTAGATGAAGTACGGCGTGCCGACGATCGCCGTCATCAGCCCCGCGCCGAGCTGTGCGGGCGCGATCACCGTGCGGCCCAGCATGTCGGCGACACCGACGAGCGAGGCGCCCAGCAGCATCGCCACCGGCACGACCCGCACGTGCCGCCGGCCCACCAGGGCGCGCGCCGCGTGCGGTGCGACCAGCCCCACGAAGCCGATGGTGCCGGCGGCCGCGACGGCCGTGGCGCTGAGCAGCACACTGACCGCGAGGAAGCCGAGCCGCCCGGGAGAGAGCCGCAGACCCAGCAGCCGGGGCGTGTCCTCGTCGAGCGAGACCAGGTCCAGTTCGGTCCGGCGCGCGACCGCCACGACGATGCCGACGACGAGGACCACCGCGAGCGGCACCACGTCGGGCATGGTCCGGCCGTAGGTCGAGCCGGACAGCCAGGTGAGGGCCTTCGTCGCGTTGAACGGGTCGGTGAGCGTGACCAGCAGACTGATCAGCGCCGTCGCCCCGGTGGAGACACCGACGCCGACGAGCACCAGCCGGTTCTGCCGGAAACCGCCCCGGGCCGACAGCCCGAACACGACGAGGGCCGCGAGCGCGGCGCCGCCGAACGCCGCCCCGGCGATGCCCCACGACCCGGCGAGCGGCACCGACGTGACGAGCGCGACGGCGCCCAGGGCGGCACCGCCGGACACGCCGAGGATGCCGGGGTCCGCCAACGGGTTGCGTGTGACGGCCTGTACGAGGGTGCCCGACAGGGCCAGCGCGGCACCCGCCAGCAGCGCCGCCAGCACCCGCGGCACGCGGGTGTCGAGGACGAAGCCGACGGCCTGACCCGCCCTGCCCTGCGCCCAGTTGGCGACGTCGCCCAGCAGGAGCTTGCTGTCGCCGAGCAGCACGCCCGCGATCGTCACCGCGACCAGCACGACCACCAGCAGGCAGACGGTGACCAGGAAGACGGCCCTGCTCGGGATGCGCAGCCGGTCGGGTGCCGCCGAGTCGGCGGTGTCGCGCACGCGCAGCGCCATCACGACGAGGAACACGGCGCCCACCGCGCTCGTGATGACGCCGGTCGGTACGGACACCGAGTCCTCGGCGCCGACGACGGCGCGCAGCAGCACGTCCGAGCCGAGCACGAGCACGGCACCGACCAGACCGGCCAGCGGCATCGTCGCCCGGACCCGGACGAACGCGCGGTAGCGGCGGCCGAGCGGGCGCACCAGGGCGGGCGCGCAGAGGCCGACGAAACCGATCGGCCCCGCGAGCGTCACCGCGGCGGCCGACAGCAGCGAGGTCAGGACGACCACGGTGACGCGGGTGCCGCGCACGGGCACGCCGAGTCCCTGGGCGGCCTCGTCGCCGAGTGCGAGCGCGTCGACGCGTCGGGCGACCAGCAGCAGCCCGACCAGCCCGGCGACGGCGACGGGCGCCATCTGCAGGACGCCGTCGGAGCCCGACTGGCTGATGCTGCCCTGGGCCCACTGGTACAGGCCCTGCGTGCTCTCCGGGAACAGCAGGAGCAGCCCGTCGGTGACGGAGCCGAGGCCGAGGGCGAGCGCGCTGCCCGCGAGGACCAGCCGTACGGTTCCCGTGCCCAGGCCGGAGAGGCCCAGCACGACCGCGGCCGCCGCGAGCCCGCCGACGAACGCGACGCCGGACGACGCGAGCAGCGGGACGGACGCGCCGGTGACGGTGACGACGCCGAGGCCGAGGTAGGCACCGGCGTTGACCGCGAGGGTGTCCGGAGCGGCGAGGACGTTGCGGCTGACGGCCTGGAGGGCGCAGCCCGCCGCGCCGAGGCAGACGCCCACGAGGAGGCCGGCGAACATCCTCGGCAGCCGCGACGCGACGACGACGGAGGCGTCGCCGCTGTCGGCGCGGCCGAGGAAGGCCTTCCACACCTCGGCCGGGCCGACCGACGAGGTGCCCTGGGTGATGTCGACCACGGCGAGCACCGCGACCAGGAGGACGAGCGCGACCGCCACCGCGGCCGCGCCCGTCCGGGACGCGGCAACCGGTGGACGGACGGCGGGAGGAGAGGCGGTGACGGTCACGGTGCTGCTTCGTCCTACTTCGTCAGGGTGTCGACGATGGCGTCGATGTACGACTCGGCGGCGGCGGGACCACCGAACATCCAGATGCCGTCGTGGAGGCGGTGCACCTTGTCGTCCTTGACGAACGGCAGCGACTTCCACACCGAGTTCTTGGCGAGCTGGTCGGTGAACGGGTCGCCGTCGGCGTCGTTGACCTCGTAGGCGAACTGGACGTCACCGAGCTTGGTGAGCCCCTCGACGTCGGTGGAGGCGAGACCGTAGGCGCCGTCGCCCTTGAGGGTCCAGGCGTTCTTGAGGCCGAGTTCCTCGTTGACCGCGCCGAGCATCGAACCGCTGGTGTAGGCGCGGACGGTGACCTGGTTGGAGACGACGTAGGCGTCGGCGAACGCGATCTTGGAGCCGGTGAGACCGGCGTCCGCGATCTTCTGCTTGCCCTCGGCGATCTTGGTGTCGAGCTGCTTCTCGATCGCGGTGGCCTTCGCGGTGGTGCCCGTCGCCTTGGCGATCATGTCGAGGTTCTTCGTCATCTGCCCGATCTGGTCGGCCGCGTCGGCCGACTTGACCGTGATGACGGGGGCGACCTTGCGCAGCTGCTTCAGGGCGGACGCGCTCAGGTCCGTGGTCGCGACGATGAGGTCGGGCGACAGCGAGGCGATGGTGTCCATGCTGGGCTCGCCGCGGGTACCGATGTCCTTGGTACCGCTCTTGAGCGGCTCGGCCGTGTCGTAGCTGTTGTAGCCCTTGACGTCCGAGGCGCCGACGGGGTCCACGCCGAGCTGGACGAGGTTCTCCAGGACGCTCCACTCGGTGCCGACGACCTTGGTGGCCGGACCGTCCAGGGTCACCTTGGTGCCGGTGGCGTCGGTGACGGTGATCTTCTTCGAGGCGGGCGACGCGGTGTCGCCGGACGACGCGGACTCGGTGGTGCCGCAGGCGGCCAGGGAGAGCGCGGCGGCGGTGACGACGGCTGCGGCGACGAGATGGCGTCTCATGAGGCGGTGCGGTGCCTTTCGGTGCGTATGTGGTGGCGGCCGACGGCGCGGGTGCGCAGACTGCCGGTCTGTGGGTCGGTGTCGACATCGATGCGGATGCCGTACGTGGAGCTGAGCCGCTCCGGGGTCAGGACCTCGGCGGGGGTGCCGTCGGCGACGATCCGCCCGGTGTCGAGCAGGGCGATCCGGTCGGCGACGGCCGCCGCCTGGTCCAGGTCGTGCAGGACGACGCCGACGGCGATGCCGTGGTGGTCGGCCAGGTCACGGATCAGGTCGAGGAGTTCGACCTGGTAGCGCAGGTCGAGGTAGGTGGTCGGCTCGTCGAGGAGGAGCACGCCCGTCTGCTGGGCGAGACAGCTCGCCAGCCAGACGCGCTGCAACTGCCCGCCGGACAACTGGTCGGCGCCGCGGTCGGCCAACTCCGTCACCCCCGTCATGCCGAGCGCGCGGTCCACGGCGGCGGCCCCGTCGGGGTCCGGCCGGCCCCAGCGCCCCCGGTAGGGGTAGCGGCCGAACTCGACGACGTCGCGGACCGTCAGCCCGCTCGGGGTGGGACGGCCCTGGGTGAGCAGGGCCACCCGCCGGGCGAACTCGCGCGCGGTGAGGGCGAGTCCGTCGTGGGTCTGCTCGTCGCCGGTGTCGAGGGTGAGGGTGCCGCCCCGGGCGGGCTGGAGGCGTGCCATCGTCCGCAGGAACGTCGACTTGCCGCTGCCGTTGGGACCGACGAGCGCGGTCACCTCGCCGGGCCGCAAGCACACGGCGGCCCCGTGCAGTACGTCGACACCGTCGTACGACACGGTCATGCCTTCGGCTGCCAGTTGGTGACCGCGCTGGACACGCGTGTCACCGGCAGTGGGTTCGCCAGCTCTCACGCTCCGAAGGTTAGCCTACCCTTAACTCGGCATCATCCCTGGTGCCCGCTGAAAGGGAATCACCACCTCCGGGGGAACGGGGCACGGCCGTCCGTCGTGCCGCGGCCCGGCCACCGTGTCTCAGCGGCGCTCGCAGTACAGGAAGAGATGCGGCTCCGGAGCCGCGTCGGGACGGGCCGGGGTGAACAGGACGCTCTCCTGCGCCAGAACGGCCAGCCCCGACGCGTTCGCCATCGCGACGACGTCGTCCGCGGAGAAGCTGCTCACCCGTACGGGTTGTCCCATGAAGAGACCCTCCACGTCCTCCACGTCCAGCGGCACGGTGGCCAGCACCAGGCTGCCGCCCGGCGCGAGGGCGTCCGCGAGCCGCCGCACCAGGGCCGACTGCTCCGGGCGGGACATCTGCAGGAGGCTGAAGTACACGCACACCGCGTCGAACGAGCCCACCGCGAGGGGTACTTCGCGGATGTCGGCACACCGGAAGGCCGCCCGCGGCACCTGCCGCGCGGCGAGCGCGGCCATCACGGGAGAGACGTCCACGCCCAGCACGTCGTGACCGGCGGCGGCCAGCGTCGCGGCCGTGGGCCGTCCGGTGCCGCTGCCCACGTCCAGCACCCGGCTGCCGGGCGACAGCCTGCCGAGCAGCCACTCCAGCGACGCGCGGTGCGCCTCGGAGCCGCCGAACGCCTCCTCGTACGCCGGTCCCAGCGCGTCGAACACCACGGCGGCGGGCTGCCGTTCGTCCCTGTCGGTCACGTGCGTCCTCCCGTCGGGGTGGTGCGGGTCCCGGCATCGTTCCATCGCCGCGCACCACCCACAACAGGGCGGCCCCCGGGCGGCCGTCGGCATTCCGCGGCGACTTGCGAACGTGAAGGCCGCGACGGCAGGGTTCACCCGTGGCCACTTTGCTGATCGTCCATCACACGCCGTCGCCCAACTGCCAGGCGATGCTGGAAGCCGTCGTCGCGGGCGCGACGACGCCCGAGATCGAGAACGTGAAGGTCGTCCGCAGGGCCGCACTCGCCGCGACCGCCGTGGACGTCCTGGAGGCCGACGGCTACCTCCTCGGCACCCCCGCGAACCTCGGCTACATGGCGGGCGCCCTCAAGCACTTCTTCGACCAGGTCTACTACCCGTGCCTGGACGCCACCCGGGGCCGCCCGTTCGGCTTCTGGGTGCACGGCGGCAACGACGTCACCGGCGCGGTGCGCGGCATCGAGGCCATCACGACGGGCCTCGGCTGGCGCCGCGCCGCCGACCCGGTGCGCGCGACCGGCGAACCCGACCGCACCACGACGGAGGCATGCTGGGAACTGGGCGCCACGGTCGCGGCGGGCCTCTCGGACTGAACCGCCGGACCCCTGGCCGGCCTTCCCCTCGAGTGAACGCGGCCTGCCGGGCCCGGCTCTCCGGGCCCGGCTCTTCGGGCCCGGCAGGCTCCCGACGGCCGACCGTCAGCCGGTCGTCAGCAACTCCGCCAGCGCCAGCGCCGTCTCCGGATGGCGCCCGGCCAGGGCGACACCGGCCGCACCGGGCTCGCCGGTCTCCCACCCGCCGTCGCAGCCCAGCAGGTCCGCCACCGCGTCGCACGTCGCCGGATGCGCGGCGAGCAGCGGAACTCCGTCAACACCGGTGCGTGAGACCGGAGTTGGCGGCATCCCACCTTGTGGCTCGCGCCACGGCGGCACCCACGCGTCCAACTCCGCCAGCCGCCCCGGGAAGACCCGGCCCGCCTCACGGATCAGCAGCGGTGCCAGCTCCGCGCCGCCCGCGCGCAGGGTGCCGATCAGGGTCGGCAGCCACGGCAGCAGCACCGGGTCCGGCAGCCGTGCGAACGCGTTCGACACCGCCTCCACCACGAACTCCGCCAACTGCGGCACCGGCTCCAGCGCGTGCAGGAAACCGCTCAGGTAGCGCGGATAGGCGGGCACGACCAAGGGATTGGCCAGCAACTCGTCGCAGCGCGAGCCCAGTTCCGCCCGCGAGAGCCGGCCCAGGTGCACGCCCGCCGCCCACAGCAGAGCCACCTTGTCCGGCTCCTCGGGGTGCGACTGCGCGAAGGCCAGCTCCAGTTGCGTCCGGTCGCAGCCCAGCGACAGCGCCAGCGACTCCATGCTGAACAGGAATCCCAGCATCGCCGCGACCTGCCGCACCGTGGCGTCCTCGTCGGTGAACGCCGTGGGCAGCAGCGTGCAGTAGTGCGCGTAGCCGGCCTTCACGAACGACTCGATCCACTGCGGCAGCGCGGGCCGGCTCGTCCGGTAGTACGCGAGCAGCCGGCGCACCCGGCGCAGCACCTCCGGCGCCCCGTCGACACCGCGTTCCGCGGACAGCACCGTCAGCGCGTGCGTACCCAGTTCGTCCGCGAGCCGCCCGCCGCCCAGGTACAGTGCGGCGTCCTCCACCGCCTCCAGCACGACGGCCGCCGTCGCCTGCGGGCCGTACGCGGTGCGGCGCAGCCGCTGCTCGAGGACCTGCTCGATGCTGACGCCCTCGTAGCCCAGCTCGATCAGCGCCCGCTGGCCGGAACCGAGCGACAGGTCCCACGACTCCTGGATGGACCGCTCGCCCAGTCGCCGCTCGCCCATGATGGGCCGTGCCGTGCCCGGCGGCATCAGCCGCCGCAGCATCCACAGCACGTCGGAACACTTCGCGAGCTCCGGCCGGGACGCCATGTCGAGCAACGCCCTTTGCACACCGCGCTGTTCGAGCCGCAGACCGAGCGGTTCGAGACGGTCGTGCACGTCCCGGGCCAGCGGGGGCAGCGAGTCGTAACCGACCTGTCCTACCCGGTCGCCGCCCATCATGATCTCGACGAGACGCCGGACGTCGCGCCGGCCCGGCACCGCGTCCTTCTCGATGCAGGTGATCGCCGCGTCCTGGAAGTCGTACGGCGTCGGACGCGCCCGGTCCCGCATGCCGGCCAACAGGATCGACGTCTCGAACACGGCGATGGCGTCCGCGGTCGAGGCCAGGTAGCCGTTGCGGCGCGCGGCGCGCACGATGTCGACCGACCAGCCCAGCAGCTCCGCCTCGTCCAACGGGTCGAGCACGGGCGGGCGTTGGAGGAAACCGGTGAGCATGTCCGACGTCACCGCGTCCGCCTCGGCCGGCGTGGCGGGCAGCGCCCGGGACGCCGCCTTCGCCGGCTTCCTCGCCCCCGCCTGGCCCGCGAGCCGGAACGGCTTGACCTTCGTCCGGCGGACGTTCTTCGCCCACTGCGTCGCCGCGATGGACACGGAACCGGCGGCGAGGCCGAACTGCGCCTCGATCGCGGCGTGGCTGGACGGGATGAGACCGTACTGCCAGGTGCTCCCGCTCGGCGGACCGATCTCGAAGGTGTCGGTGCCGTGCACCCCGAACTCCGCGACGCGGCTCGCCGCGTGGAACGCGCCGCACACGTACACGCAGTCCGCCGGGTCGGTGCCAGACGCCGCGAGATGCTCCCGCATCCGCGTCCACATGTACCGCTCGCGGTCCTCGTCGACCCGGACCCGCCCGGGGTCGCCGGGCGCCAGACGCCGGAACAGGCTCCCGATCAGCAGCATGACCTGGCGGTAGGTGTCGTGGTCGCTGTCGCCCAGCGGCAGTTCGACGTACTGGTGCCACCACTCCGACCAGTGCCGCACCCGCCCGTGGTGCAGCAGGTGCTCCTCCAGTTCCGCGAACCGCGGCCGGAGGTCGCCGATCTCCACGCCGACCGCGTCACCGTGGAGCTGGGCCTCCTCCTCGGCCGGGGGCGCGTCCGGGTCGGCGGCCTCGGCCGGCTCCGTGTGGTCCTCCTGCCACTGGAAGACGTGGTCCGAGGACCTGTCCACCAGGACCAGTTCGACCCCCGGGGTGTCCAACGCGTAGGCGATGGCCTGGTACTCGGCCGACGCCTCGGTGACGGGCGCAACCACCGACAGCGGCGCCCAGTCGGCGGGGAAGCCCTCCACCTCCCGCGCGAACGCCTGCACCGCCACCGGCAGGCGGCAGTTGCGCAGCTCGGACAGCAGCGGCGCCATGTCCTCGCACAGCTCCAGGTACACCACCTTCGGCTGCTTCTCGCGCAGCCGCCGCGCCATGGCGACGGCCGAGGCGGGCGAGTGGTGGCAGACGGGGAAGATCTCCAGCGGCTCCCGCACGGCACGGTCGACGTCGTCGACGATGCCGAGCAGGATGCCCTCCAGCGCGTCGGGCCCGTCGGCGAACGCGGTCGCCGCCTCCTGCAACTGCGCGCGCAGCGCCCCGAAGGAGGTCCCCTCCCGGACCGCGCTCACGACAGGGTGGCGATCGCGTCGCGGCCGCCCTCCAGGAACTCCGGCCAGGAGCCGCCCTCTTCACGGCTGCGCGGCTCGACGACCCCGTGCAGGTACTTGTTGAGGATCGCCAGGTCCTCCGGCTCGCGCCGGGCGAGCGACCCGACGAGCGAGGTGGCGAGCGTGCCCGCGGTCAGCTCGCGCTGCCCGAAGAAGTTGCTGTGCAGGATCGCGTCCTCCAGCACACCGATCTGCTCGGCGGTCGACAGCGCCGACTCCAGCTTCTCGTCGTCGCTGCCGGCCGCGGCGGCCGAGGCACGCAGGTCGGCGAAGCTCTGGAGCAGCACGTCCAGCAGCGTCGGCGGCACGTCCAGCTCGATGCTGTGCCGGCGCAGCAGCTCCTCCGTGCGGAAACGGACGATCTCCGCCTCGCTCTTCTTGTTCGTCACCACCGGGATGCGGACGAAGTTGAAGCGCCGCTTGAGCGCGGACGAGAGGTCGTTGACCCCCCGGTCCCGGCTGTTGGCGGTGGCGATGACCGAGAAGCCGGGCTTCGCGAACACGATGTTGTCGCTGTCGAGTTCGGGCACCGAGATGTACTTCTCGGACAGGATCGAGATCAGCGCGTCCTGGACGTCACTGGTGGAGCGGGTCAACTCCTCGAAGCGGCCGATCGAGCCGGTCTCCATCGCCGTCATGATCGGCGAGGGGATCATCGACTGCCGGGACTGGCCCTTGGCGATCACCATGGACACGTTCCACGAGTACTTGATGTGGTCCTCGGTGGTGCCGGCCGTGCCCTGCACCACCAGCGTCGAGTTGCGGCTGATCGCGGCGGACAGCAGCTCCGCCAGCCAGCTCTTGCCCGTTCCCGGGTCGCCGATCAGCAGCAGGCCCCGGTCGGAGGCGAGGGTGACGATGGACCGCTCCACGAAGCTGCGGTCGCCGAACCACTTCGGGGCGATCTCCCGGTCGAGGCCGTCGGAGCGCTCGGAACCGAGGATGAACAGACGGACCATCTTCGGCGACAGCCGCCACGCGAACGGCCTGGGGCCGTCGTCGACGGACTCCAGCCAGTCCAGTTCCTCGGCGTACTTGGTCTCGGCGGGGGCGCGCAACAGGTCGGACACGGCGATGCCTTTCATGATGACGAGAGTGGGAACTCCGGTCGGGGGCGGGCCGGTTGGCCGCCCGAAGCCCTGCTACGTGAGGAACGTCTTGAGTTCGTGCACGAGCTTGCGGATGTGTCCGGAGAGGACCGGCGTACCGAGGTCCTTGAACCGCTCGCGGAACCACGGGTTCACGCTGCCGCGGCCCGAACTGTTCACCGACCCGACGGGGATGAACTTGGCCCCGGAGCGGTGGATGTCGGCCATGGACTTGAACAGCGGCTCGGTCTGCCACTCGTAGAAGTCCGAGATCCACACCACCACGGTGCTGCGCGGCTCGGAGATCTTCGGCTGGACCAGGTTCATGGCGACCGTGCCGTCGGTGCCGCCGCCGAGGTTGGTGCGCAGCAGCGTCTCGAACGGGTCGTGCACCCACGGTGTGAGGTCGAGCGCCTGGGTGTCGTACGCCACGAGGTGGACGTCCACCTTCGGCAGACCCGCGAAGATCGACGCCAGGATGGTGCAGTTGACCATCGAGTCGACCATGGAGCCCGACTGGTCGACGACCACGATCAGCCGCTGCGGCGTGGTCTTGCGCGCCGTGTGCCGGTAGTAGAGGCGGTCGACGTACAACCGCTCCTCCTCCGGACTCCAGTTGGTGAGGTTCTTCCAGATGGTGCGGTCGATGTCCAGGTTGCGGAACACCCGCTTCGGCGGGACCGACCGGTCCAGAGCCCCCACGGTGGACTTCTCGACCTGGGTGCGCAGCACTTCGGCGATCTCGTCCACGAAGCGGCGGATCAGCGACTTGGCGTTGGCGAGGGCGACGCCCGACAGGTTGCCCTTGTCGCGCAGCAACTGCTCGACGAGCGACATGCTCGGGGTGAGCTGCGCCGCGAGCTTCGGGTCGGCGAGCACCTCGCGCAGCCGCATCCGCCGTACGAGGTCCGCCTCGATCGTGCCCAGTTCGGGGCCGATCGCCGGGATCAGCCGGCCGAGGTCGGGATTTGCCCCGCGCCCGCCCGTGCCGGTGGGGCTGACGCCCGGACCGCCACCGGGCCCGGGCCCTGCACCCGCGCCCCGGCCGCCGCGCAGGTCGCCGGGCCGGCAGCCCAGGGCGCGTTCGAGCCACCCCGCGTCCGACTGCCAGCGGGCCAGCTTCCCGGCGGTGACCGTGCCGGAACCCGTGGCGAAGACGTTGAGCAGCACCTTCGACACCAGGGCCGCGCGGCGAACCTCGGCGGCCCGGTCCCGCCCGGCCGCACCGGGCGCGTCGTCGGCGTCGGCCACCATCAGGTCGTCGAACTCGGCCGCGAGCCCGGGGTGGCGCTGCACGACGGAGTCGACGGACGCCTGCGGGTCGAGCAGCGCGGCCGGCAGGCCGATGTCCTCGACCACGGCCAGGCTCGCCGACTCCAGCGTCGCCTGCTCGTCCTGGTCGAAGAGACGGGCCAGGAGCCGCCAGTAGAGCACCTGACGGCGGTTGTCGTGGGAGGCGTCGTCCGGACCGCCGTCGCCGTGGAGAGGACCGCCGGCGCCCGGCGTCCCGCGGTCGGGGAGGGCGGCCGCTCCCTCGCTGGGTACGGTCATTTCCGCAACAGCCTTCCGGCGCGCTCGCGCAGCACCGCCACCGCGTCGGTGGCGGCCTTCTCGGCCTTGACGCCCGCCTTGTCGGTGGTGCCACCCGCCCAGGCGCCCGCGTGCACCGTGACCGGCTTCTTGCGCACGGTGGTCTCGACGGCGAGCGGCTGCACGCGGAACACGCCCGCGTCCCAGCGCAGCAGACCGATGCAGGCGGTGGACGCCGCCACGGTCTGCGGGGTCAGCGGCCCGGCGGCCGGGACGCGGTCGGTGTCGACGTCCAGCCGCCGGCCGGCCAGGGTGAAGGCGGCCCCGTCGTCGCTGAGTTCGGCCGTGTAGCCGTCGAGGAGGACGGGCACGGCCAGGCTCGCCGGGTGGCGGTCCAGGGGAGCGGTCGGCGCCGTGGTCGCGGTCGGCAGCGCCACCCGTGCCGTCGCGAAGGCGTCGGCGGGTTCGCCCGCGCGGGCGTGCGCGTCGTCCCAGACCAGGTCGTCCTCGGAAGTGACCGGCATGTCCGTGAGGTCCATCGATCGGCCCTCGCCGACCGCGGCGAGCAACGACATGTGGGGACGCAGCAGTTGCCAGATCCCCGCACCCACCACCGTGTCGGGCTTCGGCACCGACACCCCGGCCCGCACCAGGCGCGGAGTACCGCCGCCTGCGGGCTCGAACACCGCGTGGACCTGGGCCTGCACGGCGGTCGCGTGCTCCTGGAGGTCGACACCGAGCGGCAGCAGCCGCCCGGTTGCCAGTCCGGTTCCGGCCGCCGCCAGAGCGCCCGGCACCGTCAGCAGCAGGGCCCGCGACCACAGGTCCGCCCAACGGCGCTCCGGTACGCGCTCCAGCCCGGCACCCGGGCAGGACGCGGCGAGTTCGGCGGCGAAGCCGTCCAGGAGCGTGGACAGCCGGCGCAGACCCGGGTCGGGCAGCATGGCCGTGACGACGGGGGCCGCCCCGGCGACCGTCTCGTGGTCGATGCCCCGCCATCCCGCCCGCGCTAGGTCGGACAGCCAGGAACGGGCGGCGGCGAGCAGGTTGGGCGCGTGCTCCCCGGCGGTGCGGACGCCCGCCTCGCCGCGCGGGCGGCCCGTGGCCTCCTCGACCCGCTCGGCCAGGGCGTCGTGCACGGAACCCAGCAGCGCCGTCCGGGCCGCGGCGAGCGCGACGAAGTGGTCCTCGCCGGCGGCCCCGGCTGCGGCCTTGCCCGCGGCCTCCTCGACCCGGGCGGCCAGCGGTGTCCCCGCGACCGCGTGGGCGAGACCCGTCACCCCCGCCGCCTGTTCGGGGCGCGGGCGCAGCAGGCCGGCGACGAGGGCCCGGTCGAAGCCGTCGACGGCTTCGAGCGCCTCGTCCAGCCCGTCGACGGAGTCGGTCAGCACGTCGGTGCGCATCACGCCACCGCCCTGGTCGGCGGGAACCACTGCATCTCGGGCAACGGGCCGGTGGTCGGGGCGAGTTCGAGGTAGGCGAGGTGACGCAGGAACCGGCTGAAGACCGGGGCGGCGGCACCGCCGTCCCCCTGCTGCGGCCGGGTGCCGGCCATGTCGGCGGTGATGCCGGCGGCGGTCGTCTCCTCCGCCGAGCCCTCGACCCGCAGGTAGCGGGCGACCCGCTCCGCGCCGTACTGGAGGACCGCCTCGGTGACCAGCGCCCTGATGTGGTTGCAGAAGCCGCCGCGCGCGCCGCCGCAGGGCCGGTTGTTGTTGGTGCTGCACGTGTACGCGTAGGTGCCCGCCGTCACGGACGACACGTAGACCCGCTCGATGTCCGAGCCGCTGGACACGACGCCCTGGAGGCGCCCGTCGGCGAGTTCGACGAACGGAACCTTGGCGAGCTTCCGCGGTCGTGCGGGTGGTATCACCCGTGCCGTGCTCGACCTCTCCCAGTCCGACACCGCACCCTCTCCTTCGCAGCCGACACCCACGCCCACGCCACACCGGCGGGGACACACGACTGAACATAGCGGCGGCCACTGACAACGCCGATCATGAACGGACACCGCTGTCGCCAAGGTGTCGAGCCGGGTGCGGAGTTGGGGCCGGGTGTGCGTTGCCGTCGGTGGCAGGACGGGAAACGTGTGCGCGGGCGGGGCCGCGAAGAGAAGCGGGCGCGCCGCGCCGTGCCGCCGTGGCACGCACGACGGAACGGCGCAACGCGCCCGTACCGCAATGGAGTTGGGAGCCCTTCGGCACCCGGATCCGCTACTTCTGCTGGGCAGGCTCCTCCGCCGGTGCCGCGGCCTCGGCGGGGGTGGCGGTGCCGTTGGCGGGAGCCGCCGCGTAGAAGACCGACGAGCCCTGCTTCGTTCGGTGCACCTGACTGCGGGCGACCAGGTTCTCCAGCGTGGTGCGCACCACGGTGGCCTTGATGCCGCGCTCCTTGTGGGACCCGTCCAGGGCGGTGGTGATCTCGGCGGCGGAGAGCGGCTTCCGCTCCCGGTCGAGGTGCGCCCGCACGAGTTCCACGAGGGTGGGCTTCGAGGCCGCGTCGCTCTTGGCGGCCTTGCTCGCCTTCGCGGCGCGCGGGGCGGCCTTCGTCCCGGCAGAGGACGACGTGGAGGGCGCGTCGGACGGCGTGGCCGAGGCCGAGTTCGCCGTCGCGGTCCTGGCCGTCGCCGTGCTCACGGCCGGCTCGGCGGCGGAGCCCTTCTTCGCGGCCGGGGCCTTCCGGGCCTTTTGGGCCGGGGACTTGGCGGTGGATGCCTTGGTGGCGGGCGTCTTGGTGGCGGACGTCTTGGCGGCGGGGGCCTTGGCCGCCGGGGACTTGGACTGCCCGGCGGTGGTGCCGGCCTCCGCGTCCGCGGTCCGCGTCGTGCCCGCCTTCGGCGTGCGCGCGGCCTTGGTGGCCGGACGGCGGGTGGAGCGGGCCTTGCCCTCGGGCTTGCGCGCCGAGCGGCGCGGCGCCGGTACCACGGCGCTCGGCGCGTCCGTCGTGCCGATCGCCTGCTGGATGCTGCGCAGCACGGTCTCGTCACTGCGGAGCACGCTCAACTGCTCCTGGAGCGCCGTGATGTCCGAGGCGACCCGTTCCTGCTCCTGTGCGTTCCGGTCGAGGTCCTGCGCGACCTGGGCGGCGTACTGGGACGTCACGCCGATGACCGTGCTGGGGGCGTCAGCCATGGTGTCGTTCTCATCTCCTGTGGGGGCGGCGCCGGTTCCCGCCACGGGACCTGAACCGGGTGGCGGACCGACGGTTGGCACGCTGATGCGGTTCCCGCACCGATTGGGCGTGTTCTGTCCGGCGTAGTGATGGTACGCATGGGTGACACCTGTTGTTCCCCTCGCGTGATGTTTCACCCCCGTATTCGATGCTGGACCTGTGTGCTAACTGCCCTGCGGCACGGGCGCGAAGAGCGGACGAGGGCGGTACCGGCGGGGCCGAAGCCCGCCGGTACCGCCCTCAACAACCTTGTGTGTCACCGCAGTTGGGGTGACGTGACGCGCTCGGGGCGCGCGGCCTCAGCCGCGGCCGTCCTGCTCGCCGCCCCGGGGTGTGAAAACCACGATCCGTCGTCGGCGCGGCGTCATGACCTGTCGCAGTACCGGATCGGTGAGCAGCACGACGGGGGCCGTGCGGTGCGGGGACAGGGGCCGCCACTCCGGCAGGGCCGCCTCCACGACCGCCCACGCCTCGTCGTTGCGGCCCCGCGCGGCGAACAACCGGGCGCGTTCCAGGGCGTGTTGGAAGGCCGGTGCCTCCGGCAGCGCGGGCGCCCGGTAGCCGGTCGCCCAGCGGTCCCAGGCCGGGGCGATCTCGGTGCCCTGCGCGTCGTGCGGTATGCCCGGCAGGTCGGGCAGCAGGTCGCCCAGGGTCCGGCACGGCAGACCGGGGGAGTCGGGCCGGTCGGCGGCGGCGCAGCGCAGGAAGAGCGGGACCGCCTCCGACAGCAGTACGTCCCTGCCGATGGCGAGGCGCACATGCTCGTGGTGCAGTACTCCGCGCAGCTCGTGATGGGTGAAGCGGTCGCCGAGGAACGCCGCCAGGACGACCTTCTGGTAGGAGGCGGCCCCCGACCCCTTCCGCGCGGCGGCGTCGAACACGCGCAACGCCTCGTCGACCTCACCCGACAGCGCGAGTTCCGTTCCCCGGGCGAGGAGTTCGTCCGCCCCGTCGGGTGCGACCGGGTTGCCCTCCCGGCCCTTCAGGTCGGCGGAACTCTGCCACTCGGCCTCGACCAGTTCGGCGAAGGACGCGTGCCGTTCACCGAGACCCGGATACCAGCTGGCCCAGATGTACGCCGCCCACTCGCCGTCCGCGGACACGTCGCCCGGGTCGAGCAGCCAGTACTGGGCGTCGCCCTCGCCCGACACCAGCACCACCCGGTCCATGAAGTCCTGCTCGTCCTGGTCGAAGTAGTCGTCCTCGTCGTCCTCGTCGCCCCGCAGGATTCCCCAGGTTCCGGGATCGACGTCGCGCAACCGGCCGACGCCCTTCGCCGGGAGCAACTCGTACATGAACGTGCTGATCGCGCCCCAGCCGTCGGAGGCACCGAGGAAGGACCGGTAGCTCGGCGGGAGCGGGGCCTCCAGACGTGCCTCCAACGCGACGAGCTGCTCCTCGGACGCGCCGGCGTGCCCGAGCCAGGGCCCGGTCCGGCCGGACGCCGCGTCGTCGGCCGGCTGCTCGGCCTCCCCGGTCCGCACCATGTCCGCGCTGAAGGACCGGAGTCGGGACGTCCACGACTCGGCGGAGTACGTCCGTGCCGAACCGGTGCGCAGCCCTTCGTACGGCATGGCCGGTGCACCGGGCAGCAGGCGGTAGCCGGAGAAGGACGTGAACCGCGGGCGCTCGCCGAAGAACCTCACGCGGTTCAACTGGTGGTGCGGAGAGCCCGCGTTGCGCACGATCTCCAGGCGGAAGTGCCGGTACTCCCGTTCGGCGGCGGCCCCTTTGACGTTGAAGCCGAGGGACTCGTACCGGCCGCCGAACGTCACGTCCGAGCGGCTGTCCAGGGTGTCCCAGGTGAGACCGTCCTCGGACCCCTTGAGCACCCACTCGGCCGGGTCGCGGTCGGGTGCGTCGTTGGCCGAGACGAGGACGTAGTGGCGGACGGCGACGGGCCTGGTCATGGTGAACGCGAGCCAGTCGTCGCCGGTGCGGTTGCCCAGCCACTTGCTGCCGGTCGCGTCGAGCACGTTCACCGCGACCTCGCCGGCCTCCGTGTACTCGTCGTGCGCCCAGGCGTCGCGGATCCGTCCGCCGAGGTCGTCGCCCGGCGCCGACGACCGCAGCACGACCGCGCCCGAGCCGCCGGAGCGGTCCGCCCAGGTCACCCGTGTCACGGGCGCCCCGCCGTCGTCCACCAGGAGCCGCAGCTCGCCGCCGCCGAAGGCGGGCGGTGCGGTGAACGGCGTCGCCGACGTGGCCGGGACGCGCCCGGCGAGCCTGCCGCGCCAGCCGTGGGGCTCGCCGCCCGTTCCGCGGGTGCCCAGGAAGCCGGTGAGGCCGGGGGAGAAGCCGACGACGGTCTCGACACCGTCCTCGTCCCGCCACCCGAGCTGCGACAGGTCCACGGGCCCGCCCGGTTCCAGCAGCAGCACCAGACGCCCGTCGGGCACCCACGGGCCCTGCCGGTGGAGCTGCCGCTCGGTCAGGAAGGCGAAGGCGTCCGCCGCCGGATCCGCCGGCGTCGATGCCGCCGCAGTCGAATTCACTGTGTTCTCCCGGGAGTTGTCGTCACCACCGGTCCGCACCGGTCCGGCACCGCAGACCCTAGGCAGGGGCACTGACACCGTCGTGTCGCGTCACCCGGCCATGTCACCCGGCCAGGGAGGCCCCGCCGTCGCGGGCGCGGCCCCGGGCACGGTCCGCGGCCCTCACAGCGCCTTGCGAGGGCTGCGCAGCGAGGCCAGCAGCAGCGCCGCCGCCGTCATGGCGAGGACGACCCCGAGCGAGCGGAGGTAGCCCGCGTCGTCGCCGTTCACGGCGTCCCGCAGGCCGTGCAGCCCCCAGTAGCCGGGGGTGAGGGGCGCCACGTCGCCGACCCAGCCCGGGAGGACGGCCAACGGCACCAGCGAGCCGCTCAGGCAGGTCACCGCCAGCGCGCCGATGTCGGAGGTGGCGGCCAACCGCCCCTGCGTGCGCACCCACACACCGAGGGCGAGCCCGCAGCAGGAGACGCACAGCCCCCAGCAGACGGCCATCAGCGGGAGCCGCCACGTGCCGTCCGCCACGGGGAAGCGGAAGACCACGCCGGAGAACAGGAAGAGCGCGGCCTGCTGGAGGGTGAACAGCACCGTGAGGGGCAGCGCCTTCCCGATCAGTACCGCGAGGGTGCCTACCGAGCCGACCCGCAGCCGGTCCCAGGTGCGCCAGGTGCGCTCGGAGAGCAGCAACTGCCCCGCCACGTCCAGCGCGAGCAGGGTGAACATGACCGCGAGACCGGGCGTCCCCTGCTCGGCCGGTGAGCCGCCGGGGGTGCCGAGCCGCTGGTAGACGGGGCGCAGCACCACCAGCAGCACCATCGACATGACGGTGTACGCGACGACCGTCCCGGGATCACGGGCGAGCAGGACGCAGGTGTGGCGGAACACGGCCAGGGCCTTGCGCAGGGACGCGGACGCACGGGCGGAGCGCTCCGCCACGACGTGCGGTCCGGCGGTGGGGCCGGCCTCGGCGGCCGGGGCGGTCTCGGGGACCATGGCGGGCCCTTCGTGGTCGGGGCGGGCGCCTCACGAAAGGGGCGCACCGGCCGTGGTGTGCGGGGTCGAGGTCAGATGCAGGTACAGGTCGTCGAGGGTCGGCCCGCGGGTCTCGACGGTCGTCACCTCGTCCGCGCGGTCGCCCAGTCCGGCGAGCAGTCGGGCGAGCGTGTGCGCCGGGCGGTCGGTGGCGAAGTGCAGCTCCCGTCCGTCGGTGACGCTCGTCGCCGCGGCGCGCAGGGCGGCCGGAGGGGCGCCGGAGAAGCCGAGGGCGACCCGGCCCGGCAGCCCGGCGAGCAGCTCGGCCCGGCCGCCGCGGGCGACGACCCGACCTGCCCGCGCCAGGGCGAGCGTCGCGTCCAACTCCTCCAGTTCCGGCAGGTAGTGGGTGGTGTAGCAGACGGCGGCACCGTCCCGCGCGCGCTCGCGCACCAGGTCGAGCAGGGCCTGCCGGGTGACCGGGTCGGCGCCCGCGGTCGGCTCGTCCAGCAGCAGCACCTCGGGCCGGTGCAGCAGCGCCGTGGCGGCCTGGGCCCTTCGCTGCTGGCCGCCGGAGAGTGTTCCGACGACGCGGTCCAGCTCGGCGGTGAGTCCGACCGCCTCGGTGATCTCCTCGATGTCCCGGCGCAGCGCGCCGCCGTGCAGGGCGGCGAGTCCACCGTAGAAACGCAGGTTCTGACGGAGCGTCACGGTCGGGTAGAGGGCGATCTCCTGCGGCGCCAACCCGAGCCGTGAACGCGCCTGTTCGGGACGTGCGCGAACGTCGTGACCGGCGATCTCGACCCGGCCCGCGTCCGCCCGTTCGAGACCCGCGCAGACACGGGCGAACGTCGTCTTGCCGGCGCCGTTGTGCCCCATCAGGCCGCAGATCTCGCCCGGCCGGACGGTCAGCGAGAAGTCGTCCAGGGCCTGCACGCGTCCCCACCTCTTGCGGAGGCCTTCGGCCTTCAGCACGTGCTCCCCCCTCGCTGGTATACGTCGTATACTCCGGAGGGTAGCCGCACAAGACAGGAGGGCGCAATGAACCCGCCCCGCATCACCCGGGCCCGAGTGCTCGACGCGACCTTCGAGTTGGCGTCCGAGTCGGGCCTCGGCGCCGTCACCATGCGAGCGGTCGCGGCACGTCTGGGCGTCACGCCGATGGCCCTCTACCGGCACGTCGGTGACAAGGCGGGTCTGCTCGACGGCCTGGTCGAACGGCTGATGGGCGAGGTGGCGCGGACCCCCGGCCCGGACGGCGACTGGCGCGTACGGCTGCGCGCCCTGGCCGACAACATGCGGGCGACCGCCCGCCGTCACCCCGACCTGTTCGTCCTGCTCTTCCAGCGCCGGGCGCTCACCGACGGGGCGGTCGTCGCGCGCGAGGAGGTGCACGACGCGCTGCGCCTGGCCGGCGTGCCCGAGGGAGAGGTGCCGCGCCTGGAGCGGATGGTGTCGACCTACATGCTCGGCTTCGCGGCCTCGGAGGCCGGCGGCCGCTTCGCGGGCCTGGACGCCGACGCGGAGTTCGACCACGCGGAGGAACTCCTGTCCCGGCTGGTCGAGTTCGCGGCCGCGGAGCCCCCGGCCCGGGACTCCGGCCTGGCCCCGGGGCGGCGGCGCCAGGTCCCGGGGTAGGGGCCGTCACCGGCGGGGTCGGCCGCGCCGAGGCAGGCCCGGCGGGGCGGCGCGCCCGTGACGCCTGCGAAGCCCGTCGGGCCCGGGGCACCCGAGGCGTCGTCGGGCAGTGGCGGCGGACTCGACCTGCCCGGGTGCCGTTCGGTCCGGGGCACGGACATCCGGGCGTGGACGTCCGGACGCGGCCCCCGGGCACGGACGCCCGGACACGGACCCCCGGTACGAGGCCGTTCCCCGTGCCCTCCTTCGGCGCGCCCGCCCCCGTTTCCGTCGCGCCGGACGGCGTCCGTCCGTGCGGGCTAGGGAGCCGTCGCCGGTGCGGCGGAGGTGACCGTCGTGAGGCACTCGGCGACCGCCGCGGCGACCGCCGCCCGCGCGGCGGACAGATAGCGCCGGGGGTCGACCGCCTCGGGTGCCTCGCGCAGCCCGGCGCGGACGGCGTCCGTGAACGCGACGTTGAGCAGCGTCCCTATGTTGACCTTCGTCATGCCGTGCGCGACGGCCGCCCGCAGCGTCGCGTGAGGCACCCCCGACGACCCGTGCAGCACCAGGGGCACCGGCACCGCCTCGTGGATGCGGGCGATCAGCTCCAGGTCCAGCGAGGCCGTGCGGGACACCATCGCGTGGCTGCTGCCCACCGCGACGGCCAGCGCGTCCACCCCGGTCTCCTCGACGAAGCGCGCGGCGTCGCCGGGGTCGGTGCGGACGCCCGGGGTGTGGGCCGAGCCCTTGCCGCCGATCTCTCCCAGCTCCGCCTCGACGAACAGGCCGTTGGCGTGGGCCCATTGGGCGGCACGACGGGTCGCGGCGACATTCTCCGCGTCCGGCATCCGCGAGGCGTCGAACATCACGGAGCTGGCCCCGCACTCCGCGGTGCGGTGGAGCAGTTCGACGTCCTCCACGTGGTCCAGGTGCAGCGCGAGGCGCGCCGCCCCGGCCTCGGCGAGCGCGGCCACCGCCGAGGCCAGCGGCAGGACGTCGCCGCCGTGGTAGCGCACGGCGTTCTGGCTGATCTGCACGATGGCCGGCAGGCCGGTCGCCTCGGCGGCCGCGGCCACCGCCTCGGCGTGCTCCAGCGTGATGACGTTGAGGGCCGCGATGCCGGTGCCCGACGCGCGGGCCTCGGCGATCAGATCCGCACTGCGACAGAGCACGGGACGTTCCTTCCGCGTGACGGGTGCCGGGTGACGGGCACCGGGGGGACGACGGCACGCCGACGGCGTTGCCGGGCGGGGGTGTTCACGACCCCGCGCTGTCGAGCACCACGGACCGGGTCAGCGACCGCGGCCGGTCGGGGTCCAGGCCCCGGCGTACCGCGACCGCCTCGGCGAGGCGGTGGACGCGCACCAGGTCGGCCTGCGGGTCCTCCGGGTGGTCGACGAAGGTCGCCCCGGTGGGTGCGACGTCGGGGCGCAGCCCGTCGCGGTCCGGGCCGAAGTGCCAGACCAGACGGCCGGGCGCGGCGATGGCGATCGGACCGTGCCGGTACTCCATGGACGGGTAGGACTCCGTCCAACTCTGCGTCGCCTCCCGCATCTTGAGCGCTGCCTCGCGCGCGACGCCGTGCGCCCAGCCCCGCCCGAGGAAGGTGATCTGCTCGGCGTCGAGCCACTGTTCGGGGAGCGGGTCCGCCAGGGCGGTGTGCGCGGCCTCGGCCAGCGGGCCGACGTCCTCGCCGAGTCCGGCGCGCAGCGCCGTCAGCGCGGTCGTCGCGAACAAGGTCTGCACGACGGAGCGTTCGTCCGCGAAGGACAGGTCGACGATGTGCTCGGCGGCGTCCACGACCGGGGTCGCCGTGTCCGCGGTGAGGGCGACGGCGGGGTACCGGCCGCGCCGCCGGTCGAGCAGTTCCAGTACCTCGGTCGTGGTGCCGGAGCGGGTGATCGCCACGAGCCGGTCGTAGCGGCGCTCGTGCGGGAACTCGGACGCGGCGAAGAAGTCCGTCTCGCCGAGCCCCCGCCCCTCGCGCAGCACCGCGTACGCCTCGGCCATGAACCACGACGTCCCGCAGCCGACCACGGCCACCCGCTCACCGGGAAGGGGAAGTCCCTCCCCGCCGGCGGCCACGGTGCCCGCCGCCGTGAGCCAGGCCTGGGGCTGGCGGGCTGTCTCCTCGCCGATGAACGACATACGTCCTTGTCCTCCCTGAACGAACCGAACCGCGTGACGGAGCAACGGAGTTGATGGGCATTCGGCGGCCGGGCGGGGACCGGGAACCGGTCGGCCGCAGCTCGCCGTACCGACGATAAGTGCTCGCAAGTAGCCCATCAATGGCAGTAATGAGCACTTACGAGCACCACTGCTACGATCCCGTAACGCAGTTGGGAGCTCCAGTGAACCGATACGCCCGCATGAACGCCCTGCTGGACGCGATGGCCGCCGAGGGGCACGTCGATGTCGCCGCGCTCGCGCGGCGGTTCGGCGTCTCGCCCACCACTGTCCGCCGTGACCTGAACCAGTTGCACGAGCAGCAGTTGGTGACGCGCACCCGGGGCGGGGCGGTCGCCACGACGGTCAACTACGACCTCCCGATTCGCTACCGCCGTGCCAGCAGGGGGACGCAGAAGGAGCGGATCGGCAGGGCCGCCGCCGAACTGGTCGCGGCCGGCGACGTCGTCGGCCTCAACGGCGGGACGACCACCACCGAGGTGGCGCGGGCGCTGGCGCACCGGCACACGCCGGACGAGGGCGTGGGTCCCGACCGGCGGCTCACGATCGTCACCAACGCCATCAACATCGCCGGCGAACTCACCGTCCGCCGCCACGTGAAACTCGTCATGACCGGCGGCGTCTCCCGCCTCCAGTCCTTCGAACTGACCGGCCCACTGGCCTACGACACGCTCGCGCAGATCGACCTCGACCACGCGATCCTCGGCGTCGACGCCCTCGACCCGGAGTACGGGGCCAAGGCACTCGACGAGGAGGAGGCGCGCATCAACCGGCTCATGGCCCGGCAGGCCCGCACGGTCGTGGTGGTGGCCGACAGCACCAAGCTCGCCGCGCGCGCCTTCGCACGGGTGTGCCCGCTCACGGACATCGACCACCTGGTGACGGACACGGACGCGCCCGGGGCGGTACTGGACCGGATCCGCGAGGCGGGCGTGCGGGTCGTCACGGTCTGAGCGAGGGGCGGCGTCCTCGAGGAGCGGGGGCGAAGAGCACAACATCGGGTGGTTTGCGCCGGGATGTGGTGCGTGGGGAGCCCTTTTCGGGTGCTACTGGTGGCACCACCCGAACCGGGTGGCGCACCACTCCCCACCTCCCCGGGAACCCACATGACCAACTCCTCCCTGCCAGGCCCCGGTTCCCTCCTGCGCCGCACGCTCGGCGAGTGGCGCATCGCCCTCGTGGCCTGGCGGCTGCTGGTCCTCCAGAACGCGGACCCGGCGGTCGCCGCCGGCGTCGGCCACTTCTCCACGTACCGCGCGCATCCGTGGCGCCGCGTCGAGCACACCATGGACAGCGGCAGACGCCTGTTCTTCTCCGACCGCGACGGGCTGCGCAGCGAGATCGCCCGACTGGAACGCAGCCACCGCCGCATCTCCGGCACCGACCCGGAGGGGCGGCCGTTCACCGCGGTGGATCCCGGGGTGCGGGTGTGGGTGCTCATGACCCTCTACGAGTCGATGACGGCGATGCGGGAACTGTCCGGCGATCCCCTCTCCGCGGCCGAACTCGACGAGCTGTACGCCCAGTTCCGCGCCGTGTGCGCCGAGTTCGGGATGCCGGACGAGCTGTACCCGGCCACGGCGGCGGACGTCCCGGCGTACATGGACCGCACCATCCGCGAGCGACTCGAATGCGGCGAGGTCGTCCACGACTTCCTGTACGGGGTCCTGCGCCAGGCCCCGGCACCGCGCAGGCTGGGCCGCCTGCGTCCCGCGTGGCCCCTGCTGCGGGTCGCGGTCGCCCGCACCCTGACGGCGCTCACCCTCGCCGACCTGCCGCCGGCGTTCCGCGAACGCTTCGGTCTCCGACGCACCCCGTCCGCGGCGGTGCTGTCGTGGACCCTCCACCGGGGAACGCGGCTGGTCATGACCCGGCTGCCGGACCGGATGCGGTACCGGGGCTCGACGAAGACGCCCCGGTCCCCGCGGCACGCCTCGCACGCGGCGGCGCACGGCGCCCACGCCGCCCCCAGGAGCGAGGGCGCGTCCACGGCGGCACGGTCGCTGCCCGGACAGCGCGGCCCCCGCCGCGGGGACGACCGGGCGCGGCGCGTCGACGCGTTCTTCCGCCAGGTGCTCGACCAGACGGGCGACGGCTGCATCACCGCGGTCGACCTCCAGTCCATGGCCCACAACGTGTGCTGGCAACTCGAACTCGACGACGACCGGCAGTCCGACGTGTACACCGCCTTCGACACCTGGTGGCGGCACATCCGCGCCACGATGGACGCGGACGCCGACGGCAGGGTCTCGCGCACCGAGTTCGTCACCGCCGTACTGGCCGGTGTCGACCAGGACCCCGCCTACCTGGACAAGGGCCTGCGGGTCGCCGTCCGCGCCCTGTTCAGGGCGGCGGACACCGACGGGAGCGGGCGGCTGGGCGCCGACGAGTACCGCGCCCTCTTCGGCGGTTCCCGGGTCCACCCGGCCGAACTCAACCACGGGTTCCGGCAGTTGGACGGGGACGGCGACGGGGAGATCTCCGAGGAGGAGTTCGTGGCGGCCTTCACCGACTACTTCACGGCTCGGGCCGACACGACGGCGGGGACCCAACTGCTCGGCAGACCCTGACGAGTCGGCCGGTCCCGGGAGCCGGTCGGGTCCGCCCGTGCCACTACTCCGTGCGCAACCCGTCCGGCCGCATCAGCCGCAGCAACGGAGGCAGGCTCAGGAGCGTCACCGCCAGGACGACACCCGCGCCGATGCCCGTCATCGCCAGGACGCTCGCCCAGTCCACGCTCACCCTCTCGTCGGCCATCCGCAGCAGGACCGCGCCCAGGGCGAGGCCCGCGAGCATCGCGAGGGCGAGGCCGAGGGCGACGGGGATCGCCGTCTGCCACAGCACCGAGAGGGTGAGGGTGCGACGCCGGGTGCCGAAGGCGACCAGCGCCGACAGCAACCGCCTGCGCTCGCGGAGCTGTTCGAGCTGGGAGACCAGGAGGCTGGCCCCGATGAGGGTGAGCACGCACGCGGCACCCGCGAGCAGGCCGGTACGGATCGAGGCGAACTTGTGGGACTGGTCGGTCTCCGACCACACGGCGGTTCGCGCCAGCGGATCGACCCGGGCCGCGGTGTTCCGGACCCGGTCGTGCACGTCCGCCACCGAGTCGTCGACCCTCAGCAGGAACGTCGCGGTGAGGGTCGCCCCGGCTCCCCCGGGCAGCGCGCCCGGCGTCACCAGGAGACCTCCCCGGTGCTCGCCGACCGGGTTCATGACCGACACGGCCCGTTTCACCCGGCGCGGCAGCGTCCAGGCGAGACTCGCGTCGGCGGCCTCCGAGCCGGCGAGGGTGTCGTACGGGTCGAGATAGACCCGGTGGCCGCGCTCGGCCAGTGCCTCCGTGTCGTCGCCGACGTCCTCGCCGCGCACGGTGAAGACGTCCCCGTCGTGGCAGGACGGCAGCTTCGCGCTGGTGCGCAGGGCCGCGCAGTCGCCGACGGTCAGCAGGGTGGACCACCCCGAATCCGCGTCCGGCCTGTCGGCGACCATGCCCTCGGCGTACGCGTAGACCCGGTCGACACCCTTGGTGGCGGCGAACTCGGCGGACGCCTGGGCCACGGAGACCCCGCGTGATGTGCTCACCTGCATCTGCGCCCGGGTGAGGTCCTGCGGCGACGCCGACGTGTAGGCGGGCTCCACCCCGGTGAAGAGCATCTGGAGCGCGATCGCGCCCGCCACCGCGACGGCGATGCCGTTGACCATCCGGGACGCGGTGCTGCCGCTCAACTGAAGGCGCCTTACCGCGAGTTGCCAGGCCACACCGCCCGAACCGAGCCGCGTTACGACCGCGTCGACGACCCACGGCAGCAGGACCGTGACGCCGGCGAGCAGCAGGACCACGCCGGCGCTCACCTGGTACTGGTTGAAGTTCCCGCCGGTGGTGCCCCTGCCCATCAGGGTGGCGAGCAGTCCCAGGCCGGCCACGGGCAGCAGCAGTCGCCACCACAGGCGACGTCGGGCCGGCCGTGCCGTGCGCACGACGCCGAGGGGCTCGACCACGACCCGCCGCATCGCCAGCAGGGTGACCGCCACGGCGGCGGCGGGAACGCAGACCGCGACCAGGAGCACCAGGGCCGCGGAGGGGTCGAGGTCGCCGGGCAGCACGCTGAGCCCGAACAGCTCGAAGCGGTCCGCCAGTCGTCTGCACCCGAGGAAGCACGCGGCACCGCAGAGCAGGCCCAGGACCGCCCCCGCCAGTGCCTCGCCGGCGGCGATCCGCCGGGCCGTCGCGCTGTCGGCGCCCACCAGCCGCAGCGCGGCGAGCCTTCGGTCGCGCCGGTCGCCGCCGAACCGGACGGCGGTGGCGACGAAGACGCAGACCGGGGTCAGCAGGACGACGAACACCACGAGGGTGAGCAGCAGCAGGACGGGGTCCAGTCCGTCGCCCGAGCGGTCGGCCTCGCCGAACCGGTCGATGCGGATGACGCTCTGGCCGCCGAGCTTGGCCGCGAGCCCCTCCGTGCCCCGGTAGAAGGCGAGTTCACGTGAACCCAGCAGCCCCCGACCGCCGATCGTGCCGACCACCCGGTCCGGCAGCCGCTGCCGCAGCAGCTCGCCGTCGGCGGAGTCCAGCAGTGCGCGCAGCGCGGGGGAGACCACCATCTCGCCGGGCGCGGGGAAGGCGTCCACCCCCGGCGGCAGCGGTGCGTCGGCACCCTCGGGCTCCAGCTCCCGCCCGTACACGTCCTTGTCGCGGTACGTGGTGTCGACGTCCGCGACGAGCACCGTACGGTCGGACCTCGGGAGGGCCTTCGCGGTGTTGAGCATGGTGCGGTCCATACGGTCGTCCGCACGGTCGGTGCGGGCGGCGAGTGCGTGCGGCACGGCGGTGGTGACCAGCAGCAGTGCCACCCCCAGGCCGACCCCGACGGCCGTCAGCACGACCCGGATCCAGCCCTCGCGGCCGCCGGAGAAGGCGAACCTGAGTCCCATCGAGAGGTCCCGCGACCACTGGCGCGCGGTCATACGGCACGCTCCATGTCGCGGGACCGGCCGTCGCGCACGACGATCTCACGGTCCGAGTACGCGGCGACCCGGGCCTCGTGCGTGACGAGGACGACGGCGGCGTTGGACGAGCGGGCCGCGTCCGTCAGCAGTTCCATCACGAGTTCGCCGTTGAGCGAGTCGAGGGCGCCGGTCGGCTCGTCGGCGAACACCACGCGCGGGCCCGTGACCAACGCCCGTGCCACGGCGACCCGTTGGCCCTGACCGCCCGATATCTCGTCGGGCCGCTTGGCCCGCAGGCCGTCCACCTCCAGGCGCTCCAGCCAGGAGAGCGCGGCCCGCTCCGCCTCCCTGCGGCCGGTTCCGTTCAGCCGCAGCGGCAGCGCGACGTTCTCGACGCACGTCAACTCGGGTACGAGACGGCCGAACTGGAAGACGAAGCCGAACTCGCTGCGCCGCAGCGCGCTGCGGCGGGCGTCGTTCATCGTCGTCATCTCTGTGCCGTCGAAGGTGACGGAGCCGGAGTCGGGCGGCACGATGCCGGCCAGGCAGTGCAGCAGCGTCGACTTGCCCGAGCCGGAGGGGCCCATCACCGCGACGACCTCGCCCGGGTGGATGGAGAATCCGGCGCCGTCCAGGGCGGTGGTCGGTCCGTAGTCCTTGCGGAGGTTCTCGGCGGTCAGCAGGGAGCCGGGCGGAGGGGTCACTCGGTCACCGCCTCGGCGAGGCGTCCCAGGCGGGCGGCGGTGAGTTCGAGCCATCGCAGGTCGGCCTCCAGATGGAACAGGGCGTGGTCGCAGATGAGCTGGTCGGCGAGATCGCCCTTGCGCTTGCGTTCGGTGAGGCCGCGCATCATGCGCAGGTGCTCGGAGCGCTGGGTGTCGAGGATGCCGGCCGCGTCGCGGTGGGTGAGCAGCGCCAGGACGACCTTGGTGTAGAGGGTCGACTGGAGGTACGGCTCGGGCTTCTCCGGCGTGGCGAGCCACTGCTGCACGTCGGTGACGCCCGCGTCGGTGATGGCGTACCGCTTGCGCTCGGGGCCGCCGCCCGCCTCGATGCCGTCGACCTCGACGAGGCCGTTCCGCAGCAGCCGGGACATCGTCGAGTAGACCTGGCCGTAGTGCAGCGGCCGGTCGTGGCCGAACTTCTCGTCGAAGGTGCGCTTGAGGTCGTAGCCGTGGCGCGGACCTGATTCCAGGAGTCCCAGAAGGGTGTGACCGATGGACATGCGGAGCACTCTACACAGTGTGTATACCTCCTGTGTATACGCGCGGTGCATAGCGGGACGCGGCCGGGAGCCGCGATCGGTGATGCCGCAGGTCAGCGTCAAGTCACGGCCGTACGAGGGCTGTTCGGGACCCCGGAACGCCGAGACGCCCCGCCGTGGAATCCGGCGGGGCGTCTCGCGGGCGGGCGGGTGCGTCAGACGGCCGGCTGTCGCAGTACGGCGACCTCGCGCGGCCCGAGAACGGGGCCTCCGTCGGCCCCGGCCGGAGCCGTGGCCCCCACCAGGACCTCGCCGCCGAGGTCCGGCAGCGGCACCGTGCCGTCGGTCCGGTTGACCACGAACAGGAACCGTCCGGCCGCACCGCTGCGGACGGTCAGCTCGACCGGTCCCCGTGCGGACGGCGGCAGTTCACTGTCCACCCCGGCGGGTGCGAGCAGCCGGGGCAGCAGCGCCCGCAACCCCTCGACGCCGAGCCGCGTGGACACGTAGGCGGCCGAGCCGCCGCCCGTCGGACGCCGTGTCACGGCGGGCCGTCCGGCATGGACACCGGTGCGGTAGCGGACCAGCACCTCCGTCTCCGGCGCCGTCACGTCGATCCGGTCGGTCCACAGGCTTCCGGTGCTCGCGTCGTCCAGTTCGACGGTGTCGCCGTCCAGCAGCGGCCCGAACTCCTCGATGCGGATGCCGAGAAGGTCGCGCAGGGCGCCCGGGTAGCCGCCGAGCCACACGTGGTCGTTCTCGTCGACCACGCCGGAGAAGTACGTCGTGACGAGGTGGCCGCCCCGCTCGGTGAACCGGGTGAGTTCTTTGGCGAGTTCGGCCGGAACGACGTGCAGCACCGGGGCGACGAGCACCTGGTGGCGGTGCAGGTCGGCGCGGGTGGTGACCAGGTCGGCGCGGACACCCAGGTCGAGCAGCGCCGAGTACCAGTCGAGGGCCTCACGCCGGTAGTCGAGCAGGGAGGTGGGATGCGAGTCCTGTTCCGAGGCCCACCACGACTCCCAGTCGAAGAGGATGCCGACGCGCGCGGGTTCCCGCTCGGTGCCGGCCACTTGCGCGAGACGTCCCAGGGTGGCCCCCAGGGCGGTCACCGCGCGGAACAGGTCGCTGTCCGCGCCGGCGTGCGGGAGCATCGCCGAGTGGTACTTCTCGGCGCCCGCCGCCGACTGCCGCCACTGGAAGAAGCACACCGCGTCGGCGCCGTGGGCGACGTGCAGCAGGGAGTCCCGGGCGAGATCGCCGGGCCGCTTGGCCAGGTTGACCGGCTGCCAGTTCACGGCGCTCGTGGAGTGCTCCATGAGGAACCAGGGCCGGCCGCCCGCGATGCCGCTGGTCAGGTTCGCGGAGAAGGACAGCTCGTCCCGGTCCCGGGCGCCGGGCACCACGTAGTGGTCGTTGGAGACGAAGTCGATCTCCTGCGCCCAGTCCGGGTAGTTCATGCCCTTCGTGCCGCCCATCACCATGAAATTGGTGGTGACCGGGATGTCCGGGGTGATCTCCCGCAGCACCTCGCGTTCGGCGCGCAGGTGGTCCTTGAGGGCGTCCGACGAGAAGCGCTTGAAGTCGAGCTGCTGGGTCGGGTTGGGGTGCGAGGCGGCCAGGCGCGGCGGCAGGATCTGCTCCCAGTCGCTGTAGCGCTGGGACCAGAACGCCGTTCCCCAGGCGTGGTTGAGCGCGTCGAGGGTGGTGTAGCGGACGCGCAGCCACTCCCGGAAGGCGCGGGCGGCGTCGTCGGAGTAGTCGTAGACGTTGTGGCAGCCCAGCTCGTTGTTCACGTGCCACGCCACCAGTGCCGGGTGGTCCGCGTACCGGGTCGCCAACTCCCTTACCAGGCGCAGCGCGTGCTCGCGGAACACGGGGGAGGTGGGGCGCCAGTGCTGGCGCGCGCCCGGCCACACCGTCTCGCCGCGCGCCGTGACCGGCAGGATCTCGGGATGGGCGGTGGTGAGCCACGGCGGCGGCGAGGCCGTCGCGGTCGCGAGGTCGACGCCGATGCCGCCGCCGTGCAGGAGTTCCATGACCTCGTCGAGCCAGGCGAAGTCCCAGACGTCCGGCCCGGGTTGGAGGCGGGCCCAGGAGAAGATCCCCACGGACACGGTGTTGACACCGGCCTCGCGCATCAGCCGTACGTCCTCCTCCCACACCTCCCGCGACCACTGCTCCGGGTTGTAGTCGGCGCCGTAGGCGAGACGGGGCGCGGGGTCACCGTCCGCCCCGCGTCCGTGGCGGGACAGAAGGGTGGAGATCATTGCGGTCCTTCCGGTGCGTTGCGCCGGGCGGCGCGGTGGGTTGGCCCACCGCCCGGCGTGACAGGACGTCTCTCGGTGTCCGCCGGTCGCCGGCACCCGTGCGTTGCGCGGATGCCGGCGTGGTCCCGGCCCGCGCGGGGCGGATGCCTCGCGCGGGCCGCCCGCCGCACCCGCGGGTGCGGCGGTGGACCCGTGGACCGGCCGGTCCCGTGGGGCGACGGCCTACTTCTCGACGGTGAAGCCCTGTTCGTTGCCGTACTTGACCGACGCCGCCTGCCAGGACGCGAGGCCGTCCGTCAGCGTCGTGCCCGAGATGTAGGCCTTGCCGACGGTGTTGTTGAAGATCGAGTTCGCGTACACCTGGTACGGCAGGTACGACCAGTCGTCGGCGACGTTCGCGGCCGACTCGGCGAATATCTTGTTGGCCTGCTGACCGCCGAAGTACGGGAACTTGGTGTCCTGGAACGCGGTGGAGTTCAACTGGGCGGTCGTCGCCGGGAAGGCGCCGTTGTCGACCCGGGTCTGCACCCCGGCACCGGCGTCCGCGTACTCCATGAACGCGTACGCCAGTGCCTTGTTCTTGCCGAGGGCGGGCATCGCGAGCGAGCTGCCGCCGTTCTCCGCGCTGGCCTTGCCGCCAGCCGTCCACTGCGGCAGCGGTGCGACGCGCCAGTCGCCGGAGGCGTTCTTCACGCCGGAGGCGAGGTTGGCGGGCATCCAGGCGCCGGTGGCGAGTGTGGCGATGGAGCCGTCACCCAGGCCCTTGTACCAGTCGTCGGACCAACTGGCCACGGGGGAGAGGAGCTTCTTGTCGAGCAGCTTCTGCCAGGTGGCGGTGAACGTCTTGGCGCCCTGGTCCGAGAAGTCGATCTTCACCTTCGTGCCGTCGACCGTGTACGGCCGCGAGCCGGCCTGCCACAGCATGCTGGTGGTGAAGCCGGCGTCACCGACGTCGTTGGTGATGTACGCCTTCGGGTCCGCCTTGTGCAGCTTCTCGGCGGCGTCGACGTACTCGTCCCAGGTCGTGGGCACCGCGATCTTGTACTTGTCGAAGAGGGTCTTGTTGTAGAACAGCGCCATCGGGCCGGAGTCCATGGGCAGTCCGTAGACGCCGTCGCCGCCGGCCTTCACGCTGTTCCACGGCCCGGGGGAGAACGTGGAGGCGAGCTTGTCCGCGCCGTACGCCTTGAGGTCCGTGAGCTCCTTGGTCAGCGCGTATTGGCCGAGCGCGTAGTACTCGACCTGCGCGACGTCGGGAACGCCCTTCTTCGCGGAGATGGCGTTCTGGAGCGCCGTGTACTGGTCGTTGCCCGTACCGGCGTTGACCAGCTTGACCTTGACGTTCGGGTGCTCCTTCTCGAAGTCGGCGACCACCTGCTTGAGCGTGGGTTCCCACGCCCAGACGGTGACGGTGCCGCCCTTCTTCAGGGCGGCCTGGACGTCCGACTGGGACACCGCCTTCTGGTCGTCCGAGCCTCCGTCGTCGGAGCCGCCGCAGGCGGTCGCGCCCAGGGCGAGGACGCAGACGAGGCCGAGGCCGCGCAACGCGCGGCGGGGATTCTTGCGCATGGTCGTGTTCCACTTCTTCGTGGCCGAAACCGGGTACGGCGAGGGTGTGTTGAGGAGCGGGTGACGAGAGGGAGGGGCGGGGGAGCGGCGCGCCGCGGACGGCGGTGCTACTCCTTGACGCTTCCGGCGGCGAGTCCGGACTGCCAGTACCGCTGGAGCAGCAGGAACGCGACGATCAGCGGCACGATGGTGATGAGCGAACCGGTGAGGACCAGGTTGAAGACGACCTCGCCGCCCGCGGTCTGGGCCTGCGCCTTCCAGCTGTTGAGGCCGAGGGTCAGCGGGTACCAGTCGGGGTTCTTGATCATGATGAGCGGCAGGAAGAAGTTGTTCCAGGTCGCCACCATGGTGAACAGCAGGACGGTGACGATGCCGGGCGCGAGCAGCGGCAGGGTGACACCGAAGAAGGTGCGTATCTCCCCGGCGCCGTCGATGCGCGCGGCCTCCAGCAGTTCGTTGGGGACCGCCTCCGAGGCGAACACCCACATCAGGTAGAGGCCGAACGGCGAGATCAGCGAAGGGATGATCATCGCCCACGGGGTGTCGGTGAGCCCCATCTTGCTGAACATCAGGAAGGTCGGCACCGCGAGCGCCGTGGCCGGCACCGCGACGGCCCCGATGACCAAGGCGAACACCGCGCGCCGGCCGGGGAAGTCGAACTTGGCGAGCGCGTAACCGCCGAGCACGGCGAGGAACGTGGCACCGCCCGCGCCGACGACCACGTACAGCAGGGTGTTGAGGAGCCAGCGCGAGAAGATGCCGTCGTCGTAGGTGAACGTGTCGTGGATGTTGCTCCACAGCGCGAAGTCGCTGTCGAACCAGAGGCCGAACGAACGGCCCAGCCCCTGCTGGGACTTGGTGGCGCTGATGAGCAGCCACAGCAGCGGAACGAGACTGTAGAGCAGCACCAGACCGGTGAGCAGGGTCAGCAGCACACTGCGCCGGGGACGTCCGGGCCGGTGCTCCGCGCGGGCCCGGCGCAGGCGCGGCGCGGAGCGCGTCGTGCGGGTCGGGCGGGCCGGGGAGTCCGCGGGGACGGTGGTGACGGGACTGGTCATCGCAGCCTCACGCTCCCTTGCGCATGCCGCGCAGCTGGACGACGTAGGCGATCACCATGGTGATCAGCCCCATGACGATGGCGACCGTGGCGGAGTAGTTGCTCTGCTGGCCGGAGAACGACAGCGAGTAGGTGTAGTAGTTGGGCGTGTAGTCGGTGGTGATCGCGTTGGGCGCGAGCTTCTGGAGCACGTTCGGCTCGTTGAACAGCTGGAAGCTGCCGATGATGGAGAAGATCGTCGCGATCACCAACGCGCCCCGGATCGCCGGGAGTTTGATGGCGCTGATCACCCGGAGCTGGCCCGCGCCGTCGATCTCCGCCGCCTCGTACAGCGAGTGCGGGACGACGCGCAGCGCCGAGTAGAAGATCAGCATGTTGTAGCCGACGAACTCCCACGTCACGATGTTGCCGATCGAGGCCAGCACCAGGTGCGTGGAGAGCGGGTCGGGCAGTGTGACGCCGAACGCGTCGTCGATGTCGCCGACCAGGCCGAACTTGGTCCCGTACATGAAGCCCCACATCAGTGTGGCCACGACCGAGGGCACCGCGTAGGGCAGGAAGACGGAGACGCGGAAGAAGCTCTTGCCGTAGAGCCGGCCGCTGTCCAGGGCCAGGGCCACCAGCAGGGCGATGCCCAGCATGATCGGCACCTGGACGCACAGGAAGAGCGCGACGCGGCCCAGTGACTCCCAGAACACCTTGTCCTGGAAGGCCTGTTGGTAGTTGTCGAACCCCACGAAGTGGTTTCCGCCGATGAGCTGGTCACGGAAGAGGCTCAGGTAGACCGAGTAGGCGATCGGCGCGAGGAAGACCAGCGCGAACACGGCCACGAACGGACCGACGAATCCCCAGCCCACCCATGAGCGGCGGTCCCGTCGCGCCGGGGGCGGTGCCGTTCCCGGGCCGTCCACCGCCGGCGGATGCAGCGTCGTCATGTCGTTCCTCGCTCGTCCACGTCGTCCATGTCGTCCACGTCCGGGAACCAGATGTGCCACGCGGACGTCCCGGCCCCCGCGCCGCTTCGATGTTTACGCAAACATCTGACGGTGCGACAGCGCCGCCACCTGTTATGTTTACGTAAACATCCGGTGGCGGCATGTCTACACTCCACCGACGACGACGGTCAAGAGTCGTGAGTCGCGGGACGTGGACGGCAGTTGCAGTGACGGAGAGGCGGTAAGCACTCGGTGGACGCCGACGAGGAAACCCCGACCAGTGCCGACGGTCCGGCCGCGGAGCCGCGCGGCGCGTCCGGAGCCGCTCCCGGAGCCGCTCCCGGATCCCGCCGGCCGCGTGGCGCCTCCCGGGCGACGGGCAGGCCAGGCGGCCGTGTCCAGTCCGCGTCGATGGCCGACGTGGCACGGCTGGCCGGCGTCTCCTCCCAGACCGTCTCCCGGGTGTCCAACGGATTCGCCGGTGTCAACGAGGAGACCCGGCAACAGGTCCTCGCCGCCATGAAGGAACTCGGCTACCGCCCCAACAGCGCGGCCAGGGCCCTGAAACGCGGCGAGTTCCGCACCATCGGCGTCATCACGTTCACGCTCTCCACCACCGGCAACGTCCGCACCCTGGAGGCCATCGCGACCTCCGCGGCGAGCGAGGGCTACGCGGTGACACTGCTCCCGGTCGCGGTCCCCACGCAGGACGAGGTGCGCGGCGCGTTCTCCCGTCTGGAGGAACTCGCCGTCGACGCCGTCATCGTCATCATGGAGGTCCACCTCCTGGACGCGGCGACCCTCCAACTGCCGCCCCACGTGCAGGTGGTGGTGGTCGACTCCGACGCGGGCGACCACTACACGGTCGTCGACACCGACCAGGCGGGCGGCACCCGCGCGGCCGTGCTGCACCTGCTCGGGCTCGGCCACCGCACGGTGTGGCACCTCGCGGGCCCCGAGGGCTCGTTCGCCGCCCAGCGCCGCACGGACGCGTGGCGCGCGGCGCTGACCGAGGAGGGCCGCACGGCGCCGCCGCCGGTCCGCGGCGACTGGTCCGCGGAGTCGGGCTACCGGGCCGGACTCGAACTCGCCGAACAGGCCGACTGCACAGCCGTGTTCGCGGCCAACGACCAGATGGCGCTGGGCCTGCTGCGCGCCCTCGCGGAACGCGGCCGCCGGGTACCGCAGGACGTCAGCGTGATCGGCTTCGACGACATACCGGAGGCGACGTCGTTCCTGCCCCCGCTGACCACGGTCCACCAGGACTTCGCGGAGGTGGGCCGGCTGTGCGTCGACGCGGTCCTGAGCAAGATGCACAGGGACGGCCCGGAACAGGGCACGACGCTGGTCCCGACCCGCCTGGTGGTGCGGGCGAGCACGGGGGTGCCGCCGGGCGGGGGCCACGGGGAGTGACTTCCGCCGGGCCCGGGGCGGGGGTGCCGGACGGGCCGTCGCCCGCGGCGTCCCGCCCGTAGTGCGTTCCGGTTCGCCGGATCGGTTCGCCCGACGCGTACCGGAGCCGAGCCGGCACTGCGCCCGCCCGCTCGGAGCACGGGCGCCCCGCCGTCGTGAAGGCCCTGCTCCGAGCACGCTCCGCGGGCCGTTCGGATTCCTGTTCCCCCCGAAACGATCACCGGTTAAGCTCCAGCGCGCACAGGAAACGGACAGCGGGAAAGCAGGCGGGGGACATGGCCGAAGAAGTGACCGCACCCAGACGTGGCGGCGGCACGGGGGCTCAGGTCGTGGCGGCACTGGCGTTCGTGGGTGTCGTGGTGGCCGCCATGTGGGCGCTGAACGGTGCGTTCAAGGGCCAGGCCGCGGCCGCGCAGAAGAAGCCGGCCACGTGCACCAGGCTGACCGAGGTCCTGCCCGCGCGCTACACGTCGGGCGCACGGCTGTGCTCGGTACTCAACCGCCCTGATCTTCCTGCCATGTTGGGCACCCCGGAGGACCACGTGCAGACCGCGGACGGGTCCGGCAACTGGATCACCCTCGCCGGCGGCGACAAGATCGCCGCCCCCGAGGCCCACGTGGAGACGCAGACCTACTCCGTGAAGCTCTCCGTCGACTACGACCACCTCACCGTCTCCCAGATGGCGGACCTGTTCGGCAAGGACGCGGAACCGCGAACCGTCCTCGGCCACCCGGCCGTTCTCTACTCCGACCACACGATCACCTTCTCCCTCGGTGGCGACGGCGGTACCCGGCCCGGCGGCATCGCCCGCCACCTGGTCGTGGCCAAGAGCGCGAAGGACGGCGGCGGTTCGTTCGAGGTCGTGATCTGGCGCCAGGACGACGTGCCGCCGGACGACACGGCGCTGCTCAACGTCGCCCGGATGGTGCTGCCGACGGTCCCGGGCTGGGTCGCCGGCTGACCCCGGCTCCGCCCCCTCGGGCGGAGGGCCGTGCGCCGGGACGCGACTGCCCGCCGGACCGGGCGGGTTCGGCGGCCTGACATTCAAGTGCGCTGTCCCGTCGGAAGGTTGCAGGCGGACGGCGACCGAGGGGCGGCCACACCATGAGCGGCGAACAGCGGCCGGGGGCCCGTGTGCCCGGTGCCGGTCCGGGTCACCCCCCGGCCCCGGGCGGGGAACCGGAACTCGGCGTCGTCATGGGCGAGCGGCGCCGGCTCGTCAACCTCGCCTACCGGCTGCTGGGTTCACTGACCGAGGCCGAGGACGTCGTGCAGGAGACGTACGCGCGCTGGTACGCCACGTCCCCCGCGCAACGTGCCGCCGTCGCCTCCCCGGGGGCCTGGCTGACGACGGTCGCGAGCCGGGTCTGCCTCGACCAGCTCCGCTCGGCACGCGCCAGGCGTGAGGCGTACGTCGGCGAGTGGATCCCGGAGCCGGTGCCGGAGCGTGCGGAGTGGATCCACGGCTGGTCCGGCGGCGGCGGCACCGACCCCGCCGACCGGGCCACCCTCGACGAGTCCATCAGCATGGCCTTCCTCGTCGTCCTGGAGCAGATGACCCCGGCGCAGCGCGTCGCGTTCGTCCTGCACGACGTCTTCCGCTTCTCCTTCGCCGAGGTGGCCGGCATCGTCGGCCGAACTCCCGCCGCCTGCCGTCAACTTGCCTCCGCCGCACGCCGTCGCGTGCGCGAGTCGCGGGAAGGGGCGACTCCCGACGCCCAACACCCCGATGTGGTCAGGGACTTCAAGGCGGCATGGGAGGCGAAGGACCTGGACGCCCTGATCGGGCTCCTCGACCCCGACGCCACGGCGACCGGGGACGGCGGCGGCGTGGTGCGGGCCGCCCTGGTCCCGGTCCGGGGGGCCGAGGAAGTCGCGCGTCGCGCCGTCGGCCTTCTCGACGTGCTGCCCGGCCTGACGCTCGTCGAACGTACGGTCAACGGCCGTCCCGGCCTGGTCGTCCGGCGGCACTCCGCCACGGTGGCGGTGGTGGCGATCGCCATCGTGGACGGCCGGATCAAGCACATGTGGACCGTGCGGAACCCCGAGAAGCTCCGCCCGTGGACAGAGGACGACGGGCTCGGCTGACCGCCGCGGCCGCCCGGGAGCGACACCCGGAGAAGCGAACCGCCCCCGTGCTCACCGCGGGACTTCCCCGGGTGCCGCAAGGAGAGCAACGCTTCCGTACGGCGGAGGTTTTTGGACGCACTCACATCGAGTGGACCGATGCTCGTGCGGTTGACGACGCCCGCGCCCGTCCGGCCGTCGCTCCGGGCCGAATGTACTAAGGCTGATTGATAAAGTAGCCTTAGTACATGACGGACGAGTCGAACACCGGTGCCGTTGCCGCTGCCCTCCTGGCGAGCGTCGGTGCGCTGCTGCGGCGCGTGCGCCAGGTCCCCGCGGAGGGCGAACTCACGATGCCCGAGCGGACCGCCCTGTCGCTGCTGGACCGCACGGGCCCCACGACGTCGTCGGCGCTCGCCCGGCAGGTGCAGATCACCGCGCAGGCGATGGGCGCCACGCTCGGCGGCCTCCGGGCCCGGGGTCTGGTCGAGCGCGCCGCCGACCCGGCGGACGGCAGGCGCGTGGTCCTGGCGCTGACGGACGCGGGGCGACAGGCGCTGACGGACAAGCGCGGCGCCCGCGGCGAACTGCTCGCGCGAGCGCTCGCGGACGGCTTCACCCCCGTGGAGCTGGAGCAGCTCGCGGCGGCGGCCCCGCTCATCGAACGACTCGCCCAGAGGATCTGACCGGCTGGACCCGCTCCGGCGAACCCGGTTCGGCCGAGGTGGCACGTTGTGAACCACTCCCGCAGAAAGACACGTACGACCCATGACCCTGACAGTGCTCGACCCCACGCCCGCCCTCGTCGTGATCGACCTTCAGAAGGGAATCGTCGAAGCCCACAGCGGTGACGCCGTCACCGCTGCCGTACGGCGGTCCGCGGAGCTGGCGGCGGCGTTCCGCCGGCACGGCCTGCCCGTGGTCCTCGTCAACGTCACGGGGGCGCCTCCCGGGCGCACCGACAACCGGCCGTCCGGCGGCGCCGCCGCCGCGTTCCCGCCGGGTTGGGCCGACCTGGTCGACGAACTCGACGTACGGCCGACGGACCACCTGATAAGCAAGCGGCGGCGCAGCGCGTTCCACGACACCGGTCTCGACACGCTGCTGCGTGATCTCGGCGTCACGCAGGTCGTCCTCACCGGCATCTCCACCGGCTCGGGCGTCGAGTCGACCGCGCGTTCGGCCTCCGACCACGGCTACCACGTCGTCGTCGCCACGGACGCCGTCACCGACCCGGACGTCGAGACGCACCGCCACAGCGTCGGACGTGTCTTCCCGAAGCTCGGGGAGACCGCCACCACCGACGAGATCCTCGACAAGCTGGGAGCCACACGATGAGCCTGCTCGGACGCCTCCTCAAGGACCGCAGGGCGGGCGAGACCCACGGGGCGTGGAGCCGTCCGAACCTGGCCGCCCCCGAACTGCTGGAGCCGACCAGCGAGGACTTCGAGGACGGCGGCGCGATGCCGCGCGACCACCACGCCAAGAACGTCGGGGGCCGGAATCTCTCCCCCCGGCTGGCCTGGAACGCGCCGCCGCAGGGCACCGCCCAGCTTCTCCTGGTGATGGAGGACCCCGACGTCCCCCTGGGCAAGCCCGCCGTGCACTGTGTCGCCCTCGTCGACCCGGCGGTCCGGGCACTCGCCGCCGGCGCCCTCGCGGCGGGCCGGCCCGCCGACGGCGTCAGGGTGCTGCGCTCCACCATCGGACGCGGCTACCACGGTCCCGCGCCCATCAAGGGGCACGGACCGCACCGCTACGTGTTCCAGCTCTTCGCCCTCGCGGCCCCCGTGGGTGCCACCCCCGACGGGACCGCACCCGAGCGGGCGAGGCCCCGCGTGCTGCTGTCCTCCGTGACCGCGCCCGTCCTCGCCCGGGGCCGGCTGACGGGCACCGTGGAGCGCTGACCGGCCGTCGGCCGCGGGCGGGCCGGGGTTCCGGCCCCGGTCCACCCGCGGCCGCCCTCCGCCCTGCCCCCCGGCCCGCCCCGCTCGCGCGTGCCGCCGCACGTACGCCCACGCCGCCCGCGCCCCGCCCGGCCTTCCGTGCCGCCCATTCCGCCGGACGGCCTCCTGGGTGTGCACCCGGTGATCACCCCGGTGCACAATCCCCTTTGGTAACAAAAGGGCTTATCGGCAGAAAGGCGGCAGCGTGGGTGATGTGAGGCCCGACCGACAGCCCCCCTCCCCGAGCCGCGCGAAGATGGCGAGGACCCTCGCCGCGATGCCGCACCAGGTGCGGGAGGAACTGACCCGGCGGCTGCGCCGCAACAAGCGCGCCTTCCGCAAGGAGGACGTCTCGGTCGTCGAGGCACCCATGCTCAAGCGGGCGGTCAGCGCCTCCGCGCTCGGCAACTGCATGGAGTGGTTCGACTTCGGCGTCTACAGCTACCTGGCCTCCACCATCGGCAAGGTGTTCTTCCCGGACGCCTCACCCGGCGCGCAGGTGGTCTCGTCCTTCGCCACCTTCGCCGCGGCGTTCGTCGTCCGGCCCCTCGGCGGCCTCGTCTTCGGCCCCCTCGGTGACCGTATCGGCCGCCAGAAGGTGCTCGCCACCACCATGATCATGATGGCGGCCGGCACCTTCGTCATCGGCCTGATCCCCAGCTACGGCACCATCGGTTTCGCCGCCCCGATCCTGCTGCTCCTCGCCCGCATGGTCCAGGGCTTCTCGACCGGGGGCGAGTACGGGGGCGCCACCACCTTCGTCGCCGAGTACTCGCCCGACCGCCACCGGGGTTTCCTGTCGAGCTGGCTCGACTTCGGCACCTTCGTCGGCTACGCCCTCGGGTCCGCGCTCGTGACCCTGCTCAACTTCCTCCTCAGCGACGACCAGATGGTCTCCTGGGGCTGGCGCCTGCCGTTCCTGATCGCCGGCCCGCTCGGCGTCATCGGCCTCTACATGCGGCTCAAGCTGGAGGAGTCCCCCGCCTTCCAGAAGCAGCTCGACGAACACGAGAAGAGCCTCGCCCAGGACTCCGCCGGCACCGAGTTCAAGACCATCATCAGGAACCACTGGCGTCCGCTGCTGCTGTGCATGGGCATCGTGCTGCTCTACAACGTCACCAACTACATGGTCACGGGCTTCCTGCCCACCTATCAGACGGACACGTTGAACCGCTCCAGCAGCTCGGCCGACGTCCTGGTGCTGATCGGCATGCTGTGGATCGTCGTGCTCATCACGTTCATCGGGCGGCTCAGCGACCGGGTGGGACGGCGGCCGGTCTACGCGGTCGGTGCCGCCGCGATGATCGTGCTCGCGATCCCCGCCTTCCTGCTCATCAAGGCGGATGGCACCTGGCTGCCCATCCTGGGCGTGCTGATCCTCTCCACACTGCTCGCCTGCTTCGCGGCGCCCAGCGCGGCCACCCTGCCCGCGCTGTTCCCCACGGCGATCCGCTACGCGGCGATGGGCATCGGCTTCAACTTCGCGGTCGCGGCCTTCGGCGGCACGACCCCCCTCGTCACCGAGGCACTGGTGAACGTCACGGGCGACGACATGGTGCCCGCGTACTACCTGATGCTGGCGGGAGCCATCGGCCTGGTGACCGTGAAGTTCCTGCCGGAAAGCGCGCAGGTGCCGCTCAACGGCTCGCAGCCGATGGTGGGTTCGGAGGAGGAGCGGCAGGAACTGGTCAGCACCAGCAAGGAGCTGTACCGGGTCTCGCAGGAGCACGCCGGGAAACCGTGAGGGGACGCCGCTCGCGGACGCCGGGACGGGGCGGGACGGGGCGGTGGGACGGGGCGGGTCGTGCGCGGCGCGTCACGCACCGCGCACGACCGCTGAACGCCTAGATCCTGCTGGCAGTTCCGCAGGGCGCGTCCGACTCCGAGTCGAGTTCGCCGCTGCGGTCGTACGGGTCCGCCGTCGGGCCCGTCGCGGGGTCGCCGGTGGCGTCGGCCCCCGTCGTCGAGAACCCGGGGTGGAGGTAGCCGTCGAACACCCCGCAGGCCGAGTTGCTCGCGTCGTACCGGTAGCCCTCGATGTCGATCCTCCCCGGCGTGACCATGTACCGCGCCGGGTCCTGAAGGCCCACGTCGAGCACGCGGCGCACCACCGTGCGGGTCACCTCCTGGGCGGAGTCGTCCGGGCGGACCACCGGGTACACGAACGAGTAGTCGGCGTGCACGCTCACCGACCCGTTCTTCCCCTCCTTGAGCGTCATGCGGCCCCGGGTCTTGACCACGATTCCCGCCAGCCGGACCGCGCCCGGGTCGAAGCGGCTGAAGAGCGCCACCGGGTCGTGCGCCTTGTCCGGTGCGCTCAACGCGGTGTTCAGCGTCGCGAGGAGGTCCTTCTGCATCGGGTCGAGCACGTCGAACGCGGCCTTCGGGCGTGAGCCCTGGAGGGTGTTCAGGTCGAGGCTGCCGGAGACCAGCAGGGTGCGGGTCTGCTCCAGCGCCTTCCGCACCTGGGCCTTGGAGAAGCCGGCCACGGCGTGCGCCTTCGGCAGCACGATGCCGGACTCGCCGTCGGCCCACCGCTCGGCCGGGGAACCGGCGAACGGACGGTCCATCGTCGGCGTCCCGGGGGCGACCTGGTCCGGCGGGGCGGTGGGAGCGGCCGTCTCCGGGGGCAGGGGCGAGGCGGCGACGGCGGACGTGCCGTCGGAGGTCGCCGCCCCGAAGGGGTTGCCCGGGATCAGCGACGGCTTCATCGCCACGACGGCCACCGCCACCACCAGGGGGATGCCGATCACGGCGCGCCAGCGGCGGCGCTGCTGGGCCCGCCCGGTCATCTCCTGCCACGCCGGGCCGGTACGCCAGCCGGGCGGCGTCTGGTTGCGTGCCTCCTGCTCGCGCAGCCGTGCGGCGACCCTCCGCGCGCGTGCCGACGGTTCCTTGGGGGCGGAGCCGCGGATGTCCCGCTCGGAGTCCCGGAGGAACTTGTCCCACACGTCGTCCGGGACGTCCGACGCCCCGCTGCCTCGGCCGGCACCCGGCTGTGCGCCCGTTCCCGTCCCCGGTCCCGTGCCGGCGGCCGACGGCGGTACGGGGCGGGCGGGGGAGCCGTTCGTTTCCTCGTGCGCGGATCCGGGTTCCTCGTGCGGTCTGCCGCTGTTCGACCTGTCACTCACAGTGCGTCTGCTCTTCCGGTTGGGACGTGAATGCGTCGTGCGAAGGGCGCCGGGACCTCGGACGCCGCCGGTTCCCCGAAGGCGCCGGGCCGGGCGCCGGGGTCAGCCGGTGGGAGCCACGCCGGGCGCGGTCGTCTCGACCGGGTCGCCGGGGGACCAGGCGGCCGAACTCCACTCGGGTGTCGGCGAGGGGCGCGAGGGAGCGGGGGGTGGCGAGGCGCCCCTGTTGGGGTTCTGCGGAACGGACCCGGAGCCGCCGCCACTGCCGGAACCCGTGGAACCTCCGGAGCCGGAGCCGGAGCCGGAGCCGGAGCCGGAGCCCGTGCCCGACCCCGTGCCGCTCCCGGACCCGCCGGCTCCGCCCGTCGCCGTGCCCGCGCTGTGAACCGCCGCCGTTTTCGACGGAGTTGGGGAAGAAGCGGCCCTGTCGCCGTGTGCGGGGGAGGCGTTGGGCGACGCGGACGCCGAGTCCGGCGCGTCGGCGGAGGGTTCCGGTGCGGAGACCGAGGCCGACGTGCCGGGCGTGCCGACCCCGCGGTCCGGGTGCGGTCCGCCGGACGCATCCTGCGCCGAGCACGCGCCGAGCGAGAGAACGAGGCCGAGGGCGAGACCGACGGTGAAACCGGGGCCGGCCGGGGCCGTGCGCGGCACTGCTGCGGACACGGGCGCGGTCCCGGTCCGTCTCGCGGAAAGCGGCAGGTCCGTCCGCGTGTCGGGAGTCATCGTGGCGCTCGTTTCGGACGGTCCGGTCGACTGCGGCCGGACGAAGGGGTACTGGCGTGCCGGATGGGCTGAGTCGTCGAGGGTCGGGTACGGCGCGAACGCACCGGCGCGTGTGCGGATCGGTGCGCGGGAACGCCCGCCCGGACTCCCGGTCGGCTCTGCCGTGCGCTCACCGACGGTGCGGTGGTGTGGAGGACACGTGCGCACGAGTCCCGGCGTCGACCGGACAACGTACGGTGAACACCGCCCCACCTCGGTGAATGCACGTGAGGAAGTTCTAAGCGATCTCTCCGCACCTTCACAAGTCGCCCACAGCGTCGGACGGGTGGGAGGTGACCATGATCACAACGCGTTCTGGTGCAAATCGCGTTTCCCGGTGTTTCGGCCGTCTCGCGAGCGGCGGCGCGGGGATTTCCCGGGTCCGCCCCGCGATGCCGCAAGGGCGTCGCGAGGAACGCGGGAGGGGCACGGGAGGGGCAAGTTCACGCTGTGTTCGCCGTGTTGTCCCCGAGGTGGCGGTTCCGGCGGCCCGGGGTCCGGCGTGTCGCCGCGTCACAGGGTGCGCGCCTGCGGGTGATCGACGAGTCGACATCTTTGGCCGGGAAGGATCTTGTGGTCCGCCGCGCCAGGGTTCTTTTCCGGCCGCCCGCACAGGAGCGCAGCGTTGCCGGGGGCGCCCGAATCGGCTTCACTGACGCCGTGCGCGCTCGACCGGCCGCACCGAACCCCGGGGGAGGGGTCCCACGATGATGGACGCGAACAAGGCTCGCGCCGCCGGGCACGCCGCGCCGCACCGGGGCGGACGGCGCGCCGGCCTCGCCGCCCTCCTGGGCCTGCTGCTGCTGCTCGTCGTCGCCGCCGGGACCGGACTCGCGCTCACCACGCGGAGCGGTACCTCCGAACAGGCCGCGCCCTCGTCCACGGCCACGGGCAGCGGCGCCGACATGGCGGCCGACGCCCTCCGCGCGCCCCTCCCGTTCGACATTCCGTCCACCGCGCGGCTGCGCGACAGCGAACACCTCGTGTTCGCGCACTACTTCACGCCGTACCCGCTCTCGCTGGACAACAGGACGGCCGACGAGGACTACTACACGCGCAACTACCTCGACCCCGCCGGTGAACAGGGCAAGCACGCGGCCTACGGCGGACTGCTCCGGGACCGTCCGCAGCCGGTGCCGTCGAAGACGGGCGACTGGCAACTCGCCGACATGGAGCAGGAGGTGCGCACCGCGATCGGGGCCGGCATCGACGGGTTCAGCGTCGACCTGCTCTCGCTGAGCGGGCCGAACTGGGACCGGGTCCGACTGCTGATGCGCGCCGCGCAGGCCGTCGACCCCGGGTTCCGGATCATGCCCATGCCGGACATGACCGCGCTGCACACGGATCCGGCCACTCTCGCGAAGGCGCTGGGCGAACTGGCGGCGTCCCCGAACGCCTACCGGCTCGGCGACGGCAGGCTCGTCGTCTCGCCCTTCAAGGCCGAGGCGCAGAGCGTCGACTGGTGGCGCCAGGTCGTGGCGTCGCTGAGCGGACAGCACGGCACGAAGACGGCGCTGGTCCCGCTCTTCCTCCAGTTCGCCGCACACGCCGAGGAGTTCGCCCCCATCTCGTACGGCTTCTCCGCGTGGGGCAGCCGCAGCTACAACGCGCAGGAGCACATCACCGCGGACGTGGACCTGGCCCACAAGCTCGGCAAGAAGTGGATGCAGCCCGTCTCCGTCCAGGACGCGCGGCCCAACCAGGGGATCTACGACGAGGCGGGCAACACCGAGACGCTGCGGGCGACTTGGACCCACGCCATCGACGACGGCGCCGACTGGGTGCAGCTCACCACGTGGAACGACTACAGCGAGACCACGCAGTTCGCCCCCTCGCTGCACAACGGCTACACGTACCTGGACCTCTCCTCGTACTACCTGACGCGGTTCAAGACCGGTGACTGGCCCGCCGTCGTGCGCGACACCGTCTACGTCACCTCACGCACCCAGTTCGCCGCGGCCACCGCCGGTCAGCGGAAGCCGATGACACTGCGCGGCGGATCGGCGCCCGCCCGCGACACGGTCGAGGTACTGACCTTCCTGGCCGGCTCCGCCACCGTCAACGCCACGTCGGGGAGCCTGAGCAGGAGTTACCGCGCCGACGAGGGCGTCCATGCCGAACTCCTGCCCCTGCGCACGGGGTTGGCGACCGCCGCCGTCGTGCGGGACGGACGGACGACGACGAAGGTCACCACGCACTACCAGGTGACCGACAGCCCCGAGGTCCAGGACATGCAGTACTACGGGGTGACCAGCGGACGCGTCACTCAGTGACCGGTGCGGGCGGGCCCCGGCGGCGGTCGGTGCGGCACGGGACCGGCGCGCCCGGGTGACCCGACGGCCGGCGTCCGGGCGTCAGGAGTCGGGCTGCCGCCAGGACTGGAGGACCCGCTGGAAGCGCTCCTGGGTCACGGCCCAGTCCTCCGCCGGTCCGGACACGTAGAGCGCGTACTCGACGCCGTCCCGGCCGATGTACGTCTCCTCCACCGCGTGCTTGGGGCCGGGGAACGGACCGTCCTTGGCGAGGGCGGTCCAGGTGAAGTCCCACAGCGAACCCTTGCAGTCCCGGTAGGTGTTGGCCTCCAGGCTGCCGCGGGTGTAGTCCTGCAAGCCCTGCAACTGCTGTTCCAGGTCGAGCTGGTGGAGGTTCGGGTCGTCGTAGTCGGGCGTGCTGTCGAGGGCGATCCGGACGAAGTGCCGTCCGCCGTCCGGGGTGTAGTCGATCTGGCCGTTCGTCTCCTGCCGGGTCCACCCCTTGGGCAGCGCCAGGCTGAACCCCGCGGGGTCGTCGACCGTGACCCACGAGGCGGGCAGCGCCGTGGACGCCGAGGCCGACGGCGAAGCGGACCCTGAGGCGGACGGTGTGGCCCCGCTCCCGGCGTCCGGCGAGGCGGACACGGTGGAACCCGCCCCGGTTGCGTCCGTGCCGCCCCGGTCGGAGTTCCAGTGCTGGAGCGCGAGCGTCGCACCCCCCGCGAGCACCACGCACGCGGTCACGGCGGCGATCGCCCCGCGCCGGCGGAGCGCGGACGGCGCTCCCGGGGCGGCGCCGGTCCGCCCCGCCGGGCCGTGCGGGCGGTCGCCCGGACTGGTGTACGCGGACGTGGCGGATGTGACGTCGCCGGGCCGGCCGCCCTGCGCACCGGTGTGCCGGGTGTCGCCGGAGGCGGGGCCACCGGGCCCGCCTGCACCTCCGGAGGCGCCCGGTCTGCCCAGGTTGACCCCGCGCGGCAGGTGGGACTGCGCGGCCCGGCCGTCGGGCACCGTCGGCCCGCTGGTCGAGGCGAACGTCAACAGGTCCTGCACGCGGGCGGCGTCGGGGCGCCGGGCGGGGTCCTTGACGAGCAGGGCGCCGATGACCGGGGTGAGCGGGCCGGCATGGGGCGCTCGGGCCGGTTCGTCCTCGACTATCGCCTGGAGGGTGACGAAGGGAGAGGTGCCGCGGAACGGCGGGGACCCCTCCACCGCCGTGAACAGCGTCGCGCCGAGCGCCCACAGGTCGGCCGCGGGGCCGGGCTCCTGCCCGCGGACCCGCTCGGGGGCGAGATAGTCGACCGAGCCGACGAGCTCCCCGGTGCGCGTGACGTGGTCGTCGCCGTCGACCTGCGCGATGCCGAAGTCGGTGAGCAGCACCCGTCCGTCGCGGGCGAGGAGGACGTTGGCGGGTTTGACGTCACGGTGCAGCACTCCGGCGGCGTGCGCGGCCATCAGCGCACGCAGCACCCACAGGCCCACCCGCGCCGCCTCGACCGGATCGACTCGGCCGCGCTCCCGTACGACGTCGTCGAGCGAGGATCCGTCGACCAGTTCCATCACGATCCACGGGCGGCCGTCGTACTCCAGCACGTCGTGCACCGTGACCACCGCCGAGTGGTTGATCCGGGCAGCCGCCCTGGCCTCGGCCCGGGTGCGGGCGAGCAGCTTCGACTGCTCCGCCTCCGTCGCGTAGAACCCGGCGGTCAACTCCTTGATGGCCACCGCCCGGTGCAGCACCTCGTCGTGGGCCCGCCAGACCCGCCCCATGCCTCCGCTGCCGATCGCCTCCACCAGCCGGTAACGGTCGGAGAGGAGCCGGCCCTGCATCTGATTCACGTTTCCCCGCAATGCTGTTGACGGCATCAGCGTAGGTGCCGCCCTGTGCCGCCGGAACCGCAGGGTTGGCACGGAGACACCCCTGTGACGTGTCCTCACGCGCGGACGTGACAAATGAGGACCACTCGGCAGGGATCGGCGGCGGGCGGGTGCGCAAGCCGCCGCCCGCACGGGACTTGTCGACGTACCGACCGACGGGTCGGGCAACTCCGGTCAAGACCGGCACAGTTGGTGTGGGAAGCTGTCGTCGGCCGATCGTGGGCGAGTGCCTGACGGTCGTTGGGAGGAGCACAGCGTGACACGAGACGGTTTCCGGGCCGCGGACATCGACACCAGCAAGCCGCACCCGGCGCGGATCTACGACTACCTGCTGGGCGGCAAGGACAACTACGAGGTGGACCGCGACGCGGCCGACCAACTGGCCGACGTGGCACCCGAGGTGCGCATCGGTGTGCGCGCCAACCGCGCCTTCATGCAGCGCGCCGTCAAGTACGTCGTCGGCGAGGGCGTGCGGCAGATCCTGGACGTCGGCACGGGGCTGCCCACCTCGCCGAACGTCCACGAGATCGCGCAGGAGGTCGCCCCGGACGTGCGCATCGCGTACGTCGACAACGACCCGATCGTGAACACCCACGCCAACGCGCTGCTCAGCCTCAACGGGGCGACGAGCGTCGTGCTCGCCGACCTCCGCGACCCGCGGGCGATCCTCGAACACCCGGGGGTCCGGCAGGTCATCGACTTCGACCGCCCCGTCGCGCTCCTCCTGGTCGCCGTGGTGCACTTCCTCACGGAGGCGGACGAGCCCGAGCGGATCGTCGCGACCCTGTGGGACGCCCTGCCCGCGGGCAGTTTCCTGGTCCTCTCCCACGCCACCGACGACTTCGCCGACCGCAGCGAGGCCCAGGCCGTCTACACGAAGGCCACGGCCACCCTGAACCTCCGCTCACGGGACCGGATCGAGCGCTTCTTCGAAGGCTTCGACCTCGTCGAACCCGGTCTGGCGCAGGTCCCCTACTGGCGCCCGGAGGGCACCCCGCCGGAGGAGTCCGAGAGCATCGGCTTCTACGGGGGCGTGGCCCGCAAGCGCGCCTGACCGGACAGACCCGAGGCACCGGACACGCCGGTGGGTGCCCCACCGGCCACGGTCGGTGGGGCACCCACCGGCGTGTCCGGCACCCTTGCCGCGGGGCGACGGGCTGGGCACCGCCCCGGGCGAAGGGCGACGACGCCGAAGGCGCAGCACCGCGACCGCGACCAGGGGCAGCGCGACCGCGGTACGGCGTCCCCCGCGCCGCTGATCGTCGACACCGCCCAGTACGGCCGGAACAGCCCGCCCGACCGACCGTCCGCCCGCGCGGTGGGCCGCTCCGTGACCTCCCTGGACACCGTCCCGGTCATCTGTCCGACCCTCGGTTAGTATCGATTAGAGACTCGCTCGGGAGGTCCGACGGGAACGTGCGAGGGTGGGGTCATGCGCTACACGGAACTCTCCGACACCGACTGCGCCATCGCTCAGGCGCTGGGGGTCGTGGGGGACTGGTGGACCCTGCTCGTCGTCCGCGACGTCGCGGGCGGAGTCCACCAGTTCGACGGGCTGCTCGAAAGCAGCGGCATCAGCCGCAAGGTCCTGACCCAACGGCTGAAGGCGCTCGTCGAGAACGACGTGCTGGAGAGGCGCCTGTACAACCCGCACCCACCGCGCCACGCGTACCACCTGACCGACAAGGGCCGGGGTCTGCTGCCGGTGCTGATCGCGCTCCAGGACTGGGGGGCGCGTCACGTCATGGGCGACGGCAGCCTCACCGCGACCGCCGCCCCGGACTCGACGGAGGCGCACCGCGTCCACGGGCTCGTCGGGACCCGCGTGCCGGACATGTCGCTGCCCTCGGCCGCGGGCGTCGCCACCACCCCCGTCGCGGACACCCGGTGGACGGTCCTGTACTGCTTCCCCGGCGCGTTCGCCCCCGGCGGCCAGGGGTACCCGCCCGCCTGGGAGACCATTCCGGGCGCCCCGGGCTGCACGCTGGAGTCGAGCACGTACCGCGACCGGCTCGGTGAGTTCGACGCCCGGGACGCGACCGTCCTCGGTGTGAGTACCCAGCGCCCCGACCAGTTGGCGGCGTTCGCCGCCCACGAGCGCATCACGTTCCCGCTGTTGTCCGACGCCGACCTGCAACTCGGCGGATCGCTGCGCCTCCCGACCTTCCGTGCCGCCGGTACGGACCGGCTCAAGCGCCTGACGCTGCTGATCGACCGGGACCGCACGGTGCGCGGGGTGCTCTACCCGCTGCCCGACCCGGCCGGCTCCGTCGAGGACGCCCTCGCCCTGATCGACGCGCAGTAAGGGGCGGTTGGCCAAGTCCGTTCGTGCGCGCCCGTGTTCGGCGGCCGCACGCGGAGGAGGCGCGCGGGTCACTGCCGGGACGGTCGCCTCCGACCGTCAACTGACTTCCGTCGCGGGCCTGTTGAGACGCTTCCGGCGGTTGCCGCCCCTCGCCCGGCCGATCGGGCTGCGGTCTCGGCCGCCTTCGGCCGGCAACTCGCCCCGCCTTCTCCTTGCTTGAATCGTTGTCACACCTATTGACCCGGAGTCGAGCCGCGAATTAGCGTTCCCGCGTTCCCGGTGTTTGAAACGATTCAATCACTGTTCTCCCAACTTCCCTGGGGCTGAACCATGCACGAATCACACCCGCAGCGTGGCGGTGCGACGCGTCGGTCCGTTCTGGCAGCCGGTCTCGCCACCGGCGTCGTCGCGGCGCTCGGCCCGGCCGGTGTCGCCGCCGCGTCCTCCGCGCGCGGCGCCTCGACGGCCGGCTCGACCCTCGGTTCCGGCTGGCTCGCCGACCCCGCGGCCGCCGTCCGCCCCAAGTTCCGCTGGTGGTGGCCGGACGGGCTGGTGGACCCCGCCGAGATCGCCCGGGAGATCGACCAGATGGCCGACGCGGGCTTCGGCGGTGCGGAGATCGCCGCCGTGCACCACAGCGTCACCGACAGCTCCGTGCTGGACACCGCGCACCACGGGTGGGGCAGCGGACCCTGGCGCGACGGTGTGGCCGCCGCACTGCGGCAGGCAGCGAGACGGGGACTGACCGTCGACCTCACGCTCGGCCCGAGCTGGCCGGTCGCCGTCCCCGGTGTGACTCCCGACGACGACGCCGCGGTCAAGGAACTCGCCTACGGCAAGGCCACGTTGACCGCGGGCGCGGCCTTCGACGGTCCGGTGCCGGCCCCTGTGTACGCTGCGGCCTCCGGCGTCACCGTGCAGAAGCTGTTCGCCGTGCAGGCGGCCCGGGTGAACACCGCCTACTCCAGCGGCAAGGCGACCGGCCTCGACGCCACCAGCGTCACCGACCTCACCTCGAAGGTCTCCGGCGGCAACCTCGCCTGGACCCCGCCGGACTCCGGCACCTGGGTCGTGCTCTCGTACTGGCTGCGGGGCTCCGGACAGCAGCCGGAGGCAGGTCCGCACTCCTCGCCCGCCGCGTACGTCGTCGACCACTTCAGCGCGGCCGGCACCGCCGCGGTGACCCGCTACTGGGACGACGTCATCATCACCCCGACCCTGCGCAAGCTGCTCAAGGCCGCGGGCGGCGCCTTCTTCGAGGACTCCGTCGAACTGGAGACCAAGGGGCTGCAGTGGACCCCGGCGCTCCCCGACGCGTTCCTCCAGCACACCGGGCGGCCGCTGCTGCCGTACCTGCCCGCGATCGTCCTGGACAACAGCAACCAGATCTTCGCCTTCGACGCCCAGCTCACCCAGGAGATCCGGCACGACTTCTGGGAGACCGTCTCGGGCCTGTTCAACGAGCACCACGTGCGCGCGCTGCGCGACTGGGCCCATTCGCACGGCATGAAGCACCGCGCCCAGCCGTACGGACTCCAGACCGACGCCATCGCCTCCGCCACGATCCTGGACATCCCCGAGGGCGAGTCGCTCGGCTTCAAGAACCTCGACGACTACCGCTGCCTGGCCGGCGGCCGGGACATGGCCGGCAACCGCATCCTGTCCTGCGAGGCCGGCGCCTACGCGGGCGGTGCCTACAACACGACGTGGGACAAGTTCCTGCGCACCATGGGCGGCGCCTACGCGGCCGGTGTCAACCAGACGGTGATCCACGGCTTCTCGTACGCGAACCTGCCGGGTGTGAGCTGGCCCGGCTACGCCGCGTTCAGCCCGTACGGCGGAGCGCCCGGCTACGGCGAGTCCTGGGGCCCGCGCCAGCCGACCTGGCGGCACGTGCCCGACATCGCGGACTACCTGGCCCGCGTCCACAAGGTGCTCCAGTCCGGCGTCGCACGGGCCGACATCGCGGTCTTCCGGCAGACCGGTTACACGGCCACCGGCATCGGCGCCTCCTGGCTCACCTCGACGGGGATCCCGCTCGGCTGGACCCACCAGTTCCTCAGCGGCCCCACCCTCGACCTCCCCAACGCCCACGTGTCCGGGAAGCGCCTCGCCCCCGACGGCCCCGCCTACAAGGCCCTGTTCCTCGAAGGCGACTTCTTCTACGGCTCCAACCCCACCCTCGCGGTGGCCGACGCCCGGACGTTGCTGAAGTTCGCGAAGGCCGGGCTGCCGACCGTTCTCCTCGGTGCCTTCGACCAGGCCCTCACGCCCGGCGTGCCGGACGACGGCGAGACCGCTCAACTGCGTGCGATCACAGCGCAGTTGCTGGCCCTGCCGAACGTCCGCAAGGTCACCGACAAGACCCTCGTCGGCGCGGCCTTCGCCGACCTCGGGGTCACGTCGGACGTCCGGTACGCCGTGTCGTCGACCCTGCTCAACGCCCATCGGGCCACCGCCGACGCCGACTTCTACTACCTCTGCAACGGCAAGCACGCGGAGACGGTGAAGCCGGCCGTCGCCCTCGTCGACCACGACGTGACACTGCGCGGCACGCACGGCAGCGGAGTCGTCCCGTACCTCCTGGACCCGTGGACGGGGAAGGTCGCCCGCCTCGCCCGGTACACCCAGGACGGCGACGCCTTCACGTTCCGGGTGACGCTCCAGCCCGGCGAGACACTCGTCGTCGCTCTCGGTCGTCCCGCGCTGTTCGGCGACCGCAACGGCAGGCTTCCGCACGCCGTCGACACGGCCGCCGACTCCGTCCGGTTCACGTCCGCGGGTCTCGCCGTACGGGCCGCGCAGGGCGGCGACTACAGCACCAGGCTGTCGAACGGCCGCACCGTGACGGCGAGGATTCCCGCGACCCCCGCCCCGGTCACCCTGACGGACTGGACGCTGGCCGTCGACGACTGGCAGCCCGGAGCCACCGCGACCACCACCAAGGTCGTCAAGCACACCCTGAAGCTCGACGCCCTGCTGCCGTGGTCGCAGATCGACGAACTGGCGGACGTCGGCGGCATCGGCCGCTACCGCACCACGGTCACCCTGCCGAAGTCCTGGTCGTCGGCCATGGGCGCCGTCCTCCAGGTGGGCAGCGTGAGCGACACCTGCCGGGTCACGGTCAACGGCACGCGGCTCGACCCGGTGGACAGGATCAACCCCGTCGTCGACCTCGGCGGTCACCTGCGCCGCGGCGACAACACCATCGAGATCGAGGTGGCCACACCGCTGTTCAACCGCCTGCGCGTCAGCAACCCGGCCGTGTTCGGCACTTCGGCACGGCAGTCGTACGGGCTCGTCGGCCCCGTCCAACTGGTGCCGTACGCCGAGCAGACGGTGGCGTGAGCGTCGCCGGCCGGTAGCGGGACGCGCCGGAGTCACCGCCCGCGACGAGGCGGGCGGTGACTGTCCGCGACGGACTGCCGGGCGCATACACGCTGTTGAACACGCGTCAGCAGCGGAACGGCCTCCGGTGCGCTACCGTGCTTCTTGCGGCCCTGCGTTCTCCCCCGTACGCAGGGCCGCTTCATGTCCGGCCCCGGGCCCCACGGCAGCACACGAACCCGGCCCCCGTTGAGGCGCGTTGCGCGGTCCGTTCGCCGACGAGGGCCGAAGGGGCGCCGCGGGCAAGGGCGTTCAGGCGCGGCGGGCAGTGGGCCTGGTGCCGGTCCCTTCCTTGCCGCGCACCGGTCGGAGCTGGTGCTGTCGGCGCGGCTTTGGCGCGTCGAGCAGGGTGACGCCGTTGTAGAGCCGCCCGCGCAGGAAGAGCGTGGGGGCCGCCGCGAACGTCACGAAGGCGGCGCCGATGCTGACGGGAAAGAGAACCGGCAGCGACGCGCCCTCCGGCAGCGTCCGGCCGCCCTCGTGCAGCGCGTAGACGAGGGAGCAGACGAAGAGGACCGCGCACAGTGCCGCGAGGGCGAGGGAGACACCGCGGACCAGACGTGTGCGGGACGCGTCGCGCACCTCGGCCAGCAGTGACGCCGAGCAGCGGGGGCAGTCCAGCTCCACCGACTCCCGCCCCTCGGCGGGCCGTTGCACCTGGTAGACACCGTCGGACCAGGTGACCGTGCGGGTCCGTGGCCTCACCACCCCGCCGGAGACCTTGTCGCTGAGTATGTGCCGGACCGCCACCTGCACGGTGCCTGCCGAGTTCATGTGCCCCCACCTGCCTTCTTGCCGAGCCCGCCCTCGCCGAAAGGGCCATCACAGCTTGACCGTTGTGGCGGACGATCTCAGCGAAACGCGGATTTCGCGCGGCACATCACGATGATGTTCGGCAACTCGCGCGCGTACGCTCGCCGTTGTGAAGGACGACATCGCTTCGCTGTTGGCCGCCTACGACGAGCAGATGCGGGAGGCGCCCTCCGCGCTTCCGGCCGGGGTGGTGTGCGAGCGTGCCGGTCCGGTGCGGCGGGTGGTGGGGCACTTCCGCGGCTTCGTCCTCGCTCCGCGCGACACCGGTCTGCGGGGTGCCGCGCTCGACCGGCTCATCGCCGCGCAGCGCGACCACTTCGCCGGACGCGGCGAGTCCGTCGAATGGAAGGTGCGCGAACACGACGCGCCCGCCGACCTGACCCGCCGTCTCCGGGCCGCGGGGTTCGTCCCCGGGGAGACGCAGACCGTTCTCGTCGGCCGCGCCGCCGGCCTGGCGTCGGAACCGGTGCTGCCGGACGGTGTGAAGCTCCGCAGGGTCACCGAGGACACCGACCTCCGTGCGATCGCGGCCATGGAGGCGGAGGTGTGGGGGAGCGAACCCGCCCAGTTGCACGGGTTCCTCGCCGGTCAGGTCGCGGCGGCACCGGACGACGTCGCCGTGCTCGTGGCGGAGGCGGACGGCGAGGTGGTGTCGGCGGCGTGGCTCGTACTCGCCCCGGGCTCCGCCTTCGGCGGGCTGCGCGGCGGCACGACGCTGCCGGCCTGGCGGCGGCGCGGCATCTACCAGGCACTGGTGGCCGCCCGCGCCCGCCTCGCGGTGGCGCGAGGCGTCGAGTATCTCCAGGTCGACGCCTCGTCCGACAGCACCCCGATCCTCGTACGACTCGGCTTCCGCGCGGCGACCACCGCGACGTCGTACGTGTGGACGCCCCCGGCCGCGCGGTGACGGCTGCGGGTCCGCCGGCGCCCCGGGGACGGGGCGCGGACGTCGACGTGCCGGATGCGGGGCGCGCGGCGCCCCGCATCCGGCACGGGTCCAACTGGCAGCGCGCTCAACCGAGTTGCGTCCCGTACGGCTCCGGCTCCGGCTCCCGTTCCCGGGTCTCGGACGCCTCGCGGACGGCGCGTGCCTCCACCACCCTGCCGGCCGCACGCACCTCGGGGGTCTCGCGGGCCTCGGTACGGGCCGCCGTTCGGTCCTCCGCCGACAGCGCGGACGTCCACCCTCCGGCCGCGCGGGAACGACGGCCGCCCGTGAGGACCGCGCCGGCACACGCCACGGCCGCCGCCGCGAGGCCCGCCCAGCCGGTCGTCGCGAGCAGGACGGCGGCGACCAGGGAGGCGAGGCCGGCGATCCAGCGGACGGGGCCGGTCAGCAGGCGCGTCCCCGAGGCCAGCGCGACGACGTAGACGCACAGGAAGAGCGACGTCGGCACCGCCACCAGGGCGGTCGTGCCCAGGAACCCGGCGCCGGTGCAGGCCAGCAGCAGCGCACCGCATCCGGTCACCGTCCAGGTCAGCAGCCGCTGACGACCGGCACCGCCGCCGGGGGCGAGCGCGGCGGCCATGGTGGTGGCGCCCTGCAGGTACGCGTTGACGCAGCCGACGGTGACGACCACCGCGACGATCCCGGCCGTCCACGTTCCCGGCGTGCCGAGGGCCGCGCTCATCAGGCCGGCCAGCGGCGCCGCCCCCGAGGCCTGCGCGCCGAGCACCGCGATCGTGGCGGCGGCGAGCGCGAGGTAGAGAACGGCGGTCAGTACGAAGGACGTCGCGATCACCTTCGGCAGGTCGCGGCGCGGGGAGCGCAGCCGGGGGATGAGCGGTGCCGCGGCCTCCCAGCCGGTGAACGCCAGCATCAGCAGCCCGGCGGCGTGCCACGGAGCCCTGCCGCCGTGGGACAGGAACGGGTGCCAGTGGGCCGCCCGCACCGAAGGCAGTGAACCGAGCACCGCCACCGCGACCAGCGCCACCAGCACGGCCATCAGGACGAGTTGGAGCTTCGCCCCGCTCCCCGCGCCGCGCAGCCGCAGGACCAGCACCACCGTCAGGAGCGCCGCCGCCGACAGCACGGTCGCCCCGCGCCCCGTGAGCCCCAGGGTCTCGGCGACGTACGCGCCGCCGATCAGGCAGACCACCGGCGCTCCGGTGACGGCCCCCGCGAAGAAGCACCACGCGGTGGCGCGGCCCGCCCTGTCGCCGAGACCGGCCCGTGCGTAACCGGCGGCACCCGCCGCGGATCCTGCCGCGGTGCCCAGCCGTGCGAAGACGAGGGCGATGAGGCCGGAGAGCACCAACAGCCCGGTCCAGGAGAGGATCGACGCGGGCCCGGCGACGCGGTACGCCAGTCCGGGAAGGAGCAGCAGACTCGGGCCCAGGAGGGCGCCCGTGCAGAGGGCGGTCGCGCGGGCCACGGAGAGCGGAGCACCGGAGGATTCCATGACGGCATCCTGCGCCGGACGGCGCGGCACCCGATTGCGAACATGCGCCGGACACCTGCCCCGTACGCAACATCCGTTCGCCGCAGGGCAGTTAGGGTGCAGAACATGCAGAGCCCCCTGTACGACCGGGTGGACCGGGAGATCCTGGACCGGCTTCAGCGCGCCGGGCGAACCTCGAACGTCGAACTCGCCGACGCGGTGCGGCTGTCGCCGTCGGCGTGCCTGCGCCGCACCAAGGCCCTGGAGGAGTCCGGGGTCATCGCCGGATACGGTGCCGAACTGAGCAGGCAGCACCTCGGGCTGGGCCTCACGGCATTCGTGGCGCTCAAGGTGGAACAGCACTCGCGGGCGACCTCGCGGCTGATCGAGGACCAACTGACCTCGATTCCCGCGGTGGTTGCCTGTCACGTGGTCGCCGGTGAGGCCGATTTCCTCCTGGAGATCGCCGTTCCCGACCTGGCCGCCTACGAGCAGGTGCTGCTCGACCGGATCCTGGCCATCGGTCCCGTCCGGGACGCCCGCACGACGTTCGCCATCCGCAGCGTGCTGCACCGCGGCGGCCTCCCCCTGGACGGCTGGCCCGGCCCGGCCCGCTCCCGCTGACTCCCGCACCACCAGGGGCACTTCGAGGTCCGGGGTGCCCCGGGCGCGGTCGCGGGCGCGGCGCGAACGGCCCGCGCCCCCGGCACGAAGTGCCTCCGCGCGCCCGTCCTCCGCACGTTCGCGCCCGCCGCCCGGGAGGGCATGCACTCCTCTGCCGCCGATCGCGCGGTGGTCCTTGGTGGAGGTGGGGGTGTTGGGCACGCGGTATCGACATGCCGATGTTCTCGTGGTCGGCGCGGGCCCGGTGGGTCTGGCGACGGCCTGGGAAGTGGCACGGCGGGGGAGAACGGTCCACGTACTCGAACAATTCGACGTCGGACACGACAAGGGAAGCTCCGCCGGACTGGAGCGGCAGTGGCGCATCCAGTACAGCCAGGAGCAGTGGGCGCGTCTCGCCCTGCGCACACTGCCTCTCTGGCGCGAGCTGGAGTCGGCGTCCGGCCGCGACCTCGTGCACACGACCGGCAGCCTGTGGTTCGGCCGCACCGGCGTCGCCACCAGCGAGGGCGAGATCGGGGCCGCCGCGGCCGTGCTCGACCGCCTCGACGTGCCCTTCGAGTGGCTGACGGCCGCGGACATCGAGCGAAGGTTCGGCTTCGCCGGCCTGCCCGCCGACCACGAGGGCTTCCACCAGAAGGACGGCGGAGTCATCGACGTCCGCGGCACCCTCGAAGCCCTGACCGACCTCGCGCTGCGGACCGGAGCGACGGTCACCGAGCACGTGACGGTCCACGCGGTCGAGCCGGACGGCGCCGGCGTGACGGTGCGCACGTCGCTCGGCGACCACCGCGCGGACACCGTGGTCATCGCCGCCGGCGCCTTCGCGGACACCCTGCTGCGCCTGCTCGGCAGACCCTTGGACCTGCACGTCTTCCGCATGGTCTCGGCCTACTTCGCCCCGCGCACACCCGCGTTCGACCTGCCCACCTGGTATGCCTTCCTGGAACCCGAGGAGCCCGGCATCAACGGATCGTTCTACGGATTCGGCCGCAACCCGTGGACCGGCAGCGGTCTCGTCCGCGCGGCCCCCGACACCGAACTCCCCTCCACCGCGACCGCGTCGAGCCGGGTGGACGCCGCCGGGACCGAGCGCCTGCGCCGCACCGAGTCCTGGGTGCGGGACCATCTGCCCGGCCTGGTACCGAAGTTCACCGGCGCGAGCACCTGTCTCGCCGCTCTGCCCGCCGATCCCGGGCGTCAGTTCTTCCTCGGCTCGCTGCACGGCCAAGTCCCGTACGGCGAGCGGGTGGTGGTGCAGTCGGCGGGCTGGGCGTTCAAGTTCGTCCCGTCCTTCGGCCGCCTCTGCGCCGAACTCGCCCTCGGCCTCGACGGCGAGACGCACACCGGCGCCGACGGCGCCCTCGTCCCCGGGGCGGCGTCGTGGTGACCGCGCTCCCCGGTCCGGCCGGTCCGCCGGACCACACCGCCGGCGTACGGATCACGCGCTTCTACGGGCCGCGCGGCAGCGCCGTCCACATGGCGCTCGCCGAGGGCGACCCCGCACGGCCACTGCCCGCCAACGGCGGTCTGCGGGTGACCCGCAGGAGGCTGACCGAGTCCGCCGCCCGCGGCCTCACCGGCCGGCTCGCCGCCGAGATGCTCCTCAAGCACCGGCTGCACCGGACCGGCTTCTGGGGCGCCAAGATCGTGGTCGACGGCGTGGACGCCGTCGGCGACGACCTGCTCGCCCTGGTCGCGGAGGTCCTCAACTCCTGCGAAGGCGCGGTCTACACGGGTGCGGACATGGGCGTCGACGCCGCCGACATGGAACGCCTCGCCCAGCTCACGCCGTACGTCCTGAACGCGGTCGGCAGCCGTGCCGAACCCCAGGCCGCGACGGCGCACGGCGTGCTCGGCGCCATCACCGCGTGGGCCGGCGGCTCCCCGCAGGGGCTGCGCGTCCTGGTCCACGGCGCGGGCAAGGTCGGCGGCGCCCTCGCGCGTGAACTGGTGGCCGCCGGCGCGACGGTGCTCACCTGCGACAGGGACGCGAGCGCCGCGGACATCCCCGGCTGCCGCCCCGTACCGGACTGGGCCGCGCACTCCGTGGACGTCCTCGCCCCCTGCTCGGTCAGCGACCTCCTCGGGCCGCCCGCCGCCGAGCGGCTGCGCTGCGGTGCGGTCATCGGGTCCGCGAACGCCGTGCTGTCGGACGAGCGGGTCACGGCGGCGGTCCTCGCACGGCGGGGCATCACCTTCCTGCCCACGGCGCTGACCAACGCGGGTGCGGTGATCGTCGACTCCGTCGAGCACTACTCCCCGCACGCCTTCCGCGCCGCCGCCCCCGAGGACCTGTACGCGTTCGTCCGCACCACCGTCCACGCGGCGGCCGCCGCCCACCTCGGGTCGGTGGCGTCCCCGTCGCGGGCACCGGGGGTGCTGCCGCCGCCCGCCGAGGAGTTCTGCGGTCTGCGGTTCGCGGCGGGCGGGCCGGCGGCCGCGGGCCCGGCGGGCCCCCGGCGCGGCGGCACGGCGGAACAGGGGCCGGGCGCGGGCTCCGGCCCGGCGGAGGTCGGCACCCCGGCCGCCTGAACCTCCGGACCGGGCGCGCCCGCCCGGGTGGCCGGGCCCCTGCGGACGCGGGCCGCGACGCCGGGCGGCCCGTACCCCTTCACAGCGGCGCACGGTACTTTTGACCGTTGCCGTGTCCGCCGGGGGCTTCTCGCCGCGCCGCTCGTGACCGGCCGCGACACCCACTGCGACCCCTGCCGCCCCACCGAAGATCGGACCCGGATCCGCCTGATGCACAACCGCCGAGTACCCGCCAAGATCGCTGTCGCCGTGGTGTTCATAGCCGCCAACTTCATGGCGATCATGGACACCACCATCGTCAACGTCGCTCTGCCCACCGTGGGCCACGACTTCGGCGTGGACCCGTCCGGCCTGAGCGCCGTCAACGTCGGCTACCTGGTGGCTCTCGCGGTCTTCATCCCCGCGTCCGGCTGGCTCGGCAACCGCTTCGGCACCCGGCGCACCATGCTCGCCGCACTGCTGCTCTTCACCGTCGCCTCCGGCCTGTGCGCCACCGCCGGTTCACTGGGCGCGCTCACCGCGTACCGCATCCTCCAGGGCGTCGCCGGCGGACTGCTCACCCCCGTCGGCATGACGATGATGCTGCGCGCCTTCCCGCTCGCGGAACGCCTGCGCGCCCAGAAGTACATGATGCTGCCCACCGCCGTCGCGCCCGCCCTGGGCCCGGTGCTGGGCGGCTGGCTCGTCGACACCGTGTCCTGGCACTGGGTGTTCCTCGTCAACCTGCCCGTCGGCGCCCTGGCCCTCGTCTTCGGCCTGCTGTTCCTGCCCGACCTGCCGGGCGGTTCGAGGTCCCGCTTCGACGTGGCCGGGTTCGTCCTGGCCGGCGCGGGTCTCGCGAGCGTCCTCTACGCGCTGACGGAGGGCGCCAACCGCGGCTGGGGGAGCGCGGGAATCCTCGTGGCGCTGGTCGGCGGAGTCGTCCTGCTCGCCGTGATGGTCCTGTGGGAGCTGCGCGCGGCACACCCCATGATCAACCTGCGGGTCACCAAGGACCAGCTCTTCCGCACCACGCAGCTCGCCCTGCTGCCGATCAACGCCACTTTCATGGGCGTCCTCTACCTCTACCCGCTGTTCCTGCAGACGGCCCTCGGCTACGACGCCCTGCACTCCGGGCTGGCCACGTTCCCCGAGGCGCTCGGCATGATGACCGCGTCCCAGCTCGTGTCGCGCCTGTACGACCGGATCGGCCCGCGCCGGCTGATGGCGGCGGGCGGTACCGGGGCCGCCCTGCTCATGGCCCTCATGGCCACGTTCACGGCCGGCACCAGCAGCCTCGTGTTCTACCCGATGCTGTACCTGCTCGGCGTCTGCGTCGGCCACCTCGTCATGACCGCGCAGAACACCGCCTTCGCGACCATCCCGCCGGCCCGCATGGGCGACGCCACCACCGTCCTGAACATGCAGCGCCAGACCGGCGCCGCCTTCGGCACGGCCCTGGTGGGCACGCTGCTCGCGGTGCTCGGCACCACCACGTCCACCGGACAGGTCGACACCACCGCGTACCACGTGGGCTTCGTGACCCTGGGAGCCATCACCCTGTGCGCGGCGCTGCTCGCCCTGCGGATCAGCGACCGCACGGTACGCGCGGCCTTCCGCGCCGCCGCCGCCCCGACGCCCGCCGCACCGGGGGACGCCGGGCCGGCGGGAGACGCGTCGGCGGGAGCGGCCCCGACCGACGCGACGTCGCCGGGGCGTCCCGCCGACCTGGCCTGACCGGCGCGCCTCGCGCCCTGGGTCGCACCCCTGGGGACCGCCACGGGCGGGGGCGCGCGGCCCGGCTGTCAGTGGCGGATGCCATGGTGAGGTCATGGACGAGCGGCGGTTTCTGAGCGGTCGTCGGGTGTACGGCGCGGACTACGACGACGCAGGCACCCGTCCGGACCGCGCCTACGTGGAATTGGTCGGCGGCCCGCTGGACGGGCTGCTGCTGGACGTGACCGGCTGGAGCGACGACGCCCTGCGCGAGGGAGCCGCGCTCAGAACGGACCTGGGCCGCTACGGGGACACCGGCCGCTCCCTGTACGAGCCCCGCTCCGGGGACGCCCGCCGCTTCGACTGGCAGGGGGACACACCGTGACAGGGACATCGTGACCCGCGCCCGGTGACCGGCGCGGCCCACCCCCGCACGGGACCGGACGCGGCGGGACCGGCGGGTGTCGTTGCACCCGCCGGTCCCGCCGGGCCGCGCGCAAGGGGCCGGGCAGCCGGCCGTGGATCAGCTCCACAGCGTGAACGTCACGACCTGCGGGTAGCCCGCCGGACGCTGGTCGCCGTACGTGAGGGTGATCTGGCTGTAGTGGCGCTGCTGGGGGTGCGCCTTCCAGGTCTGCGGCTGGTCGAGCCGCACGCTCACGTCGTAGCTGCGGAACTTGCCGGCCGCGCAGTACGGCTTGCAGTCGTTGACGACGTTGACGCCGTGCCCGACGGCCGAGGATCCGTTCCACTGCGACCACTGGAGCGAACCGAGGCGGCTGTTGCCGTCGCCGCAGGCGAGGACGAAGTCGGAGGGGCGCACCTGGCCCTTCGAGCCGCAGTCCACCACTACGGGCGACGCGGTGCGCTGCGTCACCGAGGACGCGGTGGCCGGTGACGCCGTCGTGGCGGCGGCGGAGACCGTCGTCATGGCCGCTGTGAGCGACGCGGCGGCACAGAGTGTGACCACCGCACTTCCCGTGATTCTGCGCATGTCCACTCCCGGCCGGACGGCCGCGCACACTCCTGGCGCCTGCCCCCACCGCCGTCCGCCCGGAGGGGCGGCGCGGCGGCAAGGACGTCGTGCGGCGGTGCCGCGGCTCTTCCGGCGATCGACTCCGTACCGACGTTACGGCCGGCACCCGGGACGTACCACTCGAACGGACCAGCTCTCGCTCCCGCGCGGCCGCGGAGGCCGACGGCCAGGACGGGACCGGTCCGCACAGGTCGAGGCGGTGCGAGGGCCGGTCCTCCGGGGCTCGGGGCGGAGGTCGGTGAGCGCGCGGCGTGATTTCCTCAGGCCCAAGTGACGCGCCGGGAGGCGTCCTTGCGCGAAGCACCCCTCGGTATGCGGTAAGCTGGATCATGAGCCGGTCGCCGGAATGGCGGTCGATTCGCGCGTCGGTGGTCCAAGGAAAGACGTCTCGCTTCCCGCGAGGAAATGCAGGTGCAAGGCCTGCCCGGCGCTCCGGTCAGAAAGGGTCCGTCCCCAGTGGGGACGGACCCTTTCCGTTGTCCGGAGCCGCCCTCGGCCTTCGTCGTCTCAGCGTCGCTCGCGGGCGTACCGGCGCAGCACGTGCACGACGCGGCACACCGCGAGGGCGCCCGCCGCCCACGCCCCGGCGACCGGCAGATTCCGCTCCGCCGCCCGCGGCAGGTCCCAGACCAGGACGGGTCCGGCGACCACCGCGAACACGAGGCCCGCGAGCAGACAGGCGCTCGCCAGCGCGTACCCGATCTCGACGGTGGTGGCGTCCCGCCGGGCCTGATCGTGCCGTCGCGTGCTCAACCCGTCCCCACCCGTCCCCACCGGTCCCCACCCGTCCTCGTGCTCCGCTCGTCGGACCAGCGTGGCACCCCGGGCCGTGACAGGTCCAGGAAACCGCGACTCCCGCGGCCCGCCCCGCCGCGGGAGTCGCCCTCACGCGGTCCCGGCAGGCACCGGCCGGGACACGGGTGCCTGCCGCAGGGCGCCCCGGCGGCCCACCGCCCACACCAGCAGCGTGACGGTGCTCAGGCCGGCCCCCGCCAGGGTGACGGCGTTCCAGCCCCCGGCGGACCACAGCAGGCTCGCCGTCGCGGAGCCCACCGCGCCGCCCAGGAAGTTGCAGGTGACGAAGGCCGTGTTCACGCGACTGCGGGCCTGCATGGTGACGGCGAACAGGCGCGACTGGTTGAGCAGGTTCAGGCCCTGCACGGCGATGTCCAGCAGCACCACCGCCACCACGACCAGCGCGGCGCTGTGCGCGGCGAGCGACGCGACCCCGAAGGAGACCAGCGCCAGCGCGGCCGCCGCGCCCGTCGCGGGCAGGGACAGGCCCCGGTCGTGGAGCCGCCCCGCACGCTGCGCCGCGACGGCTCCCGCCAGGCCCGCGAGCCCGAACAGGCCGATCACGGCGACGGAGTAGTGGAACGGCGGACCGCTGAGCAGGAACGTCAACGAGGTCCAGAAGAGGGTGAAGACGGCCATGGTGGTCGCGCCCATCGCCAGCGTCCAGCGCACGGCGCGCTCCCGCCGGACCACCTGCGCCACGGAGGCCAGCAGCCGGCGGTAGGGGACCGCGTCCTTCGGCGGCAGCGCCGGGATCGCACGGTGCAGGAGTACGGCGAGGACGACCGCGGCCACCGCCGCCGCGGCGAAGATCGTGCGCCAGCCGGCGATCTCGGCGACCAGCCCGCTGATGGTCCGGGAGGCGAGGATGCCGGTCAGCAGCCCGGACACGACCGTGCCCACCACCCTGCCCCGGTGTTCCTCGTCGGCCAGGTCGCCCGCCAGCGGCACGAGTATCTGCCCGGCGACGGTGGTCGTCCCGAGGAGCGTGGTCGCCACCAGCAGCAGCGGGAAGGACGGCGCCGACGCGCAGGCCACGAGCGCGACCGCGGAGCAGAGCAGCATCACGGGGACGAGCCGGCGCCGCTGGAGGACGTCGCCGAGGGGGACGACGAGCAGGATGCCGGCGGCGTAGCCGATCTGGGTCGCGGTGACCAGCCAGCCCGCCACCGAGGTGGAGGCGTGCAGGTCCCGGGCGATGAAGTCGAGCAGCGGCTGCGCCCAGTACAGGTTGCCGACGGCGAGTCCGCAGGCGACGGCGAACAGCAGCGTCAGGCCTCGTGTCATCGGGTGCTGAGGTGGCATGTCGGGGAGTGGTCCTTGTCGTCGGGGAGGCCGTTGCCGGTCGGGTTCGAGCTGTTGAACAGGCCGCCGGGCGGTGCTGTTCCCGGCCCGGTCCGGCACGTGCACCCGCGCGTACGTGCCGGACCGCCGCCGCGGTGACGGCTCAACTCGGCGTCGCCGCCGCACGGTCCGCCGCCGGGCGCCTGCGCAGACCGGGGGTGGTCAGCGCGGCGGGTGCCCACGCGCCGTCGGCCCGGTAGGTGTCCGTGCCGGGCGGCACGATCTCGTCGATGCGGTCGAGCGTCGCGTCGTCCAGTGTCAACGAGGCGCCCCTCAGGGAGGATTGGAGCTGCTCCAGCGTCCGCGGGCCGAGGATCACGGACGTCACGGCCGGATGCGTCACCGGGAACGCCACGGCGAGTTCCGGCAGCGTGCAGCCCAACTCGTCGGCCAGCGCGACCAGTTCCTCCAGCGCGTCGAACTTCGCGCGGTTCGCCGCGAGCGTCGGGTCGAACCGGGCGGGGGCGATCGACGCGCGCCCGGACGTCAGGTCCACGGGTCGGTCGCGCCGGTACCTGCCGGTCAGGCAGCCCCAGGCGAGAGGGCTCCAGGTCAGGACGCCCATGCCCAGCCGCCGGCACGTCGGCAGCAGCGAACGCTCGATGCCGCGGGCCAGGATGGAGTACGGGGGCTGCTCGGTCCTGAACCGGTGCAGGCCCCGCCGCTCGGCCACGTGGTAGGCCTCCACGACGTCCTCCGCCGGGAAGGACGAGCAGCCGAAGGCCCTGATCTTGCCCGCGCGGACGAGATCGGTGAGCGCGCCCAGCGTCTCCTCGATGTTCGTGTCCGGGTCCGGCCGGTGCACCTGGTAGAGGTCGATCCAGTCGGTGCCCAGCCGCCGCAGGCTCTCCTCCACCTCGTGGACGATCCAACGCCGGGAGTTTCCGCCCCTGTTGGGCCCCTCGCCCATCGGGAAGTGCACCTTGGTCGCCAGTACGACGTCGTCACGGCGCCCGCGCAGGGCCTTGCCGACAATGGTCTCCGACTCGCCGCCCGAGTACATGTCCGCCGTGTCCACGAAGTTGATGCCCGCGTCGAGTGCCGTACCGAGGATGCGGGCGCAGTCCTCGTGATCGGGGTTGCCGAGGGAACCGAACATCATCGTCCCCAGGCAGTAGGCGCTCACCTGGATGCCGGTGCCCCCGAGGGCGTGGTATCTCATGGTCATGCCCGTGACGGTACGAGGTGGAGTGGACTTGAGGGCAAGCCCCCGCCCGCCGGGCCGGGCGGCGGACGCCCCGGCCGCCGCCCCTCCCGGAGCGCTCCGTCCGCCCCCGGCCCGGGAGTTCAGCCGATCTCGACCACCCGGGCCCACTCCGGCGGCCTGTCCGGGACGTGGTCGGGGTCGCTCTCGTCCCAGGTGTCGGAGTCGGCCCGCGGGAACAGGCCCACCACGGTTCTGCACGGCGGCCGGGTGCTCGGCCAGGGTGTCTGCCCGTCCGTGAGGGCGACGACGACGTCGGGTGCGGGGCGCGTCCGCAGCGCCCGCGCGAACCCCGCGCGCAGATCGGTGCCCCCGCCGCCGGTCAGCGGGATCGACTCGGCCCGGCACAGTACGTGCACCGAGTCCGCCGCGGCGTCGCACGGCACCACCGTGACCAGGTCGCGGCGGCCCCCCACCGCCCGGGAGATCTCGGCCACCTCCCGCAGCGCGGCCCCCAGTTCGGCGTCGCTGACGGACCCGGAGGTGTCGACGACCACACACACCCGGGGCGGTCTGCGGCGCAGGCTCGGCAGCACCACACCGGGCACACCGGCCGAGCGGCGGGCCGGCCTGCCGTAGGTGTAGTCCTCCCCGGCGCCGGATCCCGAGGTCGCCGATCGCACGGCCGCTCCCAGCAACTCCCGCCATTTCTGCGGAGGTTGGAAGGCCTCCTCCGCCCACCGACGCCATCCCCCGGGCGTGTTCCCCGGCGAGCCCACGATCCCGCGCGCCACGCGGAACCGCACCGCGTCCCGCTCGTGCGCGCTGAGGCCGTGCGCGCCGTCCGGGCCGAGGTCCCACTCGCGCTCCAGGCCGTCGGACCCGCTGCCGCAGTCGAGCCAGGAGAGGTCCGCGGTGCGCGGTCCGAGGGTGAACCGGCGCAGGTAGTCCTCCATCAACTGCCCTTCGCCCAGCCCCAGTACGGATGCCCGCGCGGCGCCCTCGGGCTCGGCGAGCCCGTCGCCGTACACGTCGTCGTTGATCTCGAAGTCGGCTGCGATGTTCACCCGCAGCCTTGCCCCGGGGCCGGTCAACTCCCGCTCGCGCACAACGCGTTCACCGCGCCCGTGGTGATCGCGCAGCAGGTGCGACACCTCGTGCACCCACACCCCGGCGAGCTCCTCCAGGGGCGTCCGGTCCACGAAGCCGGGGGAGACGTAGCAGCGCCAGTACGCGTCCACCGCCATCGTCGGGACCCGCCGCGTCGGCACCGCCCGCAGGGCGAAGAGGGCGGTCGCCAGGTAGGGGCGGACCCGGACGGCCTGGAGCCGCGCGGCGTAGAGCTTCTCGTGGTCCAGTGCCTCTTCCGCGGAGGGGATCACCGGCCCGCCCCGGGCCGCGCGGCGGCGGTGACGCGGGCGGTCGCCCGGTCCGCCCGCCGGGAGAGCGTCACCACTCCGGCGAGCTCCTCGATGGAGGGCGGCACGTCCCAGTCGGCCCGGCGCAGTGTGGCGAGGGTCGTCGCGGGCACCACGACCAGGTCGGGCGCGCCCGTCTCCACCGCGCGCACCAGCAGGGCCCAGGCCGCGTCCCAGCGCGCCCGGTCCGGACGCCCGCGGACCGCCGCGACCACTCCGTCGAGCACGGCCTGCCGCAGATCGCCCCGCTCGGGCAGTTCGGCGGCCGTCGGGTCCGCGAGCAGGTCCTCGGGGTCCGGCAGGTCCATCCGGTCCAGGCTCGCCAGCAGTTCGAGGCCGGGGCCGTCGCCGACCGTACCCCTGACCAGCAGCGACAGCACGTCCCGGGACGAGCCGGCGGCCGTGGCGAACGCGATCAGGCGCAGGGTCGTCTCCCAGCTGCGGGGCGACGGCCAGGCACCGCCACGGCGGGCCTCCCCGCCGGGCAGGCGGTGGACGAGTTCGGGGCGGGCGGCGAGCAGTCCGCACACCGCCCGGCGGGCGAAGGCCACGGCCTCCGGGAGCCGGTCGGGGTCCAGGCGCGGCAGTGTCGCACGCGGCCAGACGCCGCCCAGACCGCGTACCACGACGTCCTGGTCGTGGGCCCACTGGAGGTGCACGAACCGGTTCGCCAGCGGCGGGCTCAGCTCCCAGCCGTCGGCCGCCGACGAGCGGGGGTTGGCGGCGGCGACGATCCGGACGCCGGGCGGCAACCGCAGTGCGCCGACGCGTCGTTCGAGGACGAGCCGGAGCAGGGCGGCCTGCACGGCGGGAGGCGCGGTGGACAGTTCGTCGAGGAACAGCAGCCCCCGGCCGGCCCGGACCAGCCGTACCGCCCAGTCCGGCGGCGCCATCGGAACGCCCTGCTCGGCGGGGTCGTCCCCGATCACGGGCAGCCCCGAGAAGTCGGACGGCTCGTGCACGCTGGCGATGACCGTGGTGAGCGGCAGGTCGAGCGAGTCGGCGAGCTGGGTGAGCGCCGCGGTCTTGCCGATCCCGGGCTCGCCCCACAGCAGCACGGGCAGGTCCGCCGCGACCGTCAGGGTCAGCGCCTCCAGCTGGGTGTCGGGTCGGGGTTCGGTCGTGGAGTCGCGCAGCAGCGCCAACAGGTCTGCCGCCACGTCGAGTTGGGTGCCGGTGGGTGGTGCGGACGGTGCCGCGGAGGGAGCGAGGAGACTGTAGACGGACATGTTGATCACCTTTGGGTTCGTGGCCGGACGGCGTCGCCGCGTCCGCGCGGGGTCCGCGGCGGTGTGCCGCGGTCGCGGGGCGGTGTGCCGCGGCGTCGCGCGGCCCGCGTGCCGAGGGCACGAGGGCGCGACGGCATGTGGAAGTGGCAGGCGGCGTTGGGCGGTTGGTGAGGGTGTGACCCGCCGGTCGGTGGCCGGAGGGGGGCGGCCCGAGGGGCCGGTGGTCAGCGGGTGGTCGGGACGCGCCGCGGAGGACGCGTGGGGAGTTGGCGGGGGCCCGCGGTCCGAGGCGGTGGACCGCCGATCAGCCCCGCCCTGAACAACCCGTGCGTGAGCCGTCGTTGGGCCGCCGACTCCAACTCGTCCCGCAGGGCTCCGTCGCGCAGCAGCGCGGCGGGGCCCAACAGGTCCTCGACGACCGCGAGGGCGCCGGTGAAGTCGCCGTGGTCGAGCCGCTCGCGGACGCCCGGAAGGCATCCGGGGCGACGGTGGGCGTCGTCGATCACCTGGAGGCAGGGCAGTGGTGTCCCGGTCAGCGCGGCCAGCAGTTCCTCCCGCCGGACCTCGTCCGGCGGGTGGTCCAGCGGGACGAGCACCCCGTCGACCACTCCGATCCGGTGCCGCTCTCCCCGGCATTCGATCAGACGCCGCGAACTCCCGCTCGCCGCACGTGGGTCGGCGGTCGAGGGCGGTCGTCCCGGCCGCAGCGCCGAGGCGACCAGGGGATGCAGCAGGCCGATGTCGATCAGCCCCGCGTCGAGGAGTTCCAGGTCGGGCAGCGCCCATGCCGCGGCGTACGGAAGGACCGGCGGCACGGGCCCGGAGCGCACCCTTCCGCGGCGCCGGCCGAGAACCTCGGGTGTGACCCGCCAAGTCAACGTCCCCGGTGGGGAGTTGTCGTCGGCGTTCGACCGGTCCGCGGCGAGCAGCCAGTGCCGACCGGGCAGGAGCGGCACGCTCACGGTAGGGCTCCCGGTGCTGCCGCCCCCGTGTGTCTCCCCGGCGCCGACGAGGATCTCCGCCTCGGCCGCCCACCGGTCGACGGCACACCCCGGCGGCAGCAGTGCGGCGACCTCCGGGTCCGGCGCGAGGTGTCCGCCCTCGGCCCGCGGGTCGGCACCGCACCGCAGGCGCAGCTCGTCCGTCCTGCGGTCGTCCCACAGATGCCGGTGCAGGTCGAGCCGGTGCAACCGGCTCGGGTGCGGGTGGGGATGGCGGAGCGCCGAGGGTTCCGTACGGGACGGGTCCCACAGGGCGAGGCTGATCCGCTGGCCCGCGTCCGCCCAGGCGGGCGGGGTGCGGGCCACGAGGGAGACCGGGCTCCGGGGCCCCGGTCCGGCGTACCGCGCGAGAGCGACGGTGAGCCCGGGGCGCAGCAGTCCGTCCGGAGCGATGCGCGGCATGTGCCAACGCAGCAGATCAGGAGCCAAGTGGCGCAGGTCGGCACGGACTTGGGACGCGAAATCGGTCCCGTACGTGCGGGCTGCGGTACGCAGGTCCAGGTCGACGTCGAGGTGTGCGGCGGCACACGCGCCTGCCCAGTCGCCGTTGCGGCGGCGGGCGGTGGCAGTCTCGATCATGGAGGGCGGCACGGCGAACTCGCGCACGAGCCGCCAGCGGAGGAGGCGGGAATCCCTGTCCACGGTCGTAGTGAGCATCAGCACTCACTTCGCGTGGAGAGGGCCCCCAATCTGTTGACAGAATGAGTAGTCATCGCCGGGATCGTAACCCCTCCCGCCGGTCGACCGCCAGATCCATTTCCCGGACGGCGGCCGTCAAGTGCGCGTGGGCGCCGACATGTTGCCGCCCCGCTCACACCTCGCGCGCTGGCCGCCGCACGGTCCGGGGAGGCAAAGTGGAAGGGACGTGGGAATCCGTGCACACCCGGAGCGACGGGAACACCGGCGGCCGACTGCACGCAGGTCCGATCGGGACACGCCGGCTGCGTCTGGTGCCGCTGGGCGTCGCGCACGCGGGCGAGATGGCGGAGGTGCTGGCCGACCCGGCCCTGCACGAGTTCGTCGGGGGACGCCCGCTGTCCCCGGACGCCCTGCGCGCACGGTACGAGCGGCTGGTCGCAGGGTCCCCCGACCCGGCGGAGAGCTGGTGCAACTGGGTGGTGCGGGCGCGGGACACCGGCGGTCTCGTGGGCACCGTCCAGGCGACCGTCAGGAACGCGGGCACCGGCCCTGCCGGAGCCGTCGTCCGCGAGGCCGAGGTCGCGTGGGTGGTGGGGACGCGCCGGCAGGGACAGGGCATCGCAAGCGAGGCGGCCGTCGCGCTGGTCGGCTGGCTGCGTGCCCGTGGGGTCGCGACGGTCGTCGCCCACGTCCACCCCGACCATCGCGCCTCGGGGGCGGTCGCGGCCGCCGCCGGGCTCGCGCCCACCGCGCGGTGGCAGGACGGCGAGGTCAGGTGGGAGTGGCGATCAGGCGCGCCGGGGGACGAAGGCCCGGCCGGTCACGATTCCCCGGACGGGTTCAGGGCACCCGGAACGAAGAGTGAAGGTTGTTGAGGAGGCATCGTGACAGATCAGGGAACCACCGGGTTCCGTCGGTACTGCAAGGCATGCGGCAGCAGGGCGGCCGTCCGGGGCGGGAAGCTGTGCGCGCACTGCGGATCCGTCCTCGTCCTGCCGGACCCCTCCGGGTTGGTCGAGGACGAGGGGGCGGCGGTCCGGCGGGCGTTCTTCGCCGTGGCGGACACGCCGCTGCAACGGCCGTGAACACCGGGTCCCACCCCGGTCGGGCGAAGCCGTAGTTCCCTGTCCCGCGGGGCGGGTCACCCCTCGGGCCGCCCCGGTTCCGCGTCGTGCACCGCCGCCAGGTCGGCGAGGCCCGAGACGGTCAGGACCGGGGTGATCAGCGGCCCGGCGATGATCTCGATGCGGTCGACGTGTGAGAACAGGACGCTCAGCCCCGCGCTGTCGAGGTAGTCGACACCGGTGAGGTCGATCACCAGCCTCCCCTCGGTGCTCTCCAGCGCGGAGGCGAGAGCGTCCGTATTGCTCATGTCGATCTCGCCGACGGCCTTGAGCACCGCTGTTCCGTCCGGGCGGCGTCCGGGGGCAAGAGTGAGCGGCGTGGTCATCAGGCGATCCTCGTATGCATGGCGACGGTGGTCCCCACCGGGCCGGGTGTGATGGTGACTTGCTGCATCAGGGCATGCATCAGGGCGACTCCGCGGCCCCGGTGGGTGTTCGTCTCGGGCTGCGGCGTCTTCCAGTGACCTGAGTCGGCGATGATCAGCCGGATGTCCTGCACCAGCGCCTCCGCGCGCAGCCGCACCGTCTCACCCGGCGCGTCGCGGTGCCCGTGCTCGACGGCGTTGGCACACGCCTCGCCGACGGCCACCAGGATGTTCTGCGCGGTGTGCGGCGGGAGGTCGCACTGTTCGAGCCAGCTGCGCAGCGCCTTGCGGACCGGCGCGAGCTGCGCCGACTCGGCGGGGAAGACCATGTCGAGCGGTGCGGGGTGCCGGTACAGCAGCAGCGCCACGTCGTCGTCGTAGCCGTCAATCGGCGCCAGCCGGTCCATGACCTGGGTGGCCAGGTCGTCGACGGAGGAGTCCCGGCCGTCCTGCACCGCCTCGCCCGCCTGGTCGATGCCCGTCGTCAGCGGACGCCTGCGCCGCTCCACGAGACCGTCCGTGTACAGCAGCAGCGTCGCGCGGGCGGGGACCGTGGTCTCGGCCTGCGGCCGTTGCACACCGGGCTTCACCGCGAGCGGCGCGAACCGGCCGCCGTCCAGGAGCACGGTGGTGCCGTCCGGAAGGGCGAGTATGCCGGGCGGATGGCCGGCGCTCGAATACGTCAACTGCCCCGTCTCGGCGTCCAGTACGCCGCAGAACACGGTGGTGCACACCGCGCCGGGGATGCCCGCGGCGAAGTGGTCCAGGGCCATCAACGTCCGTGCCGGTTCGGCGTCCTGGAGCAGCAGGGCACGGCAGGCACTGCGCAACTGGCCCATGACGGTGGCCGCTTCGAGCCCGCGCCCGACGCAGTCGCCGACGACGATGCCGATCCGGCCGTCGGGCAGCGGGATCGTGTCGTACCAGTCGCCGCCGACCTCCAGGGGGCGCGCCGCGGGCTCGTATCGCACCGCGAAGCCCTCGGGCAGGCGGGACGGTCCGAGGATGGCGCGCTGCAGGGCGAGCGCGGTCTCGCGCTGCTGGTCGATCTGTGCCGCACGGGCGAGCCCCTGCGCGATGTGACCGGCGAGCAGCGACAGCAGCAGCGCGTCCTGCTCGGTGAACGGCCGCTGCGGGCCCAGCTCGATCCACAACACCATGGGGCCGTGCGGGTGTTCGACGGTGACGCCCGCCCCGCGGGTGTCGATGACCGGGGTCAGCCGCGGCTGTTCGCACAGCGCGGCCAGTGCCTCGCGCCGTTCGGGCGGCAGGTCGGACCAGCGGGTGTCCGCGTCGGTGGCGGTGAGCTTCGGCGTGTCGCCGTGGTCGAAGACGGCCGCGACGACACCCCGGGCCGACCACAGGTCGCGCATCTCCTCCAGGGCGCCGCTCAGCGCCTCCGGCAGACTCGTGGCCTGCGTCAGACGCAGACTGACCGCGGCCAGCGCGGTCTTGCGCTGGATCGCGTAGTGCTCCTCGGTCACGTCCCGGAAGGTCCCCACGACGACACTGCGCCGCGTGTCCGGGTCCTTGGCCTGGTTGAACGTGGCGCTCACCCACAGCCGGTGCCCGTCGCGGTGCCGCACCGGGATGGTGTAACTGCCCTGCTCGTTGCCGAGCAGCAGCGCGAAGGCGTCCGCGACCTGCTGGTGCGCCGCGGGGTCCGTCTCCGCGTCGGGCCACCACGGATGCTCCGCCGCGTACGGCAGTTCCTCGGGCGGGTAGCCCAGGATGTCGGTGAACGCGGTGTTGATCTCGATGACGGAGCCGTCCTCGTCGCAGACGAAGAACGCCTCCTGGAGCGAGTCGACGAGAGCAGTGCGCCACCGGATGTGGTGGTTGCGCAGCCGCGACAGCTCGACGTTCGCCCGCACCCGGGCGAGGAGTTCGGCGGCGGCGAAGGGCTTGACCAGATAGTCGTCCGCCCCGGCCTGGAGCCCCTCGATGGAGGCCTCCTGACCGGCCCGCGCGGACAGCAGCAGCACGGGCACGGACGCGGTACGGGGGTTGGTGCGCAGCCGTGCGACCAGGCCGAGGCCGTCGAGGCGGGGCATCATCACGTCGCTGACGACCAGGTCGGGAGCGTCGGCGCGGACGGCGTCGAGCGCTGCCCTGCCGTCGGTCACCGCGTCCACCTCGTAACCCGCGCCGGACAGCAGCCTGCTCAGGTAGTCACGCATGTCGGCGTTGTCGTCGGCGATCAGCACGCGGGCGGCCGCGGCCGGCGCCGAGGAGAGGGAGTTCCATCCGGCGCTCGCGGGGTCCGTGGCCAGGCCGTCCTCGGCGAGGGCGTCGTTGTCCGACGGCAGCCAGCGCAGCGCCTCCTGGACGTACGGCGCGGCGGTCGCGGACACGTCGGCGGGTTCGGCGGCGGGCGCGAGCGCGTCGGCGGGCAGGTGCGCCGAACCGAACGGCAGCCGGACGGTGAACCGGGTCCCGGCGCCCTCGGAGCTCTCGGCCGTGATGACCCCGCCGTGCAGGGCGACGAGTTCCTGCACGAGGGCGAGACCGATGCCGCTGCCCTCGTTGGACCGCGACCGGGTGTTCTCGATGCGGTGGAACCGCTCGAACAGGCGCGGTATCTCCCGCGCCGGCACGCCGATCCCGGTGTCGGCGACCGTGACCAGCGCCCCGTCGCGGTCCGCGGCGACCGAGACGGACACCGACCCCTCGAAGGTGAACTTCAGTGCGTTGCTGAGCAGGTTGAAGACCACCTTCTCCCACAGCCCGCGGTCGACGTACACCGCGTCGTGGAGCGGCGGACAGTCCACCTCGAAGGTGAGCCCCGCCCGCTCGACGGCCGAACGGAAGACGCTGGCGAGCTCCGCGGTGACGGCCGCGAGGTCGACCGGCTCGAAGCGCGCCTGCATCCGCCCGGCCTCGATACGGGAGAAGTCGAGCAGCGTGTTGACCAGCTTGCCCAGCCGCAGGCCGTTGCGGTGGACGAGTTCGAGCTCCTCGTGCGACCGCCTGTCCGCCGGGTCCAGCCGCGCCCGCAGCTCTTCCAGCGGGCTCATGATGAGCGTCAGCGGGGTACGGAACTCGTGACTGATGTTGGAGAAGAACGTCGTCTTCGCACGGTCCAACTCGGCCAGTTCCTCCGCCCGTTGCTGCTGCGCCTGGTAACTGCGCGCGCTCGCGACGCCGGCGGCGACGTGCCCGGCCACGAGCTCGACGAAGCCCCGGTACGCCTCGTCCAGCGGCCGGTACCGGTTCAGCCCCGCCACCAGGAAGCCGTACGGCGTGCTGCCCTGCTGGAGCAGGGGCACCACCAGGGCCTCGGACGGCGGCTCCGCCCAGTGCCCGGAGGGCAGTTCGGTGAAGGGCGGACCGTCCAGCGCCACCAGCGGGGTCTCACCGCGCAGCACACTCGCCGCGGGCCACGCTCCGCTCTCGTCCGCCGACCCGGCCGGCTCCGCGGACAGGTGGGGAAGCGGCTCGGGCGGCTCCGGCGGGACCACCAGCACCGGCCGCGCGGCGGGGTGACCGGCGTCGACGCCGGTCGTTCCGGCGAGCGCCGCGGTGCCGTCGTCCTGGAACAGATAGGTCAGGGTGAAGGGCAGGTCCCACTGGTTGCCCTCCAGCTGCCGGGTGCTGAACGCGAGCATCTCCTGCTCGGTGCGCACCACCCGGGGGTCGGAGCCCAGGTCGCGCAGCGTCCCCATGCGGCGCTCGCCGATGACGCTGTCGGTGTCCTCGCGGACCACGCAGAGCATGCCGACCACCTGGCCGGCGTCGTCGCGCAGCGGGCTGTACGAGAACGTGTGATACGTCTCCTCCGGGTAGCCGGAGCGCTCCAGGAACAGCAGCAGTGCCTCGTCCCACGTCGCCTCGCCCGTGGAGAGCACGGTGTCGATACGGGGGCCGATGTCGCCCCAGATCTCCGCCCACACCTCGCTCGCCGGCCGGCCCAGCGCCCACGGGTACTTGCGCCCGAGTGTGTCCCGGCGGTAGGCGGCGTTGCAGAAGAAGGTCAGCTCGGGGCCCCAGGCCATCCACATCGGGAACCGGGACGACAGCAGGATGCTCACACAGGTGCGCAGGCTCTGTGGCCAGCCCTCCGGGGGTCCCAGAGGTGTCCGCTCCCAGTCCACCCGGGCGAGATCGGCACCCACCTCGCTGTCGGCCGTGAACACGTCCGGAACGGCCGCGGCCGACGGCTCGTGACCGGTGTCTTCGGAACCCACCACTCGGCTTCCCCTCGCTCGCGCCGGTCCGCTCCGGACGGGACGGCGCCGCCCGTCTCTCGCCGACTCTCGGAGATCGGTGGCGCGATCCGTAGGATAAGCGAGGCATCCCGTCCCCGGGGTGCCGGGCAGGGCGAAGACACACCAAGTGGGGGCGATGATGGCGGTGACGGGGGAGAGCCCCCACCCCGACGTGGTAGAAGCGCCGGACGGGAGCGGGCGGACGGCCACCGGGGCCGCGCTCCGAGTCGTGGGCAGCCGCCGTCCGGCCGACGCCGAGACGGGCGTCCCCGACGCGCGGACACGGCGTCCGGGACGGCGGCCGCAGGCGCCGGGACGCGCCGGGGAGCCGCCGGAGCCGGCCGCTCCCGGGACCGGGCCGCGCACCGACACGCCGCTCGCGGACGCTGCCGCACCGCCGGTCGCCGCCGACCGTCACGCGACCGCCGGTGCCCGGCACCGGGCGGACGGCACCGACAGCCGTCGGGCCGACGGGGACGCCCCGGCGGCCGGCACCGGCGACCCGCGGGCGGACGAGGACAGGCGGCTCGCCGCGGTCCGCCGCTACCAGATCCTGGACACACCCCCCGAGGGCGCCTTCGACCGGGTCGCCGCGCTCGCCGCACGCCTCTTCGACGCGCCCATGGCGACCGTGGCGATCGTGGACACCGACCGCGTCTGGTTCAAGGCCGGACACGGGCTCGGCGGTGTCACCCAGGTCGGCCTCGCCCCCGACGCAGGAGCCTCGGCCTTCGTCTACGACACGCCGTCCGCCGTGGCCGACGCACACCTCGACCCGCGCACCGCGGACAACCCCATCGTGCACGCGGGCCTCGGCGTCCGGTTCTACGCCGCGGCGCCCATCGTCACCCCGCACGGCGAGTACCTCGGCAACCTCAACGTCCTCGACACCCGCCGCAGGGAGGCGACCGCCGAACAGCTCGCCGCCCTCCAGGACCTGGCCGCGCTGGTGGCGGACCAGTTGGAGCTGCGCCTCTCGGCCATCCGCACGGTGGCCGACGAGCGCCGGATGCGCACGGACGCCGAACGCCTTGCCCGGACACTGCAACGCACCCTGCTCCCGCCCGCGTTGCCGGAGGTGCCCGGCCTGAGCACCGCCGCCGCCTACCACACGGCGGCCGACAACGAGGTGGGCGGCGACTTCTACGACCTGTTCCCCCTCAACGACGGGCGGTGGGCGTTCTTCCTCGGCGACGTGTGCGGCAAGGGCGCCGACGCCGCCGCGCTGACCTCCCTGACCCGCTACACCCTGCGGGCCGCCGCCATCCGCGACCCCGACCCCTGCCTCGCCCTGTCCACCCTCGACACCGTCCTCAAGGGCGAGTACCAGGGCGACGACCCGCGCTACTGCACCGCCGTCTTCGGCGTGCTGAAGCCCGAGGACGACGGCACGTTCACCGTGACCGTGGCCGGCGGCGGGCATCCCCCGGCGCTGGCGCTCCGCGCGGACGGGACGGTCGAACCCGTCTCCACCCTCGGCGGCCAGCTCGTCGGCATGCTGCCCGAACCTCGCTTCGTGCGGAACACCACCCGGCTCGCCCGGGGCGAGACACTGCTGCTCTACACCGACGGGCTCACCGAGGCGTGCCGTCCCGACGGGAGCATGCTCGGCGAGCACGGGCTCACCGCACACCTGACAACGGCACGGCCGCGCGGCGCCGACCAGGCACTGGCAGCCGTCGACCGCCTCCTGGGCGAGCTGGGGGACGGCGTCACCGACGACACGGCCCTGCTCTCCCTCTCCGTACCGACCGACCATCCAGCCCCACGCGCACAGGAGAACCGGTGACCGACCGCACCTTGACCGTCACCTCGCAGACCCGGCCCGACGGAGCCACCGTGCTGTCCGCGGCGGGCGAACTCGACCACCACACCGCCGTCCAACTACGCACCGCCGTGGACGAGTCGCCGTTCGGCCCGGTGGGCACGGTGATAGACCTCGCCGGCCTCACCTACTGCGACTCCACCGGCATCACGGTGCTCGTCACGGCCTACCACCGCGCGACCTCCGCGGGCAGCCCGCTCGCGCTGGCCGGTCTCAGCGCCGACCTGCAACGGGTGTTCCGGATCGCGGGGCTCGACCAGGTGTTCACCTTCTACGCGACGGCCGACGAGGCGGTTGCCGCCCTGCGGGCCTGAAGCGGTCCGTCGGGGAACGGTGTGCGGGCGAACAGGCCTCGTGCAGGCGGGTGTTGGGCAGTGCGGGGTGGACCGACGCCGTGCCGTGTTCCTGATCGCCCGCGCGCGGTCGTGCACTTGGGGCCGCCGGAACGAACACCCGGCGGCGTGCCCGTGGTCGGCGTCCCGGTGTCCGGCGGGCGCCCGTTCGGTCCGGACGCCGGATGCCGGACGTCGAACCACACTCACGACGACAGGACTTGGGGAATGACGACCGACCTCACCGCACTCGCCCGGAGTCTCTTCGCCGCGCAGCCGTTCAGCCGACTCGTGGGTGCCGAGCTCACCGCCGTCGGCCCGGGGTCGGCCGAGATCCGGGTCCGCAACCGGCCCGAACTCCAGCAGCAACACGGCTTCGTCCACGGTGGCGTCATCAGTTACCTCGCGGACAACGCCCTCACCTTCGCGGGCGGACTCGCGCTCGGCGGGGACGCCCTCACCGCCGAGTACAAGATCAACTACGCCCGGCCCGCGGTCGGTGACGTCGTCGTCGCCAGGGCCGACGCGGTGGTGACCACGCGGCGGCAGGCCGTCTGCCAGTGCTCGGTGTACGTGATCGGCGGTGCCGACGAGGCCGAGCGCCTCGTCGCGGTCGCCCAGGGAACGGTCGTGGCGGCGGGTGCGCCGCAGCAGGCGGAGAGCTGACCGGCGGGCGGTCGGGGGCACCGCGTCCGGCGGGCGGGGCCGCCGCTCGCGCGGACAAACCCGGTGGAGTTCCGCGGGACGTCCCGCATAGGGTCGCGTGATGAGCACTCGCACCTTCCGTGTCACCGTACGCGGCGTTTTTGACGGACTCGAGGCCGACCAGCGCGCGGAGCTGGCCTCCCGGGCGGCCGAGCACGACGTACTGCGCGCCGCGTTCACCCCGGAGGGCCACCTCACCTACGACATCGCCGCGCGCACCGCCTTCACCTTCCGCTTCCTCGACTCGGGCGAGGAAGAGGAGGACATCCTCGAGGCCACCGAACGCGCCGAGGAGGCGGCCGCCGCCTGGCTGACGCAGCGGGGCTACGGATACAAGAACCTCCGGTCGCAGGCGGAGGACCTCTCGCAGGCGCCGCTCGGCAAGCGGCAGCGCCGCGAGGCGGCCCGGCAGCAGCCCTGACGGGTCACGGGGGGCGGGCGCCCCCGGCCCCGGCGCGGGGCGGGAGCGGTCCGACTCCGGCGCGTGCCGCGGCTGTTGAGGCGTCAGGGCCGGGTGTCACCCACCCGGACCGGACCGGCCTGCGCGTACGCCCGCCCCAACCGCCGGACGCCCTCGCGCAACTGGTCGCCGCTCACCGCGCTGATGTAACTCAGCCGCAGGTACGGTCCCGGTGCCTCCGCCGGGAAGTACGCCCTGCCCGGCGTCACGGCGGCGCCCGCGCGGAGAGCGGCCGTCACCAGGGCGGTCTCGTCCGTACCGTCCGGCAGCCGCACCCACAGGTGGTAGCCGCCGCGCGGTGCGCTCGGGCGCAGGTCCGGGGCGTCCCGGCGCAGTGCGTCGGTCAGGACGTCGCGCCGCTCGCGCAGTGCGCCGGCCAGTGTCCGCAGATGGCGCCGCCAGGCGGGCGCGCCCACGAGTTCGAGGGCGGTCTCCTGGAGCGGGCGGGGCACGAAGAACGTGTCGACGACCTGCGTCGCACGCAGCCGCTCCATCGCCGGCCCCCGTGCCGTGAGCGCCCCGACCCGCAGGCTGGGCGAGGTGGCCTTGGTCAGGGACCGCACGTGCACGACGACACCGTCCGGGTCGTCGGCCGCCAGCGGCCGGGGAAGCGGCGGCGAGTCGGCGTGGACGAGCCGCCGGGCGAAGTCGTCCTCCACGACGAAGGCGCCGGCCGCCCGCGCGACCCGCAGCACCTCGGGACGGCGCTCCGGGGACAGCGTCACCCCCGTCGGGTTGTGGAAGAGGGGCTGGCAGACGAACAGCCGCGCACCCGTGACCCGGAAGGCGTCGGCGAGGAGGTCCGTGCGCACCCCCTCCGCGTCGACCGGGACCGGAACGGGCCGCAGGCCGGCGGCCCGTGCGGAGGCGAGCATGCCCGGATAGGTGGGCGACTCGACGAGCACCGGTGCGCCCGGGGCCGCCAAGGACCGCAACGCGATGCCGAGCGACCCCTGACCGCCGCCCGTGACCAGGACATCGGCGCCGCTGAGCGTGGAGCCCGGCCCCGCGATGTCCCGTGCGAACCAGGACCTGAGATCCGTCAGGCCCTCGACCGGCGGTCGCTCCCAGGCACCGGGCCGGCGACCCGCCCGTGCCAGGGCTCCGGCCATCGCCTGCTCGGGCTGGAGGGAGGGGTGCAGATAGCCGCCGTTGAGGTCGACGACGTCGGGCGGCGGCACGGCGAGCGTGGCGAGGATTCCGGAGGCGTCCGGCGCGGGTGCGCCGATGCGCGTCGGGGCCGGAGCGGGGTCGGCGGCGGTGTCCGCGTGCGCGTCCGGCCGCGCGCCGCCGGTTGCCGAGCCGGCACGGGTGCCACCTCCGCCGGTGCTCGCGCTGAGCGCCATCTCCTGCCAGGACAGGTCCCCCGACGGGGGTGCGCCGGCGTACCGCCGCGCGCCGCTCGCGCGGAAGACCCCGGCTCCCGGCCGGGACACCACCAGACCCTCGGCTACGAGTGCGGCGATCGCGCGGGAGACGGTCACCGGGCTCACCCGGTGCCGCTCCATGAGGACGCGGCTCGACGGCAGTTTCCCGCCGTCCGGGTAGCGATCCAGCTCGTTCCGCAGGACGTCGAGCAAGATCGCCACACTGCTACCATCGTTCATGTCGGAACAAGATAGCGCTACTCTCCCGCGAGCGGTAACAGTGAACCGCGGAGCGAGGCCGCGGGCGCACCGCGGCACCCTCCTCGCCGGCCTCGGCGTCCTCGCGTTCTCGTTCAGTTTCCCGGCCACCGCATGGGCACTTGAGGGCTTCGGGCCCTGGACCGTCACGGGTTTGCGCGGCGTCCTCGCCGCCGTCCTCGCGGGAACCTGCCTCGCCGTCAACCGCGTCCGGCTGCCCGACCGGCGGCACTGGGCCGGGATCCTGACGGTCGCCGTGGGCTGCGTCGTCGGTTTCCCGCTGCTGACCACGCTGGCGCTGCGGACCTCGTCCACCGCGCACTCCGCCGTCGTCATCGGGCTGCTGCCCCTGGCCACCGCCACGGCCTCGGTCGTGCTCACCGGCGTGCGGCCCTCGCGCCTCTTCTGGTGGGGAGCGGTGGCGGGCGCGGTCGCCGTCGTCGCCTTCGCCCTCGAACAGAGCCACGGCAGACCGACCGTCGCCGACGCGTTCCTCCTCGGCGCGCTCCTCCTGTGCGCGGCCGGGTACGCGGAGGGCGGACGCCTCTCGCGTCACATGCCCGGATGGCAGGTCATCGCCTGGGGCGTGGTCGCCGCGCTGCCCGCGACGGCGCTCACCCTCCTCGTGGCCGTTCCGTCGGAGCCGGTGCACATCACGGCGAAGGCGGTGACCGGAATGCTCTACGTCGCCGCCGTGTCGCAGTTCGCCGGCTTCGTCGTCTGGTACCGGGGCATGGCGCTCGCCGGGGTGGCCAGGGCGAGCCAGCTCCAACTCGCCCAGCCGCTGGTCTCGTTGCTCTGGTCCGCGCTTCTCGTGGGCGAGCGGGTACCGCCGGTGGCACCGATCGCCGCCGCGGCCGTGGTCCTCTGCATCCTGACGACCCAACGAGCAAGGGAGTGAAGGGAGTTGGGGTGCCGGGGAGGTGCGCGGCGCCCAGGTTCAACCTCTTTCGGCCGGGAGCCGGAAGCCGTGTCCGGGTATCAGAAAGAGCTAAAGAAAGCGGCTAATTCCGGCGTGTGATCCGTTAGGATCCGCGACGGAGGTGGAAGGCCGTATGGCGACAGAGGAAGAGCTGTTCGCGTCCGTCGACGCGCTGTTGGAGGAGGAGCCCCAGCTGCCTCCTCCGGCGGAGCGGGCCCGGCTGCGCGAGAGCGCCGGCATCACGCAGGCCCGCCTCGCCCAGGCGCTGAGGACGACCCCGCAGACCGTGAAGAACTGGGAGAACGGCCGCTCCGAGCCACGTCCGCCGCGTCTCCAGGCGTACCGGCGGCTGCTGGAGGGGTGGGCGGAGCGGCGGCAGGTGCCCGGCGCCGCGACGGTGCCGGGCGAAGGCCACCCCGTGGACGAGGCGCGGCCCCAACTCGCGGCGCAGCCCCAACTCGCCTCGGCGGCAGCCTCGTTGGCGCCGCGGCCCGTGCCGGACCGGCCCGCGGCGCCGACTCCGGCACCGGTACCGGAGCCCGCCGCCCCGGTGGTCCCGGGCGAGGTCGCCGCCCCCGCTTCCGGCCCCCCGGCCGTCGACGCCGGGGCGCGCACCGCCCGTCGGCCCGCGACCGCCCGGCGCCCGGCTGCCGCGCTCCGCAACCGCGCCGTGCCGAACATCGCGGCGCCCCCCTTCCAGCACGGCCCCCTGGTCGTCCTCGACGGGGACGGCAACGCCTTCGGCGCGCAGGGCGTCGTGCAGGACTGCCCTGCCACCACCCTCGTCGAGCTCGTCGAGTGGACGCTCGGCGAGGCCCACCTCGGCGCCGCGCGCCTGCACCGCAACGGCAACGACAGCGACCCCCTCGTCGTGCTCACCGGGGCGGCGGCCGTGAAGCTCGGTCTCCCCGAGCGGCTGGAGACGGCGGAACAGCGCCGTTCGCTGCGCCTCGCGGACGATCACCCCGTGGTCAAGCAGATCGCCCGAGCCAAGTGGAAGCTCACCCAGCGCGGGTTCGGCCCGTGGGCGCGTGTGTACCGGCCGGCCAAGGCGGGGCGGCGGCAGTGCGTGCAGTTCGCCGTGCTGTCCTGGGACGCGCTCGACACGCGGTCCTGGCCGGGCGTCGCCGAGTTGGAGCCACCGGAGATCGCGCGGGTGCTCGGTGTCTACGCGCAGCGGGTCCTCACTCCGCGAGGCTCCACCGCCGTCTCGGGCCTGGAGCTGATGACCGCGCTGCGTCCTCCCACGCGGGCGGTCAAGGACGAGGCCACGGGCCAGTGGGTCTCCGGGCACAACCCCGGCTCGCTGGGCACCGAACCTGTCGACCCGGCCCCGCCCGAGGCGACCCCGGAGCACCCCGTCGTCGTGAACGGCGGCTGGACGGGCGGCTTCCTCGACGAGGAGGCGTACCAGTGGGTGCGCGACGTCGACCTGCTCTCCGACGCGGAGTGCATGCTGCCGTGGGCCGTCGGCCTCGACCTGAACGTCGCGTTCCTCGCGGCCGCGAGCAGGCTGACCGTGGGGCTCTCGGCACCCGACCACTTCCACGGCCCGCGGTTCAACGCCAAGATCCCCGGGTCCTGGCTGGTCGACCTCTCCCACGTCGAACTGGACCCGCGCCTGCCGTCCCCGTTCACGCCGAACGGCCGGCGCCCGGAAGGACCTGCCTGGTACCACACCACGACCGTCGCCTACGCGCAGGAACTCGGATACAACGTCACGCCCGTCGAGGCATACCTGCGGCGCGAGACCGGCGCCTTCCTCGACCCCTGGCACGACCGGCTCCGGAGCGCCTACCTCGACACGCTCGCCGACCTCGGTGTCACGAAGGAGCTGGACGACGCCGGCTTCCTCGCGGCGATGGAACGGCACAAGGAGACCGACCCGGCGATGGCGGCGGTCCTCGCGGCCGTCAAGGCCACCGTGAAGGGCGGCATCGGCAAGCTCCGCGAGCGCCCGCAGGGACGCCGCTACAAGCAGGGCGAGCCGTGGCCGGCGATGGAACGCCCCACCTGGCGGCCGGACATCCGCGCCGCCGTCATCAGCAGGGCCCGCGTCAACATGCACCGCAAGATGCTCAGGACCGCCGAGGCGACGGGCCTGTTCCCGCTCGCCGTGCTCTCCGACTGCGTCGTCTACCCCTCACCGGGGCGCAGCCCGCTCGACTTCCTCCCGTACACCACCTCGGGCAAGCCGCTGCCCGGCAGTTTCCGGCTCGGTTGCAGTCCCGGTCTCGCGAAGGTGGAGGGTGTCCAGGAGGTGGCCTGGGCGGTCGACCTGATGGAACAGGGCCACAACCCCGCCCGCCACATCAAGGGCGACGGCCACGACGCGGCGTTCGACGAGGGCGAGTGAACGCGCCGATGAGTCCGACGAGTCCGAACCTGCCCGTGCCGTACGCCACTTCGCGCTTCACGGACGATACGGTGCGGGTCGCCCCGACCGCGGAAGAGAGCTGAGCAGCGCATGGGTGACATCGACGACGCCCTCCGGCGGGCCGACAGCGAGGGGTTCACCCGCGAACCCCCGAAGGGGCTCCAGGCCCGTATCAACTTCCTGCTGAAACAGCTCAAGACGGCCCGCGCGGTGGCGGCGGAACTCGGGATCACCGCCGACTCCGTGAACCGCTACCGGCGCGGCGCGCGCAAGAATCCCCCTCCGCACATCGCGGAGAAGATCGACGCGGCGGTCCGGTCCCGGTGGCAGCCCCGGGTCCGCAAGCGCCGCCGCAGCCAGGCGGCGACGAGCGGCGGCATCACGGTCGAGACACGCGCCAGGTTCGGTTACACGGCCCCCGTCGGCACCACGGACGACGGCCGCTTCCGCCGGCTGACCGTGCACCTCCCGCCGGCCTACGCGCAACGCCTCTTCGACGCCCGCGACCAGGGAGCGGGCGACCAGCAACTGCGCCGGATCATCGCGGACGGCTTCAAGAACGTCTACTTCCAGGACGGCGGCACCCGGGCGGCGGACCTCAGCGAGGTCGAGATCAACGACATCGACTACCTGGACCTGGACTTCTGAACCCGGGCGCCCTGCCCGGCAAGTCATGTGACTGTGACCGAGTGCCTCAGTTGGCGAGTGAGCCGTTGAGTTGGCGAGCTGAGCTACATGGCTTGCCTTGCCGTCTGGTGGCGCTGGACTCCAGTTGACCATCAGGTGGAGGAGCGCTCCATCGCCCTGTCCAGGCGCGCGATGACGGTCGGCACGTCACCGCTCTCGGTCCGCCGGATCAGTTCCAGGGCCGGCCGGACGATACCGGTCGGCCGTGCGATCAGCCTGGCGAGCACAGCGGCTCGGATGTCGAGGCGTTCGAGGGTGGCCTCGCGCTCCCGTTCGCTCTGGCCGGCGAGCAGGACGGCGTTGTACCAGGCCTCCTCGCGGGACTGGCGGATGCTGAAGTCAAGGATCTGCTCGTCGGTGCGGCCGCCGACCTTGTCCAGCAGCGACAGCAGGGGCGACAGGGCGTCGACCGAGTCCTGCACGGCCAGCACCACGCGCGCGAGGATGTCGTTGATCAGCAGGAAGTCGCGCCGCAGCCCGTGGATGTCCGCGCCCGGGCCGGTCCGTGCGGCGGCGACGGCCAGGTCGAGGTTGATGTGTGCGTTCACGCCGAGCAGCAGGTGCTGGACGATGACGGTGTCGGTGTCGTCCAGCAGTCCGAACGTCTCGCGCCAGCAGCGCGGCCCGCTCCGGTCGCGACGCCAGGCGTCGTATGCCTCGAAGTAGCGGTTGCCGAAGTGGGTGTCGAAGCGATCCATGCGGGGACCGTCGTCGAACAGATCTTCATGGATGGTCTTGCGGACCTCGACGGTTACCTGTCGGTACAGCGCGGCGAAGTACCCGATCCGGTCTCCGGTGCGGACGGCCTCGCGCACGATCTCGGCAAGGCCGTCGACGACATCGTCGATGTTCTCCGCCACCATGTTCGGCTCCCCCTTCGCGGCTCCCTCGACCCCAGGACTGTAGGTCAAATGCCGCGCTGGGATGAGGAGTTGACGTTTTTCTGGGATGGTCCCCTACCCTGCCCGCGGGGGTCTCGGTCATTTGGCCGTGAAGACGGCGCCGGTCCGCCTCCCGCTGATCGACGCATCCCTACATCGTTCTCGCACCCCGGAACCCGGGCCTGGTCCGAGCAGGCTGGGCCGGCGATGCCGTGCCGGCAGTGCTCAACTCGCCAAACGAAGCGCTCAGTCACAGTCACGCCCGGCCCTTGTTAGGTATTTAGCCAAAGTGCTAAACAGTTTCCATGACGGAAGCAGAGGACGAGGCCGGGGCCTTCCGGGCGCTTGCCGATCCGACGCGGCGGCAGATCCTTGAGGACCTGCGGGGCGGTGAACTCGCCGCCGGGGAGATCGCGGGCAGGTTCTCCATCAGCGCACCCTCGATCTCGCGGCATCTCGGCGTGCTCAAGGGGGCCGGCCTCGTCACCGAGCGCCGGGAGGGCAACCGCATCCTCTACGCACTCGCCGAGGACCGCCTGGCCACCTGCGTGGGCAGGTTCCTCAGCGCCGTGTGCCCCGAACAGATCGTGCTGCGCCGCACCAAGTGGCGTCCCGACCACCGGAACGAGGAATCGTGATGCGATTACGGCTGGCCAGCGTCGTCGAACGGCGGCTCCTCGTGAACTACCGCGTCGATCCGGACGCGGCGGCCCGGCTCCTCCCCGCCCCGCTGCGCCCGCAGTTGGTGCGCGGCCACGCGGTCGCCGGGATCTGCCTGCTGCGCCTGGGGCACGCCCGCCCGGCCGGGGCGCCCGCCGCGTTCGGACTGCGCAGTGAGAACGTCGCCCACCGCGTCGCCGTCGAGTGGGACGGTCCGGACGGTGTGGAGAGCGGTGTCTACATCCCGCGCCGCGACACCGACTCGCGGCTCAACGCCCTGGCCGGCGGCCGGCTCTTCCCCGGCGAGCACGGCCGCGCCGCCTTCGACGTGCACGAGACGGCGGGCGAACTGCGGGTCGGATTCGCGACGCGCGACAGCGGCGCGGACCGGGTCGCCGGTGACGTCCACGTCGAACTCACCGACGAGGTGCGGGACAGCGGACTCTTCGCCGACCTCGCGGACGCCTCCCGCTTCTTCCGCGCCGGGAGCAGGGGCTACTCCGCCACCCGGTCCGGTGACCGCCTCGACGGCATGGAGCTGTCGACCGACGCCTGGCACCTGGACGCCTGCCGCGTCCGTTCCGTCACGTCGTCCTACTTCGACGACCCGGACCGCTTCCCTCCGGGCACCGCGGCCCTGGACTGCGCCCTGGTCATGCGGAACGTCCCCGTCGGGTGGCGGGCCCTGCCGGACATGGCCGTACGGGGGAGCGCCGCGCCGCGGGCGGCGCGCACGGTTCCCCGGCCGGCCGGCTGACGCGCCGCGGAACCGCACACCGCCCCGGCGCCCGCTGTCCGGGAGCCGGGACCGTGGGCAGGGGCCGTGGGCCGTGCCAGGCGTTCTCACCGAGCGGGCCCTCCGACCCGGTGTGAGACTTCCTCCCAGTGACCTCTGCGGCCCCGGCGGGCCGCGCCCGGGTGGAGAGGAGGAACGCGGTGGTGTTCTCGGACACCGGCGGTGAACCCCTGCACGACTTTCTCGCCGACCCGGCCAACCTGACCCTCGACCTGCCCACCGCCGTCGGGCGCTGCGCCAAGGCGCTCGGGTTGCAGCACGCGGTCGTCTACCTGGCCGACCTGCAACAGCGCGACCTCGTCCCGCTCACCGACGTCACCGGCGTGCTCCCGGTCGACGGCTCGCTCGCGGGCTGGACCTACCGCACCGAGTCCCTGCGGGTGGAGGAGGCGGACACGGGCGGGGTGACCGTCTGGCTCCCCCTTCTGGACGGAGCGGAGCGGCTCGGCGTCCTCGCCGTGCACAGCAACGCCCTCACCGCCGTGGCGCTGACCCGCGCCCGTGCCCTCGCGTCGCTGCTCGGCATGATGATCACCTCGAAGCGCGCGTACAAGGACTCCTTCGTACGGCGCACCCGCACCGAGCGCATGGAACTGCCGGCCGAGATGCTCCGCGCCTTCCTGCCGCCGCGCACCATCGGCAACGCCCACGTGGTGTCCACGGGCGTGCTGGAACCCGCCTACCAGCTCGGCGGCGACGCCTTCGACCACTCGCTCACCGCGTCGAGCCTGCACGCCGGAGTGCTCGACTCCATGGGGCACGACCTGTCGTCCGGCCTCACGAGCGCGGTCGCCCTGGCGTCGTGCCGCAACGCCCGGCGCACGGGCAAGGACCTGCCGGACCTCGTCGCCGGGGTCGACGAGGCGCTGGCCGAGTGGCTGCCGGACCGGTTCTGCACGGGCGTGCTCGCGCAGCTCGACCTGGCGACCGGCCTCCTGCGGTGGACCAACTGCGGTCATCCCGCACCGCTGCTCATCCGCGACCAGGTGCTGATCGTCGATGCCATGGAACGCGAGGCCGACCCGCCCATGGGCATGCCGTCGCTGCTGTCGCCCCGTCCCCGGCAGACCCACGAGATGACGCTCCAGCCCGGGGACCGCGTGCTGATGTACACGGACGGAGTCACCGAGGCGCGTACGCAGGACGGCAGTCTGTTCGGCCTCGAACGGTTCGGGGACTACATCATCCGGGCCACGGCGGCCGGCGAACTGCCGGCGGAGACCCTGCGGCGGCTCATCCACTCACTGCTGGACGCGGGCACCTACCGGCTCCGGGACGACGCGACCATCCTGATGTTCGAATGGCGGCCGCCGGGCCGCTGACCGCCGCGCGCGTCCGTCACCCCGCCCCGCCGGGAAGGCCCAGCTCTTGACGGTGTTTTGGTACGGCGGCCACACATGGCCGGCGGTCTTCGGGAAACGCGGGGGCCGTGATACGCATCGGAATGGTCGTCCTGGCACTGGCCGCCGCACTGGCGGCGGTCGCCGCCGCCGTGGCTCTCTCGCCGTGGTGGTGGTTCGCCGCCGTGCCCCTGCTCCTGCTCGGCCTGCTGGGTACGTGGGACCTGGCGCAGCGCAAGCACTCCGTGCTCCGCAACTATCCGGTGCTCGGGCACGCCCGGTTCCTGCTGGAGCACGTCCGCCCGGAGCTGCAGCAGTACTTCGTCGAGCGCAACTTCGACGGCCGCCCCTTCGACCGCGACGTGCGCAGCATCGTCTACGAACGCGCCAAGGGCACCGACGCCGAACAGCCCTACGGCACCGAACGCGACGTGTACGCACCGGGCTACGAGTTCCTGGTGCCGTCCATGGCCCCGCGCGAGGCGCCCGGGACGCCGCCCCGGGTGCGCGTCGGCGGCCCGGACTGCGCCAAGCCGTACGACATGGCGCTGCTGAACGTGTCGGCCATGAGCTTCGGATCGCTGTCGTCCAACGCGATCCTCGCCCTCAACGGCGGTGCCGCGGCCGGGGGTTTCGCCCACGACACCGGTGAGGGCGGCCTTTCGGAGTACCACCTGCGGCCCGGCGGCGACCTGGTGTGGGAGATAGGCACCGGATACTTCGGCTGCCGCACCCGTGACGGTGACTTCGACCCGAAGGAGTTCGCGGACAAGGCGGCGCACGACCAGGTCAAGTGCGTGTCCCTCAAGCTGTCGCAGGGCGCCAAGCCCGGGATCGGCGGCGTGCTGCCCGGCCCCAAGGTGAACGCCGAGATCGCCGGCGTGCGGGACGTGCCCGAGGGCCGCACCGTGATCTCACCGCCGTACCACCGGGTGTTCTCCACACCCCGCGAGCTCGTCCGGTTCGTCGCGCGGATGCGGGAGTTGTCCGGCGGCAAGCCGACCGGCTTCAAGCTCTGCGTCGGCTCGCGGCAGCAGTTCCTCGCCGTGTGCAGGGCGATGCTGGAGGAGGGCACCACCCCGGACTTCATCATCGTGGACGGCGCCGAGGGCGGTACCGGGGCGGCCCCGCTGGAGTTCGCCGACCACGTCGGCACGCCGCTGACCGAGGGACTGCTCACCGTCCACAACTCCCTTGTCGGCGCGGGACTTCGCGACCGGATCAGGATCGGGGCCAGCGGCAAGATCGCCACCGGGGCCGACCTCGTCAAGCGTCTGGTGCAGGGCGCCGACTACGGAAACGCCGCGCGCGCCATGATGTTCGCGGTGGGCTGCATCCAGGCGCAGCGCTGCCACACCAACCGCTGCCCCACCGGTGTCACCACCCAGGATCCGCGCCGGGCAAGGGCGTTGGACGTGGGCGACAAGACGCAGCGCGTGCAGCGCCTCCAGGCCGCCACGGTGGCCAGCGCCGTGGAACTCATGGCGTCCATGGGCGTCACCGACCCGGCCGACCTGCGCCCCCACATGCTGCGCCGCCGTATCGACCCGTACACCGAGCGCTCGTACGAGGAGCTGTACGAATGGCTGGCGCCCGGCCAACTCCTCACCGGACCGCCCGAGTCGTGGGCCGCCGACTGGAAGGCGGCCGACCCGGACCGCTTCACCGTGTGAACGTCCCTGCCGCGAGAGGCAGTTCACGTGGCGGCACCTCGGGTGCCGCCACGCGCGCGAAAGCCGCCGCCCCCGAGGGCCGGCCCGCTCGCCGCGCACCCCGCATCCGTTCCGTCCGTACGAACTGGAGGACCCCCGTGGCCCGAACCGTTGCCCGCGTCATCGTGGACGCCCTGAGCGAGCTTGGCGTGCGCCAGGTCTTCGGCGTCGTCGGAGACGCGCTCAACCCCCTGACCGACGCCATCCGCACCACCGACGACGTGGAATGGGTGGGGTGCCGGCACGAGGAGGCCGCGGCGTTCGCCGCGAGCGCGCAGTCGCAGCTCGGCGACGGTGCCCTCGGCGTGTGCATGGGCACGGTCGGCCCCGGCTCGGTGCACCTGCTCAACGGGCTCTACGACGCCGCGAAGAGCCGCACTCCGGTGCTGGCCATCGCCGGACAGGTGCCGCTCACCGAACTCGGCAGCGACTACTTCCAGGAGGTCGACAACGACGCGCTGTTCAGCGACGTCGCCGTCTTCCGCGCGACCATCACCTCGCCCGACCAGTTGCCGCAGATGCTGGAGACGGCCGTGCGTACCGCACTGGGCCGCAAGGGCGTGGCCGTGCTCACCGTGCCGGGCGACGTGGGCGACCGGGAGCTGAGCGCGGACCGGCCCGCCCGCTTCTCGCTCAGCCCCGCGGTGACCCGTCCGGAGGAGTCGGCCGTGCGCCGGGCCGCGGAGCTCCTCGACCGCGCCGAGCGCGTCACGATCCTGGCCGGCCGGGGCGCCCGCGCGGCCCGTGAGGACGTCCTCGCGCTCGCCGACCGGCTGGCGGCGCCGATGGTGCTCACCCTGAAGGCGAAGGAGGGCTTCGAGGGCGACGGCAACCCCTTCCAGGTGGGCCAGACCGGCCTGATCGGCAACCCGGCGGCGGCGTCGGCACTGCACGACGCCGACACGATCCTCATGCTCGGCACGGACTTCCCGTACCGCGACTGGTACCCGGAGGGACGCACCGTCGTCCAGGTGGACACCGAGGCCGACCACATCGGGCGCCGCGTCCCCGTGGAAGTGGGTCTGGTGGGGGACACCGGCGCCACCGTCCGCGACCTGCTCACCCATCTCGCCGCGCCGCCCGCCGGCACGGACGGTGCCCGCGACCGCGGGCACCTGGACAAGGCCCGCGAGGCGTTCACGCAGTGGCGGTCGGGGCAGGCGCGGCTCGCCGACCCCGCCCACGACAAGGGCGTCGTCGGCCGCATCCGCTCCGCGCTGGACAACCGCGACCACGACATCCGCCCCGAGGCACTGGCCGCGGTGGTGGACCGGGTGGCCGCCGACGACGCGATCTTCACCTCCGACACGGGCATGGCGACCGTGTGGCTGTCCCGGTTCGTGGAGATGCGGGGAGGGCGCAGGCTGCTCGGTTCCTACAACCTCGGGTCGATGGCCAACGCAATGCCGCACGCACTGGGCGCCCAGTGCCTCGACCGGCAGCGGCAGGTCGTCGCGTTCTGCGGAGACGGCGGCCTGAGCATGCTGCTGGGTGACCTCATGACCCTGAAGACCCAGCAACTCCCGGTCAAACTGGTCGTGTTCGACAACCGCCGACTCGGCATGGTGAAGCTGGAGCAGGAACAGGGCGGCCTGCCCGAGTTCGGCACCGTGCTCGACAACCCCGACTTCGCCGCCGTCGCCACCGCGATGGGCATCACGGGCATCCGGGTCACCGACCCGGCCGAACTGGAGGACGCCGTGCGGCGCGCCTTCGCGGTGGACGGTCCGGTGCTGCTCGACGTGCTGACCAACCCCGAGGAGATCGCGGTTCCGGCGAAGCCGACCGTGGAACAGGGCTGGGGGTTCGCCGTCGCCAAGGTGAAGGAGGTCGTGCGCAGCCACGGCGACGGCTGAGCGGGAGCGGGGCGCCCGGCCCCGGGCGGAGTGCGGCGCCCGGGGCCGGGGGACCCCCGTTCGCGCCGGCCGGCGACCGCTGAGACGGTGGTGCCATGGAAACGCGCAACGAACCGGTCCCGTTCGCCCCGGGCTCCCTCCTGTGGGAGATCACCGGCGACGTACGGCTGGTGTTCTCCCTGCCGCCCGCCCTCGTGCTCCAGGTGATGCACCCGGCGGTCGGCGCGGGCGTCGACGAACACTCGGTGTTCCGCACCGACCCCTGGGGCCGGGCCCAACGCTCGGTCGAATCCTTGCAGTTGTGGGTCTACGGAGGCCGGCGCGCGATCGAGGAGGGCCGCAGACTCCGCACCCTGCACAAGGACATCAGCGGCACCGACACCCGCGGCAGGCCCTACCACGCGCTGACACCCGCCAACTACGCCTGGGTGCACGCCACCGCCTACCCCGCCTTCCTGCGGGCCGCGCGCTACCTCTCCCGCCCGCTGGACGAGAGCGAGCAGCGCCGCCTCTACGACGAACTGCTCCGCCTCGGCGACATCCTCGGGCTCAGGCGCCGCGACATGCCCGCCACCCCCGAGGAGTTCTGGCCGTACTTCGACGCGATGGTCCGCGACGAGCTCGAACCGACCGCGGTGGCGAGGGAGTTGCTCGACCCGAGCCGTCCGCTGCCGCCGCCGCCCGCCGCGGGACGTGTCCTGCGCCTGCTGTGGCCCGTGCTGCGGCCCCCGGCGGCGCGGCTGAACGTCTTCGTCACGACCGGCATGCTCCCGCCCGCCGTCCGCGAGCGTCTGGGTCTTGCCTGGACGGCCCGGGACGAGCGGCGGCTGCGGCGCTTCGGCGCCGTCGTGCGCGCGGTCGTCCCGCGGCTGCCCGAGCGGCTGCGGTACCTGCCGATCGCCCGCGCGGCCCGCAGGCGGGCGCGGAACGACTGAGTCAGGAGTGGAACGGCTGCTGGGGCTGCCCCTGCGGCTGCGCTCCCGGGGCGGGCGCGCCCTGGGCCAGCAGGTGATCCACCTGGTCCTTGCTCACCTTGTCCTGCGCCCCGCAGAAGGTGCACTGCGTGTGGTAGCTGACGGCGATGGGGAACAGCGGCACGAAGAACAGGGAGAACTTCGTGACCCGCTTGCGCAGGGTGTGCGCGGCGGGGTTGCCGCACCGGCCGCACAGCAGCGTCAGGATCGCGAGCTGGTACAGATACCCCTTGGTCCCAAAAATGATCATGCTGAAAGCCCCTCCCCGGTGCGGTCGTTCGCCGCATGCCCACCGCATCGTGCGTGACGCACACCGGGTCGGACAACTCCGCGGCCGTGATGTGACCTCCGGCGCGTGGACAGACCGGTGAATTACGGGACTTGACGGGTCGCCGCAGGAGAGGGGGCGAGTCCGCGACCGCCGGGGCCGACCGCGTCGCCGACGACCGGCCCCGCGCCGAAGCCGCGGCTCAGGCGGCCCGCCCCGCCGTCCGCTCCTCGTCCTGCCCGCGCCGCCGGTACAGCCACACACCGGTGACGGCCGCGACGACGATGACGCACCCCGTGAAGATCAGGCCGGCGCTGCGCAGCCCCAGCGCGACGGACAGCGCGCCCACTCCGATGACCGGGACGGAGATGCCGGTGTAGGCGACGACGAAGAACGACGAGACGGTCGCCGCCCGGTGCGCCGCCGGAGCCGCGGCACTGACGCCCGTCAGCCCCGCCCGGAACGCCAGGCCCTGCCCGAGGCCGCCGCACATGCCGCCCAGGACGAGCAGCGCCAGGGACTCCGCCCACAGCGAGGCGCCGACGAGGACCAGCCCCACCACTAGGACGGCGCAGCCGAGCGGAAGGGCGTTGCTCACGCTGGTCCGGCCGGTGAGGGCCTGGCCCGCCGTGGAGGCCAGGAACACCGCGAACACGACCAGGCCGCAGACGGCGAGGTTGCGCTCCCCGAGGGTCTCGGCGAGGAAGCTCGGGGCGACGGCGGTGAACAGGCCCAGGAGCGAGAAGCCCGCGAACGCGGCCACGGCCGCGGGCGCGAACACGGCACGCACCTCGGGCGGTACGTAGACGCCGGACGGCGCGAGCCGCGACCGGAGCCTCGGCTCCGACACCGTCTCCGGCAGGAGCAGGACGGTCACGGCGGCGACGGCGAGCAGCACGAGGTGGGTGACGAACGGGAGGGTCAGCGGAGAGGGCGCGTACTCGGCCAGGAACCCGGCGAGCAGCGGACCGCAGCCCAGGCCGCCCATGTTCGCCGCGGTCGCGGCGAGCCCGGCGCGGGCGCGACGGGCGGGGTCGGCCAGTTCGATGACGGTGACGGTGCCGACCCCGCTCAGCAGCCCCGCGGACACCCCGGAGAGCAGCCTGCCCGAGTACAGCAACGGGAGGCCGCCCTCCAGCAGGAAGCAGACCGCGCTCGCGGCGCCGAACAGCAGCGCGCAGAGCAGTACGGGCCGGCGTCCGACGCGGTCGGAGTGGTTGCCCGCGAGGAGGAGGGTGATGATGACGCCGACCGCGTAGGTGGCGAAGACCAGCGTCACCGTCAGCTCGGAGAAGCCGAGTTCCTGCCGGTACAGGCCGTAGAGGGGCGTGGGCAGCGTGGTGCCTGCCATTCCGACCGCGAACACGGCCGCGGCGGAACGGAAGCCGGCACGGCGCGGGGCGGTGCTCCGGAGGCCTGCGGGGCTGTTGGTCATGTCGACACTTTACGTGCGTGATCAACCGGAGCCCGCGTCCCCGACACCGGAGGGCGGCGTCGCGGCCGTCACGGACTCACCCCCCACGTGATGCGGTAACCGCACTCGCCCGAGCAGGTCAGGACGCTGGTCGCGTCGTCGTCGACGTACGAGTACGCGAAGGGCTCCGCCTTCTTGAAGACCGCCGCCGAGTCGGTGGGCCACGACGACGGGACGCACTTCGGGCGCGGCGCGTACGGGCCGGTGCAGCAGGTCCGGTCGGTGTCGTAGACCAGGCAGGCGCTGAGGCACGCGACGACACGGCCGTCACGGACCCGCTGGAGCGCGCTGGGGCACGTCGCGTTGGCGTCCCGCGTGCAGCCCGCCGCCGAGCAGCCGTCGGCGTCGAGGGTGTCCGGCGTCGAGCCGCCGTAACTGTTGATCCACATGGGCAGGTTGTTGCCCTCGACCAGGCTCACGTCGTAGAAGTCCATGCCGTTCCACGCGTTCAGGTTGAACTCCGCGAGCGTGGAGGGGAATTCGCCCCACGTGCTGCCGCACTGGAAATGGCCGCAGTCACCCGTCAGGCAGTGCCCGTCGCCCGACGCGTCGAAGTGGCACCCGGTGCGCGCCCACACCCGTACGTCCCAGTGGTCCGGAACCGCGAAGCTCACACTGGCCCCCGGCGCCAGTACCCAGCCCGTCGCCCCCACCGGGTGGTCCGGATCGGCGGCGATCGCGGGCCAGATCGTCCGGGAGAGCCGGTTGACCAACGTCACGACACGTTTTCCGGGCGTGCGGGCAGCGGGAGCGGCGGCCCGCGTCGCGGAGGGCGAACTCCCCGCGTGCGGTGATGACTTGGCCGTCTCAGTGGGCCTGGCGGTGGACGCCGGGGGACGACGTCCGTGCGTGACGGACGGCGACGCCGTGGGTGTGCCGCCCACGCGACCGGCGCTCGCGGCGGACTGCACCCCGGATCCGGCCTCCGTCACTCCGGAGCCGGTCGGGTTCCGTGCGACGAGCACGCCCGCCAGCACGGCCAGACAGGCGAGAATCACCCCGCAGGCCAGGAACATGTTCCGGCGCGCACCGCCGGTGCGCGGGCCGGGCGCACGGTGCCGCGCCCCGGCGGTCGAAGCGGTGCCACGCGACCGCCCGCGCGGCGCCCCGGGATCATCCACCATGTGCTGCTCTCCTGCCTGTTCACGAACGCCCTTGCGCTCCACCGCCGTTGGGGCGGCGAACCTTCTGTGGGGGAGACGGGCGGGGGCGGGGCGGGACAACGGAAAACGCGGGGCGGCCGCCGAGCGGCCCCACGGGCGCGGCCCGGACCGGTGGGCCGGGGCGGGCCGCCGCCGACCCGAGGGGGAACCCGACGCCGGCGCACGCCTGTAGCGTGGCCGGGTGGTGGCGAACGACACGTACAAGGAACTGGGCGAAGCGGCCTGGTCGTGGGTGCTGGACCAGGTGCGCGAGGACGACGGGCCGTGGCTGCCCGAGGCCGTGACCGAGGACGGGCGGCGGGACGCGGACGGCGGCCGGGAGGGCGCGGGCGGGCCGGACCCCCGGCCCGCCAAGGACCGTGACTCGCTGTACGCGGGCATCGCCGGACTCGCTCCCGTGCTGACGGAGATCGAGCAGTACCGGGAGCTGGACGGGAGGGAACGGGATCTCGCCGCCGGCATCGTCTCCCGTCTCGCCGCGGGCGCCGCCGAGAACGCCGAACCGTCCCTGTACGACGGTCTGGCGGGCGACGTGACCGCGCTGAAGCTGCTCTCGCCGGGCGCCGAGCGGGCCGCGCTGCGCCGGCTCGCCGCGCTGGCGACCCCCGACGGCTGGAGGACCACACTGGAGTACAAGCCCGGTTCGGACGCACCCCTGACCGACGTCGTCATGGGCACCGCCGGTGTGGTCATGGGCGCCGTCTGGGCGGGCGGCGAGTACGCCGACGAGGTCGCCGCCACAGGGTGCGAGGCCCTGCTGCGGACCGCCGACCGTACGGCGGCCGGGCTCGACTGGGGCATCTCGCCGGGCGCGGCGTCGAGGTCGCCCAACTACTCCCACGGCACCGCCGGGATCGCCTCCGCGCTCGCCGTGGCCGGTGTGGCCCTGCGCCGGGACGACTTCGTCGCCGCCGCGGTCGACGGGGCGCGGCACGTCCTGTCCGCCGGTTCGCTGGAGGACGGCGGCTTCGTCGTCCCACACACGATCCCGCCCTCGAAGCGCGAGGTCGAACCCCTGACGTACAGCTGGTGCCACGGACCGACGGGGACCTCGCAGATGTTCGCGGCGCTGTCGTACGCGGGTGTGGCGGAGGTGGACGGGCACGGCGTCGAGGACCTGCGGCAGCGTTGCCTGACCTCCGTGCTCACCTCGGGGGTGCCCGACCGGCTCCGCCCCGGCTTCTGGGACAACGACGGCCGCTGCTGCGGCACGGCGGGTGTGGGCGACGTGCTCCTCGACGCCGCCCAGGACCTGGGGCCGGGGGAGCGGGCGGACACCCTGGTGCGGGCCGCGCGCCGGATGGGCGACGCCCTGGTCGAGCGGGCCGTGCGGGACGCGGCGGGTGCCCGCTGGCGGTTCGTCGAATACCGGCAGGAGCAGCCCCTGCTGCCCCCGGGGACGTCCTGGATGCAGGGCGCGGCGGGCATCGCCGCGTATCTGCTGCGGCTCGGCCGCTTCGTCGGGACGGGCCCCGACGCCCCGGTCGTGGACCGCCCCGACCAGTGGTGGGCCGTCCCGGCCCGCCTTCGCGTCACGGCCCCGCGCGCGGAGCGCTGAACCCGCCGCACGCCGCCCGTTCCGCGTTCCGTCCGAGGCCCCCGATCCGTTCCGCGGTCGGGGGCCTCGCCGTCTCCCGGGAGCGGGGATCGTGCCGGCTCGCAGGCGCACACTCCGAAGCCGTGGTTGCTCGTTGCGAAAGCTTAGGGTTCGGGTTCGGGCCTGTGCCTTCGGCGAGGACTGTGGACAACTGCCCGCCCGGCCACCAGCGTTGTCGTCCGGTCAGAGGCCGGTACCGCGCTGCCCGCGGTGTCGGCCTGTTCGTTCGCGCTGAGAAGCAAAGGGGCTTTTTCCTCATGAACGACCATTCTTCCGCCCGGGTTCCCACGGCCGCCGCCGGAACGCCGGGGGGTCCCTCGCGCCGCGCCGTGCTGCGCGCCGCCTCGACCGCCGCGGTCGCCCTGCCGGTGCTCGGCCTCGCACAGAACGCGCGGGCGGCGACGCACAGCGACGGCGGGGAGTTCCTGTACATCGGAACGTGGGGCGGCACTGACATCCACGGTGCCCGGTTCGACGCCGCGACCGGCACGCTCACGGCGGGCGGGCCGGTCGCGGCCGTCAACGCGAGCTGGACGACCCGGCATCCCTCCCTGCCCGTCCTCTACGTCGGCGGCGGCGGTGACAACGGGGCCGTCTACAGCTACCTCGTCGACCCCGCGACCGGGGCCCTGACCCGCACGAGCCGGGTCGAGACCGGGGGCGCCGGCACCATCGGTGTCGTCTCGTACGTCACCGTGGACGAGCCGTCGAAGACGCTGCTCGTCGCCAACTTCGCGCAGGGGCTCACCGCCGCGCTGCCGATCGCGCGCGACGGAAGCCTGGGTCCGGCGACGTCCGTCGTCCAGGACACCGGCTCCGGGCCGAGCCCGCGCCAGGCCGGACCGCACGTACACACCGTGACGGTCGACCCGTCCGGACGCTACGTACTGATCGGCGACTTCGGCGCCGACCGCGTGTTCGTCCACCCCTTCGACCGGGCCACGGGTGCCATCTCGACCGCTGCGGACGGTCCCGCTCCGTACGAGCCCGGGGCCGGGACCGGTCCCCGGCGTCTGGAGTTCCACCCCAACGGTCACACCCTCTACCTGCTGACGGAACTGACCGCGGAGATCCGCACGTTGCGATGGAACGCGCGGACGGCGGAGATCACCGAACGGCAGGCACTGTCCACGGACAGCTCCGGCTTCACAGGTGTGAAGAGTGCGGCGGAGATGGCGCTGAGCCGGGACGGGCGCTTCGTGTACGTCTCCAACCGGGGTGAGAACGCCCTCGTCGTCTACCGGGCCGATCCCGGGAGCGGCCTGCTGTCGTTCGTCCAGCGCGTCCCCTGCGGCGGCACGACACCGTGGAGCTTCACCCTGCACCGCGGCGGCCGGTGGATGCTCGTCGTCAACCAGGCCAGCAACACGGTCAACGTCTTCCACGTCGACCGGCGCACCGGCCGGCTGACCGACACCGGAGGGGCGATCACCGTACCGCTGCCGGACGGTGTCACCTTCCTGCGCCCCTGATCGCTCCCAGGCTGCGCGCTCCCGCGCGACCCACGACGTTCCCGAACCCCTGATCCGTCCCCAGGCCGCCGCGGCAGCTCTCGCGGCGGCGACGGGCGGGTGCCCGGACGGCTTGCGCCCTCGTCCGGACGCCCGCCCCTTCCGCCTGCCCGAACGCGGTGCGGTACGGAGCGAGACGCGGAGCGCGTCCCCGTCCGGTCGCCCCGCCGATGCTGGCCCGTCGCGAACGTGCGGCTCAACTCCCCGCCGTCACCCACCGAGTTGTCCGACGATCCGGGAGATCGGATGCCGGCGTCTTCTCGTCGGACGCAGGATTTTCCTGCGTACTTCTTGAACGTGTGAAACGCCGGTGTTACGTTCCCTTCACCGCTTGTCAGACAATCCAACGGTCACGGTGCCGCCCCGGCACCGCACCGGCAGACGAAGGCCAGGTCCCCGCCGCACCCCTGGTGCACGGGCGGCACACGAACCACTTTGCCGATCAGACCTGTGCCTTCGGACAGGGGCGCCTCCACCGGTACGACGAGCGACCGCTCACCGGAGGCGCCTGCACCTCGCGCGGCAGTCGTTCTCTCCCGGCGGACATTCAGGGTGGTTTGGTCATGGTGGATGCGCACGGGTTCGACGCCTGCGGGCCGGGCCGCACGTCGCCGACGAGGCACGACCGGGCCCCACGCCGCCGCACGCCGATGCCTCGCCTCCCGGCGGGCCCCGGCCGGTAACCGCACACCGCACACCGATCACCGCACACCGACCCTGGAGAGAGACCATGCGTGACCCAGTGCAGACCGAAGCGGGACTGGTGCGGGGGGTACCCGGGCGGGACGGCGGCGTCACCGTCTTCCGCGGCATCCCCTACGCGGCCCCGCCGGTCGGCGCCCTGCGCTGGCGTCCTCCCCGGCCGGCCGAGCCCTGGCCGGGGGTGCGCGCGGCCGACCGTTTCGGGCCGATGTGCCCCCAGGCCCCGGGCCCGGAGACGGCCGCCCTCGGCCTGCCGATGAGCGAGGACTGCCTGTACCTTAACGTGTGGACCGCCACGGGCACCGGCACCACTCCCGGAACCGACGCCGCCCCCGTCTCCGACGTCGCCACCCACGACGACGCCCCCCGCCCCGTCCTCGTCTGGATCTACGGCGGCGGCTTCCGGGTCGGCACCGGGGCCGACCCCCGTTACGACGGGGAGAACCTCGCCCGTCGCGGTGTCGTGGTCGTGACCTTCAACTACCGCCTGGGCGCCCTGGGTTTCCTCGCCACTCCCGGACTCGGCGACGAGTCCGAGGACGGGGCCTCCGGCAACTACGGGCTGCTCGACTGCGTCGCCGTACTGCGCTGGGTGCGGGACAACATCGCCCGGTTCGGCGGCGACCCCGGCCGGGTCACGATCGCCGGACAGTCCGCGGGCGCCGGGGCGGTGAACTTCCTCGCGATGTCGCCCCTGGCCCGCGGCCTCTTCCACCGGGCCGTGGCACAGAGCCACGCCCGGTACTCCCGGGACCCCGAACTCCGTTACCTGGCAACGTCGTACCGCACCCTCGCCGACGCCGAGCGCGCCGGAACCCGCTATGCGGCGGAACGCGGCGCACCGACGGTCGAGGAGCTGCGCGCGCTGCCCTGGCAGCAACTGGTCGAGGGGGACACCTCCGACGTGGACACCGACGTCGACACGGGCGGGCCGGCGAAACCGCCGCTGTTCCGGCCCGTCGTCGACGGCCGGGTCCTGCCCGCCGGTTACGACGAGACCTACGCCAAGGGCCTCCAGAACGACGTCTGGTACCTCGCGGGCAACAACCTCGACGAGAGCGGGGCCGTCCCGGAAAGCACCTTCGCCGGTTACCGCGCCGCGGGCAGCGGGGCGTCCCGTCCCGGAGCGCCCCCGGTGCACGTCACCCTCGACGACTTCACCGCCGCGGCACGCGTCAAGTTCGGTGCGATGGCGGAGGAGTTCCTGCGCCTCTACCCGGCGGCCACCGACGACGAGGCGGCCCGCGCGCACTGCGCGGCGGTGCGCGACAACGCCCGGGTCTCCACCTGGCTCTGGGCGGCCGACTGGACCCGGCACGCCGACCGCCCCGTACACACGTACTTCTGGACCCACGCCTCCCCGCGGGGACAGAACCCCCCACGGGCGTCGCACAGTTCCGAGATCGACTACGTCTTCGGCAATCTCGACCCCGAACGCGCCGAATGGACCGACCAGGACCGGGAGATCGCCCGCCTGATGACCGGCTACTGGGCCAACTACGTGGCCACCGGTGACCCCAACGGCGCCGGACTGCCCACCTGGCCCGCCTGGTCACCGGACGTACCGGCGGTCATGGAGGTCGGTGACGCGTTCGGACCGATGCCGTTGGCGGCACCGTCCCGGCTCGACTTCTGGAAGCGCTTCTTCCCCACCCAGCAGGCATGGTGACAGGAGAGAACCACATGCGACACGGCAACCGCACAACCGGCCTCGCCCGCGGAACCACCACTCCGCGGCACGGCGGCCACCGGCGGCTCCTCGCCCTGGCATCCGCCGCACTGCTCGCCCCCGCCCTGCTCACCGCGTGCGGCGGGGACACCCCGGCCAAGACGTCCGGCGGCCTGACGGTCGTCACCGTCGGCTCCGGCGGCAACATCTTCGACATGCCGCTGAGGCTGGCCGACACCAACGGCTACTTCGAGAAGCAGGGGCTCAAGGTCAAGTTCGTCACGCTCACGGCGGCGACCGGGCCCTCGGCCCTCCAGTCCGGGTCGGTGCAGTTCCTCAACGACAGCCCGACCGGGTTCGTCTCCGCGCTCTCCAAGAAGCTGCCCGAGATCGCGATCTCGGCGGACGGCTCCGGCAACCCGCTCGGACTCGCCGTCAGCAAGAAGTTCGCCCAGGAGCACGGCCTCACCGCCGACAGCCCCGCGGCGACCGTCGCCAAGGCGCTGGCCGGGTCGACCGGCGGAGCCAGCTCGGCCAACACGAAGGCCGAGGCCGGGATCTTCCTGAAGGGGCAGGGCGTCGACCCCGGCAAGCTGAAGTGGGTGTCGCTGCCGAGCCCCGCCGCGGACAAGGCCGCCCTCAAGAGCAACCAGATCGACTGGTTCGTCACCTCGGAACCCATACCGCTCCAGATCCAGTCCGACGGCGACGGCGTCGTCGTGGTGGATTCGCAGAAGGCTCCCGAGTGGTCGGCGAAGGAGGCCGGGTACGGGCAGTTCGTCGTCACGCAGAAGACGTACGCGGCCCAACACCCGGAAATCGCGAAGAAGTTCGTCGCCGCGGTCCAGCAGGCGACGGCCTACCTGGGCACCCATCTCGACGCCGACAACGACAAGACCGTGCTCGACGTGGCGCAGAAGGCGCTGCCCGGTGTGCCGGCGGACGTGCTGCGCAGCAGCCTCCAGCAGGTCGACTGGCCCGCGAAGGGGGCGATGAGCGCGGCCGACTGGCAGAAGACGCAGGCGTTCATCGACAGCCTCGGTGCGCTCCCGAAGGGGACGTCCGTCTCCTCGTCGGACTGGACCAACAAGTACCTGCCCTGACGGGACGGCGGACCGGCCGGGGAGCGGTGACCGCGCTCCCCGGCCGGTCCGCGCGGTCAGCCGTCGCGGCGCGCGACGTAGATGCGGTTGCCCTTCGGGCCGGTCCACTCCAGCCGGACCACGCCGGGCACGGCCCCGTCGTCCGCGCGTGAACCGTTCGACCAGTAACCGAAGTTGGGGTTGCGGAAGAAGGTGGACCACAGCCCCCCGGTGTGGTCCTCGAAGATGTTGTCGTGGCCGGCGCCCACCCCCAGCGTCCAGCGCTCGGAGTAGGGTCCCTCGAAGCTGTCCGAGACGGCGGCGACCGCGTCGTACTGGTACTGCACCCGCCCGGCCGCGGCGGTGTCGTAGGCCTGCCGGACGCTGCCGTCGGCGTTCACCGACGTGCGGTCCCACGCCGTCTGGACCAAGTAGTACTTGCCGCCGTGCTTGAACACGTAGGCGCCTTCGAGGTACGGCTCCGGCGAGTAGGGCCGCTGCTGGAAGGCGGGGAGGCCGGTCGGGGTGACGATGTCCTCCATGTCGTCGCGGAACTTCGCGTAGAGGTTGTTGTGCAGCACGAGCCACGCGTCGTCGCCCTCGGAGAACAGGCCGCCGTCGATGTGGAAGTACGTGCCCGGCCGCGCGACCGCCGGGCCGCCGTTGACCACCTCGCCGAACGGCTTCGCGAGGCTCCCCTCCACGACCCGGTAGGGGCCCTCGACACCACCCTCGCTGACCAGCATGAACGAGCCGACCTTCTGCGAGTGGTCGCCCATGCACGCGACGATGTACCACTTGCCGCGGAAGTAGTGCACCTCGGGCGCCCATGCCTCGCCGCGCTTGCCGAACTCCGTGTCGTACCAGTACTCCTGCCACGGCGCGACGACGGTGCGTCCGGCGGAGTTCTCGCCGACGAACTCGGGCGACCACACCTTGCCCTTCTCCGCGCCGGGCCGGATGCCGGTCGTGTCGGCCAGCTTCCACGGACCCTTCAGGGAACGGGCCAGCCACACGAAGATCCCGTCGTTGTACGGATTGGCCGCCGCCAGCCCGTCGACCCGGGTGGTACCGGTGGCCACGTACAGCGGACGGCCGTCCACCTCGAAGCAGTTGACGTAGGTGTCCCGCATCCAGACCACTCCGCGCGCCTTGTCGCGGGGCCTCAACTCCAGTGGCAGGACGAAGGAGTTGTCGTCGCGCGGCCACAGGTCCCTGCGGACGTCGGCGAGCCCGTAGGTGTCGGGTGCGGGCCAGTTGGGCGGATACACGTGTGACGCCGGCTCCCGGGTTCCGGACGTCCGCGCGTGTGCGGCGCCCTCGGCGGCCTGTGCGGCGGTCGCGGGAAGTGCCGCCGCGGCGCCCAGACCGGCCGCTCCGGCCAGCAGGGCACGACGGCCGACGCCGGATCCGCTGTCGGTACTGCTCATCAGCTGCTGCTCCTCGGGTGTGCGGGGGAGAGGGCATGGCGGCAAGGGTGGCTCTCGGGCACGCCAAAGGCCCACGGGGCAAGGGGAGTTGCGGAGGATGTGCGGGTGGAACCGCGGTCGTGGTGCGCGGGGTGTCACCGACAGGCGGCGACCGTCGAACAGGATCCGGCGGCGCTGCGGCCGGTGTGCGCGACCGGCGTGCGCCGGGTCAGGTGTGCGCGGGATCCGTCGTGCGGTGACATGTGTTCAGCTTGCGAACACCCGTCGATCTTCGTCAACACGCCGGGTATTTAATCCGGCACGAAGGGTGCATCGGAATTTTCGGGCAACTCGGCGTCTTCGCAGGTTGGCAGGGGTGTGCGGGGCCCTGCGCCCTGGTAACGATCGGATAACGCCGAGGTGGTCCCGTACGGCACGCGAACGCCGGACCCGCCGGGGCCCCGCACGCGCCGGGGCCCCGCACGCCGCCCACGGACCGGAGCGGCCGTGACCGGTGTGCGGGGCCCCGACCCCGTCGCCGTTACCGGGCGCCCCTCACTTGATGCCCGTCGTCGCGATGCCCTGCACGATCTGCCGCTGGAAGACCAGGAAGACCGCGATCAGCGGCAGGAAGCCGAGCACCGCGGACGCCATGACCTCGGCGTACTGGACGCTGGTGTTGTCGATCAGGGAGGCCAGGCCGACCGGGATGGTCTGCGACTTCGTCTGGTTGAGGACGAGCAGCGGCCACAGGAAGGCGTTCCACGACGTGATGAACGTGAGGATCGCGACCGTCGACACCGCGGGACGGCACATCGGCATGCAGATCCGCGAGTAGATCCGCCACCAGCCCGCCCCGTCGATGCGGGCCGCCTCGATCAGTGGCCGGGGGATGCCGCGGAAGAACGCCTGGAACACGAAGACGGAGACGGGAGCGGCGACCGAGGGCAGGATCAACGCCCAGAAGGTGCCGAGCAGATGGAGCGAGCGGTACTCGATGAACTGCGGCAGCACCAGCGCCTCGCTCGGCAGCATCAGCCCCGCGGCGACCAGTCCCATCACGACGAGCCGGCCCCGGAAACGGAGGAACGCCAGTGCGAACCCTGCCATCGAGCAGAGCAGGACCGTGAACACCACGGCGAGCGTGGAGATGACGAGGCTGTTGAGATACCAGGTGCCGATCGGGTGGTCGTCCCAGGTGGTGGCATAGGCGTGCAGGGACCAGCCGCCCGCGAACGGCGAGGTCGGGTCCTGGGTGATCGCCCCGTCGGGGCGCAGGGAGGTGATGAGCGCCCACGCGAACGGCACCAGCCAGATCAGGGCGAACAGGGTCAGGCACGTGGCGCACAGCCGGTTGAAGAGCTTCGCGCCGTCGAACGGGGGCGCACTCGTCGTGGCGGCGGGCCGCGGCGGGGTGACGGTGGTCAAGGTGTCCTCCACTCAGACCGCGGTGCCGGTCGCGCGCCGCTGCCGCAGCCCGTACCAGGCCGCCGATATCGCGACGATGATGACGAAATAGACCATGGTGGCGGCGGCCCCGTAGCCGCCCCGGTAGGACGTGAAGCCGGTGTCGTAGATGTACTCGATGACCGGTCGGGTGGACTGGCTCGGGCCGCCGCCCAGAAGCAGGTAGATCTGGTCGAAGACCTTGAGCGAGGCGAGGATCTGGAGCATCAGCACCAGACTCGTCGTACGGCCGAGCAGCGGCACCGTGATGTGGCGGATCTGCTGCCAGGGGCCGGCCCCGTCGATGGCGGCGGCCTCGTAGACGTCGGGCGGCACGTCCTGGATCGCCGCCGTGTAGAGGATGAAGTTGAACCCGAAGGTCCACCACAGGGTCATCAGCGTCACCGCGAGCCAGCCGCCCGCGGTGCTGCCGATGAAGTCGGGCACCGGCAGGCCGACCGCGCCGAGCAGCTTCGGCAGCAGGCCGTTCGTCGGTGTGTACAGCCACAGGAAGATCATCGCGACCACGGTCGACGGCACCACGTACGGCGCGAAGAAGGCCAGGCGGTAGAAGACCCTGCCGCGCGGCATCCGGGCCGCGAGGACGGCGAAGACCAGGGAGAGGACGACCAGGAGCGGCGTGGTGAACAGGGTGAACAGCACCGAGTGCCACATCGCGTCCCAGAACAGCGGGTCGCCCACCACCTGCGCGTAGTTGGACAGGCCGACCCAGTCGCCCAGACCGCTCTTGACGGTGGTGGTGTTGAAGAAGCTCAGCACCACACCCACGAGCAACGGGCCGACCAGGAACAGCAGATAGATCACGAGGAAGGGCGCGGTGAGCAGCGCGCCCGCCCGGCGTTCGGAGCGGGGCGGCCGCTCCCGCGGCGGGGTCGTTGCGGACGCCGCGGGTGCCGGTCGCGTCGGGGCGACGGTCGTCATGGTGGGCTGCCTCCTACTTCATCGTGACCGGCGGTCGGGCCGTGGTGTACCGCTTGAGGTCGGAGCGCATCGCGGACACCGCTGCCCGCGGACCGGTCCGCCCCGCGAGGACGTCGATGATCGTCGAGCCCACGGTGTTCTGGAAGTCCGAACCCGCGCCCGTGTACCAGGCGACCGGGTCGTACTGGGCGTTGAACGCGGCCTGCACGTAGTTGCGCTGCGGCGACAGGTCCTGGAACGCCTTGCCGCGCTGCGTGGGCAGCCACGCCGGGACGTGTCCGCCCTGGGCCCACACGGCGCTGTCGTCCAGCAGGCTCTTGACGAACCGCGCCGCGGCCCGGGTGCGGGCGTCGGATCGCCCGGCGTTGCGCGGCACCACCAGGGCGTGCGAGTCCGCGTAGGCCACGGGCTTCGGACCGAGCAGGGCGGGGAAGGGCACGACGTTGAAGTGCAGGCCCTTGACCAGCCGGTAGGTGGGTATCTGCCACTCGCCGTCGAAGAGGAAGCCGGCCTTGCCCGTGCTGAAGAGGGTGTTCGCGCCGGATCCCGTGGTGTTCTTCGGCATCAGGCCGTCCGCGGTGAGGCTCTGCATGAACGCGAACGTCTCCTGCATCGCCTCGCTGTCGACGTCGGTCTTCGTGCCGGAGTCGGTGACCAGCGGTCCGGCGAGGCCGGAGTAGATCATGCTGAAGTAGCGCCACGCCGTGGCCGGGTCCGCGGTGATCGACATGACCGCGCCGTACTGCGCGCCGCCCGTCTCCTTCATCGCCTTCACGGCGTCGAGGAAGTCGTCCTTGCCCTTGAGGGGCTTCAGGCCGTCGCCCGCCGCGTTCAGCAGCCCCGCCCTGCGGGCCAGGTCCGTGTTGTAGAAGAGGACGAAGGGGTGGGTGTCCAGGGGGACCGCGTACACCGTGCCGTCGACGGTCGCCTTGCGCCAGGCCGCCGGCGTGAACTTCTCCTCGGTGACACCCAGGTCCGCGACCCCGGTGTTCGCCACCGGTTCCAGCAGCCCGGCCGCGGCCAGCAGCGGGAGCCGCGAGAGGTGGGAGATGCCGACGTCCGGGGGAGTGCCGCTCGCCGTGGCCAGTGCCAGCTTGGTGTAGTACGGGTTGCCCCAGCCCAGGATCGTCGCCTCGACGGACGTGCCGGGGTTGGCCTTCTGGAACGCCTTCTCCATCAGCACCATGTTGGCGCCGTCACCTCCGGTGAAGAGGTTCCAGAAGATGACGTCCGCGGTGTTCGGCTGGGATCCCGTCAGGCCGGAGGCGAGCGGGGAGGAGCACGCGGAGAGCCCTCCGGCCAGTGCAAGACCGCCGCCGAGGGCAAGGAACCGCCGGCGCGCCATCGCTCCGCTCATAGGGGTATTCACCTCGTTAAATCGATGTGAACTCGATGGCGCAGACCCTCGCACACGATTTGCAACGATGCAATAGATCAACGCGAACTGGCTGCCGGGGCCTCGCGACGCCGACACGCCGGGGCCCACGTGCGACGGAGCGTCAGGCGTCCCTCGTCGGCGTCCGGTCCGGCGAGGGATCGCGGCGCGAGGACTCGCGGACCACCAGCCGGAAGGGCGTGTCCACCTGCGGCGCCGTCCCCGTCCGCGCATCCCCGGCGCCCGCGTCCGGGTCCGCGTGCGTGTCCGCCCGCGGGCTCGCCCCGGTGTCCGCCGCGTCCGGTGCGTCCGCCGCGTCCGGAGCCGCCGGGCGGGAGATCTGCTCCTCCAGCAGCGCGAGCGCCCGTTCCGCGATCGCGTCCAGGTCGGGGGCGACCGAGGACAGCGGCGGGTGCGTGTACGCCGACTCCTGGATGCCGTCGATGCCGACGACTGCCACGTCCTCGGGCACCCGCACGCCGGAGGCGTCCAGCGCGCGCAGCGCGCCGACGGCCAGCGCGTCGTTGAAGGCGAAGACCGCGTCGGGCAGCGGGCCGTCGCCCACGAGGAGTTCGCGCACGGCCTCGTAGCCCTGCTCCCTGGTCCAGTCGTCGACCGGCACCACCAGCCAGTTGACCCGCCGGACCCGGGCCGCCGACAGGGCCTGCCGGTAGCCCTCCGTGCGCTGGCGGCCGTTCTCGCTGCCGTTCCGCCCCAGGGCGACGATCCGGCGGCAGCCCTGCTCCAGCAGGTGCTCGACCGCCGCGCGGGCGGCCGCCACGTTGTCGATGCCGACCCGCGGGAACTGGTCGCCGACGCTGTGCTCGCCCAGCATGACCAGCGGGAAGTCGGTCCCCCGGGCGGACGTCTCGGAGGCCGGCACGGTCAGGGCGCTGAGCAGCACGCCGTCCGCGACGTTGGTGAGACCGCCGTCGAGGATGCGCCGTTCCGCGTCGCTGTCGCCGGCGGTCGCCTCGACCAGGACGGTGATGCCGCGCCGGGCCGCCGCGCGGATGACGGCCTGGGCCAGCTCGGCGAAGTAGGGCTCGTCGAGGAAGGGCACCGCCAGCGCGACGAACCCGGTCCGCCCCGAACGCAGGCCGCGCGCGAGGTAGTCCATCCGGTAGCCCAGCTCGTCGAGCGAGCGCTGCACGCGGGCGCGGGTCTCGGGGCTCACGTGCGTGTAGCCGCTGACCACGTTCGAGACCGTGCGCACCGACACTCCGGCGTGTTCGGCCACATCCCGCATTCGGACCCTGGCCACAGGGCCTCCCTCCTGTCGGACTTCTCGTCGGCCGCGGTGCCCGACTCCGGTCGGACTCCGCGGCGGGCCGGCCGGCGCACGTTCCGTGTGCCGCCCGGTGTGTCGGCCCCGGGACCCGGCCCTCCGGGGTGCCGACCTCCGGAGTCTGCCCCACCGCCGGTGCCGTCGCGCCGCCGAGGTGGCCTTGCATCGTTGCAAACGATCACTCATGATGGCAGGACTTTCGACCGGAGAAACGCTGGTACCGGGCATGCCGGACAGGCAGAAGGAGGAGATCCGTGAGGGCGAGCGAGCAGGACGGGACGTATCCGAGGCCGATCCTGCGACGGGAGCGGTGGCACAGCCTCGACGGTGTCTGGGACTTCGGGTTCGACGACGCCGACGCGGGCGAACGCGAGGCGTGGTTCGCCGCGGAGGGCGCGGGTGCCTTCGACCGCGAGATCACCGTGCCGTACCCGCCCGAGGCACCCGCCTCCGGGATCGGCGACACCGCCCCGCACCGCGTGGTCTGGTACCGCCGCCGCATACCCCGCGCGGTGCTCGCGGCCGGGGCCGGAGAGCGGGCCCTCGTGCACTTCGGCGCCGTCGACCACCGGGCCAAGGTGTGGCTGGACGGCCGACATGTCGCCGAACACGTGGGCGGGCAGAGCCCGTTCACCGCGGACGTCACCGACGCGCTGCGCCCCGGGACCGACGAGCACGTGCTCGTCGTGCGTGCCGAGGACGACCCCGCCGACCTGGCCCAGCCGCGCGGCAAGCAGGACTGGCAGGACCGCCCGCACGCCGTCTGGTACGAGCGGACCACCGGCATCTGGCAGACCGTGTGGACCGAGACGGTCCCCGCCCAGCGCGTCCACGACCTGGCCTGGGTGCCCGACCCCACGCGTGGCGTCCTCGCCGAACTCACCCTCGCCACGGTGCCGTCGGGCCCGCTCCGCGTGGACGTCGAGCTGAGCCACGACGGTGAGCCGCTGGCCGCCGGCAGTGCCACGGTGCGCACCCCGCGCAGCAGCATCGACCTCGTGATTCCCGCGCTGCGCAACGGAATCGACCGCGAGGACCTGCTGTGGAGCCCCGAGCGGCCCACCCTGATCGACGCCCGGGTGACCGTGCGCGACGCCGCGGACGGCACGGTCGTCGACACGGTGGACAGCTACCTCGGGCTGCGCAGCACGGGAGTCGGCCGGGGTGCCTTCCTCCTCAACGACCGTCCCTATTACGTGCGTTCGGTGCTGAACCAGGGCTACCGTCCGGACACCCTGATCGCCAACTCCGGTACCGGCGAGCTGCGCCGCGAGGTCGAACTCGTCAAGGAGATGGGCTTCAACGCCGTCCGCATCCACCAGAAGGCGGAGGACCCGCGCTTCCTGTACTGGGCCGACCGGCTCGGCCTGCTGGTGTGGGGCGAGACCGCCGCCGCCTACGAATTCGGTTCGCACGCAGTGGAGTTGCTCACCCGGGAGTGGCTGGACCTGGTGCGGCGCGACCGCAGCCACCCCTCGGTCGTCACCTGGGTGCCGATGAACGAGAGCTGGGGCGCCTCCGACATCCCGCACGAGCCGGCGCAGCACCACTACTCGCTTGCCCTCGCCGAACTCACCCGGGCCCTCGACCCGACCCGCCCCGTCCTGTCCAACGAGGGCTGGGAGCACACCGACAGCGACATCCTCGGGGTGCACGACTACTGCGGGGACCCCGAGGAACTCACCCGCCGCTACGGCGACGCGGCCGCCTTCGACGCGGTCCTCGCCGGACCCGGGCCGCAGGGCAGGACGCTCGCGGTCACCGCACGCCAGATCGAGCGGTACGCGGCGGGCGACGCCCCGCTGATGATCACCGAGTTCGGCGGCCTCTCGCTGCGCGCCGACGACGACGACTTCTCCTACACGCGCACCAGTTCCGACACGCAGTACGCCGCCCTGCTCGGCGACCTGTTCGGCGCGCTGCGGTCGAGTCCGATCATCGCCGGGTTCTGCTACACGCAGTTCATGGACACCGCGCAGGAGACCAACGGCCTGCTGTTCGCGGACGGTTCGCCCAAGCTGCCGATGGAGACGATCCGCCGCATCGTGACGGGGGAGAAGGACACGCCCCGGGGCCCGGCCGCGTGAGACCCGGGGGTGCCGGGCCGGCCCGCCGGTGTCGGCGCCCCCGACGTCCGCGCCGACGGGGCGCGTCGGGGACCTACGAAGACTCGCCCCTGGAAAGGGCGTACAGCTTCGGGAGGTTCACCACGATCGCTTCCTGCGTGCTGCGCGCGATGACCACCACCGCCTCGTCCGCCGGGTCCGGGTTCTCCTCGCGGTGCGGCACGAACGGCGGTACGAAGATGTAGTCGCCCGGCGAGGTGCGCAGCCGGATCTCCTCGGGCGCGGCGCCGGAGTCGTCGACGAAGACGAACTCGGGGTGGCCGCTCACCACGTAGATCGCGGTCTCGGACTCGCCGTGGTGGTGGTCGGAGCTGGCGGTGGCCGGGGCGACGTGGGTCTGCCCCATCCAGAGTTTCTCCGAGCCCACGGTGCGTCCGCTGACCGCGGCGAACCGCCGCATGCCGCCGGTCTGGGCGGTGTCCCCGTCCAGGGCGTCGGCGCGGACGTGGTGCAACCGGGTGCGCAGGGGCGCGGTGGCACCGTCGGAGGCGTCGTGGAGATGGGGGTGGAAGCCCTCGCCGGGCGCGGTCAGCGGCTCGCTCATGGCGGCGACGCTAGGGTGCCCCGGAAAAAGATGTCAAGAGGTGTCCTTTGGGCTTCACCTGCGGCAATGTTCCCGCAACGAACGAGGGGCATGCTGTGAAGACCTCGGCGGCGCCGGGCCGTTCGGGCATGATGGTCGTATGTACATCTCCGCGAAGGCGGACTACGCGACGCGCGCCCTGCTGGAGCTCGCCTGTCGCCCGGACCGTCCGCTGACCTGTGAGTCCATGGCCTCCTCCCAGGAGATCCCGTTCCGGTTCCTGAAGTCCGTGGTGGGCGAGTTGCGCCGGGCCGGACTCGTCCGCAGCCAGCGCGGCTGCGAGGGCGGGTACTGGCTGGGCCGCCCCGCCGACGCGATCACCCTGCTCGACGTGGTGCGTGCCGTCGACGGCGAACTGATCACCCTGCGCGGCGATCCGCTGTCCGGCCTCGACTACCCGGCCCCGGCCGCGGCCCTGCCCGGCGTGTGGTCCCGCGTGGAGGCCGAGGTGGCGGCCGTGCTGGGCGGTACCACCATCGCCGCCCTGCTGCCCGAGCGGGCGGACGCCCTGGCCGGCGGCGCCCCCCTCGACGGGGCGGACGTGGCCGGCAGGGTGGTCGGACAGGGCGCGGCGTGAACGGCGGCCCGACGCGGCCCGACGGGTCGCCGGGGGTGCCGGGAGCGCCGGTGGCGCCGGGCGAGGGCGGTGCGGCCCCCGCGCCGTGTGAACTCGTCGAGTACACCGACCCGTTGTGTCCCTGGGCCTGGGGTGCCGAGCCGCTCTTCCGGGGGTTGCGCGCGGCGCTGGGCGAACGGGTGCGCCGCCGCCGGGTGTTCGCGATCCTCTTCGACGAGGACGACGACCCGGCGCCCGACGCGGCGGCGGAGACCGCCTGGTACGCGCGCTACGTCGAGGAGATCAGCGGGCACACCGGTGCGCCCCGGGCCGAACGGCTGAGCCGGGTCGCCGCCAGTTCCTGGCCCTCCTCGCTGGTGGCCAGGGCCGCCGAGGCGCAGGGCGGTGCGGTGGCCGACCGGGTCCTGCGGCGGCTGCGGGAGACGGTGTTCGTGCTCGGCGAACCCGCCGACACGCTCGACGCCGCGCTCTCCGCCGCGAGGGGCGTGCCCGGACTCGACGAGGTCCGGCTGGCGGCCGATGCGGTGTCCGCCGCCGTGCGGGACAGCGTCGCCGCCGACCGGGCCGAGGCGCGGCGACCGGTCCCCGAGGTGTTCTCCGTCGAGGCGGCGGGACCGCATCCGGGCGCCGCCAAGGAGACCCCGGACGGCGAACACCGTTACGCCCTGCCGACGTTGCTCGTGCGCGGTGCCGGCGGACACCGCGTGGTGCCCGGCCGGCGCCCCTTCGCGGCGTACGCGGCGGCGGTCGGCGCAATGTGTCCGGGGCCGGTGCCCGACCCGCCCCCGCTGCCCGCGGCGCGGGCGCTCGCGCACTACGGGAGCCTCACCGAGCCCGAGCGGCTGCTCCTGACCCGGGGTGCGTGGCCCCCGGCCGGTGCCGTACGGGTCGACACCGGCAACGGGGCTCTGTGGCTGCATCCGGAGGAGGCGGCGACCCACCCCGCGACGCGGAGGACGGCGCGGAACGCTCGCGCCTCCGGCCGTACCTGACGAACCGTCACGCACGGTGTCCGGCCGCCCCGGCACCGGCGCCCCGCCGGTCCCCGCGTGGCGCGAGCGTGTACGGCGTGTTTCGCCCTGTCCGGGCGCCGGCGCCTGCGGCCCGTGAAGTGCGCCGAGCGGTACGGCAGTTGTGGTCCGGGGCCCGTCCCGGCCAATGAGACACCAATAGGTGTCCATTGACAGTCGGTCGCGACGGGCCCCAGGATGTCCACCATGCTCACGACGCACCCCGGTGTGGTGTGCCGCTACGTGGACCTGCGGCGCACCTCCAGCGCTCTCTGTCGCTGACCTTTCGCCGCCCAGGGACCACGGACGCCTGAAGTGCCGTTCGCGACGGCCGTCGTTCGCGTCCCCGGTCGAGCCGTGACCGTCCGACCGCGCTCTCCCGTTCGCCGCGTCCCGCGGCGAGGGTCCGGCCGGTCGCCTCTCCCGATCTCCCACGATCTCGTCCGAGACCGCTCCGTGTCCCGGTCCGTCCCGTGAACCGCCGAAGCCCGTGCCCCGGGCGCGGTGTGCCCGAAACCGGCGCAACGCCGCGTGGAGGGGCGCCCGTCGGTGCCGGGCGGGCGTGCGGTCCGGCGCGTACCGCTGCCTCCTTCCCGGCCCGCCGCACGCGGACCGGGAACGTCACAGAAAGAACGCCATGCCCGGACGCCTCACGCCCCGTCGCCCCGGAACACCTTCCCGGCCGAACGGTTCGCCCCGCCCCGCGCGGTTCGCCGAGTCCCCGCTCAGAAGACTTCGCCTGCGCGGCGTCGCCCTCGCCGCCGCGCTGCTCACCGTCCTCGTTCCCACCCTGAGCGCCTGCGCCGGGGACGGCACGACCGCCGGCGGCAGCGGCAGCTCCACCCTGAACTGGGCCTCCTCCTACTTCCCCGCCCACTGGGACCCGGTCGTCTCCGGCAGCGGTGCGCAGTTCCGTGAACTCGCCCTGGTGTACGCCTCGTTGACCCGCACGGACGCCAAGGGCAACGCGGTGCCCGACCTCGCCAAGAGCTGGAAGTACAACAGCAAGGGCGACGAGATCACCTTCCACCTGCGGCCGAACCTGAAGTTCAGTGACGGCACGGCGGTGGACGCCGCCGCGGTGAAGGCCGCCGTCGAGCGCGCCCAGAAGCAGAAGAACTCGGCTCTGTTCGGTGACCTGACCTCGATCAGGTCGGTGGACGCGAACGGCCTCGACGCGGTCCTGCACCTCTCCCAGGTCGACTACCAGATACCGCAGTTGCTCGGCGAGCGCGTGCTCCAGATCGCCAGCCCCAAGGCCGCGGCGTCGCCCGACGCGCTGGACAAGCAGCCGGTCGGCGCGGGCCCGTTCGTCCTCAAGCAGCTCGTGCCGGGCACCAAGGCGGTGCTGACGAAGAACCCCGACTACTGGGACGCCGAGAACATCCACATCGACAACGTCAACCTCACCTCGGCGCCCGACGCGTCGACGGTCGTCTCCGGACTCCAGACCGGCGTGTACAACTTCGCCGACATCGCACCGAGTCAGGCCTCCGCCGCCAAGAAGGCCGGCCTGAACGTCTTCGTGCAGCCCGGGTTCAACGCCGAGAACATCAGCCTGAACGTGAACAAGGCGCCGTTCGACAACGACAAGGTCGTCGACGCGGTCCGCTACGCGATCAACCGCAAGGAGTTCGTGGACAAGCTGACCTTCGGCTACGGCGACGCCACCGACCAGCCCTTCCCGAAGGGGTACGAGGCATACGACCCCGAGTCCGCGGACCTCTACCCCTACGACCCGGCGAAGTCCAAGAAGCTGCTGACGGAGGCCGGTTACCGGTCGGGCGACATCAAACTCTCCCTCGTCATCCCGGCCGAGGACCCGCAGGCGGAGATCGTCCAGTCGCAGCTCGCGAAGGTCGGCATCACCGTCAGCATCAAGATCGACAAGAACTGGGCCACCCCGTTCTTCGCCAAGGACCTGACGTTCTCGCTGTACGGCACCACCGGCCGCGACTCCGCGGTGCAGACCCTCACCGCGCACTTCGGCCCGAACGGACCGCTCAACCTCAGTACCCCGTACGAGCCTTCGGGCTTCGAGGCGGCCGTCGCCAAGGTCCGCGAGACGCCGCTCGGGTCGGCCGGCTACGTGAAGACCCTCCAGGCCGCCACCCGGGCCGGGCTGAAGAGCAAGGCGCTCGTCTTCACCTACTCCGCGCCCAACCTCTACGCCAAGAGCAAGGCGATCTCGACGCTGCCCGCCAACCCGGGCCACATCGACTGGACCGGCGTGACCATCTCCAACTGATCAGCCCGGCAACGCAGTTCGTACGTCCTTCGCACGAGCACCGCACCACCCCGCACGACGGGTGCCGGCGCCCGCCGGCACCCGTCCACCACCACAGAGAGGGGGCAACCCCATGACGACGACAGAGGCGGCAGCCACCGTCCTCCCGCGTCCGGGGACCGCCACGGTCAGGACGCGCCGCGCGCTCGGCCGCGTCCTGACCACCCTCGCCCGGTCCGTCGCCATCTTCGTGCCCGTCTTCCTGGTCGCGACGTTCGTGACGTTCGCGATGCGGTCGCTGAGCGGACTCAGCCCCGCCCGCATCCAACTGGGCGAGAACGCCACACCCGAGGCCATCGCCAGGGTCGAGTCCCAATGGGGTCTCGACCGGCCCTTCCTGGTCCAGTACGCCGACTGGCTCGGCGGAGTCCTGCACGGACAGCTCGGCACGAGCTGGACCAACGGCGCCGACATCTCCACCCTGATCGGGCTCGGCCTCGGAGTGAGCCTCTCCGTCGCCGCGTTCGCCCTGATCATCGGCGTGGTCGTGGGATTCGTCCTCGGCACCGTCGCGGCCCTGCGGCACACCACCTGGATCGACCGCACGATCACCGCGTTCGTCACGGTGACCTCGGTGATGCCGGCCTTCGTCGTCGGCATCGTGCTCGTCGAGGTCCTCGCGGTCGGGCTGCACCTCTTCCCGTCCGCCGGATACGTCCCCGCCGCACAGGGGTTCGGCCCCTGGCTCGCGCACATCACCCTGCCCGCCCTCGCGCTCAGCTTCGACGTCATCGCCGACGTCGCCCGCCAACTGCGCGGCAGCCTCGTCTCCGCCTACCGCGAGAACTACGTCACCGGCGCGGTGGTTCGCGGCCTGAGCCCGCGCCGGATCTTCTTCGGGCACGTGCTGCGCAACGGCATCGGCCCCGCGCTCGCCACCCTGGGGCTGAAGTTCCCCGCCCTGGTCGGCGCCTCCGTCGTCACCGAGTGGATCTTCGGACTCCAGGGCTTCGGACGGTTCGCCAACGACTCCGCCCAGTCCGGCGACGTACCCGCCGTGCAGGGCGTCCTCGTGGTGTCGATCGCCCTGGTCGTCGCCTTCAACCTCATCGTCAACCTGGTGCTGGCCCGCGTGACGCCGGCCGCACAGCGGGGGGTGTGACATGGTGCGCCGCGTTCTCTCGCTCGGCACCGGCCGGATCGCCGTCGTCGTCCTTACGGTGATCGCCCTGCTCGCGCTCCTCGGACCCGTACTGGCCCCGCAGGACCCGCTGGCCACGAGCGACCACACCCTGGCCGCCGTGTCGGGCGAGCACTGGCTGGGCACCGACTACCTCGGCCGCGACGTGCTCAGCAGGCTCCTCGACGGTTCCCGCGTCAGCGTGTTCGGAGCACTGGAGGTCGCGCTGACGGCACTCGTCGTCGGTGTGCTCCCCGGCATCCTCTCCGTCTACCTGGGCCGGGTCTTCGAGTGGGTCACGCTGCGGCTGGCCGACACCCTGGTGGCCCTGCCGTTCCTGCTGTTCGCCGTCGCCGTCGTCTCCCTGCTCGGCAACGGGCTCAACCAGGCGATGCTGGTCACCGGGGTCCTGGTGTCGCCGCTCTTCTACCGCGTGTCCCGCGCGGCGACCCTCGCCGTGGCCCGCTCGCCCTACGTGGAGGCCGCGCTCGTCTCGGGCGCCTCCGTCGGCTGGATCGTGCGCCGCCACGTGTGGAACAAGGTGCTGCCGCCCCTCGCGGTCGCCCTCGCGCAGACCGTCGGGGTCGGATTCGTCATCGTCTCCAGCCTGACGTTCCTCGGTATCGGGGTGCAGCCGCCCGCACCCACCTGGGGCGGCCTGCTCGCCTCCGACCTCGGCTACCTCACCCAGGCGCCGTGGGCGCCGGTCGTGCCGGCCGTGCTGATCATGGTGACGGTCTGGGCCTGCAACCTGCTCGCCGACGCGATCCGCGACGTGTCCGGCGAGGCGGGCCGCGCGCTGGTGAACCAACGAAGGGCCCGCGCACGACGAGAGGGCCGGGCCGAACCCGTCACCACAGGAGGAGTGCGATGACCACCCTGTCCCAGAAGCGGTCGGCGTCCACGCCGACGGTGGCACCCGCCCCCGCGTCCGCTCCCGCCCCCAAGTCCGCCGCTCCCGCGCCCGGCACCGGGGCGCCGACGCGCGAGTCGCCCGAGCACGCGGAACAGCCCGCCCCGGTGCTCTCCCTGCGCGACGTCCGCGTCTCCGACCGGGCCGCCGGACGGGAGATCGTGCACGGGGTGAGCTTCGACCTCACCCCCGGAAGGACCGTCGGGATCGTGGGGGAGTCCGGCAGCGGCAAGACCCTCACCTGCCGCGCGGCCCTCGGCATCCTGCCGCCGCACTTCGAGGTCAGCGGCGGCGTCGTCGAGATCGACGGCACCGACATCACCGGCCTGACCCCGCGCGAGTGGACGGCCCTGCGCGGCTCGACCCTCAGCGCCGTCTTCCAGGACCCGGCCTCCTACCTCAACCCGTCGATCCGGGTCGGCGCGCAGATCGCCGAGGTCGTCCGCGTCAAGAAGGGACTCGGGCGCCGCGAGGCACGGGCACGCGCCCTCGAACTGCTGCGGGCCATGCACCTGCGCGACCCCGAACTCGTCCACGGGCAGTACACCCACGAACTGTCCGGCGGCATGCTCCAGCGCGTCCTGATCGCCGCCGCGATCGCCGCCGGACCGCGTGTCCTCATCGCCGACGAGGCCACCACCGCACTCGACGTCACCGTCCAGGCGGAGATCGTCGACCTCCTCGCCGACCTGCGCGAACGGGAGGGCCTGGCCCTCGTCGTCGTCTCCCACGACCTGGCGCTCGTCGCGCAGCTCTGCGACGAGGTGCTCGTCATGCGCGAGGGGGAGGTCGTGGAGCACGGGCCCACCGCGTCGGTGCTCGACGACCCGCGTCACGAGTACACCAAGCTGCTCATCGCCGAGCACGAGCAGTACGGCCTGGAGAAGTTCCTCGAACCGAAGGGGGAGCGGCAGTCGTGAGCGGTACCCAAGGAAAAGTCCGTCCCGTCCTGGAAGTCAGGGACCTCGACGTCGACTACGGGGCACGCCGCAGGCGCCGCCGCGCCCTGCACGGTGTCGGCCTGAGCGTCGTGCCCGGCGAGACCGTCGGCATCATCGGCGAGACCGGCTCCGGCAAGACCACCCTGGCCCGCGCCGTCCTCGGCCTCGTGCGTCCGTCGGCCGGCTCGATCGTCGTGGACGGCGAGGAGGTCGCCGGACACAGCAGGCGCCAGTGGCGCGACCTGCGGCGCCGGGGCGTCGTCCAGTACGTCTTCCAGGACCCGCTGCGCAGCCTCGACCCCGACCTCACCGTCAAGGCGTCCCTCACGGAACCGCTCCTCGTGCGGGGCGTCGGCACAGACGAGGCGGCGGACCGGGTGCGCACGCTGCTCGACCGGGTCCGCCTGGACGAGGAACTCCTCGACCGGCTCCCCGGCGAGATATCCGGCGGCCAGCGCCAACGCGTCGCCGTGGCAAGGGCGTTGGTCACCGAACCGCGGCTGGTCATCCTCGACGAACCGGTCAGCGCCCTCGACTCCGCGAACCGGGTCCAGGTGCTGGAGATCCTCAAGGAACTGCGCGACTCCGGCACGGCCCTCGTCTTCATCTCCCACGACCTCGGATCCGTCGCCGGCATCGCCGACCGTGTCGCCGTGCTGTACCGCGGCGAACTCGTCGAGACCGGCCCGGTCCGCGACGTCGTCAACGCACCCACCCACCCCTACACCCGGCTGCTGCTCAGCTCCGCGCCCACCCTGCGCGGCGACGCACCCGCCGACCGGGCCGAACGCGAGGCGCTGCGCGCCCTGTTGCACGCCTGACCCGAACACGTCCGGCCCGGAACACCCGACCCGTCACCCACCGCTCGCACGTGCCCGGCCCGCCCCGGCCGTCCGCCGGGCCGCCCCGGCCTGCCTCGCACACCTCCGCCGAGCACCCACCAGACAAGGAAGAGACATGTCCCGCACCCTGCACCTCGCCCTGCACCCCTACGGCGTCGGCGGCCCCGGCCAGCACGGCCTGTGGAAGGACCAGAGGGTCGCCAACGACTCCAGCATCGACATCAACTACTACATACGGCTGGCGCAGGCGGCCGAACACGCGCTGTTCGACGCCCTGTTCATCGTCGACAGCCAGTTCATCAACGCCACCTACCCGGCGCACTACCTCAACCGCCTGGAACCGCTGACCCTGTTGTCCGCCGTCGCCACCCACACCCGGAACATCGGCCTCGTCGGCACGGCCAGTTCGACGTACAACTCGCCGTTCAACCTCGCCCGCCGGTTCGCCTCGCTCGACCACATCAGCGGCGGCCGGGCCGGCTGGAACGTCGTCACCAGCTTCGACACCGGCACCTCCCGCAACTTCGGGTTCGACGAACACCTCGACTACACGACCCGGTACGGCCGGGCCCTGGAGTTCGTTGAGGTCGCCCGCGGCCTGTGGGACTCCTACGAGGACGACGCCTTCCCGGCGGACGTGGCGCGCAACGTCTTCCTCGACCCGTCGAAGCTGCACGAACTCGGCCACGAGGGCGAGCACTTCAAGGTGGCCGGCCCGCTCAACCTGTCGCGCTCCCCGCAGGGCCAGCCGGTCATCTTCCAGGCGGGTGTCTCCGAGGAGGGCCGCGACCTGGCCGCCCGGGTCGCGGAGGGCATCTACGCGCCCGGCGGTTCCCTCGAACAGGCCCAGGAGTACTACTCCGACATCAAGCGCCGCACGGCCGCCCACGGGCGCGACCCCGAGCACATCAAGATCTTCATCCACGGCGGTCCCGTCGTCGCCGCGACCGACGAGGAGGCCCGCCGCCGCGAGCGCGAGATCTTCGAGGAGGACAACGACCTCGAACGCAACCTGGCGCTGCTCGGCCGGGGCTTCGGCGCCTACGACTTCAGCGGCCACGACCTGGACGCCCCCTTCCCCGACATCTTCCACCTCGCCGAGAAGGGTGGCCGGACGGGCGCCACGAAGCTGCGCGAGCGGGTGCGCGAGGGCAACCTGACGCTGCGTCAAGTGGCGGAAACAGCATCGGAGTTCCGGCGGTCCCCGTTCGTCGGCGCCCCGGAGACCGTCGCCGACGCCATCGAGACCTGGTTCGCGGCGGGCACCCTGGACGGGATCAACCTCGCCTTCCGCACCGAGGAGGACCTGGCCCTCTTCGTCGACGGCGTGGTCCCGCTGCTCCAGAAGCGCGGCCTGTTCCGCACCGAGTACGCGGCCGACACCCTGCGCGGCAACCTCGGGCTGCCGGTCCCCGCCAACCGGCACACCGCCGCCCGCGGTCTCGCGGAAGCCTGAGGGGCCCCGACCATGAGTGAACTCTCCGCAACCGGCGGCCGGGACGTGCACCGCGTTCCCTTTCCCGCCGACCCACCCCCCGCCGCCGTCGACGTACTGATCGTCGGCGCCGGACCGGTCGGCCTCGCGGCGGCGGTCGAACTCACCGGCCGCGGTGTCCGCGTCGCCGTCGTGGACCGGGCCCGCGAGGCGACCCTGGTCCGGGCCGGCGCCATGGGACACACCCCCCGCGTCGTCGAACACCTGCGCCGCTGGGGACTGCTCCAGCAGGTCCGCGCGGGCTGGACCAGCCCGCCGGAGTGGAACCGCGGCATCCGGCTCGTCACCTCGCTCGCCGGGCACGAACTGGTGGCCGCACCCGTACCGGCGTTCTCCGCGCCGGGCGGCCACGCAGCGACCACCTCCGTGGAGGCGCTGCGCCGGCCGCAGACCGTGTTCCAGCACGTCTTCCTCGAACGCCTCCGCGAGCGGGGAGTCCCCGTTTCGGGAGGCTGGGAGCTGCGCTCCCTCACCCAGGACGAGGACGGCGTGGACGTCGGCGTCGCCCCCGCGGGTGACGACGCGGACGGTGTGCCCCGCACGATCCGCGCGTCCTGGGTCGTCGCCGCCGACGGCGGCCCGAGCACCACCCGCCGCCTCGCCGGCATCGCCCGCGAGGGCGCGTACGCGACGGAGAAGCGCGTACGTCTCATCGTCCGCACCGGCGACCTCCCGCCGAGCCTCGGCCCCGCCCCGTCCGCCACCAACATCGTCCTCAACCACGGGGCCTCCGGCTTCCTCGCCGCGGTCAGCACCCGCGAGTGGCGGGTCTACGCCGGCCCCTACCCGCTCGACCACGAACCCACCGAGGACGAGCTGCTCACCGTCGCCCGCGCCGCCTTCGGCACGGACCTCGACCTGGAACTCGCCTCCGCGACCACCTTCTACGAGGCCACCCGCATCGCGGAGACCTTCCGCCGCGGCCGGGTCCTGCTCGCCGGGGACGCCGCCCACGTGCGCACCCCCGGCGGCAACCTCGGCGAGGGCATCGGCGACGTGGTCAACCTCGGCTGGAAACTGGCCGCCGTCCTCGCGGGCCACGCCCCGCACACCCTCCTCGACTCCTACGACCAGGAACGGCGCCCGCACAACCACCGGGTCGCCGCCCACGCGCTGGACCGCGCCCGCCGCTCACGCACCGCCGTCGCCGAGATCCGGCAGGGCGGCATCCCCGACGACGCCGACCTCTCCGCCGCCGCGGAACTGCGCCGTGCCGAGATCGCCGAACGGCTGCGCCGCGACCAGCGGCCCAGTCCGGGCGTCACCTTCGACGAGCGGTACGACGCGTCCGACGTCGTCTGGTACGAGCCCGGCCAGCCGGACTCCGAACGGCCCTGGCGGCCGGAGGTCTACGAGGACGACCCGCGCCCCGGCCACCGCGCGCCGGACGGGGTCGTGGACCCGTACGGGCTGACCCTGCACGACCGCATCGGGTCCGCCTTCGCGCTGCTCGTCCTGGCCGGCGGTCCCGAGGACCGCGCGGTCCACGGTGAGCCCAATCCGCCAACCGTGGAGGGGGAGTTCGCGGACGAGGCCGTGGCCCGCGGGCTGCCGCTCACCGTCGTCCACCTCGCCGACCCGGCCGCCCGCGCGGTCTACGGCACCCCCTACGTGCTCGTCCGTCCCGACCAGCACGTCGCGTGGCGCGGCACCGGGCTCCCGTCCGGCGGCGCCGCCGAGGTCCTCGACAAGGTGCTCGGACACCGCGCCGGCACCGCCCCCGCCGGACGCCGGGCCACCGTGCTCTCGCCCCGCCGGACCGAAATCCGCGAACCCCGCACGGCGGACCTGACAGGAAAGGCGGCGACCCCGTGACCGTCCCCGGGACACCGACCCTGCGGCTCGGCTTCCTCACCCACGTCCAGAACCGTGCCGGCGACTGGGCCCGCACGTACCGCAACGCCCAGGAACTCTTCGTCGTGGCCGACGAGTTGGGCTTCGACATCGGCTGGGTCGCCCAGCACCACGAACCCGGCGGAGGCGGCGGCCTGTCGTCCCCGTGGACCTTCCTCGCCCACGCCGCGGCCCGCACCACCCGCATCCGCCTCGGCACCGCGATCACCGTCCTCCCGCTGGAGGACCCGGTCCGGCTGGCCGAGGACGTCGCCGCCGTCGACACCCTCAGCGGCGGCCGCGTCGAACTCGGCGTCGGCAGCGGCTCCAGCGCCCTGGAGTACGCGGCCTTCGGCCGGGACGCCCACCGCAAGCGCGAACTCACCAGCGAGAACCTGGCAATCGTCCGGCAGGCCCTCGCCAACGAGGAGGTGGGCACCGCCGGGTTCCGCATCCAGCCCGCGGCGGGCGACTTCACCGACCGGATCTGGCAGGGCGTCTTCAGCGGACCTGGCGCCGCCTACGCCGCGGCCGGCGGTTCGAACCTGCTCCTCAACAGAGCCGCCTACGGCTACGACGAACCCACCGACGAGGTCCAACGACCATGGGCGGACGCCTACTTGGCCGCCTGGGACCGACCGCGCAGGCCCCGCGTCGGGCTGTCCCGGTTCGTGTTCCCCGCCAAGGACCGGCGCACCGCGCTCAGCCAGATCGGCGACGACGTCCACCGCGCCGCACTGCGCATGGTCCGCGGCGGCGCGTTCCCCGAGGGGCTGGGACAGGACGAGGCGCTGCGCCGCTTCCACGCCTTCCACGGGGCGCCCGAGGAGATCGTCGCCGCTCTCCGGAAGGAGAAGGTGCTCCCCGTCGCCACCGACCTCATCACCCAGTTCAACCCCGCGGTCCCCGACCACGACGCCGCGATCCGCGCGCTGGAACTGATCGCGACCGAGGTGGCACCCGCCCTGGGCTGGCAGCCCGCCCGCCGGGCGACGCCCGAACCCGCAGGAGTGTGACATGACCGAGTACACCGACCACCACGGGCCCACCGGGCTGCGTACCCGCGGCACGATCGTCGTGGTGCCCGGCCGCGGCGAGACCCGGGCGACCTACGGCCGCCTCGGCAGGCGCCTGGCGGCGGACGCCTACCGGGTGCGCGTCACCGACACCCCGGACCTCGACCCCGCGGACCTGCCCGGCTCGCTCTCCGCCCTGGCCGCCGCTCTCACCGCGGCCGTCGGGGGCACGGCCGCCGAGGATGGGGCCGACGCGGTACGTCCCGTGGTCCTGATCGGCGCCGACACGGGTGCCCTCGCCCTCGCGGCACTGCTCGGCCGGCCCGAACTCCTCGGCGCGCTGCGGCCGGACGGCGTCGTGCTCGCCGGCCTCCCCGGCGAGACGGCGTCCCGCAAACGCGGTTGGGACGACGAACTCGACGTCCGCACGTCCTGCCCCGCGCACCGAGGCACCCTCACCGACGACGCCGGGGTGCGGCGCGGCAGCCTCGACGACGCGGTCCCCGGCGCCCTCCTCGACGCCGCCTACGGCGCCGAACTCCCCTTGCCCGCACTGCTGTTGACCGGTGACGCCGACCCCCTCGCCGACCCCGACACCCTCCGCCACGCGGCGAAGACGTGGGGCCGCACCCGGCTCGCGGTCGTGCGCGGTGCCCACCATGACGTCCTCAACGACCTCCAGCACCGCTCGGTCGCCGCCGAGACGGTGACCTTCCTGGAGACGCTCCGCGAGGACCTCGTGCCGCTGGTCGCGGTGGAGTCGAGCGCCTGGTGAACACCTGAACACCTGAACACCTGAACACCCCCTGCAAGCGCCGCCGTTCGCGATGTCCCGGGCCGCCCGCACCTCCGGGCGGCCACCGACCGCGCAGCGCGACCGTCCCGTCTTCCGCCGCCCCGACCTCGGAGGGTCCTCGTCATGGCAACCGTTCTGTCCGTCTCCGGAAGCCCGTCCGCCACGTCCCGTACCGCCCGCCTGCTGCGACACCTGGACACCCGCCTCGTCGAGCAGGGACACGAGGTGATCGCCCTGGACGTCCGTACGCTGCCCGCCGAGGCGCTGCTGGGCGCCGACTTCGGGCACCCCGCGATCGTCCGCGCCGCCGCCCTCGTCGAGCAGGCGGACGGCGTGGTGATCGGCACCCCGGTCTACAAGGCCGCCTACTCCGGCCTGCTGAAGTCACTGCTCGACCTGCTGCCGCAGTTCGCGCTGGCGGGCAAGACGGTGCTGCCGCTCGCCACCGGCGGAAGCACCGCCCATGTGCTGGCCATCGACTACGCGCTGCGCCCGGTGCTCAGCTCCATGGGCGCCGCGCACATCGTGCCCGGCTGGTTCACCCTCGACAAGGACATCGTGGTCGACCAGGACGGCACCCTCACCGTCGCCCCGGGCGCGGCCGAGGCGCTCGCCCAGGTCACCGACGTGTTCTCGACCGTGCTCGGCGGGCGCACCGCGCACTCCGTCGCCGCGGCCTGACAGGGGCGCGGCGCACCCCCGTCGGCGGCACGCCCTCGCCCCTCCCCGGCCGGCACCGGCCGTTCCGCTCCGGCCCGGCCGGGCGGGCCGGCCGGGGACCGGCGACGCGTGAGGGCCCCGCTCACACCGCCCCGCGCGCGGCGGGCGTGTGGACGGCCGACGCGAAGATGTTCAGCCCGAGGCTGCGGGACAGGAAGGCCGTGGCACGCTGCCCGCGGACACTGTTGCCCGCCCTGTCCAGCGGCGGCGAGTACGTCCCGATGCCCGCCTTGCCGGGGGAGACGGTCACGATCCCGCCGGACACCCCGGACTTGCCCGGCAGCCCGATCTCGAAGAGCCACTCACCGGATCGCTCGTAGAGGCCGTTCGCGGCGAGGACCGCGAGCGTGTCGCGGCACACCGCCGCCGACACCACCCGTTCCCCGGTGACGGGGTTGACGCCGCCGTCGGCGAGGGTCGCCCCCATCACCGCGAGATCGTGCGCGTCCACCAGCAGGGAGCACTGGCGCGTGTACACGTCGACGACGTCCGCCGGCCTGCGGTCGATGCGCCCGTAGCTCTCCAGGAGTTGCGCGATGGCACGGTTGCGGCGGTTCGTCGCCGCCTCCGAGGCGTGCACGACCGGGTCGAGCTCCAGCGTGCGCCCGGCGAACCGCGACAGCCCCCGTGCGACGAACGCCCACTGCTCCTCGGCGCCGGAGCCCGGCACCAGCGCGGTGGTCGCGAGGGCGCCCGCGTTCACCATGGGGTTCATCGGGTGGCCGTCGTTCAGCTCGATCGCCGTGACCGAGTCGAAGGGCAGGCCGGTGCTGTTCACCCCCACCTCTTCGAGGGCCAGCGCGTGACCGAGTTCCTCCCGCACGAGGGCGTACACGAACGCCTTCGAGATCGACTGGACCGAGAACCGCCGGTGCACGTCGCCCGCGCCGTGCGCGCTCCCGCCGACCTCGACCACCGCCACCCCGAACGCGTCCGGATCGGCCTCGGCGAGCACCGGGATGTAGTCGGCCACCACGCCCCGCGTGTTGTCGCGCTCCCGCGCGTGTGCCGCCGCCACGAGGGACGTCACGTGCTCCTCGACGGGCAGGTCGCCCGTGGAGGCGCGTTGCGCGACATCGTCGACGCCCAGGTCCATGAACCGTCCTTTCGGCCGTTCGGCGACGGGCCAACCGGAGCATATGTCCCGGCCTGTCCGATCCCCGGCACACGTCCGCGCGTGGCGCGGACCCGCCCGCCGTCACACCGCGTGACGGCCCGTCAGCGACCGGCAGACATCACGCAGCCGGTGGACGACGGAGGTGCCGGCCGCCGACGCGAACCACCGCGTGTGCTCGGTGAAGTACGCCCGCGCCAGCGCCGTGTTCGCGGGAGAGCGGGTGACACCGTGGAAGTAGTCCATCTCCGACAGCGCGTACTCGGCGTTGACCAGCGGAAGCAGCGACGGCAGCGCCTCGGCCTCCGGCTCCGTGAGCGGGCGCACGGCGGTGTAGCCGCGCAGCAGGGACTCGATGTGCCCGTACTGCACGGGCACGTGCCCGGTCGGCAGGTCCAGCCAGCCGAACATGTTGCGCTCCAGGGCGACCGCCAGGTCGTGCACGGCGGTGGTGCGGTCGGACAGCCCGAAGTCGAGCACGGTGGCCACACGGGCACGCCGCGGTGCGGCACCCGGCCGTGGCGTGCCGCCGGAGGTGTCCCACAGCAGGTTGGACGCGTGCCAGTCGTTGTGCGTCCACAGCGGTGCCAAGTGCGGCAGCAGCGGCGCCAGTTCGGCGTGCAGCGGAAGGTGCAGCCGCTCCATGTCCGCCGCGACGGGGAGTTCGCGCAGTGCCTCGGCCAGGGCGGGGCGCGCCGCCGTGTACGTCCGCAGCGCCGCGACCGGGTCGGCGGCGGCGAACACACCGAACGACGCGACCAGCGGCTGCGGTTGACGTGGGGGAGCGTCGTGCCCGGCCGCCGCCAGATGCAGCCGGGCCAGCGCGGCTCCCGCCTCGTGCGCGTGCTCGTCCGACGCGAACGGCGTCCACGACAGGGCGTCCTGGTAGAGGTCGGAGCCGGTGCCCACCGTGTGCACCTCGTACGTCCACTCGCCGCGCGCCTCCGCGCCGAGCACCTCCACGACGGGGGCGCCGCGCGAGCGCAGATGCCGGGCGAAGGCGTGCTCCTCCGCGAGGCCGTCGAGCGTCCGTACGCTCACGTGGTGCCGCTTGAGGAAGACCGTCCGGCCGTCGTGCTCGACGACGGCCGCGGCGGACAGCGGTCGCGGACTGTGCCAGCGCAGCCGCACGGGACCGCCGAGGACGTCTGCCACCTCCTCGGCCGTCAGCCGGGCCCAGTCCGGCTCGACGCGCTCGTAGCCGAGACCGTGCGTCGCCAGGGGCACGTCCGTGCCGTCCGCGTGGTGTGCGCTCATCGTTCCGAACTCCCGTGTCCGCCGAGCGCGTTCAGCACCCGCTGTTCCACCGCGGCCGCCGTGACCGGGTCGAGCGTCCTGCCGCCGCCTGCGTCCGCCCCGGCCGCTCCCGGGCGCGGGACCTCGATGCGGGCCGTCACGGTCGCCGGCCGCGGCGACAGCACGTGCACCGTGTCGGCCAGCAGCACGGCCTCCCGGATGTCGTGCGTGACCAGCACCACCGTCCAGCGGTAGCGCTGCCACATCTCCGCGAGCCAGCGCTGCATGTCGGACCGCGTCAGGGAGTCGAGCGCCCCGAACGGCTCGTCCAGGAGCAGCAGTTGCCGTTCGAGGACCACCGTGCGCAGCAGTGCCGCACGCTGGCGCATGCCGCCGCTGAGCTGGGACGGGTAGCTGTCCTGGAAGCCGTCCAGCCCGAACGCCTCGAACAGCGCGGCGGCCCGGCGGCGTGCCTCCGCCCGCCGCACGCCCTGCGCCTCCAGACCGAGCGCGGTGTTCGCGAGCACGGTGCGCCAGGGGAAGAGCAGGTCCTTCTGCGGCATGTAGGCGACGCGTCCGGACCGGGTGCGCGGCGGCTCTCCGGCTACCAGCACCTCGCCGCCGGTGGGCTGTTCGAGCCCGGACACCAGGTTGAAGAGGGTGCTCTTGCCGCTGCCGCTCGGCCCGATCACGGCGGCGAACTCGCCGGGCGCGACGGAGATGTCGAGGTCCCGCAGCACCTGGAGGCCGCCGTAGGACTTGCGCACGCTCCGGACGAGCAGCAGGGGGTCGGCGGTCGCCGGGGTGCGGTGCCGGTCGTGGATGCTGGGGCTGCTCACGAGTGGTCCTCCCGGTGGTTCGCGCGCTCCCAGGGCAGGAGCAGCCGCTGGAGCAGGTACGTCGCCCCGAACAGGGCGATGCTCAGCACGGCGGTCACCGCCACCGCGGCGAAGACGAGGTCGGTGCGGAAGGCGCTCTTCTGCGCCTGCATGTAGATGCCGAGGCCGCTCTCGGCCCCCGCGTACTCGGCGAACACCGCCCCCACCACCGCGTACGTGATGCTCACGCGCAGCCCGGCGAAGAAGTACGGCATCGCGCTCGGGACCCGCACCATGCGGAACGCGCGCAACCGTCCCGCGCCCAGCGAGCGCAGCAGTCGCATGGCCTCGCGGTCGGCGGAGGCGAAGCCGGCCGCCAGGTTCGCGGTGAGCGGGAAGAACGTGGCGAGGGTGACGACGAGCATCTTCGGGAACAGGCCGAACCCGAACCAGATGATGAGCAGCGGCGCGACGGCCACGATCGGGATCGTCTGCGAGGCGACCAGCAAGGGGTAGAGGCTGCGCCGGGCGATCGCGGAGAAGTCGAGCAGCACCGCCACCAGCCAGGCCGCGACGAACGACATGCCGAACCCGGCGGCCGTCTCCTGGAGGGTGGGCAGGGTGCTGTTCCACAGGTCCCGCCGGTTCTGCCACCCCTGCACGAGCACCCGCCACGGCGAGGGCAGCGTCGTGGGGTCGACGTGCGCGGCACTGGTGTACGTCTGCCACACCGCGAGCAGCACGGCGACCACCAGTACCGGGGGCAGTGCGAGCGACACGGCGCGGCGCGTCCCGCGACCGCGTCCGGCGGCCCGTGCCTGCCGGGTGCCGGAGCGGTCGTCCGCCTCCGCGGCGGGGGCCGTCTCCGGCGTCGCCTCGGTGAGGGCCGGCCCGGTCACTTCTGCCCCGGCAGGTACGCGTCCGTGAAGAACGTCGAGGTGTCGGGCGCGGACGTCAGCTTCTTGCCGTCGGCGTCGCTCAGCAGACCTGCCCGGTACTCGAAGTCGGCGAACGCCTTCCAGCGTGCGGCCGACTGCGTGCCGATGGAGCCGTCGGCGGCCCGGTAGTAGGAGTCGGCGAGCATCTGCTCGCTCTCCTTGACCAGTTCGGTGTTGGTGAGCACGCTCTTGTTCGCGTCGATCAGCAGGTCCGCGGCCTTCGCCGGGTGGTCGGCGGCGTAGGTGTAGCCGCGCTGGACGACCGACAGGAACTTCTTCGCCGTGGCGCTGTTCCCCTTGAGGTACTGGTCGGAGGACGCGACCAGCGTGGAGTAGATCTCGGGGAAGCCGTAGTCGGAGAGCTGGAAGTCCTTCAGCGGCTTGCCCGTGAGCTTCGCCTCCAGCCCCTCCCACGTCGGCATCGGCATCGCGAAGTCCGCCTTGCCCGCGTAGAGCGCGGCGTAGGCCGAGGTGTTGAGGGTGACGGTCTTGAACGTGCCCTTGCCGCCAGCGTTCTTGATGACGGACTGGAGCAACGGCTTCTCATACGGCGCCCCGAACCCGGCGTACGTCTTGCCGTCCAGGTCCTCGGGCGAGGTGATGTCGTCGCGCTTCGCGGAGACCGCGATGGTCACGTCGGTCTTCTGGGTCACCGCGAAGACGGACGTGATGTCCTGGCCCGCCGCACGCGCGGTGGTGACACCCTCCTGGTACGAGATGCCGAAGTCCGCCTTGTGGTTGGCGATCAGCGTCTCGGGCGCGGTCGAACCATACGGCACGATCTTCAGGTTGATCCCGGCCTTCTTGAACCAGCCGAGCTGCTGTGCCACGTAGATGCCGGTGTGGTTGGTGTTCGGCGTCCAGTCCAGGGCGAGGGTCACTGTCTTCAGCCCCTTCGCGTCGGAGTCCGAACCTCCGGAGCCGGAGGAGCACCCGGTGGCGGCGAGCAGCGTGCCCGCGGCGGCGAGCGCGAGGGCGAGACGGGACGTGCGGCGCAGGGCGCGCGAGCGGGGGCGGAACGGGTTCACGGGAGGAGCTCGTTTCTTCTGGCGGACGGCGACGGGCCGGTACGGGGCGGAGGCAGGGGCGTCTTGGCGGGCGCGGAGGCCCGGTGCGCGTGCCCGGTGGGCGCGGCGGGACGGGGGCCCGGACAGGGCAGGGCGTCCCTCGGCCGCCCGCCCGCGACGGCATCCCGGGCCGGTGGGAGCACGCTCACGCGCCGCTCCCCTCACGCCCCCCGGCCGCCGCACCGCGCCCGGCGTCGGCGAGGACACCGGAGCGTCCGGCGGGCGGTTCCGCGAGCAGGTCCGTCGTGTACGCGTCGCGCCAGCCGTCCGCCCGGGGCAGCACCCCGTGCTCGGCCAGCCAGTCCGCGTACGGCCCCGTGCGGTCCTCGGCGATCACACCCCACCTGCCCAGCGGGTCCGTCCAGGTGGGAGCCACCAGGTCGAGGGAGCGGGCTATCAGCGGGCGGGTGAAGTACGGGATCACCCGCTCCAACAGGTCGAGCGTGTACGTCCGTTCGGCCTGCGCGGTGCGGAAGCCGCGTTCCGTGGCGGCCAGGAAGCGGCGTACCTCCTCCGGGTCGGAGCGGACGGTCTCCTCGTGGGCGCCCAGCAGATAGCTGTGGTAGCGCGGGGCCCCGATCTCGTCCACGGGCCAGGTGATCCGCCGGTCCTCGGGCAGGTCGCCGCGCAGCGCGTCCCACGACCAGTACACGCCGAACGTCGCGTCCGCCTCACCGGCCTCCAGGTCGTCCACGGTCAGCTCGCGATAACCGGCGTCCACGGTGACCACGGCGTCCGGGTCGCCGCCGTCCGCCGCGACGAGGTGCCGCACCATGGCCCGGCCGCGCGGTGTCGGGTTGTACGCGACCCGCTTGCCCGCGAGGTCCCGGGGACGCTCGATGCCGCGGCCGGTGATCGTCTGAACGGCTTCCAGCGCACGGTGGTTGACCGCGGCCGTCCCGATCAGCGGCTGCCCCTGCGCCCGCCGTACCAGCAGCCGGTTGGGCGGGAACATCCCGAAGTCGGCCTGGCGGCGCGCCAGATACTCCAGGGTGTCGCCGCGGCCCGGGTCCTGCACGCTCAACTCGACGTCGAGCCCCGCCTCGCTGTACCAGCCCCTGTCCCGCGCGACGAAGAAACCGGCGGAGTTGGGCCAGGGGTGGAAGTAGTCGAGCATGACGCGGATGTGGGACACGACGGCTCCGGATCGGTAGGGCATGCGGGGACGGGAGGTGGGGCGCGGGGGCCGGCCGCGCCGAGGGCGGTCGCCGGTGCGGTGCCGGACAGGTGAGCTGCCGCCCCCGTGTGCGGGGCAGGGGCAGGGGCAGGGGCCGGGCACCGGCAGCGCGGAGGGTGGCCGGGAGGAGTGTCCGGGGCCGCGGGTGCGGGCGGCGCGCACCGGTCACGGTGCGACGGGCCGTCCGGGGCGGCGGACGTCAGCCGACGGTACAGACGGAGCTGGAGCAGCGCCCGAGGTCGACGTGGCGGCGCAGGGTGAGCCGGCGGTCCTGACCGGTGGGACGGCCGGTGCCGGTGGTCGCGGCGGCGCGGCGGAGCGACGGCCCGCTGCGGAGATCCGTGGGCACTCGTGGCTCCTTTCCGGTCGGCCTGGCGCGGTCGTTCTGGGGCGGTCGTTCTGGGGCGGTCGTTCTGGTGGGGTGGGTCTGGTGGGGTGGTGCGGGCATCGGGCCGGGCGGGTGTCGGCCGTTCCCGATGCCGTCATTTGTGTTCTTGTCAGGACAAGTTGCGACGAATGGCGGTGATCCTAACAGTCGTTCGAATCCGGTCAACGGACCGTCCGAACGGCGATACGGAGGCCCCGCGACCGTCGGCGCCGGATCGCCCGCCTCCGGGCGGTCCGTCAGGGCGGCGGGCCGTCGTCGCCCACCAGCGTGTTGATCCGCTGCTCCAGGCTGCGCCGCAGGTGGGCGCGGGCGGCGTCGCGGGCCCGGTCGGGCGCGTGGTCGTGCAGGGCGCCCAGGATGAGCTGGTGCTCCTCCTGCAACGGGTCGACCCCGCCGAAGGGGGACGGCGGCCCGCTGTCGTAGATGCGCAGCCGCGCGGTCAGTTTCACGAGCAGGTCGGTGATCGTCGCGTTGTGCGCGGCCTGCCACAGCAACTCGTGGAACCGGAAGCTGGCGGTCCGGGCGGCGGAACCCTCGTCCCCGGCCGCGAGGATTACCTCATGTTGGTGCCGCAGCCGGGCCAGGTCCAGCTCGGTGGCCCGCAGGGCCGCGGACGCGGCGGCCTCCGACTCCAGCGCGATGCGCGCCTCGTAGATCTCCACCACGTCCTCGGCGGTCCCCGACCGCACCCGGAAACCGCGCGGCGCGCGCTCCAGCAGCCCGTCGTGCTCCAGCAGGCCGAGGGCTTCCCGCATCGGGGTCCGGGAGACGCCGTAGTCGCTGCTCAACGTCGTTTCCAGCAGCGGTGAACCGGGCGGGAACCGGCCGTCCATGACATCGCGCCGCACTCGCCAGTACAGCTCGGACCCGTAGGGGACCTGCTCGGCGGGCGGCGCCGCCGGCTCGGGGTCCGGCGCGGACGGAGTGCGTCTCGGCATGGCGTGGTCCTTTCCCCTGGCCCGGACGTGTCCGCGCAAGCGTATACGTATCGAGGGAAGATTACAGGATGCGTATACCTGCGTATACGCTGGCGACGCGGTGGGGTCCGCGGGGCGCGGTCCCGGACGGCCACCGCCGCGCGCACCCCGGACCAGGCACCGCGCACCACCCGCACACGAATTGGAGGCCGGCCGCATGACATCCGGCGCACCCGGCTCGCCCGCCGCTTCCCGCACTCCCGTTGCCTCGCCCACGTCGCGGGCCGGTGGCCCCGCTCGGGCCGCTCGCGAGGACGTACTGATCGACGTCCCCGGGCTGCGCGCCCTGCTCGCCCGGTCCGACGCGGAGCGAACCGCCGGCGGTCAGGGGGTCCTGCTGCTGGACACGACGGTCTCCCTGGCGTCGCCGGAGCACGACGGCGACTACCGTGCCGCCTCCGGTGCCGCCGGGTGGGCGGCGGCCGGCATCCCCGGCTCGCGGCACGTCGACCTCCTCACCCGCTTCACCGATCCGGCCGCCCACTGCCACTTCACGCACCCCTCGCGGGAAGGCGTGCGGCGGGAACTGGCCGAGCTCGGCGCCACCGAGGACACCGAGGTCGTGCTGTACGACCGGGGACCCCTCCAGTGGGCCGCGCGCCTGTGGTGGACGCTGCGCGACGCGGGCGTCCGGGCCCGCGTACTGGACGGCGGACTCCCCGCCTGGACGCGGGCGGGGCAGCCGGTCAGGTCCCAACACCCGGACCCGGAAGCGGAGTCGACGCCGTCCAGGTCACCGGCGGATGCCGAGACGCACGCCGCCGCACCGCACTCCCCGGAGCGGCCCGAAGCGTTCCCGCGCGCGGCGGCCGGCGACGCGACCCGCCCCTCCCTCTGGGCGGACAAGGACCAAGTGGCCGCCGTCAGTGAGGGCCTGGCCCCCGGCACCCTCGTGTGCGCCCTGAGCGCCGAGCACTTCGAGGGCACCACACCCACCCGTTACAGCAGGCGGGGCCGCATCCCCGGGAGCGTCAGCCTTCCCGCGCAGCCGGTCCTCGGCCCGGCCGGCACGATCCGCACCGACCCCGAACTGGCCGCCTACGCGGACCGGTTGCCCGCACGGCGCGAAGGTCCGGTGATCCTCTACTGCGGCGGCGGCATCTCGGCCTCGCTGGGCGCCCTGGCGCTGACCCTTGCCGGAGTGGGCGAACTCGCGCTCTACGACGGTTCGTTGGAGGAGTGGACCGCGGACCCGGCCAGGCGTGTCCTCACCGGAGCGCCCTGAACGCGGTGCGCTCCGCGGCCCGCCCGGACCGAACTCCGCCGCGCCGCACGCTGATCACCCTCCTCGCGAACACCGGTACAACCTTCGGTTGCCGCCGGGAGTCCCGTACATGGCCGGACGGACGGCTTCCGGCGCCGCCGGGCGCCGGCCGTGTCGCCGTTGCCGGCTTCGAGCTCCCTGTTCGTTGTTCCACGTTCCACGTTCCAACGGAGGAATCCCGTCGTGCGCGCCCCACTTCGTCACGCCGTATCGATCGCCGCAGTCTCGCTGATGGGCGCCGGTCTCCCCGCTGTCGCCGCCTCGTCGGCGGCCGCCGACGAGGCTGTCCCCGCCCCCTCCCTGGAGATCTCGTCGCTTCCGGCCGCGTCCCCCGCACCGGGCTCGGTGTACGACCAGCCGGTCACCATCACCAACAACGGCACGGCCGCCGCGAACGGTGTCGTCTTCCAGGTCCGCCTGACCCGGGGGCTGGCCTTCCCGGCCGCCGCCGACGGCTGCGCGTACTCGACCGACGCCGACCAGGTGGCCCAAGCGCTGTGCAAGCTGGACGTCGTCGTCGCGCCGGGGCAGTCCGTCACCACGCCCGTGCGGTTCAAGGCGCTGCCGAAGGCACTGATGGAGGTCGTCGAGTACGGGACGGGTCCCACGGGCCAGGCCCCGGGCGACGACGGGTTCGACGACAGCTACCGGCGCCTGGCGCTGACGGCGGACAGCTCGGCGGATCTCGTGGCGACCGGCGACAGCGCCAAGGGCAGTCCGGGCGGCTACGTGAACGTCACCGCGACGATGCGCAACGACGGCCCCGGCTGGATCCACGACGAGGAGAGCGACGAGCAGCCCGGCCTGCTGGTGCACATCCCGCCGGGCACCACGGCCGTCGAAGTCCCCGAGGAATGCGCGCCGTTCGGGATCGACGCCCCCACCGGCCCCTCCGAGCCCGGCCACAGCACGTACGTCTGCTGGCACGACGACAACCTGATCGAGGTCGGCCAGTCGCTCGCCTACACCTTCCGGCTCAGGCTCGCCAAGGACGCGAAGGACACGAAGGGCGCGGTGACGGCGAGTTCGGTCTACGGCACTCATGAGGCGTACGACAAGAACACGTCGAACGACACCGCGTACCTGAAGGTCGACGTGACCGGCGGCGACACGTCCGGCACGGGCCACTCCGGCGGTTCCGGTCCGGGGTCCGGCGGCTCGGCGGGCGGCGGATCGGGCACGGGCGGCGGCAACGACCCGCACCCCCAGGCGTCGGCCCGCCCCGGCGCGGCGTCGGCGAGCCCCGTGTCGGGTGCGAACCCGACCGCCACGGCGACCGCGGCCGCGACCGGCGGGGACCCGGGCGACGCCACGGCGAACGGCAACCTGGCGAGCACCGGCAGCGACGGCACCCTCCTCGTGGCGGGCACGGCCACCGCGGCGGCCGTCCTGGGCGGCGGCATGCTTCTCGCGGCCCGCCGGCGCAGGAGCACGAAGACGTCCTGAGGCACTCGCCCGCCACGAGGACCGGCGGGGAGTCTTCGCCCCGACGGCCCCCTGACGGGCGCGGACCCCGCGACGACCACGCCGCTCGTGTGCGCGCGGCGGTCGTCGCGGGCCACCGGCGCGCTTGCCGACTACCCTGTCGCGGTGGGCCGGTCCTCGGCCGAGAACCTCAACTCCCGCATTCCGGACGGTTCGAAGAACCGCTCGACGTCCTTCTCGGTCACGTCGCCCAGCGTGGCAGGCGACCAATTCGGCCGCCTGTCCTTGTCGATGACCTGGGCGCGGACGCCCTCCACCAGGTCCGCGGTGGACAGGGCCGCGCAGGAGACGAGGTACTCCTGCTCCAACACCCGCTCCAGGGAGCCGAGATCGCGCACGCGGCGCATCGAGGCGAGCGTGACCTTCAGCGCGGTGGGCGACTTGGACAGCAGCGTCCGCACGGCTTCCCGCGCGGCGGGCTCCGGACGTGCGGCCAGCCGTTCGACGATCGCCTCGACCGTGGCGCCGCGGTAGCAGTCGTCGATCCACTCCCGCCGTGCCGTCCACTCCGTACGCGGTACGGGCTGCTCGTGCCGGGCGACGGCCTCCGCGGCGGGCAGGGCCGCCAGGTCGTCCAGGAGGGCCGGAAGCGACGGGGACGGCACGAAGTGGTCGGCGAGTCCGCAGGCGAGAGCCGCGTCAGCGCCGATGTACTCGCCGGTGAGAGCGAGGTGCGTGCCCGTCCCGCCCGGGGCACGCCCGAGGAGATACGTCCCGCCCACGTCGGGCACGAACCCGATGCCCGTCTCCGGCATGGCGACCCGCGACCGCTCGGTGACGATCCGCACGCTCCCGTGGGCGGACACCCCGACCCCGCCGCCCATGACGATCCCGTCCATGAGGGCGACGTACGGCTTCGGGTAGCGGGCGATGCGCGCGTTCAGCCTGTATTCGTCGTACCAGAACGCGGCGGAGGCCGTCCCGTCCCCGTCGCGGGCGTCGTCGTGCACGGCGCGGATGTCACCTCCCGCGCACAGACCGCGCTCACCGGCTCCCGTGATGACGACGGTCTCGACGGCGGGATCCCGCTCCCAGGCGGAGAGCGCCTCGTCGACAAGACGCACCATGGCGTGGTTGAGGGCGTTGAGGGCCCTGGGCCGGTTGAGGACGATGTGCGCGGCCCGCCCCGCCGTACGCAGGAGAACAGGCTCTTCGCTGTCGGTCATCCGAACACCTCCGTCACGCCGGGCCACCGTGACCCGCATGATCCAGTCTGACGTCCGGTCCCGGCCGCACGGGCGTTCCGGCGGTGCGGCGTGAGTCACGGCGGCCCGCCTGCGCGCGCCCGGGGGAGGGGAGGCGACCGGGTTCAGCCGACACGGACCACGAGGACACGTCCGTCGACGGTGCCCACGAGAAGGCGACCGTCGTCCGCCTCGGTGAGGGTGTGCGCGGTGGTCGGCAGGCCGCCCACCACGAGCCGCTGCCGGTGGCCGAGGGAGCCGTCGCGGGCGTCGAGGACGGCCAGGGAGTCGTCGGAGAGGGCGACGCAGAGCAGGTTCCGGGACGGCAGGTGGAGCAGGGCGGTGGGGCGGGCGCCCAGATCCGTCCGCCACAGCACTCTGCCGTCGGGCAGCCGGAACCGCGCCACGGGCCAGGCCGTCCGGTCCTGTCGCGGAGGCTCGGAGGTCACCAGCAGCGCGGGCCCCCGCGCGTCGAGGATCTCGGCCAGTGGACCGAGGTGGCCCAGCGCCGAGGAGCCGACGGGGAGCGGGAACAACCGGCGGAGCACGGCCCGGCCGGCGCTGTCGGCCGGACCCGGGGCGGCCGTGTCGCCGACCGCCGCGTCCGAGCCGCTCGCCGCCGCGACCACGTCCACCCGGGCCACCCAGCTGCCGGACAGCGAGCTCGCACCGTGGTCGGTGGCGGGCAGCAGTGCGTAAGGGACCCGGGCTCCCCGGACGGGGAGGAGGGCCGGCGCGCCCGGGAACGACGCGCGGGGCTCAACGGGCCGGGGAAGCGCCCCACCGATGCCTCCCGCGTCCTCCTCGGTGTCCATGAGCAGCGGGGGGCTGACGGCCCCGGCGGGCAGCAGCGCGGCCAGACCGGCCGCGCGGCCCAGGTAGGCGGAAGCCTGTAGGGAACGCTGCCGCAATCGCGTTCCGTCGTGCACCGAGTACCGCACACAGCGCAGGAGTTGGTTCCGCCAGGCGGAGCCGCTGGCCGGCGGACCGAACGCACGGCTCAGCGCCCACACCGTGTCACCACCCCGCTCCGGCACGAGCCGACCCCCGCCGCGCGGACCCGGCACGGACCACAGCGGATTGCCGTCCGTGTCCCACGCCTCGAGGAGGCCCCCGTCGACGGCGGCCAGGAAGCGCCCGTCGCCCAGCATCCGCAGATCCTGGACGGCACCCCGGTACGTCCACCGGCGCCCTGCCTGCCGCGCCAGCCGGCGCAGCGCCCGGCGCGCCGAACGTTCCGTGGTGCGGCCGACGTTGGGGCGGTGCGGGCCGTCGAGCTCCTTCCGGCCGATCGAACCCGGCCCCACCGCCGTCCAGTCGGCACGCTCCACCATGCCGTCGAATCCCGCGACGAAGGCGTCTCTGCCCAGTTCGTTGTCCGAGGTGGGGGACACCCCGATGTCGAGCACACGACCGTCGCGATCCGGCCGCCAGGACACCGTGCGCACCTCGACACTCGTGTCGAGCGCGGAGACGGTGCCTCCCGTCTCCAGGTTGGCCAGGAGGAGTTCCCCGTGGAAGGAGAAGCCGCCGTCGTAGTACCCGCCTCCGATCGCGAGCATTGGCTGACTCGGGTGGAAAGCGATCGAGTTCACCCGGTAGGCAGCCTTGATCACCTGTCGGCAGCGCAGATCCTCCAACCCGTAGACGCCGACACGACACCGAGGGCGGAACGTCTCGTACCCGTCCCGCGACTCGATGCGGACCACTCCCGCGATCGCCACCAACGACCGCGCCGGACACACCGCCACCGCCAGCGGCCGGCCGATCTCCCTGAACACCCCGTCACCCAGGACACGTTCGATCCGCAGCGCGCGAGCGGCGAACTCCCTTTGCCTGCCGCCCGGTTGAGTGCCGCCCGGCCTTTCGGGACTGTGCGGCGTCACAGGCTGGTGAGCAGGGCGTCGAGAGGAGCGGGTACGCGCTCGACGTCGAGCGCCTCGACCAGGAGCCGTCCGTAGCGGATCTTGCGCCCCTTCTTCGTGCCGAAGAAGCGCCGCAACCGCTGCTCGGGCTGTCGGTCGCGCTGCGCGGGCTGCGACAGGAACGTCTGGAGGGAGCGCAGGTCGCCCGCCGCGCGGACGACCTCCCGCACCCGCCCCACACCCAGCGCACGAACGAGTTCGTCCTCAAGGTCGGCCGCGCAGACGAAGATGTCCGCGCGCGGCGTCCCGTCGCCGGCGGGTGTCGTCAAGGCCCGCTCGTAGAAGGGCAGTTCGTTCACGTCGCAAAGCCCTGCGATGCGGATGTCCAGGCCGCCGGGGCCGAGAGCGCGCGCGAAGCGGCCGACGCTCATCGCACCGCCCATCGGCAGCACGCAGACCCCCTCGGCCGCGAGGTCCCGCCCGCGGGCGGCGGCGAGCGCACCGACGGCGGCGGCGTCGCTCGGCCCTTCCAGCAGGACGGCGGCCCTGACGGGCAGGAGCTCCGCGAGCCTGCGTGCCCGCTCTGCGGGGCCCGCGGAATCCACGGCGCCGGGGGAACGGCCGCCGCCGTTGTCCGCCGCCCACGCGATGACCGCGTCCCTGAACGCCTCCATGTCAGCCATGGGGGGAGTGTGGGTGCTCGGTGGCCGGAGCGACAGCGATTTCCGCGACGGGTCCGGGCCCCGCCTGCCGGTCGGGGCCGGGTGGGTAGGCTGCGCCGACGTGCGGACAGGGTGCCGCGGCACCGGGGAGAAGGAGTACGAATGGCATCGCGCGCGCTGCGGGCAACGGTCCTGGTGGGTCTGGCGGGAGTTCTCGCGACGGGGTGCGGCGAAGGCGGGGGGACGGGAGCCTCCGGCAAGCCGTCGGAGGCGGTCTCGGGGGTGTCGAGCCCGGCGGTGTCCGGTGACCCGGTCTCCGACAAGGGGCTGTTCGCCGAGAAGGTCAGGGCGGCGGTCGACAAGCGGGTCGGCGCGGACGAGGAGAAGTTCGGCAGCGGGGACAGGTCGCCGTGTTCGACGTCCTCGTCCCTCGTGCTCACGTCGACGTGCGGTGCGGCGGCCGACGCGACCGCCGTGGACGCCGAGTTGGCCCTGCGAGAGATCAACGGGAGTCACGGCTTCGCCACTCTCGACGCAGTGGCGCGCAAGCTCGTTACGTCCGTGCGGAGTTACCGGGACCTGGGGTGCGCGACAGGTCCCACGGCGGCCGACACACGCGAGGCGTGTCTGGTTCCCGCCGCGACCATCGCCCAGGGGTTCTCGGACCTGCACGACGGAACCGTCCTGGGACTCTCCGGGAAGTAGACGGCGGTCGGCGCGCCGACTCGACGCCCCGGGCGACAGACCGGAGGGGTGCGCACCAGGCCGGGTGTTCCGGACTCGTGCCGCCTTGACGACCCGGCTCCTCCGAGGCAGGGGCCGCTGACATGGGGCGGTCCCGCGCGCTACCCTCCGCGCACTGACATGGGACTGCGGGGGGAACATGAACAGGCCGTTGGTGTGTGCCGTGCTCGGTGTGGCGCTGCTGCCGTCGGTGGTCGCCTGCACCGCGAGGGGCGGCCGGCCCGCCGAGGCAGCGTCCTGGGGAGCGGCTTCGCCGCGCGCCTCCGCGCCCGGCCGTACCCAGGTGGTCGACGCGTCCAGGGCGAACCTCACGACCTCCCTGTCCACGGCGGATCTTCCGGGCCCGACCGGGATGTACACGGCCGCCGTCGGCCGCGCCGCCGCCACGTTCGTCTGGGAGACCGCCGCTGGGGGTTTCTGTTTCGGTTCGGCCGCCACGTCGGGCGGGTTCATCTCGACGTCCTGCGTCCACGACCCCCGCGACGTGCCGTTCTCGGCCCGTCCCGCGCTGGTTCCCCTGGTCAGTACCTATTCGTTCGCCGAGGTCCATGTGATCGGCGCGGACCGTGAGACCGTCCGCTCGGTGACGTGCAACGGCGAACCCCTCACGTTCCGCCGCCTGCCGCCCTTCATGAACGGCCGGCGCGAGCTCTACGCCTTCGACCTCACGGAACCGACGGCCGGTAGGGTCACCGTCACCGTCGTACGCGGCCGGGCCACCACCACGGAACACGTGGCGCTGATGGGCGGGTCCCTCAAGCACAGGACGTCGTGCCGCTGACGGACAACGGGCGTCCTACTTCCCGTTCTGGTCGCCGTACCTGATCCGGTGGCACAGCGCGGGCACCTCGCCCGACACCAACTTGGGCAGTAGATCGGGGAGTTCGTCGAAGGCGCTCTCCCCGGTCACGAGGGCGTCGAGTGCCGGGTCGGTGAGCAGGTCCAGGGCGAGGGCGAGGCGGTCGCCGTAGTCGCGGGTCGCGCGGCGGGCGGGTGACACCGTGCCGACCTGGCTGCTGCGCAGCACCAGCCGGCGGGAGTGGAACGCCTCGCCGAGCGGGAGGGAGACCAACCTGTCGCCGTACCAGCTCAGTTCGAGCACGGTGCCCTCGGTGCGCAGGAGTTCGAGCGACCGGGCCAGGCCCCGTTCGGTGGCACTCGCGTGCACGACGAGGTCGCACTCGCCGAGGGCGTCCTCCGGGGCGGCGAAGTCCACCCCGAGGGCGGCCGCCGTGGCGGCCCGTGCGGGATCGGCGTCGACCAACTGGAGCCGCACGCCCGGGAAACGCGCCAGCAGCGCCGCCACCGAGCAGCCGATCATGCCGCCCCCGACCACGGCGACACGGTCACCGATCAGCGGAGGCGCGTCCCAGAGCGCGTTCACCGCGGTCTCCACCGTCCCGGCCAGGACGGCCCGCGCGGCGGGAACCGACTCCGGTACGGGAGTGACCGCGGCGAGGGGCACGACGTACCGGCTCTGGTGCGGGTAGAGGCAGAAGACGGTGCGGCCGGTCAGGTGCTCGGGCCCCTCCTCCACCACACCCACGTTCAGGTAGCCGTACTTGACCGGCCCCGGGAAGTCACCCTCCTGGAACGGCGCCCGCATCACGGTGTGTTGACTCCCGGGCACGCCGCCGCGGAACACGAGGGTCTCGGTGCCCCGGCTGACACCGGACCACAGCGTGCGCACCACCACCTCGTCCCGGGACGGCTCCGGCAGGGTGACGTCACGTATCTCGCCGTGCCCGGGGGAGCGGAGCCAGAAGGCGCGGGCGGAGCGGTCCATCGTCGTTCTCCGATCGAGTCCTGCGCGCACATCCGGGGGCGTGGCGCGGCCTTCAGAAAACTACGCGACGTCCATGACGCTGTCATGCGCCGCACCGCGGACGGAGACCACCGAATACCCTGCCCATGACGTGCGTTGACCGGGCGCGGGACGTGAGCGGGTGACACACTTCGGGAACGTGCCGCCCTCGACGGACCCAGCGGTCGCACCACGTTCCGTCCGCGAGCGGCCCGGTCCCGAAACTGTTCGTGTGGTTCGCGCTCTTCCGTTCGTGGCCATCTCCGTAGGTACCATGCGCAAACGTCGTCCACCATGAAGGAGTGAATGGTTGTGACCAGCCAGGCAGTTGAGACGCTCCGGTCGCGCTACGCGGCACAGGTCGCCTCCGACCTTGACGAGAACCATCGCCTTCAAAAGGAACTCGCCGAACGGATAAGGGTGTTGGAGCAGGAGGAGGCTCTCCTGGTGAACATCCTCAAGCTCGCGGAGGAAGACGGGAACCCTGCGGAGGTGCCGCCCGCGACGAAGTCCGGGAGCGGCGCGCCGCTCCCGGCGCAGGCCGCCGTCCCGGCAGTCGCACCGGCAAAGACCGGGTCCACGTCCGCGTCCAGGCCCAAGACCGCCACCAAGTCCTCGCCCAAGTCCTCGCCCAAGCCCGCGGCCAAGTCCGCCTCGAAGGAACCCCGTTCGCAGCGTCAGGCGTCCGCGACGGCACCCCCGCCGGTCGTCGCCGAGAAGCCGGGCACACCGGGGACCACCGTGAAGCCGGCGAAATCGGCGAAGTCGGCCAAGGCCGCGAAGGAGACCCCGCGGCAGCCCCTGCTGGGAGCGCTCCTGCTCGACCTGCTCGCCGCTCACAACGAGCCCCGCCTGGCGAAGGAGTTGCGCGACGAACTCATGGAGAAGCTCCCGGAGCGCAAACCCACACCGCAGGTCGTGCGGAACACCCTGGAGTCACTGGTCGCCAAGGGGCGCATCCGGCGTCACAAGCAACAGCGTTCGGTGATGTACACGGTCATCGAGACCGCCAAGGGCTCCGCCGACCCCGTGACCGCGGGCGGGAGCGGGCAGGAGACGGGAACGGGGGAGGCCGGCTGAGCGGTCGACCCGCGGCACCCGCCGCGGGTCCGCGCGCCCGTGTCTCAGGCGACGCGTCCGCGCAGCCGGTGGGGGTGTGCCGGGTAGACGCCGAGGACCCGCACCTCGGAGGAGAAGAACCGCAGCTCCTGGAGGGCCAGTGCCACGTTGGGCAGGTCGGGGTGGCCCTCGATCTCGACGTAGAAGCAGCTCGGGTTGAGGCCGGCGCCCATCTGGTAGCTCTCGATCTTGGTGAGGTTCACGGCGCTGCTGGCGAACCCGCCGAGGGCCTTGTAGAGGGCGCTCGGGATGTTCCGCACGGCGAAGAAGAGGCTCGTCATCGTCGGCTCGTCGGTGAGGGGCGCGAAGTCGGCCTCGCGGGAGAGCACAACGAAGCGGGTGGTGTTCTCCGGGTCGTCCTCGACACCTGCCCGCAGCACGTCCAGACCGTAGTGCCGGGCGGCCGCGGGCGGGGCGAGCGCCGCGTGGCGGGGATCGCTGAGTTCCGCCACCTCGCGGGCGGCCCCCGCGGTGTCGTCGCTGACGAGCGTGCGCCAGCCGCCTTCCCGCAGGACCTTCCGGCACTGGCCGAGGGCGTGCACGTGGCTGCGCACGTATTCCACGTCGTCCTCCGTGGCCCCGGGGACGCCCATGAGGTCGAAGTGGATGGCGAGGAAGTACTCCCCGATGACGAACAGCCCGGATTCGGGGAGCAGGTGGTGGACGTCGGCCACGCGCCCGGCGGCGGAGTTGTCCACGGGGATCACGGCCAGGTCGGCGGTGCCCAGCGTGACCGCGTCGAGAGCCTGTTCGAAGCTTGTGCAGGGCAGCTCGGTGCTGCCCGGAAACAGGTTCTGGGTGGCGGTCGCCGAGTTTGATCCCGATTCGCCCTGGTACGCGACGGTCGTCACCTGGTGTCACCTTTCAAGCGGAGTCTGGCGTCCCGGCCAGCAGGAGATCCACCGTAGTCGGCCGGTCAGGGTGGTCGTCACGCTGTCCACAACGAGAGACCCGGAGCCCGTCCGGAACACGACGCCCCGACGCCCGCCCGGACACCGGGCGGCGGACGCGCGGCGGCCCCTCGGCGCGCGTCCGTGCCCCCTTCCGCCCGGCGCTGCGAGCGGTCCGCGCCGGGGCCGGGTTCCCGGCACGGGCGGAACTGCCGCAGGGCGGAGGTGAGTTCCGTGGCAGCGTCCTCCGTGACGTGGTGACCCGACTCGATCGGGTCGCCGACCGGCCGGGCGGCCGTCCGGTCCCGCCGGACGTCCAGCACGTCGTCGCCGTGGAGAGCCGCCATGTCGTCGCGTGTGACCCAGAGCACCTGTACGGGGGAGGTGGCGCGTCGCCCGTCGCGGCGGTCGGCGCCGTCGTGGGGGCCCGGTCGATGCCGAGCCCCGCCCGGTAGTCCTCGCACAGAGGCGTCGGGGTCGGCGGAGGGGATCCGTTCGGCGGGCTCGTCCGTCTGCCCGTGCGCCCCGCGGGTCAGCCGCCCTCCGCGGAGCGCGGGTTCTCCAGCCGGTCGAGCCACGACGTGAGGAGTTCTTCGAGCGCTCCCGCCTCGGTGGACGGCAGCAGGCCCAGCAGTCGGCCTTCGTTGCGCATATGGTCGCCGAACGCCTTGTCGATCAGGTCCCGTCCCGGGTCCGTGAGGGCGACGATCCGGCCGCGCTGGTCGTCGTCCGAGCGGCGGCGGGTGACGAGGCCCGCCTTCTCCAGGCGGTCGATCCGCTTCGTCATCGCGCCGGTGGTGACCATGGTGTGCGTGGCGAGTTCACCGGGGGCCCGTTCGTACGGCTCGCCGGCGCGACGCAGCGCGCAGAGGACGTCGAACTCTCCTTCGCTGAGGCCGTACCGGCCGTAGACGAGGCAGAGTTCCTGGGTCAGCCGGTCGGCGAGGCGGTGCAGCCGGCCGATGACCCCCTGCGGGGAGACGTCGACGTCCGGACGTTCGCGGCGCCAGTCGGCCTGGATCCGGGCCACGTGGTCCAGCGGCTTCCGGTCCTCGCCGCGGGCCTGGTCTTTCCTGTGCTCCAGAGGCATACCGCCCAATATAACTTCCCGGGAAGATATGTCGTGTAGCTTAGCTTCCATGGAAGCTAATTCGCGGCGCGTGGCCGTCACGGCGATAGCGCCGGTCGCCTGGGGTGCCAACTACTACGTCACGCGCGAGTTCCTGCCCACCGGCAGCCCGCTCTACGGTGCCGCCCTGCGGGCGCTCCCCGCCGGTCTCGTCCTGCTGGCGCTGTGCAGGCAGCGGCCGCGCGGCGTGTGGTGGGGGCGGTCGGCGGTACTGGGGCTGCTGAACGTGAGCGTGTTCTTCGTCCTCGTGTACGTCGCCTCGCAGTCGCTGCCGACGAGCATCGCCTCGACCGTCATGGCCGTGTCCCCGATGGCGATGATGCTCGTCGCCTGGGTCCTGGTCTCCGAACGCCCTCGCCCGGCCCACCTCGCCGGGGCGGCCGTCGGGCTGGCCGGTGTCTGCCTGATGCTGCTCACGGGCGTGGACGGGGTGAGTGTCCGCGGTGTCCTCGCATCGGCGGCGGCGATGCTGGTGTCGGCCTTCGGACATCTGCTGAGCAAGCGATGGAGCGACGACTCCGGTGCCGGCGCCGACGTGCTCGCCTCGACCGCGTGGCAGCTCACGGCGGGCGGTCTGCTCCTGCTCCCGGCGGCGGTGGTGACCGAGGGTGCGCCGCCGGCGCTCTCCGGCCGGGCGCTGCTGGCCTTCGGCTACGTCTCGCTGATCGCGACGGCCGCGGCCTTCGTCGCCTGGTTCGCGGGGCTGCGGCGGCTCCCGGCGGGCACGGTCGGGCTGATCGGACTGCTCAACCCGGTAACGGGAGTGCTGCTGGGCACGGTGCTCGCCTCCGAGGTGCTGACCGTGCAGCAACTGGGCGGCCTCGTCATGGTGTTGGCGGGCGTCGTCCTCGGTCGCCCTGCGCGCCGGGCCGGGCGCGGCGCCGGGCGCCTCCGGAGCGGCGTCGGTCCGGACGTCCCCCGGCCGCCCGGCGGGGCGGCCCCCGCCGGGGGATGTCCCGCCGAGGGGAGTCCCGCCGGAGATCCGGCGTCGACGTGACGCCGATGCGCGCGGAGTGAATGTGCAACCAACTCGTCCTGGCCTCCCGCTACTTGGGAATTCGATTCCGACCGTGCCGCGGCTCGCGGCCTGGTGGGAGGCTGGTACGGACCTGCCGGTTCTCTGCGCGTAGATTCATGGGCCGCCGGCCCTTCCCGGGGGCGTGGGGGCGCTTCTAGGATCGGCCCTGTCATGTACGCGCCGTGACGTCTGTCCCCCCATTCGGAGATCCCCCATGCCCGGAAACAGACAGGCTCGTCCCCTCGCCCTCGCCCTCGCCCGGCTGCGGCCCCGGCTCCACCCCCACGGACTCACCGGTTCCCTCCGCCGCGCCGCGGCCCTCCTCGCCCTTCCGCTCGGTGTACTGCTGCTCCTGCTCGCGGTGCCCGGCCCGGCGTCGGCCGCCGGCGGCTCCGCCGGTCCCGCCGCACCCTCGCCCGCACCGCGTCGCGGCTCCGCCCACGCGGGCAGCTCGCTCGACGGCACGGTCTCCGCCGCCAGGTCCGCCGCCACGGTCGACGCCGTCGAGGCGGCCGCCGCTGCCGCCGCCAACCCCGTCGGCCTGGACGTCAGTTCCTGGCAGGGGAACGTCGACTGGGCCACCGTCGCAGCCGACGGTGCCTCCTTCGCCTACGTCAAGGCGACCGAGGGCGTCAGCTACATCAACCCCTACTACAGCCAGCAGTACACCGGTTCCCGCGGTGCCGGCCTGATCCGGGGCGCCTACCACTTCGCGCTGCCCGACGTGTCCGCCGGTGCCGCCCAGGCGGACTGGTTCTTCGCCCACGGCGGCGGCTGGACCGCCGACGGCACGACGCTGCCGCCCGCGCTCGACATCGAGTACAACCCGTACGGAGCCTCCTGCTACGGGCTGAGCCAGAGCGCGATGGTCACGTGGATCAAGGCGTTCAGCAACGAGACCCACGCACTGAGCGGCCGGTACCCGATGATCTACACCACCACCGACTGGTGGACCACCTGCACCGGCAACAGCAGCGCCCTCGCCGCCACCAACCCGCTCTGGATCGCCAGGTACTCCACCGGCGTCGGCACTCTGCCCAACGGCTGGGGCGCCCAGACGATCTGGCAGTACGCCGACTCCGGCACCTTCCCCGGCGACCAGAACGTCTTCAACGGGAGCACCGCACAGCTCCGGGCGCTCGCCCTCGGCACCGGCTCCGGTACGGGGACGACGACCGCGTGGCCGACCGTGAGGAGCGGCGCGACCGGGCAGACCGTCAAGACCGTCCAGTACCTGCTCAACGCCCACGGCGCCGCGCTCACCGCCGACGGCGACTTCGGCACGAACACCTACAACGCCGTCGTCGCCTTCCAGTCGGCCAACGGACTGACGGCGGACGGCATCGTCGGACCGCTCACCTGGGCCCAACTCGTCGTCACCGTGCAGAAGGGGAGCAGCGGCGCGGCCGTGTCCGCCGCGCAGAGCGAACTGAACGCGAGCGGGGCCGCGTTGACGGTGGACGGCGCCTTCGGCACGGCGACGTACAACGCCGTCGTCGCGTTCCAGTCCGGCAAGGGACTCACCGCCGACGGCATCGTGGGACCGCTGACCTGGCGGGCCCTCGTGGCGTCCTGACCCGGCGGGCGGCCCAGTGCCGCCCGCCGCCGCAGCGCGGCCGGGGCGGCGGCGAGGCTCCCCCCTCGCCCCGCCCCGACTCCGCTGCGCCCGCCCCCGTCCGCACGCCGTCCGCGACCGACCGTCTCCGACCGTTCGTCGCCGACCGGCCCTCCCCGGGTGCGGCTCCCGTCACATCCGTCGTCGCGTCCCGTCGTTCCGTCGTCCCGTCCGTGAGGAGCCCGTCCATGACCACCACCCCACGTCCCGGTCCCGACCGCCGGACCGTCCTGCGCCGCGCTCTCGGGGTCACCGCGGCGGCCGGTGCCGCAGGCGCCCTCGGTCTGGGCCTGTCCGCGCCCGCCTCCGCCTACAGCTGGCCCGGCACCCTGACCCAGGGGTCAACGGGCGCCGCCGTCACCGAACTTCAGGTCAGAGTGGGCGGCTGGGCGGCCGCCAGTGCCTCGCAGACGTACGTCGCGGTCGACGGTGCCTTCGGTCCCGGTACGGCCGCCGCGGTGAAGCGGTTCCAGACCGCGTACGGCCTCGCCGTCGACGGGATCGTCGGTCCCGCGACGCAGGCCGCGCTCAACGCGCTGGAGAGTTCGGACGGTTCGACCGTCCACTTCGAGTTCAGCGAGTTCCACTCGCACGACGGCGCCGGGTTCGGCGGCGGCAACGTCTCCGCCACGCAGGTCAAGGAGAACATCCGGCGCCTGATGTACAAACTGGAGGCGCTGCGCAAGAAGGGCGGCAACCGGGCCGTCACCGTCAACTCCGGTTTCCGCAGCACCTCGTACAACGCCTCGGTGGGCGGTGCCTCCAACAGCATGCACACCTACGGGGTCGCCTCCGACGTCGTGGTCTCCGGCCTCTCCACGCTCTCCGTGTACCGCATCGCCGAGACCTGCGGCTTCTCCGGACTTGAGACGTACTCGGTGTCCTGGCAGCACGTGGACAGCAGGATGCAGTACCCGTACGGCTCCCAGTTCTGGTGGTGGGAGGACGGGGTGGCGTAGGACGCAGGCGGGCCCTGCGCGCGACCGCGCCCCTGCCGGCCCGAGCCGTGGCGCGGTCGCCGGGGCGCGCGGGCAGGCGCGTCCCCTAGCCTGCTGCACATGCCCGACAGCACTGCCCGCCCCGGCCGCGACGACAGGCCGGAGGAGGCCCGACGCCGGCAATTGAGCCGGACCTTCGACGAGGACGCCGAACTGTACGACCGGGCCCGGCCCGGGTACCCGCCGGAGCTGTACGACGACCTCGCGGAACTCGCCGGAGCGGGACCCGGCGCCCGTGTGCTGGAGATCGGCTGCGGAACGGGTCAGGTGACGGTGCCGCTCACCCGGCGGGGTTGCTGGATCACCGCCGTCGAGGCGGGGCCGAGGATGGCCGCCGTCGCGCGCCGCAACCTCGGCGGGGTCGGGGCGGTGGAGGGCCAAGTGGAAGTGATGACGGCGGAGTTCGAGAACTGGCCGCTGCCCGACCAGCCGTTCGACGTGGTGCTCTCAGCGACCGCGTTCCACTGGATCGACCCCTCCGTACGCGTTCCCAAGGCGGCCGACGCACTGCGTTCCGGGGGTGCGCTCGCCGTGGTGCGCGGTCAGCATGTGCGGGGCGGCACCGAGGAGTTCTTCGCCGAGGTCCAGCGCTGCTACGAGCGTTTCGACCCGGCCACGCCTCCCGGCCTCCGGCCTCCCGAGGCCGCCGACGTCGACAGCGCGGACCACACGGCCGAGGTGGCGCGCGGCGGCCGGTTCGGCCCGGCCGTCTCACGCCGCTACGAGCAGGATGTCACGTACACGACCACGGAGTACCTGGACCTGCTGCGGACCTTCTCGGGCCACCGCGCGCTCCCCGGAACCGCCAGGGACGGCCTGCTGCGCTGCGTCGGGAACCTGATCGACGGCCGGTACGGCGGTCACGTCACGAAGCGGAGCCTCATCGAGCTCACGGTGTCGAGGAAACGCTGACCTCTCCCGGTTCCCGGCCGCAGCGTCCCGACCGTGCACACGGTCCCGCCCCGCGCCGACCATGCGTTTTCCGCATAGTGGGTGTGCCGAACTCTCGTTGGACTCATGCCTGCCGGGTTCCTACCGTGGCAGGCATGAAGACCTCGCGCATCGCCCTCGTCACGGGCGCCAACCAGGGGCTCGGTCGCGCTCTCGCCGAAGGGCTCGCGGCACGCATGGGCCCCGCCGACCTGGTTCTGCTCACCGGCCGCAACCGCGACCGGGTCATGGCCGCCGCCGACGAGGTGGCGGGCCTCGCCGACAGCCGGGCACGTGTCGAGGGCCGGGTCCTCGACGTCACCGACACGGACGCGGTGGCCCGTCTCGCCGACGACGTGGCACGGGAGTACGGAGGAATCGACGTCGTCCTCTCCAACGCGGTGGCCCGGCTGCTGCCGCAGGACTCGCAGTCCGAGCGGGCCGACGAGTTCATCGACGTCTCCAACACCGCCACGCACGCGATCCTGCGCGCCTTCGGCCCCGTCCTGCGTCCGGGAGGGCGGCTGATCGTCGTGGCGAGCAGCCTCGGCACGCTCGGGCATCTGGACCCGCGGCTGCACCACCTGTTCGACGGGGCGACCCTCGACCAGGTCGAGTACGCCGTCGAGTCGTGGCGCCGCGCCGTCCACGACAAGACCGCCGCGGAGGCCGGCTGGCCCCTGTGGCTGAACGTGCCGTCCAAGGTGGCGCAGGTCGCCGCCGTGCGCGCGGTGGCGGCGGAGCGCCGCGAACTCGACCTCGCCACAGGGACGTTGGTCGCCTCCGTGTGTCCCGGCATGGTCGACACCGCGACGTCCCGGCCCTGGTTCAGCGACTACAGCCAGGCCCAGTCGCCCTCGCGGGCGGCGGCACACGTGCTCGACCTGGTCTTCGCGGACCACGTCGATCCCGCTCTCTACGGCGAACTGGTCCGCTTCGGCAAGGCGCTGCCCTGGCACGACGGCACCCCGCCGGTCGAGCAGGACCTGCTGCTCACACCCTGACCGGGGTGCCCCGGGGCACGGCCGTGCGGACCGCCCGTTCGCGCGTGGCGCAGGGGAGGGTCCGGTGCGCGTGCCTGGCAGACTCGCAACGGCACAGTCGCCGCAGCCGCAGGTGGCGGCGTCCCTACCCCGCTGGTGGCGGTCCAGCCGGCGCCGAGATCGGAGCGAACGATGAAGGCAGCCCGTTTCAGCCGGTTCGGAGGCCCGGAGGTCCTGGAGATCGTGGATCTTCCCGATCCGCGTCCGGGTCCCGGCCAGGTCCGGATCGCGGTGCGGGCCGCGGGCGTCAACCCGAGCGACTGGAAGAAGCGCGCGGGCCTGATGGACGAGGGGCTTCCGCAGACTCTCGGGTACGAGGCGGCGGGCATCGTCGACGAGCTGGGGGAGGGCGTCGAGGACGTGGCCCTCGGCGACCGTGTCTTCGGGTTCTCCGCCGAGGGCGCGGCCCAGGCCGAGTCGGCGGTGCTGTCCCACTACGCGCCGATCCCGCTGTCCCTCGGCTTCCCGGGCGCCGCCGCGCTGCCGGCCGCCGTCGAGACGGCCACGCGAGCGCTCGACCAACTCGGCGTCGGATGCGGCAGCACGCTGCTCGTCAACGGCGCCTCCGGAAGCGTCGGCAGCGCTGCCGTCCAGCTCGCGGTGGTGCGTGGCGCCCGGGTGATCGGCACCGCGAGTCCGGCCAACCACGAGTACCTGCGCTCGCTGGAGGCCGAGCCCGTGGCTTACGGCGAGGGCCTCGTCGGACGGGTCCGCGCACTCGCGCCGGACGGGGTCGACGTCGCCCTCGACGTCGCGGGCAGCGGGGTGCTGCCGGAACTCGTCGAGCTCGCGGGAGACGCGCGGCACGTCGTGACGATCGCCGACTTCGCGGGCGCACGGGAGCACGGGGTGCGGTTCAGCAGCGGTGACTCCGGCAGGGCGTTCCACGCGCTCGCGCAGATCGACGAGTTGACCGAGTCGGGCCGTTTCGCGCTCCCGGTCGCGGCGACGTTCCCCCTCACGGAGATCGCGGAGGCACACCGGACGGGAGAGGCGGGCGGCGTGCGCGGCAAGCTGGTCCTCGTCGTCGATCCGCCTGTGGGACAGCCCGGTTGAGACCGAGGGAGGAGGCGGCGCCGGCTGGACCGACCGCGCGCCGCCGTCTCCTGCCCCGGCGTTGACGCCGCCGCCCCTGACGGCCCGGAACGGAAGGGCTGCGCGGGCCCGCCGGTTCGCCCGCTGCGAGGCGGGGCAGGTGAGCACAGGGAAGCCCGCGGATTGTCCGTACCCGGCGGCATAATCCCGGCGTGACCCTCTCCACACGACAGCTCGCCCTCGCCACCCTCGACCGCCAACTGCTGCTCGAACGCGCCCGTCTCGACGTGGCGGAGGCGGTGCGGCGGATCTGCGCCGTGCAGGCGCAGTCGCCCGCGTCGCCGTACCTGGCGCTGTGGAACCGCGTCCAGGACTTCACTCCGGAGGACCTCGACGCGGCGTTCACGCGACGGCGGATCGTGAAGGCGACCCTGATGCGGATCACGCTGCACGCCGTCCACGCCGAGGACTACGCGCCCTTCCACGCGGCCATGACGAGGAGCCTGCGGGCGTCGCGGTTGTACGACCGGCGGTTCACCGCCACCGGTCTGGCCGCCGAGGACGTCGACGCCGTGCTCCCGGACATCGCCGTCCTGCTCCAACGGCCGCACACCGGAGCGGAATTGGAGACCGAGCTCACGGACCGCTTCGGCGAGCACGCCCGGCGCGTGTGGTGGGCGCTGCGCACCTTCGCCCCCGTGCAGCACGTGCCGGCCGGTGGCCCCTGGTCGTACACCCTCCCGAACGTCTACCGCGCGTCGCCGACGGCACGAGGCGGCGCGGTGACGGAGGACGCCGGTGTCCAGTTCCTGCTGCTGTCCTACCTGCGGGCGTTCGGGCCCGCCTCGGCCCAGGACTTCGCCCGGTTCACCCTGCTGACGAGCCCGATCGTGAAGAGCGCGCTGGCGGGGCTGGGCGACCGGGTGGTCCGGGTGCCGGGACCGGGGCGCGCCGCTCTGTACGACCTTCCCGGGGCCCCTGTGCCCGACGAGGACGTCCCTGTTCCGCCGAGGCTGCTGGCCATGTGGGACAGCACGCTGCTCGCCCACGTCGGCGGGGGCCGCCTCGTGCCGCAGGAGTACCGGTCCCTGATCGTCCGGCGCAACGGCGACGTACTGCCCTGCGTGCTCGTCGACGGGCAGGTCGCCGGCGTGTGGCGTGCCGTCGAGGGCGGTCTGGAGGTGACCTCGTTCCACAAGCTCGGCAAGGCGGCGTGGCGCGGTCTGGCCGACGAGGCGGCGAGCCTGCTGACGATGCTCGCCGCCCGCGAACCGGAGGTCTACCGGCGCTACCGGCACTGGTGGGACAAGGGGCTGCCCGGCGCCGAGACCGTGCTGCTCAAGGGGTGACGGGGCGAGGCGTTCAGACGCGGAAGAGCGAGCCGATGAACTCCGCCAGCAGCCGTTCCTTCAGCCGCGGCGGCAGCGCGTCCAGCAGGGCCAGGACCGGCGCCATCCTCGTCGGCAGCCCCGTCTCGCCGGTACCGAGACCGGCGAACGCGAGGAACCCCGCGACGTCCTCCGGGGTGAGGGTGTCCGGGTCGAGGGTGGCGGCCAGTTCGGCCGTCCCCGGGTCCACGGTGACCGGTTCGTTCGTCCGTGCCGCCGCGACCGACGCGGCCAGGTCGGCCAGCAGCGCCTCGACCCGGTCGACCGTCGCCGGGGTGAGTGTCAGGTGCAGGTTGGGCGGCAGGCCGTCGAAGGACAACTGCGGCTGGAGGTACCAGCCGCGCTCGCGCATCTCGTCCGCCACGTGCAGCACGAGCCCCAGGTCGGGTGCGCCGTCCGCTCCCGCGACGGTGAACGCGACGAGGCTGCCCGCCGGTTCGCCGAGCACCCGTATGCCGTCGGTCGCCCTCAGACCCGGCAGCAACCGGTCGGCGGCCAGGGCCACCCGGCCCGCGAGCGCCGTGTAGCCGTCCTCGCCGAGATGGTTCAGGACCGCCCACGCCTGCGCCAGCAGCCCGCCCGACTTGGTGCCCTGCACGGTCGGGTTGACCACGGGGTAGCCCGGCCAGCCCGCGTACGCGAAATACTGGTGACGTCTCAACTCGGCGTCCCGGTAGAGGATCACGGACGCGCCCTTGTCGACGTACCCGTACTTGTGCAGGTCCACCGAGACGGACGTGACGCCGGGCACCGACAGCCCGAACGGCTCGACCGTGCGTCCGGTGCGGGCCAGGAAGGGCAGGAACCAGCCTCCGATGCAGGCGTCGACGTGGCACAGCACGCCCCGTCCGGCCGCCGCCCCGGCGATCTCGGCCACCGGGTCCAGCACCCCGTGCGCGTACGACGGGGCCGACGCCACGACCAGCACGGTCCGTTCGGTGATCGCGGCGGCGACGTCGGACGCCACGGCACGGAAGGTCAGCGGGTCCACCGGGACCGTCACCGTCTCCAGGCCCAGGTAGTGCGCGGCCTTGTGAAAGGCCGCGTGGGCCGTGGACGGCAGGACCAACTCCGGCCGTGTGACGCCCCGTACGCTCCGGGCGTGGTCGCGCGCGGTCTTCACGGCGAGCAGGATCGACTCGGTGCCGCCGCTCGTGAACGTGCCCTGCGCGCCGGGGGCGCCGAGCACCGCCGCCACGGCGCCCACCACGTCGTTCTCCAGCCGCGCCACACTCGGGAAGACCGTCGGGTCGAGCCCGTTGACCGTCGCGAACGCGCCGTACGCGGCGGTGGCCAGTTCGTCGACCTCCGGCAGACCCGGGTCGTAGACGTACGCGAAGGTGCGGCCGCCCCGGGTGGGCGCGTCCGCGCCGCGCAACGCGCGCAGTTCGGCGAGCAGTTCGTCGGCGGGGCGGCCCGCGGGCAGGGCAGGCACGCGGGTGGGGCCGGGCGCGTCGGCGCCGACGGCGGGTGACGCGGCGGTGGCCGGCCCGGCGGCGGACTCGGCGGGCACGGGGGAGGGGCGCGACGACATGCGGGGATCTTCGGTCACGGGGCGCCCCGGTGGCAAGCGTCGGTCCGGCGCGAGGTTCCGTGCACGCCGCCGCCGCGGACCGACCGACCGGGCGGCGGCGGTGCCGACGTCGCCCCGGCCGCCTTCCTCCCCGACCGCCGCACGCGGGGCATGTCCCGCCCCCGGACACGCACGGGCTGGCGGACCCCGGGCCGGGCGGGCTCCGCGTGCCCGTGGGCCGTCCCCGGCCGGACGGTACTTCCATCGGCCGAAAGCGGGTACTCGCCCCCTGCACCTGTTGTCGGGCCGGAGGGAAGACCGTGGGCGACGATTCATCACTGAGGGCCGTTGGCTGGGCACGCTCGCTGCCGGTGAGCAGCGGCGTGAAGACGGCCAGGGACTGGACGCGCCGCCACCTCGACACCCTCGGCTGGGCGAAGACGTCCCCCGACACCGTCGACTCGATCCTGGTGGCCGTGTCGGAACTGGTCACGAACGCGCACGTGCACGCGCGGGACACCGCGCAACTGGTCCTCACCTGGGACAGCGAGTGCCTGCACGTCACCGTGCACGACTCCTCGGCACACCTGCCGGAACCCCGCGAGCCCACCGACGACGGCTTGGGCGGTCGCGGCATGCTGCTGGTCGACGCCCTCGCCGACACCTGGCAGGCGTACTCGTGCCCGACCGGCAAGGACGTCACCGCCTGCTTCCGGCCGCCCCGGCCCCCGTCCGCCGAGGCGGAGTCGGGGAGCCGCACCGCGGACCGGTAGCGCCCGGCGCGACGGCGTCGGCGCCCTCGGCCCGCCCTCCCCGGACGGCGCCGGAGGCGATGTAGGGGTTTCCCCAATGCTCACCCCACGGCCCGCGCACCACAGTTGGTGCCGCCGGGACCGCACACCCCCGAGTGCCGGACCGGCCCGGGAACCGGAGGTGTGCCGTGTCGTCCCTTCCGCTGCGGCTGTTGGTGGGTGCCGTTCTCGACGAACTCGCGCCCGCCGACTGGGAGACGACGGAGGACGGCGTCTGGTGCCGGGTCACGTGCGCGTCGGCGCGCGAACGTGTCCAGGGCTGGAAACTGCACGTCTCGGCCACCGCGCTCTCCGCCCCGCACGTCCTGTACCGGGCCGCCCGGGTGCTCGTCGCGGAGGGGTGCTCCTTCAAGTACGCCCGGACCGTCGAGCTCGCGGACGAGATGACGTCGGCCTCCTACGACCGTGCGCAGTGCGGGAAGTTCCTGACGGCCTATCCCGCCGACGACGATCAACTCCGGCGGCTCGCGGAGAAGTTGGACCTCGCCACGGCCGGGCTTCCGGGTCCCGCGATCCTCTCCGACCGCGCCCTGCGGCCCGGCAGCCTCGTCCACTACCGCTACGGGGCGTTCGCCGGCGTTCCCGTCCTGAACGACGACGGATGCTTCGAGGCGCGACTGCGCGAACCCGGTGGCGCTGCCGTCCCCGACGCGCGCAAGCCCTGGTTCTGTCCGCCGGCCTGGACCACCGCACCCTTTCCCGGGCCCGCCGCCCGCTCCCGCACGGCCCCGGCCGCACCCGCGCCGGTACTGCTCGACGAGCGGTTCGTGGTGAAGGAGGCCGTACGGCACTCGGCGCGCGGCGGTGTGTACCGGGCGCTGGACGAGCACACCGGTGCCGAGGTCGTCGTCAAACAGGCACGCGCCCACGTGGGCGGACACCTCACGGGTGACGACGCGCGCGTGCTGCTGCGGCGCGAGGCGGCGATGCTCACCGCGCTTTCCGGCCTCTGCCCCGAGGTCGTGCACCAGTTCGAGAAGGACGGGCACGCGTTCCTCGTCATGGAGTGCGTCTCCGGGCGCACCCTGGCCGCCTGGGTGCGCGAGCGCTGCGCGGACCTCGGGCCGGGCGTGGACGCCGGGGCCGCCCTCGCGCTCGCCTCCCGGCTCACCGCGCTGCTGGCCGGGGTGCACGAACGGGGTTACGTCTACCAGGACTTCAGCCCGAACAACATCATGGTCGGCGACGACGGACGGCTCAGACTCGTGGACCCGGAGTGGGCGGCACCGGCCGGCACCTGGACCTACCGGGCGTTCACCCCCGGTTTCGGCGCGCCCGAACAGCGTGGTCCGCTGCGCCGGGGTCCCGTCCACGGTCCGGCCGTCGACCTCTACGCCCTCGGCGGCGTCCTCTGCTACCTGGCCACGGGCGTGGTGCCGGCGTTCGCGGCGGACGACGAGGACCGCCCGGCGGTCGACCGCGTGCGCACCATGCTGGCCATGACACGCGCCGAGCGGCCGGCCGTCGTGGCACTGGAACCGGCGGTGCTCGGCCTCCTCGCGGAACGGCCCGAGGACCGCTGGAGCCTCCGGCGGCTCGCCGGGTTCCTCGACCGCCGGAGGACGACCGAGGCCGACAAGTGGACTGCCGAGCAACCGAGTTCGGCCTCCGCCGAGCCTGTCCGCGAGGCGGTGCCGGCGCGGGGGACGGCCGGCGGAACGCGGTCCTCGGCACGGGTGACCGATCACGGCAGCCTCGCCGAACTGCTCGCCGACGGACTCACGTACCTGGACCGGGCGGTCCCCGCCACCGCGGACGGCCGTGCGGACCGTTGGGCGCCCGGGTCCCCGCCGGAGGGCGACGGCGCAACGGCCGCCGGCACTGCCCGCGCCACCGGCACCCCCTGGCGCCGGGACGGCTTCGCCGCGTCGACCGACCCGTGTGCCGTGCAGCACGGCACCGCCGGTGTGCTCGCGGTCCTCGACAGTGCGGCCGGGGTTCTGCACCGGCCCGACCTGACCGCCGCCGTCGCCCGGCTCGCGCGGTGGACCGGGGACCGCGCCCTGAGCGTGCCCCGCGTCCTGCCCGGCCTCTACTTCGGCCGCTCCGGAACGGCCTGGGCCCTGCACGCGGCCGCCGCCCGCCTGGGCGACGAGAGCCTGGCGCGCACCGCCGAGCAACTCGCCCTCGCGGTACCCGTCCGGTGGCACAACCCGGACGTCTGCCACGGTGCCGCGGGTGCCGGCCTCGCCCAGGTGTACTTCCACGACGCGACGGGGGACGAGGTGTTCCTCGACCGCGTCACCGAGTGCGCGGACGGCCTCGTCGCCGCCGCGGAGACGGCCGGCGGCCGGACGGTGTGGCCGGTGCCCCGCGACGCCGACTCGCAGCTCGCGGGGGCACGCCACCTCGGCTTCGCCCACGGCGTGGCCGGCATCGCCTCGTTCCTGCTGGAGGCGGCGCGGGTGACGGGAACCGAGGCGTACGCGGATCTCGCCGCGGCGGCCGGTGACACCCTGGCCGCCGAGGCCGAACGGGGGCCGTGGGGTGCGCGCTGGCGCCCGGACCTGGACCACGAACCGGGCACCGGCCTCCTCTACAACTGGTGTTCGGGCTCGTCGGGCGTCGGCACCTTCCTGCTGCGGCTGTGGCGGGTGACCGGGGACCGTCGGCTGCTCGACCTCGCGGAGGAGGCGGGCGTCGCGGTCCACCGCTCCCGCTGGACGGCCTCGACGGCGGCCTGCCACGGGATCGCCGGGGACGGGCAGTTCCTCCTCGACCTCGCCGACGAGCTTCCCGGCGGCGACCACGCCGACCGGGCCCGCGACCTGGCGGACGTGCTGCTCCTGCGGGCGGTGCGGCGCGACGGCCTGCTCCTGGTCCCCGACGAGTCCGGCGTCGCGCTGAACCCGGACCAGCAGACCGGCGTGGCCGGCACGGTCGCGTTCCTGCTGCGGCTGGCGCACGGCGGACCCCGTCCGTGGACCCCCGGCGCACTGTCCGTGCCCGCGTCAGCGTGACGTCCGTCGGCCCCCTGGCGGCCCGGCCCCCCGATCCGCACCGCACCCGCGGTGTCCGTCACCCGAAGGGAAACCCATGGAAGCCGAACTCGAAGCGCTGCAACTCCTCCCCGCCGGCGAGGAGGAGACCGCCATTGCATGCACCTACACCTGCGGGGTCTCGTGCAGCCCCGGCGGCACCTGCACCGTGACGGGCTGACGCGCCCGCACGTCCCCCGGCACCGCGCACCGCGCGCACCGCACCCCGTCCCGCACATCTCTCGCCCCCCACTCGGAGGACCACCGTGGAACGTGACATCGACGCCCTTGAACTGCTGTCCGGCAAGGAGGAGAGCGACCACATCCTGGACACGTGTTCCGGCGCCACCTGCAACGGCGGCAACACCTGCGGGATCTCCTGCAACGTGACCAACTGAGCCACCGGGGAGGCCGGTCGGGGGCCGACGCCGCCGCCCGGCCTCCCCGCACCGCACCTCCGCAACGCCGTGCGTCCGCAACCCCGTACATCCGCAAGCCCGTACATCCGTCCCAGCGAGAGCGGTGAAGATGACCACTCCCAGCCAACCCCCGCGCCCCGTGCGGCGGGACGGGCTGCCCCGCATCGAACTGCCGCGCAAGCGCCTGCTGTTCGTCGCCTCCGGAGGCATCTCGGTCACCGCCCTGCCCGAATGGATCATGCTCGTCCGGGTGCGCTACGGATGGTCGGTGCGGGTGTGCCTGACCCGGTCCGCCGAGACGCTCGTCTCCCGCACCGCGCTGGCCGCCGTGACCCAGGCACCGGTCGCCGGACCCGACTGGGACACCTCCGCCGGGGTGGTCCCGCACAAGGAACTCGCCGAGTGGGCGGACCTGTTGGTGGTGGCACCGGCGACGACCAACTTCATCGCCAAGTGCGCCGCGGGCATGGCCGACAGCCTGGCGCTGACGACGGTGATCTGCTCCGAGGCACCCGTGCTCTTCGCCCCGGCCGTCCCCGCCCGCGCCATGGCCCGCGCGTCGGTGCGCCGCAATCTGGAACTGCTCGAACAGGACGGACATCACGTCGTGCCCTGCGAACCGGCGCGATCCGCGCACGACGGCACCACCGTCGAGGCGGGCATGCCGTCGCTGCCCGGCATCCTGCGGCACGCGGCGCAGGTCCTGTCCCCGCACGTCCCGTCCCCGGCCGAAGGGAAGGGCGACGGTGGCCTCCGCACCGCCTGACACGCACCGGCGCGGCAACCGTCTGCTCGCCGAGATCACCCGCGACACCCGCGCGTCACTCGTTCCGCTGGTCCTCGTCATGGTCGTGCGCGTCGCACTGTCCGTGGCCGTACCGGCGCTGCTCGCGTCGGTCGTCGACGGGGTCCTGCTGGGCGACGGCCCCGGCACGCCCGCCGCCCTCTGGGGAGGCGCCGTCCTGCTCGCCGCCGCCTGCGACGCGGCCATGCCGCCCCTGGGCGCCGCCGGTACCGCGCGGTCCGTCGCCACGCTGCGGACACGCGTCGTCGACCACCTGCTGAGAGTGCCCGCGCGCGACACGGTGTCCCCCGGCGAGGCCGTCACGCAGGTCACCCAGGCGGCGCCGCAGGCAGGCTCGCTGCCCACCGCCGTCGCCGGGTCGGTGGTGTCCCTCGCCGGATCGCTCGCCGGCTTCGCCGCCCTGTGGCTGATCGACTGGCGCACCGGAGCGGTGTTCACCCTGGCCGTCCCGGTGTCGGTCGTCATCGCCCGCCGTTTCGTCGGACGCGCGGCACGCGCCGACAGCGCCTACCTCGGTGCGCAGGCCGACCTCGCGACCCGCCTGCTCGGGGCCCTCGCGGGGGCGCGCACGATCCGCGCCTCCGGAACCCTGCGCGCCGAGACCCACCGGGTCCTCGCCCCGCTCGCCGACGTGTCCGCGGCCGGGCACGCGATGTGGCGGCTCCAGCGGGCCACCGTATGGCAGTTCGGACTGCTGCTGTCCCTGACGGAAGCGCTGGCGCTGGCCACCGCGGGCCTCGGCGTGGCCGGCGGCCGGCTGCCCGCCGGTGAACTCCTCGCCGTCGCCGGATACGTGAAGGTGGCCGTCGGCGCCCTCCAGCAGATCGACGTGCTGCTCGCACTGGCCCAGGCCCGCGCGGGTGCCGACCGGGTCGCGGGCACCCTCGCCCTCCCGGTGCCCGTGCCCGGCCGGACCGCCGCACCCGGCGGCCCCGGAGAGGTCCGGCTGCGCGGCGTCGTCGTGCGGTCCGCCGACGGCGAGGCGCTCCTCGACGGCGCCGACCTGGTACTTCCGGCGGGCCGGTCGGTCGCCCTCGTCGGCAGGTCCGGAGCGGGCAAGAGCCTGCTGGCCGGACTGCTCGGCAGACTCTCCGAACCCGACGAGGGCGAGGTCCTCGTCGACGGGGTCGACGTCCGCGACCTCCCGGCGGCGGACCTGCGCGCCACGGTGACCTATGCCTTCGAACGGCCCGTCCTCATCGGGGGGACCGTCCACGACGCGATCTCCTACGGCAGGCCCGGAACACCCCGCGGCACCGTGGAGGACGCGGCCCGCGCCGCCCGCGCCGACACCTTCGTGCGCCGCCTGCCCGACGGGTACGACACCCCCCTCGACCGCGCGCCGCTGTCCGGCGGCGAGCGCCAACGCCTGGGCCTCGCACGGACGTTGGCCCGTCCCGCCCGCGTGTACGTGCTCGACGACGCGACCTCCGGCCTGGACACCGTCACGGAGGCGGAGGTCACCCGCGCGGTGACCGGAGTCCTCACGGGGCGGACCCGGCTCGTGGTGGCCCACCGGGTGACCACCGCCGCCCGCTGCGACGAGGTCGCCTGGCTGCACGGGGGCCGGGTCCGCGCCATGGCCCCGCACCACGTGCTGTGGCGGGACCCCGACTACCGGGCCGTCTTCGCCGCCGCGAAGGACGCCGCCGAGCCCTCCGGCACCTCGGGCGCCTCCGTGGCCTCCGCCACCACCGTGACCGCCGAAGGAGGCCGCACCGCGTGAACGTCCGCCGTCCCCTGTTCCGTCCCGCCCGTCCGGCGACCCGGCTGCTGGTGGACTCCCTGCGCGGCACCGGCCGCCCGCTGCGCCGGGTCGCCGCCTGGTCGCTGGTCGAGGCCGCGCCGGCCCTGGCCTCCGGCTGGGTGCTCGCCGCCGCGCTCGACCGGGGGTTCCTCGTGGGCGACACCCGTGCCGGACTGTGCTGGATCGCCCTGCTCGCCGCCCTGTACGCCGTGCGCGCCCTCGCCGAACGCGCCCTGTTCGTCCCGCTCGCCGACTGCGTGGAACCCTTGCGCGACGCCCTGGTGACCCGCGTCGTGCGCACGGCCCTGCGCAGGGCCGTGGAGGACGGCGGAGCCGTCGACGCGGCGGACGTGTCCCGGATGACGAGCCAGGTCGACACCGTGCGTGCCGTCGTCGGCGCCCTGCTGCGCACCGCGCGCCCGCTGGCGGTCACCCTGGTCGCCACACTGGCCGGTCTCGCCGCGCTGGCACCGCTGTTCGCGCTGCTGGTGGCGGTGCCGCTGGCCGTGGCCCTGGGCGGGTTCGCCCTCTCGCTGCGTGCCGTCACCCGCCGCAGACGTACCGCGGTGCGGGCCGAGGAGGACATCGCCGCCCGCACCGGGACGGTGCTCGGCGCGGCCCGCGACATCTCGGCGATCGGTGCCCACGAGGCCGCCGTCGCCTCCGTCGACGACAGTGTGCGGGCGGGCGCGCGGGCCTCCGTCGCGGTGGCGGTGGCCACGGCCGCCCGCGTACCGATCGTCCTGGTCGGTGGCCAACTCCCCTTGCTGCTCATCCTGTTGTGCGGACCCGCCCTGGTGGGGCGGGGAGCCGTCGGTACCGGGGACGTGGTGGGCGCGGTCCTGTACGTGACCGGCAGCCTGGTCCCGGCCCTCCAGACGCTCACCGGCATGGTGGCCGGCCTGTGGAGCCAGCTGACCGTCACGGCGGAGCGCCTCGCCCTGGCAACGGCCGTTCCTGCGAAGGGAAACGCTCCGGCGGACGAGGGGCCTTCCGGGGAGTCGAAGCCGCCGCGCATGTCCGGCCCCGGCCCCGGTGTCGGCCGTCGCCCTGTGGGCGTCGCGGACCGTCGTCCGGAAGGGGCGGCCGGCTCCCGCCCCCCGAACCCCGCCGCGTCGCACCGCCTCATCGTCGACGGTCTCACCTTCGCCTACGGCCCCCATGCCGAACCGGTGCTGCGCGACGTGCGGTTGGACGTTCCCCACGGGGAACACCTGGTCGTCGTCGGGGCCAGCGGGGTGGGCAAGTCGACCCTCGCGTCCCTGTTCGCCGGGCTGGAACGGCCCGGCAGGGGCGAGGTACGCCTCGGCGGGCGGCCCGTCACCTCCCTGTCCGCGACCGAACGCACCGCAGCCGTCGCGCTGTTGCCGCAGGAGGCGTACGTCTTCCGGGGCACCCTGCGGGAGAACCTGTGCTACCTCGCCCCCGGGGCCGGCACCTCCGCCGTCGCGTCCGCCGTGGCGGCCGTGGGGCTGACGCCGTTGGCCGATCGTCTCGGGGGACTCGACGCGGAGCTGGCCGATCCCGCCACCGCGCTCTCCAGCGGCGAGCGTCAACTGATCGCCGCCGCACGGACGTTCCTGTCGCCGGCGCCGGTGGTCGTGCTCGACGAGGCGACCAGCCACCTCGACATGGCGGCCGAGGCCGTCGTGGAGTCGGCATTCGCGGCGCGGCCCGGCACCCTCGTCGTCGTCGCCCACCGGCTCGCCTCCGCGCTGCGCGGCGACCGCGTCCTGCTCCTCGACGGCGACCGGGCCGTCTGCGACACGCACGCGGGCCTGCTCGCGGCCGAGCCCGGATACGCCGCCCTCGTGGGCCACTGGGACGGTGACGCGGCGGAGCCCGTCGCGGTCGGTGTGGCGCGCGACCGCGTGGCGGCTGCCGGGTCGGCGCCCGAACGGCCGTGACCGGCCGGGTGATCGGGGAACGGGGACGTCCGCCGTCAGACGCCGACCGGCGAGGACGGTGCGAACGCGGCCACCAGCGCAGCACGGGAGCGGATGCCCGTCTTGCGGAAGACGCGCGTCAGATGGGCCTCCACCGTCTTCACCGACACGAACAGCGTCTCGGCCACGGCACGGTTGGACAGCCCCCGGCACACCATCGCGCAGATCTCGGCCTCCCGGGGAGACAGGCCGGGTCCCGCGGGAGGCGAGCCCCCGCCCTCGTCCCGGGCGCGCGGCCCGCGAGCGCCGAGCGCCCGCTGCACGGCGACCGCCGCCCGGCGCAACGGTGCCGAACCGGTCGGCTCCGCACCGGACTTGGCGAGCCCGGCCTGGACCGCCGCCTCCCGCAGCCGTCCCGCGCCCATGAGACGTTCCGCGAGGTCCAGCCGTACCCGGCACTCCGTCAGCAGGCACCCACTGTCCGCGCTGAGCCCGGCGGCCCGCGCCAGCAGAGTCACCGCCTCGTCGTCCGGAGCCACGGCGGCCCGTGCACGGAGCGCGGCCACCTCGTGCGTCGGGATGTGTACCCGCAGTGCCTCGGCGTGGGCGCGTGCGGCCCAGGCGTGCGCGGCGCCGGACCGTCCGGCGGCGGCCGCCGCCCGCGCGGCCAGGGACCACCAGGGCGCGTCGCCGGCGGTTTCCGCGGGGCTCGGGGCGCGGTCGGCGGCACAGCCGACGAGAAGGTCCAGGGCTTCGTCGGGCCGGTCGGCGGCGAGCAGTACGGCCGCGGTCAGGGCGACGGCCGGACGGCGCAGCGCGGCGGGAAGGCCGTCGGCGGCGCACAGGTCCCGTGCGGCGGGGAGCGCGCCGTCGGCGCCCTCGGACCACAGCAGGGCCGCCACCGAGACCCAGCGCGCGCGGTGTGCGGCACGGACCCCGCCCAGGGCGAGCGCCGCCTCCTCGGCCTCGGCCGCGGTCTCCCGAGCGGCGGAAAGGCGTCCGAGGCGTACCTGTGCCCAGGCGAACTCCGGCAGCAGCAAGGCGAGTTCGAGGGTACGGCGGCCCGCCCGCGCGCATCCGACGCCACGGGCGAGCAGGCGTGCCGCCCGGTCGGGACGCCCCGACAGGGAGTGGGCGCGGGCGAGTTGGCCGACGGCGTCCAGCCGGTCCGTCAACTCGGCGTCGGTGAGCGCGTCGACGGCCGCCCCGCCCCGTGCGAACACCGCGTCGCGGTGGGCCGCGTCCGAGGAGTGCACGGCGTCCCGCGCCAGAGCGGCGTCGACGGTCGTCCGCCACCGGGCGGCGGTGTCCGCCCCCGTGCGGGCCGCCGCCGCGGCGTGGTCGCGGGCGCCCCGGCCGTCACCGCGCTCGGCGGCCAGCGACGCGGCGCGGGCGTGCAACGCGGCGCGGGCCAGGGCTTCTTGCCGCGCGGCCGGGCCGTCGGGGGTCCGGACCGGAGCCGGGACGATTTCCACGGCACCCACCGTCCCGCCCGCCTCCGCCAGCGCCGACCGAAGTTCCGCGCGCGCCTCCCGCTCGCGTCCCGTCGCACTGTGCAGCCGTACGCGCAGGTCCGCCAGCCGCGCGCGGTCCGCGGCGGGCAGGGGCGGTGAGGCGGACAGCAGGACCCGCGCCTCTTCTTCGAACCGCGCCGTGTCCCCGGCCCGTGCCGCCGCGACGCACAGCTGGAACCTGTTGCCGGTCGTCTCCGCGCCGGTCCCGGCACCGACGCGCACGGCGGCCGCGAACCAGTCGGCCGCGGTCCGGGGGTCGGTGTCCAGCACCTGCCGGGCCGCCTCGCCCAGGGTTCGGGCGGCCGCGCCGTCGCCGGGGGCGGCGGACCGGGCGAGGTGCGGCGCCCTTTCGGGGGCCGGGGCCCCGGCCCGCGCGAGGTGCGCGGCTGCGGCGGCGTGGGCGGTGATACGCCGCCCCGGCGGCAGTTGGGCGTGGGCGAGTACCCGCAGCGCGGGATGGGCGAAGCGGAAGAGGGGGGCGCCCGTGGGGTCGGCGAGCACGAGGCGGTGCGCGGCGAGACCGTCGAGCGCGCCGAGGACGCGGGGCAGGTCCCAGCCGGTGAGCGCGGTCAACGGGGCGGGGGAGAAGCAGGTGCCGAGCACGGCCGCGTACCGCAGCACGGTCTTCTCGTCGTCGGTCGGCGCGGCGAGGGCCCGGTGCCAGCCCGACCCGGGCGGCGGCTCGGGCACGGGTGCGCACAGCCCGGTGCGCGCGAGGTCCCGCAGGGCGTCGTCGGGGAGGGGGGTCAGGGCTTCGAGCCAGCCGCGGTTGCCCGCGCCCAGCGTGTGCAGCAGCGCGCGCCGGGCCGGTCCCGTGCCGGGTGGCAGCAGCCGTGCGAGGCGTTGCGCGTCGAGCGGTTCGACCCGGAGGCGGGCGACGCGGTAGACGGCCCCCACATGTGCGGTCAGGGCGTCGTCCGGTCGGTCGGGCAGGGGTGCGCGGGTGCGGGTCCAGGCGACGACGGTGGGGACGGCGGGGGAGCGGGCCAGCAGGCCGGCGAGGGCGTCGCGCACCGGCGCGGGCGCGTGGTCGGCGTCGTCGGCGTACCGCAGCACGCCGCGCGTGCCGTGCGGAACCGGGTGCGCGTCGCCGGTGACGCCGGTGACCGCGAGGCCGGCCGCGGTGGCACGGGTGGTGAACTCGCGCAGGAGATGGGTGCGTCCGCTGCCGGGGTCGCCGGTGATCTCGACGGCGGTGGAGAGTCCCGCGACGCACGCGGCGACCAGGCCCGCGGGTGTCGGGGTCTCGTCGGACGGCTGCCGGTACGTCACGTGGCCCTCCCGGGGCGGTGGACGGGGCGGCGGCCCCCCTGCTGGGGCGGGGCCGCCGCGGAGGTCCGGCGGTGCCGGGCGGGGGTGTCAGCAGACGACGACGCTGACGTTGCTGTCACAGGCGAAGGTGCTGAAGTCGCTGGCGATGACGACGCCGTCCTCGTCGGTCACGTGCTCGGTCTCCAGTTCCTGAAGGTCGAGGACCTGCTGCATGGTGATCTCCTTGTTCGACGTTGTGCGCGACCCGGACGCCCTTGTGGCGCCCGGGGGTTCGGGGGGCCGGGACGGGGTGTGTCAGCTCCGCGAGGAGGCCACCCGGTCCACGGTGAACAGCGGGTCGGGCGCCGGGTCGAGGACCTCGGCGAGCGCCAGGAGGACACCCGCGGAGCCGCTCCACAGGTCGGCGCTGAAGCGCAGGGTCTGGTCGCCCAGCACACGGGTCCCCGTGGGGTGCGGGACGACATGGGCGAACAGGCCGCGGGCGGCGGTGAGGGCGAGGCGCCGGCTGTCCGGTGCTCCGGCGACCTCGGCGTGGTCGGACAGCGCGAGCACGAGCCCGGAGAGCCCCTGGCCGAGCCCGCTCATTCCGGTGTAGTCGGTGCTCAGCGCGCGCACCAGTTTGGGCACCGCCGTGGTGACCCGCTCGTCCTCGGTGTCGCGGGCGTACCGTGCCGCGGCGTGCAGCACACCGGCGGAACCGCTGTACAAGTAAGGCATGCGGCGCACGTCGGTGCGGGAGACCGGGAACTGGAGCTGGTCGGCGTCCGGATCGGCGGCGCGGTCCAACTCGGCGTGCAGCAGCCGCAGTCCGGGGGTGAGGAAGTCCTTGTCCCCGCTGACGGAGGCCAGTTGCTGGAACGCCAGCGCCACGCCGGTCCTGCCGTGCCACAGCCCGCACGCGTCGTCCGCGCCCAGCATGCCGGTCAGGGAGGCCGGTTCGCGGTCGAGACCGCGCATCAGCCGGTGCGCCCGGTCCAGGTGGACGGCCTCGCCGGTGTGCCCGTAGAGCGCGAGGCGGGCGAGGGCGACCCCGGCGCCGCCGCCCGCGAGCGTGGCGTCCGACCCGGTCAGCGGATGCCGGTCGGCGATGTCGAGCAGGTCGGCGGCCTCCTGCGCCAGGCCGCAGTCGGCCAGCACCACGGCGATGCCCGCCAGCCCGAACTGGAGCCCGGGGACCAGGGTTTCGGCCTCGGCGACGGCATCGGCGCGCAGCCGCTCCAGGACGCCGTCGGGGAGCGGCCGTCCCGCCCGCCGCAGGGCGTGCACGACGCCGGCGGTTCCGTAGGCGACGCACAGGGTGTTGGTCAGGTGGCCCTGCGGGACGGTCGGGAAGACGCGGCGCGGATGGCCGGGTTCGGCCAGCGCCACCAGTGCGTCGGCGACGCTCTCCCGCAGCCGGGCGAGACTCCCCGGGGGATCCGCGGCGACCTGGCGCGGCGAGGGGAGTCCGCCGAACGCGGGGTCGTCGTCGGCGTCGGGGGCGGGCACCGGGTGGTAGGCGGTGACGCGCCTCCACAGCCCGTCCGGGATCTCGGCACCGCGCCGGCGCAGGGAGTCCCGTACGTACGCGAGGGCGCCCGGGGCCCGTTCGACGACCTGGTGCAGCGGGGCCAGCAGCAGCAGCGCGAGGGCGCCGACGCCGTAGGAGTCGTGGACGTACGGATCGTCGCCCGCGAGGCCGGGGGGCGGCGTGTAGCCGGTGGTGCCCGACGGCACGAACGCGGTGCCCTCGCGGTGGGCCGACTCGAAGTCGATCAGCCGCACGGTGTCGTCGTCCGCGACCAGCAGGTTGCCGGGGCTGACGTCGACGAAGCAGTAACCCGCCGCGTGCAGCCGGTCCATGGCTTCCTCGACGCGTGCCAGGAGCGACTCGCAGCGCTCCCAGTAGCGGTGGAAGTCCGCGGCCTCCGCACCGCGCCGTACGAGCGGGTTGTGGCCGACCACCCACGCGTTGAGGGATTCGCCCTCGACGAACTCCGTCACCAGGAAGTCGTGTTCCCACTCGGTGAAGTACGCCAGCGGCTCGGGCGCCAGCCCCGGTGCCGTCTCGTGCAGGGCGCGCAGGGTGTCCCACTCGGCGCGCAGTCTGCTCTGCGCGTCGGCGCCGCCCGCACCGATGCCGGTGTGCGCCCTGGCCTCCTTGATGAACACCTTGCGGCCGGTGGTGTCGCTGCGGCCCCGGTAGGCGCCCCCGCCGTTGCTGTGCCGCAGCGCGGCCTCGAAGGTGTGGCCGCCGAAGCTCGCGTCGCCGTCGGCGGCGGGCGTCTCGCGGACGAACGGGTCGGTGATGCCCGGCGGCAGCCGGAAGGAGACGTCGCGCCGGTCCTCGACGAGGTTGCCGTGACCGTCGGGGACCAGCAGGACCGGCGTCCCGTCGGCCAGCGGTCGTTGGCGGCGCACGAAGGAGCCGTACCGGTAGTGGACGGTGCGCGAGTCGCCGAAGCGCCGGTCGCTGAGTACGAACGGGCCTTCTTCGTCGGCGAGTTCGGCAGTCAGCGCCTCCATGAGGGCGCGGGCGGCGTCGACGGTGGGCGGGTAGGCGGCGCAGAACTTGCCGCCCTGCGGCCGGGCCGCGTGCTTGTGATGCGTCCAGCCGTAGAACAGGCGGGTGGCGAGGTGTTTGAACGACACGTCCTGCGCGGTGCAGACGTCGGCGACCGTGTCGAGCACGTGCTCAAGACGGCCGGGCCGCGCGGACACGTGGACCTTCCAGCCGGCCGGGGCGACGTCGAGACCGGGGCGCCGCCACATGGTCCACACGCCCGAGCGGGTGCCGTGCCAGCCCCCGGGGATCCGGGAGGGCCGCAGTTCACCGGTGGTGGGGGCGGTCTCCAGGGGTTCGTAGAAGTCGGGGTCGGCGACCGTGAAGGTGTGGGGGGTCCGCATGGCGCCCTCTTCTTCCTGGACGGGCAGGGATCAGCTGACGTGAATGACGGGCGGTGCCGGAAGGGTTCCGGAGGCGCCGCGACGCGGTTCACGATGGCCGAGGATCGTGCCGTACGTCAACTGAAATGAATGACATTGCTGAGACCGTTCATGTACGCTCACGCCGTCCCGGCAACCCAGCAGGAGGAACCCGTGTCCCGAGTCCTGATGCTCCAGACGTTGTCCCCCACCGAGGAACAGGCCTTGCTGCCGCCGACGATCACCACGAGCGACAGCTCGCTCAGCGTGATCTTCTGCGACTCCAACACCACGTGGGCGGCCCCGCCGGACCTCGGTCACTGACCGGCCCACCACGGCCGGGGGACGCGGCGCCGCGACGGTGACCGCGTCCTTCGGCATGCGCTCCGCCCGCCCTGCCGCTGTCAGCTAGGATGAATCGTCCGGTGCCCTCTGGGGGCTCTGAACGACCGGGCGGAGGTGGAGAGGTGACCCAGACCGACGGCGCCCCGGCGCAGACGCTGGCCGAGAAGATCGACGCGCTCTTCCGGCTGGTCCGCCGCCCGAACCGGGAGCAGTACAGCCACGAGGACGTCGCCAGGGCGTGCCGCGAGGCGACCGGGGAGAGCTTCTCGGCGACCTACCTCTGGCAGCTGCGCACCGGCCGCCGCGACAACCCCACCAAGCGCCACCTGGAGGCGCTCGCCGCCTTCTTCCAGGTGCCGGTGACCTACTTCTTCGACGACGCCCAGGGGGCCGCCGTCGCCGAGGAACTCGAACTCCTCGGTGCCCTGCGCGACGCCGGGGTCCGCAGCATGGCACTGCGCGCGGTGAACCTCTCCCCGCAGGCCGTGGACACCATCAGCGACATGATCGACGTCATCGCCCGCCGGGAGCAGGGCGGAGGGTCCGCGCACCGTGGCACCTGACGGCATGCCCGGCGGCAGGGAACGGCGCCGCCTGTGGCGCCGGTGCCGCCGCCTCGTGGGCGGACTGCGCCTGCCCGAACCGTTCGAGGCGGCCGCGTTCCTCGACTCCGTCGCCGAGTCCCGCGGCCGGCCGGTCCGGCTCGTCCCCGTCCGCGCCCGGCCCGACCTGCCCTGCGGACTCCTGCTGACGACGGACGCCTGCCACTACGTCCTCTACACCGCCGACACCACGTACTTCCACCAGCAGCACATCCTGCTGCACGAGGCGGCCCACCTGCTCTGCGGCCACGACGAGTCGGCGGCCCTCGGGACGGCCGACCGCGCCCTCATGCCCAGCCTCTCGCCCGAACTCGTCAGACGTGTGCTCGGCCGCACGACGTACAGCGAACCCCAGGAGGCCGAGGCCGAGTTGGTCGCCTCCCTGATCCTCGCGCGGGCCGGCGCCCACACCGCGGAGCGATGTCCGGACACCGAACAGGACGCGATAGCCCCGCTGTTCGGACTCCCCGGCCGCCTCCCCGGCCGCGCGCCGGAGAACCCGCACACCGCACCGGCACCCGACCGGCAGGACTCGCCGGCACCGGGACCGGGCTCCGCACCGGACCGGACCGGCTTACCGCTGCCCGAGCAACACGGCCGCCCCGCACCGGAGTTACCCTCCGCCCGCGACCGGAGGGACCCCGGCCGATGATCGACGCGGCGGTGTTCACAGCGGCCGGCATCCTCCTCCTCTTCGCCGCCCACCGGCTCGCCGTCGCCCGCACGGGACGCGTCCAGCGGTGCATGTACGTCTTCGCCCTCTGCCTGGGCTTCTCCCTCGTCCTGAACACCCCCGGGATGCTCCTCGCACCGGGCGGCGCGGCCCTTCTGATCGTGGTGGTCCACGGCCTCAAACTGGCGGCCCTCACCTGTGTCGCCCTCATCGCCGACGCCCTCGGCCGCCGCGCCGCCGCCCGCCACGCGCCCCTGCTCCTCGGCGTCGCGGTCCAGGCCGCCTCCGCCCTCTGCTTCGTCCTCGCGCACGTCACCGTCACCACCGACAGCCTCGTCGTACGCCCCGGGCGCGAGGGCTTCTTCGCGGTGTACGGCGCGCTGTTCGCGATGTACGGCGCCTGGTGCGCGGCCGGTCTCGTCCCCGTACTGGCCGGGCACCGGCGCGCCAGCCCGCCCGGTGCCCTCCGCACCGGCCTGCTGCTGCTCACGGCCGCGGCCGCCGTCGGGACCGCCTGGACGTCCTGGGCCCTGGCCGACGCGATCGAGGTGCTGCGACGCGGACGGGTGGGCCTGGGCGAGGACCTGGTGTCGACACTGCTCGGGGTCACGGTCGCCGTCCTCGCCGCGAGCGGGGCGTCGGCGGCGTTCTGGCCCCGCGCGCTGGCCGCCCCCCGGCGCTGGCTCGGGGCCCGCCGCGCGTACCGGGCCCTCGAACCCCTCTGGGGCGCGCTGCACCGCGAACTCCCGGGCATAGCACTGGACATGACGCCCGCCGGCGCCCACGGGCTGGGCCCCTGGCGTGCCTCGTACGCGCTGTACCGCCGGGTGATCGAAATCCGTGACGCCTACCTCGCCCTGCGCCCGTACATGCCGTCGGCGCCGTCCGGGCACGGGGCCGGAATCGCGGTCATCGGGGCGACCCCGGCCGCCAGGGAGGCCGCCGCCATCGCCGCGGCCCTGGAGAACCGCCGTGACGACGTGCGCCCCGGTCCCGCCCGCCCCGCCACGACGGACGCGGGACCCGGCGCGGGACCCGACGCCGAACTCCTGGTGCGCACACTGGAGGACGAGACCGTGTGGCTCGTCGAGGTGGCGAGGGCCTACGCGGGCCGGACGGTCCGACCGGCAACGGGCCCGCGCGTCCCCGGCGCCGTCACACCGGCTGCCGGTCCGCCGACGTCTCGGCCGCCAGGCCGTTCATGACGTGTTCGAGCAGGGCCAGCAGCACCTTCTTGACCGACTGCCGGTCCCGGGCGTCGCACAGCACGAGCGGTACCTCGGGCGACAGGTCCAGTGCCGCCCGGATCTCCTCGGGGGACTCGTCGCACCGCCCGTGGAAGCAGTTCACCCCCACCGCGAACGGGATGCCGCGGTGCTCGAAGAAGTCGACCGAGGGGAAGCAGCTGTCGAGCCGGCGCGTGTCCGCCAGCACCACGGCACCGAGCGCGCCCCGCGACAGGTCGTCCCACATGAACCAGAAGCGGTCCTGGCCGGGCGCGCCGAACAGGTAGACCACCAGCGCCTGGCTGATCGTGATGCGGCCGAAGTCCATGGCGACCGTGGTCGCCGTCTTCTGCTCCACGCCGGTCAGGCTGTCGACACCGGCGCTGGCCTGCGTGATCAGCTCCTCGGTCCGCAACGGCACCGTCTCGCTGATCGTGCCGACCAGGGTGGTCTTGCCGACGCCGAAACCACCGGCCACCAGGATCTTGGCAGTGGCCGCGTTGGGCGAGATCGCGGTGGGATCGGAGTCAGAGTCTGCGAATACCATCAATCACTGCCTGGAGGAAGCGGGCGTCGGGAGCACCGACGGCGGAGGGCGAGGACACGGAGACGAGTTCGTTCTCCAGAAGGTCGCCGAGGAGCACGCGGACCACGGCGACGGGCTGGTTCAGCCGCGCGGCGACCTCCACCAGCGCCACCGGGGTGCGGCACAGGGCGAGCAACTGGTGCTGTTCCGGCTGGAGCCGGAGGTCACGGGCCGGGGACCGCACGGTACTGATCAACGAGATCAGTTCGATGCCCGACCGGGCGGACGGCGTCCGCCCGCCGGTCACCGTGTAAGGCCTGACGAGCGGACCTGGGTCGTCCTCCCACGGGTCTTCCTCGGACCAGTGCCTCATCCATGCTCACCCGCGCGTGGTGCGTCGCCGTTGTCGTCGAACCGCGGGGCGGCGCTGAGGAACTGCCCCACCTGCCGCACCAGCATCGTCATCTCGTAGCCGACGTTGCCGACGTCGACCGCGGACGTGGCGAGCACCGCGAGACGCGCCCCGCCGCCCGCGGTGGTCACGAAGAGGAACAGGTCGTCCATCTCGATCACGGACTGCTGCACCCGGCCGCCGCCGAAGTGCCGGCTGGTGCCCTGGGCCAGCGAGTGGACGCCCGAGGAGATGGCCGCGAGCTGCTCGGCGTCGGCGCGGGCCAGCCCCTCGGAGGCGCTGACCAGCAGGCCGTCCTCCGACAGGACGATCGCGTGCCGGATCTCCGGGATCCGCTCGATCAGGTTGTCCAGCAGCCAGGCCAGTCCGTCGTGCGTGGTGTCGGTCGTAGTCATGAGTCGTTCCTTGTCGAGCCGGGACGGGTGGGCAGCGAACGCCGCTGGGGCAGGTTGTCGGGCCAGACCGGGGCGGGCACCTCTTCCTGGGCGCGGGCCCGGCGGGTGCCGTCCCGCAGCGCGGCGAGCATCGACCGCGCCTGCTCGGGCCGGCGCTCGTCGTCCCGCGGTTCGCCGGTGTCGCCGTCCTCGGGGGCCCGGTGTCGCTCCACCAACTGCGGTGCCAGATTGGCCTGTCGCACACGTTGCGGCAACTGGCCCGAACCGTACGGGTGTTGGTCCGCCTCCGGACCGGAGAGGGCCGAAGGGGCCTGACTGTGCCCGTGGTCGTCCGCGGCAGACGGGGCGACGTGTCCCCGGCCGTCCGCGGGCGGTACCGCGCCGAGCTCCTGGTCGTGGCCGGGCGGCAGCGCCGGTGCGGGGGCGGCCGGGGAGCGGGGAACCGTGCGCGTACGCACGGGCATGCCGCCCGCCGTCACGTCCTCCCGCTCCGGAGCGGTGACCGACGCCAGGTGCCGGTCCGGGCGGTCGTCCGGCACCGCGGGAGCGGGAGTGGCCACGGGCTGGGTGACGGAGGCCGGTACGACGACCACCGCGAGCGTCCCGCCGTAGGAGGATGCCTGGAGGCTCGCCGTGATGTGGTGGCGCGCGGCGAGGTGTCCCACGGTGAAGAGGCCCAGCCGGGGGTCCTCACCGAGTGTGGTGAAGTCGAACGCCTGCGGGTGGTGCAGCAGTTCGTTGGCGGAGACGTACTCCTCGGGGGAGAGGCCGAGCCCCCTGTCCTCCACCTCGACGGCGTACCCCTGGGCGACCGGCAGCGCGCGCACGCGCACCTCGGTGTGCGGCGGGGAGAACGTCACGCCGTTCTCGATCAGCTCGGCGAGGAGGTGGATCGTGTCGCCGACGGCGGGGCCGTTCACGGCGATCGGCGGCATCGGCTCGACGATGACGCGGGCGTACCCCTCGACCTCCGACACGGCGCTGCGCACCACGTCCGCGAGCGGCACCGCCTGCTTCCAGCGTCGCCGCGGGGAGGAGCCCGAAAGCACCGTGAGGCTCTCGGCGTTGCGGCGCAGCCGGGTGGCGAGGTGGTCGACCCGGTAGAGATCGCCGAGGAGTTCGGGGTCCTGTTCCTTGCGCTCCATCGCGTCGATCACGGTGAGCTGGCGGTGCACCAGGATCTGCGTGCGGCGGGACATGTTGAGGAACATCTGCCGTGCGCCCTCGCGCAGCGACGCCTGCTCCAACGCGGCCTCCACGGCCGTCCGTTGGGCGCTGTTGAACGCCTCGGCGACCTTGCCCAGCTCGTCCTTGCCGAAGTCGAGGTCGGCGATGGCGTCCGCCTCCGCGCGGGTGCCCTCGGTGCGCAGCCGGCCGATCAGGTCGGGCAGCCGGTGGTGGGCGAGATCCAGGGTCTCCTCGCGCAGGCTGGTCATCCGGCCGATGAGCGACCGGGTGATCCGCCACGACATGAGGCCGACGACGGCGATCGCCAGCAGGGCCACGGCACTTCCGGTCAGTGCCCGGACCAGCAGGTCGTGGTTGCGGCTCGTGCCGTTCGCCTGGACCTTCGCCAGGTACGGTCCCTCCACGCCCTGCACCTGGGCCGCCACGCGACTCGGCGCCGCCGCCTGCGCCTTGGTCACCCTCGGGATCCTGACATCCGAGTTGTCCATGCTCGTCCGTGCCGGAATCGCCGCCTCGAAGGAGGTCAGGGCCGCCCAGTCGGGGCCCACGACGATCTTGTCCAGCGACTGCTTCAGCCGCGCGGGAAGATAGGGGGCGACCTCGTTGACGAGCAGGTGCTCGCGCACGGCCGAGGCCGCCGCCAGGACCTGCCGCTCCTGCGAGGCCAACGTGCCGCCCGCGTGGGCGCTGTTGAGGATCGCCTCCTCCTGGGCCAGCGCTTCCGCGGCGCGCATGAAGGCGAGCGCGTGCGCCGCCTCGGCCGCGGTCGAGCCGCTGCCGTCGTCGGTGCTCAGCAGCCCGAAGAGGTTCAGGGACGAGGCGATCAGGCTGGAGTACACGGTCAGGATCTGCCGGCCGGTGGCCTTGCGGTCGTCGACCGCCGTGCGTTCGTCCGCCAGGTCGCCGAGTTCCCGGCGGACGACGGCCAGTTGGCTCTTGTACTGCGCCGAGCCGGCGTGCGAGGAAGCGGCGTCCGCCCGGCGGAACCCGGCTATCACGGCGTCGGTCTGCTCGCGCTGGGCGTCCAGGGCGGTCCTGCTGCCGTGGGACGCGAGATACGCCATCGTCAGCCGCCGTTCCTGCTGGAACGCGGTGACGCCCGGCATGAGGGCGTAGGTGGTCTTCGCCGACTCGCCGACGTCGGCCGCCGAGCGCCACTGGCTGAACAGCACCGCCGATCCACTGCCCCACAGCGCGACCAGCGCGACCGCCGGGATCAGCGCGAGGGCGACGAGAGAGAAGCGGATGCTGCGCCCCCGGCCCACGGTCGGGCGGATGCGTACCGGCTTGCCCCCGTGCCGGCTCATCTCTCCCACCGGAATCCAGCGGCTCTGCTCGGAAGTGGGACCGTGCTGACGAGCTGGGACACCGGTGTTTCCTTTCCGGGTGGTGCATGGCGTGACTGCCCCAACGGCGCGCGAAAGCACGCCTTGTGGCGGTGGTGAGGTCGCTGGGGCGCGGCACGGGTGTGCCGGGCGGGGGTGCGGATGCGCGAGGGGCGGCGGGCCACTTCGCAGACGTGAGGGTCGTATGAAACCGAGCCGGAAGACCCAGGTCAATAACCCGGGAGGTGCCCCGTCCTCGGGCCCGAGGACCGTCGGCCGCGTGTGCGCTTCGGCGCCGCGGGGCGGCCCGGGGAGCAATTCCCGTGGGGGAAACGCGTTCTGGCTGGACACGCGTGTTCGAGCCGGGAGTAAGGGCGTTGATACGCGCGGTTGACCCGCCGGGGGAGCGGCCGGGAGTGGAGTAGACCTCCGCGGTCACTGTGACCCAAATCACAGAAGATGGCGGAGTGAAACGCCGCGGTCACCCTCGCGCCTCAGATGTGTCGGACTGCGTCACCGGAAGTCGGGACATGACGGAAGTCGAACTCTTCCTCCGGAACCGGCCTCACGCGGATTCCCGCACCACCAGCCTCGGGGTGAACACCACGGAGGCCGGCTCGGTGCGTGTGCCATGGATGTGCTCGTCGAGGAGACGGGCCATCTCGCCGGCCATGTCCTCCACCGGCTGACGGACCGTGGTGAGCTGCGGGCGGCACGTCACGGCGACGGTCGAGTCGTCGAAGCCGACGACGGCCACGTCCTCGGGCACCCGCCGGCCCGACTCGCGCAGCACCTGGCAAGCGCCTTGCGCCATCAGGTCGTTGGCGGCGAACACCCCGTCCACGTCGGGATGCGCGGCCAGCAGCGCGGCCATCGCCTCGGCTCCGCTCGGCAGGGTGAAACCGCCCTCCACCACCGGCACCCCGGGACGGCCGCCCAGCGCCGTCGCGGCACGGAACCCGGCCAGTCGTTCGCGGCCCGCCGCCACCGCCAGGGGGCCCGCGATCGTCGCGGGTCGGCGGCAGCCGCGCGCCAGCAGGTGCTCGCCGGCCAGCCGTCCCCCCTCGCGGTGGTCCAGGTCCACATGGCTGAGCGGCACCGGACGGGCGGGACGGGCGAACAGCACGGCGGGCAGACCGGCCTCCGCGAGCAGGGCCGGCAGCGGGTCGTCGGCGTGGCTGGAGACCACGAGCGCCCCGTCGGCACGCCCCAGCCGGAGGTAGGCGAGCACCTCCTCGCGGGCGTCGGCGCTCTCGGCGAACATCAGCACCGGATGGATCGAGCGCGGCCGCAGATGGCCCACGGTGCCCGCGACGACCCGGCCGAAGAACGGGTCCGCGAACACCCGGGCGGCGAAGCCGACCTGGTCCTCGTCCGAGGCGTCGCCCGCACCCGACATCACCAGCGCCACGGTCTCCGCCCGCCGCGTGACCAGAGCGCGGGCGGCCCGGTTGGGCGCGTAACCGGTGCGCTCGATCGCCCGGCGCACGATCTCCTGGATCGCCGGGTCGACGTTGCGCACGCCGTTGACGACCCGGGACACGGTGGCCCGGGACACACCCGCCTCGCGCGCCACGTCCTCCAGCGTCGGGACCCGTCTGGTGGTCATGCCCGCACCCTAACCGCCCCGCGGGTGCGCCGGACAGACCGCTCCGGCGCACCCGCGGGGCGACACCCTCACTCGGGGCCGCGCACCATCGTCCCGCAGCTCAGGGGCAGATCACCGGCCGAGCGGCCGACGAGCACCCGGCAGGGTCCCGGCTCGGTGCGCCAGCCGCCCGCCGCGACGTCCCAGTGCCGCAGGGCACGCCCCGGCACGCGCACCGCCACGACGGCCGTCGCACCGGGTTCGGCGCGCACGGCGGACCACCCGGCGAGCCACCGCAGCGGGTACTCGACGGCCGCGCCGGGCCGGGACAGGTACACCTGGACGACCTCCCGTCCCGCCCGCGTCCCCGTGTTGCGCACCCGGACGTGGACGGTGAAGTCCTGCCCCGCGGCCGTCGCCGCCGGCACCCGCGCCTCCTCGAACTCCCAGGTGGTGTAACCGAGTCCGTGACCGAACCAGTACGCGGGAGTGCGCCCGGCGCGCAGCCAGCCGCGGTGCCCCACGTGCAGACCCTCGTCGTGCACGACCTGCCCGGCGGCGTCCGGCCGGGCGCGGGCGACGGGCGCGTCGGCGAGTGCGACGGGCCAGGTGGTGGGAAGCCGTCCGCCGGGTTCCGCACGGCCGAGGAGGACGTCGGCCACGCCGCCGCCCGCCTCCTGCCCGGGGAACCAGGCCAGCAGCAGCGCGCCGACCTCGTCGCGCCAGGGCAGCTCGACGGGACCTCCGCTGTTGACCACGACCACCGTGCGCGGGTTGGCGCGGGCCACCGTGCGGACCAGCGCGTCCTGCGCCTCGCCGAGGTCGAGCCGGGTGCGGTCGTGCCCCTCGGCCTCGTCCTGCTCCCCGGTGCCGACGACCACGACGACCGCGTCCGCCGACCGTGCCGCCCGCTCCGCCGCGGCCCGCGCCTCGTCGCGGCGCGGCCCGGGGGGCGCCGCCCCGACCACCGTGGCCCGGCCGGTGTCCGGCGCGAGCTCCCGGCGGGCCACCAGCAGTGGCGAGGAACCGGCGCGCAGCCGCGCCGTGACCTCCTGGGCGGGCGGGTTCACATGGATCACGGCGGGATCGGCGGTGGCGGCGGGAAACGTCCCGTCGAGCAGCGGGTCCCCGTCGAGGCACAGGCTCATCCGGCCGAACCCGGCGAGTGCGAGACGCCAGTCGCCGGACACCTGCGGGCGCAGCCGGGCACTGATCTCCACGGTGTGCGCGCCGGGCGGCAGAGGAGGCTCCAACTGCCGCGCGCTCAAGCGTCGTTCGGCGTGCAGCTCGGCTCCTTCCGCATCGAGAACGCGCAGCAGCACGCCCGGCTCGCCGCTGCGGGGGTCGCTGCCGAGGACGGTGTCCAGGGGTGGCGGCGGACCGTCCGGCGCCGGGCCCGGCACGTGGACGACGCGGGCCCGCCCGCGCAGGCCCGCCCTGAGCCCGTCGAGGACCGACACCTCGGCCGGCGGGAACACACCGGCGCTCCCGCCGCCCTGGGTGCGGGGGCGCGCGGCGAGGGCACCGACCACGGCGACGGTGCCGAGGTCCGCGGCGGCCAGGGGCAGGACACCCCGGTTGGCCAGCAGCACCGCGCCCGCCGCCACGGCGCGCCGGGCCAGCGCCCGGGTCCGCGACGAGCCGAGGAACGGGCGTGCGCGCGGCTCCGGCGGCCCGAGCGCGCCGCAGCGGGCGGCCAGCCGCAGCAGCCTGCGTACCTTGTCCTCGATCACGGACTCGTCGACGTCCCCCGACTCCACCGCCCGGACGAGCTTGTCGCCCCACTCGTCGGACGGCCCCGGCATCAGCAGGTCGAGACCGGAACGCGCGCTGTCCGCCGTGTCGCGCACGGCGCCCCAGTCGGAGACGACCACCCCGTCGAACCCCCACCGCTCCTTCAGCGGGTCCCGCAGTACGTCGTGCGCGGTCATCGTGGTGCCGTTCAGCCGGTGGTAGCCGGCCATCACCAGCCGGACGCCCGCGGCCACCGCCGCCTCGAACGGGGCGAGACCGACCTCGTGCAACGCCCTTTCGTCCACGCGGACATCGGCGTTGAGCCGGTCCGTCTCGGTGCTGTTCGCCACGTAGTGCTTCGCCGCGGCGGCGACACCGTGCGCCTGGATGCCGCGGATCAGCGCCGCCCCCGTGCGGCCGGTCAGCTCCGGGTCCTCCGAGAAGCACTCGAAGTGCCGGCCGCCCAGCGGGTCGCGGTGCAGGTCGAGGTTGGGCGCGAGGACCACGTCCACGCCCTTGCGCCGCGCCTCGGAGGCGAGGACGCCGCCGAGTCCCGCGACGAGGTCCTCGTCCCAGGTGGCGGCGAGCGCGGAGGCCGAGGGCAGCAGCACCGAGGTGCTGCGCTCGTCCCACGTCTCGCCGCGTACCCCGGCGGGGCCGTCCGACAGAACCAACTCCCTGAGCCCTGCCGCGGGTTCGGCCGCCGTGCGCCACGTGGTGGCACCGGTCAGCAGCCGCACCCGCGCGCGCAGGCTCAACTTGTCGAGCAGCCTGTCGAGTTCGTCCTCGTCGATCGTCCCCGCCCCCTCTTTCCCTTGTGTGCCGGCGCCGTCGGGTCAGCCGTAGACGCCGAACTCGTACAGCGAGTAGCCGTAACCGGTGCCGCGTGCCGTGCCGTTGACGCGGATGTAGCGACCGCTCCCGTTGACGTCGAGGTCGTCCACGCCGCCGTCGCCGTTCGTCACCGTGCTCAGCGTCCGCCACGTCTGTCCGTCGTCGGAGGTCTGCACGGTGTACGCCTTCGCGTACGACGCCTCCCACAGCAACTGCACGTGACGGACGGTGGTGGTGGCGCCGAGGTCCACCCGGAGCCACTGCGGGTCGCTCCAGTCGCTGGCCCAGCGAGTGGTCTGGTTCCCGTCGACCGCGTTGGCCGCCGTGCAGGGGCAGTCCCCGTAACTCGCCTGGTACGACGAGGCGGTGGCGGGCTTGCCGCGGGCCAGGTTCGTGCCGTTGATCACCGGCGGCACCACCTTGGCGGAGAGGGTCTCCACTCCGACGTTGCCGTGGCCGTCGGTGACCTTGACGTACATCTTCCAGACGCCGGGCCGGTCGGGCGCGGTGACCTGGAGCCGTCCGCCGCCGAGGTTCGTGAAGGCGAGGGGGTTCAACTGCTTGCTCTGGTCCAGGTACATGCTGTTGTCGAGGACCTCGTACGACAGCGGGTCGCCGTTGGGATCGGTGGCCGCGACGTCGAGGGTGAGGGGCTTGCCCGCCTGCACGGCTCCCGCGCCGCCCTCGGCCGTGAGGGAGGTGATGACGGGCGGGGTGTTGTCGTGCGAGGTGTCCGCCCCGTAGGCCCGCTTCACCGCGTAGTAGGACAGCCGCTTCTGGCCCGCCGGCAGCAGGTTGAACCAGATGCCGCCGAAGTCGTACTCGGTGCCGTAGTGGAACAGCGTGGCCCCGAGCGCGACGCCCTTGTGCCCGGTGACGCAGTTCCAGGCCCGGGTGTAGCCGTCCGCCTTGGCCCGGTCGGTCGGTTCCTGCGGCACTCCGTTGGCGTCGTCGGGCACCTCCCACTCACCGGCGGGGCCGCTCTCGGTGACGATGTACGGCTTGGTGTAACCACCCTGCTGCCAGGCGGACTTGATGTCGCAGACCGCGTTGTAGGAGTTGACGGCGTACAGGTCGAGGTCCGGGGCGTTCTTCTTGAAGTACGTCCAGGCGCCGACCCAGGCGTCCGTCGAGGTGACCGGGTGGTTGGGGTCCACGGCGTGGATCTTCTTGGTGATGTCGTTGACGAGGGTGGTGTACGCGTCGCGCTGCCGCTCCAACTCGTCGCCGCTGTAGCAGTTCTGGAGGCCGAGCACGGACTCGTTGCCGACGTCCCACATCAGCACGCCGGGGTTGTCCTTGTAGGTCTGCACCCACTGCGGGAACTCGGTCAGCACCTGGTTCTTGTAGGCGGTGTCGGTGAGGTAGTTGACGCAGCCGCCACTGCCGGGGCCGCCACCGGGCTGGAGCCAGAACCCGGCGACCACCTTGATGCCGTGGGCCGCCGCCGAGTCGAACAGCGGCTTGCTGGAGGCGTCGGTGCCCCAGGTCCGGATGGTGTTGACGCCCATGGACGCCAGGTCGGGCATGTACTTCTCCGCGTCGGCGACGGAGGGCCCCCAGGTCAGTCCCTTGACCTGGTAGGGGGCGCCGTTGACGGTCAGTTGCCAGTTGCCCTGGCCGCCGGTCACCTTGACGACGCTGCCGGCCGCGTGGGCCTGCGTGGCGGGGAGGGCGGTGAGGGCGCCGACGGCCAGGGCGCCGGCGACGAGCGGCGCGGCGAGGCGGCGCGCTCCGGTGCGGGGTGGTGAGGTCATGGCGAGGTTGCCTCCGGTGGGGGTACGGGTGCGGGATGCGGGTGCGGGGAGCGCCGAACGTTGATGCCGTGCAGGGGAGTTGGAGAGGGGGGTCTACGGCAGCCGGTAGTCAGCGTTCAGTGCCGCGCCCGCCGCGGGGTGGGTCTCGTCGTAGCCCCGCGCGTCGCACTGGAGGCCGCCGACGACGCAGTGGTCGACGAGCGCCTTGAGCGTCGCGTCGTCCCAGGCGTTGAAGAAGTCGTAGTGGAAGCTGTGGCCGGCCCCGCTGGCCAGCCGCACCTGCGACATGTCGCCGTTGACGGGGAACGCCATCTTGAACTCGATCATCGGCAGCGCCACCGGGTGGTCGGTGGGGCAGATGTTGTCGTTGGTCCCCGGCTTCACCACGGGATAGGCCATGTGGCTCTTGTGGTCGGGGGTGTCCAGGTACTTGCCGTCCCAGCAACTGGGCGCCTGGAAGCGGATGTTGAGCTGCACGTCGGCACGGTCGGGGCAGCTCGCCGGGAACTCGGTGTTGAAGTAGCTGTCACCGCACTCCCAGCCCTCGACGAAGCCCTTGTGGTTGCGGAACTCGTCGGCGGTCTGTGTGGGGCTGCCGACGACGAACCGCAGTCCCTTCGGGAAGGGGCGCACGCTGGTGTAGTCCGTGACGCCGGCCTTGTAGTAGATGACCTGCGGCCCCACCGGGAGGACCGGGGTGCTGCCCTTGTAGAGGGTCGGCATCCAGTAACCGGACAGGTCACCGGGCGCCTTGCAGGTGGTGCCGCCCGAACTCAGCGACGCAGTGGTGCTGTTGGCGTCGGTGGTGGTGTTCCCCATGAAGGTGTGGTCGTGCGACTTGCCGGGCTGCTGCGGATAGACGATCGGGTCGTCCGGCCTGGTGTGGGTGACCGAACAGTTGGCCTGGAACTCGTGGAAGTAGGCCGGCGGCGGAGTCTTCGCCGACGGGGTGACGCCGGTGACCTGGGGCACGGCCGGGATGTAGCCGTCGCCGTCGGGGTCCTCGGGCGAGGCGAGCGTCGACTGCGCCATGACGTGGCCGGTGTGGCCGAGGGCCGCCGGGGGAGCGGCGGCCGGGGTGTCGCTCGATCCGGCGACCTTGCTGAGCCCGATCGGGGTCAGCAGCAGGGCGGACGCGATCAGCGCGCTCGACAGGGTCTTCGATCTCCGTGACATGCGGGCTCCTTGACGGAGGTGGGGGTCTGGGTACGGAACCGGGCCGCGCGGAACGGACCGCGCGGCCGTACCTGAAGCGTGGGGAGAGCCTTGGGAAACCTGTGGGAGAGCGCTCTCCCAAAGCTGGAGTGTTGAGGCGGCGCGGTGGGGTGTCAAGGGAACGCGCAAAAGGATCAACGTCGTACGGGCGGAGCCGCCAGGGGTCGCCGATGGCCGGAAACCGACGTACACGGAAGGGGTGTTGTGTCCCGGTCGCGTAACAGGTGAGCGGCTGTGCACAACTTCGTCCGGTCCGACGGGTCTGATCCGGTGTGCGACGACAAAGGCGGTACGGTCTGATTCGTTCCGCCTCAACGGGCTCCCGGTGAGCCCTCGGACCCAGCAGAAACGGGGAGATCGACATGGCAGCGATGCGAAGGACTGCGATCCTGGGCGCGACGGGAGCGGCGGCGGTGGCCGTACTGCTGACCGCGCCCGCGGCGGGTGCGGACGAGCGCCCCGCGGCGAGCGCGGCCACCACCTACAACGGCGCGTGCGGCAAGGGCTACAACGTGGTGAACTCGGCGGCGATCGGCACGCAGGGCACGGTGTACCTCACGTACAACGCCGGCACCGGAGCCAACTGCGTGGTGGCGCAGCGCAGGACGGCGGGAGCGCCGGTGCACATGACTGCGTCGCTCGGCTTCTCCTCGCCCACGACGTGGGTCGTGGACAGCGGCAACTACCGTTCGTACGCCGGTCCGGTGTACCTCGACGCCCGCGGGCTGTGCGTCACCTGGCGCGGCCAGATCGGCGACGAGGTCGCGGGCAAGAACGGCACCAACTGCGGTGCCCGCGTGGCCGCGCGCGGCTGACCGGTCCGGCACGGGGGTCCGTCCCGCCGTCGGCCGGGCGGGCCCTCACCCTTCGCGCGATCCGGCGCCCGGGGCCGTGAGACGGGGCCAACTCGAATGCCGGGGGCGGGAATCGCCGGTTCTGTCAGCGCCCGCTCACCGGGGTACCGCCCACGGCCACGGATCGTGCCGGTTCGGCCGCCGAGGCTTCGGAGACGGTGTCGCGGATGCGGGCGAGCAGTTCGCGCAGCAGGGTGCGTTCCCGGGCGGTCAGCGCGCCGGTCGCGGTACGCAGGGCCTCGCGGTCCAGGTTCTCGGCCTCCTGGTGGCAGCTCCGGCCGGCGTCGGTGAGGGCGAGCAGGTGCGCGCGGCGGTCGGTCGGGTGCGGCAACCGCACGACCAGGCCGTCCCGTTCGAGGGCGTCGACCAGGCCGGTGGCGGTACGGGCGGCGACTTCCAGCATGTCGCTGAGGTCCCGCATGCGCATCGGTTCCGCCGCGTGGGCGAGGAACCGCAGGGCGCGCAACTGGGCGACGGTGGTGCCCTTCTCGGCCAGTCTGCTGTCGACGAAGAGCCGCAGCCGATGGGTGGTGGCGAACATCTCGTCGACCAGCGGGTCGCTGCTGCCCGGTACATCCCTCACCGTGGCGCTCCTGTCGTTGTCGCACTGCGCTGTGCATCGGTACCTACCGTAAGCGGAGGCGGGCGGCGGACCGCCGGACGCCGCCCGGCGGGGCCGACCCGGCAGGCCCGCCACGGCTCCGCCCCGGGGCCCGTGCTCCGGCAGCCGTGGCCCGAACTTGTCCCCGGGTGATGCTGAGGGTACACAAACTGAGTATGCTCAGCATATGTTCGCTCGCCTCGACCAGCGCATTGTCGTGCCCATCGTCTGTGTGACCACCGCGTTCATGGCCATCGTGGACGGAGTCGGCACCACCGTCGCCCTGCCGTCCATCGGACGGGACTTCGGGCTCGCGACCGCCGGCCTCGACGCCGTCGTCGTGGTGTTCCCCGTCTGCGTCGGCCTGGCGGTCCCCGTCTCCGCGTGGCTCGGTGACCGCTTCGGCGCCCGCCGCGCGATCCTCGCCGCGTTCGCCGTCTTCACCGTCGCCTCCGGACTGTGCGGCGCGGCCGGGTCGCTCGGCGAACTCGTCGTCTGGCGAGCCTTCCAGGGCCTTGCCGCCGGCATCCTGCTCCCCGTCACGGGGGCCCTGCTCTACCGCACCTTCACGCTGTCCGAACAGGTCAAGGTCTCCCGATACATGATCATCCCGCAGCAGGTGGCCCCGGCCCTCGCCCCCATGGGCGCCGGGTGGCTGGTGGACACCCTGTCCTGGCGCTGGGTCTTCTACGCGAACCTGCCGATCGGCGCCGCCGTCATCGCCTTCGGGCTGCTCTTCCTCGACCAGCACCGCGATCACGTGCCCGGTCGGCTCGACATACCCGGCCTGGTGCTGACGGCCTTCGGCACCGGCGGCCTCATGTTCGGCATCAGCGAGGGCGCGGAACTCGGCTGGGGCAGCGCACCCGTGCTGGCCGGTCTCGCGGGCGGCGCCGCGCTCCTCGCGGCCGCTGTGTTCGTGGAACTCCGGGTGCCCGAACCCGCCCTGCGCGTAAGGCTGTTCACGGACCGCCTGTTCCGCGACACCAACATCACGGCGTTCCTCGGCTTCACCGGATTCATGGGCGCGATGTTCCTCGGCCCGCTGTTCCTCCAGGAGGGTCTGGGCCTGAGCGCCTGGCAGTCGGGCTCCAGCACCTTCGCCGAGGCGCTGGGAGTGCTCCTCACCGTCCAGCTCGTCGGCCCCCTCTACGCCCGCATAGGCCCGCGCCGCATCGCGGGCAGCGGACTGGTCGGCGTCGCGCTGGTCCTGGTGGCGTTCTCGCGACTGGACGCGGACTCCTCGCTGTGGACGTTCCGGGCCCTGATGTTCCTGCTCGGCGCGGCGATGGGCGGGGTCTTCATGCCCACCACGGTCGCCTCCTTCACCGGCATACGGAAGGCCGACGTCTCGCACGCCTCCACGCTCAACAACGTCGTCCGGCAGAGCGCCAACGCCACCGCGCCGGCCGTCGTCACCGTCGTCCTCGCCTCGGCGGCGGCGGTCGGCACGGGCGCCGACGCCCACCCGCCCGTCGCCGCGTTCCAGCACGCCTACCTGGTGCTCGCGGCGATCTCCGCCGCGGCGGCGGTCTTCGCCTTCACCATGCCCGACCGCGCCGCCCGCATCGCCGCCGCGTCCGCACGTCCCGCCACCCGGCCGGCGTCCGTCGAGGTGTGACCCGCCGCGGGCGGGCGGGGCCCAACGCCCCGTCCGCCCGCGGGTGTTGCGGAGCCACCCCCGCGACGACGTCCCCGGAAAACCGGTGGAGCACTCCCGCCCCGGCCGCTACCGTGCTGCCCGTCCGAGTCGTCGAGCGAGGGGCGCACCCTTGTACACCGTTTGAGTTCTCCCGAGCGCTGATCTGTCGCGCGTCGCACCCTGTGCGCCGTGCCCCTTTCCGCTGCGGATTTCTCACTGAAACCGGTGCACTTCTGTGCTCAACAGCTGGGTGGTCATGCCCACCTGCCTTCCTCTCGTCCGCCGCCGTTGCCACCGCTGCGCGTCCGGCAGCTTCCGGCCGAGCGGCAGATTCCGCGTCAACGCCAACCACAAACTCCTCGACGTGTGGCTCCTGCTGCTCTGCACCGCCTGCGGGGAGACGGTGAAACTCACCGTCCTGGAGCGCGTGCACGTACGCTCCACGAGCCCCGGCCTGCTTGACCGTCTGCACGACAACGACCCTTCCCTGACAGCCGAGTTGATCCAGGACCCGGCTCTGCTGCGCCGCAACCGCGTCGCCCTCGACTGGAGCGGCGCCTGGCGCCTCGACACCGGCGGAACGGATCACCTGGACCGCGAGGTCGTCGACGTCTCGGTCCGCTTCGCCGCGAGGATCCCGGTCCGGCCCGTCCGGCTGATCGCCGAGGGATGCGGCCTGTCACGGGCCGAGACCGACCGACTGGCCGCCGAGGGGAGGCTCGTCTCGGCGGTCCGGCTGAACGCCAGAGTGGCCGGTGACTTCACCTTCACGCTCAAACGCTGAGCGCTCGGCACCAGGTGCCCCTCCGGCGGCAGCCGCCGGAGGGGCACCGATCGTCCCGCCCGTCCCGGTGGGTTCCGCCCCGGCTGCCCGGCCTGTCCCACCACCTCTGTGCGCGTGCATGTCACGAGCAGGCAACAGAAGGAATTGGGGTGGCTGTAAGCCCCCGACCGGGGCACACGGTCTCCTGCGACACCCGATGGTGTCGTCGTCCCCGACAGAAAAGAGAGACCCGTGTACATAGGCCTCGGCACCGTCGTCCTGATCATCGTCATCGTCGCCGTCGTGATGCTGCTGCGCCGCTGACCCCGTGCCGCCCAGTCAGCGATGAACCGCAGCCCGCCCCGAACTTCAACTCCGGGCGGGCAAGGTCATGTTCGGGTGAGAATCGGCGTTGCCGCCGGACGCCCCGCGCGGATCACCGGTCGCACCACCGACCCACCGACCCCACGCACAAACCCGTACGCCCGTGGGCCCCGGAGCGGAGGAATCCCCGGGGCCGCCCCCGGCGACGGGGATGCGCGTTCGCCCCCTCCCCGCGCAGCCCCTGCCCGGCCTGTCCGGCGCGCGCGCCGTCGCTGTTCGTGTCGCTCCGGACATCGTGGTGCAATGCCGGGAACGATGCGAGAAATGTCCGTCGATGGCGGAATGGGGCGTTCGTGAAGGTTCGGATTCCGTCCTGGGGTCTGCTGGCGAAGTCGGCCGGTCTCGTCCTGCTGGCGGCGGTGCCGGTGGGGGTGGCCTGGCTGTTCACCGAGGGTGGCACCGCCGTCTCCGTCTACCTCGGGATGACGTTCATGGTGGTCGCGGTGGGCCGGCTCCCGACGGCCGACCAGTGCTGGATCGCCGTGTGCGCGGGTCTGGCCGCGGGCGTCGGCGCGCTGGTCGCCGGGAACACCCCGCTGCTGATCCTGGCCGTCGTTGCCGCCTGTGCCGTGCAGGGACTCTTCAACCGCCGCAGCATCGGCGCCGCCGCGCTACTGCCCTCCAACCTCCTCCTCTACGCGTCCCTGTCGCCCGGCAATCCGGCGGGAGCCGCGGCGGCCACGTTCCTGGGGGCCGCGATCGTCGTCGTGCTCGCTCACGTCACGCGCACGCACTTCGCCGCGGAGCCTGCGTCGGGCAGGGCGGCCGCCCTGCACGCGGCCGAACTGGCGGTCGGCTGCGTCGGCCTGATCCTCCTGATCAACCTGCTGTCCCTGCCCCGGGGCACCTGGGCCGTGCTGACCCTGTGCCTGGTGCTCGTGCCCGGCACGGGCCGCACACGGGCGCGCGTCCTGCACCGGGCGCTGGGCACGGCGGCCGGCGCGGTCGTCGCCGTGGCCCTCGCGGTGGTGGCTCCCTCGGCCCTGTGCGTGGCCCTGGCCGCCGTGTGCGCGGTGTTCACCGTGGCGTACGCGCTGCTGCCCGACGATTTCGCCTACGCCGTGTTCCTCACCCCGACGGTGCTGCTGCTGTTCTCGGGAGGACGCGCGCACGCCGCGTACCGCATCGCGCTCGAACGTGTGGAGATGACGGCACTCGGCGCCGCGGTCGCCCTGCTCCTCACCTGGGTGACGGCCACCTGGATCCGGCGGGCGGGCATGGAGCCCGTGGAGCCCGCGTAGGAGGCCGGGCGCGGCGCGGGAACCGGCCCCGGCGCCGGACGGACGCTCCGCCCGACGGCCTCAACGCGCGCTGGAACCGAACCACTTGTGCAGGTGGCCGACCAGTTCCGCCTGCTCCTCACCGACCCACGCGACGTGTCCGTCCGGCCTCAACAGCACGCCGCCGAGGTCCGGTTCGGCGTCCAGTTCGACACCGGGGTCGATGACGTGGTCGACCCGGTCCGCCCAGCCGCCGACCGAGAGCCGGCCCGTCCGGTCGAGCAGAAGACCACGGCCCTCGCGGGTCAACTCGTAGAGACGGCCCTGCTTCAGGGGGACGTCCCGCAGCCGCCTGCCCAGGAGTTCGTGTCCCGGGCCGAAGTCGTAGCGCACCGAGATCGCGGTGATCTTCTCGATCAGGAACCGGTTGACGTTGTCGAGGTCCATCAGCTCCGACAGCAGTCGGCGTACCGACTGGGGTCCCGGTTCGGTGGACATCAACTGCATCTGGGCGCGGGTGTTGTCCAGGACGTCGGCGGCCACCGGATGCCGCTCGGCGTGGTAACTGTCCAACAGCCCCTGCGGCGCCCAGCCGTTCACCTCGGCGGCCAGTTTCCAGCCGAGGTTGAACGCGTCCTGGATGCCGAGGTTGAGGCCCTGCCCGCCGGTCGGCGGATGGATGTGCGCCGCGTCGCCCGCCAGCAGCACCCGACCGGTCCGGTAGCGCTCCGCCTGGCGGGTCGCGTCGCCGAAGCGCGACAGCCAGCGCGGCGAGTGGACCCCGAAGTCCGTTCCGGCGTACGCCCGCAACTGCTTCCGGATCTCGTCCAGCGTCGGCGGGACCGAGCGGTCCTCGGCCAGACCGTCCGCGGGCACGACGACGCGGAACACACCGCCCTCGAACGGGCCGACGCCGAACCGCTTCTCCGTCCTGCGGACCTCCGCCACCCGTGCGGCCACCGTCTCCGCAGACGCGGTAACCTCCATCTCGCCGATCAGCGTCTCCACCCTCGTCGGCTCGCCGGGGAAGCCGACGCCGAGCAGCTTGCGCACCGTGCTGCGGCCGCCGTCGCAGCCGACCAGCCAACGGGCCCGCAGGCTTGTGCCGTCGGCCAGTTCGGCACTCACGCCGTCCTCGTCCTGGCTCAGCCCGACCAGCTCGGCGCCGCGCCGGACGTCCGCGCCGAGCTCGACCGCGTGCTCGGCCAGCAGCCGATCCGTCGTGGGCTGCCGGATGCCGAGGACGTAGGGGTGCGCGGTGTCCAGGTCGTCGGGCCACGGCTTGCCCATGCCGGCGAAGAACCCGCCGACCTTGTACTGCTGCCCGTGCGCGAGGAAGCGCTCCAGCAGACCGCGCTGGTCCAGCACCTCGATACTGCGTACGTGCAGCCCCAACGCCCGTACGAATGACGCCGGTTCCGGCTCCTTCTCCAGCACGACCGTCTGCACACCGTGCAGCCGCAGCTCGCCGGCCAGCATCAAGCCGGTCGGTCCGCCGCCGGCAACGATCACGTCGATCATCGAGCCCTCATTTCCGCAGGTTCCGGCTTCGGCTGGAGATTCTGCGGTACGAAGGGGGCCTTGCCGCAAGGCCCCCTGTGCGCTATAAGTTGAGAGTGGCAAGGAGAGCGCTTACTCCTTGCCTTTCGTTTTGCCCCCACGGGTAGCCTGCCCACATGGTGCGTGTCTGGATTCTGCCGGCGGCGTTCGTGGCCTGCGGTGTGCTCGTCGCCGCTCCGCTCCTCCTCCACGGGTCGCCCGGCGCGGCGGTTCCTCCGCTGGTGGCGTTCGTCCTGGTGGCGTGGCTCAACTCGCCCTTGCTGTTTCCCCGTTCGGTCGGCTCCGCCGAGGCGCGGCGTCGCAGCGCGACCGACGGGCGGCCGGTCGTCTACTGGCGGCCGGGCTGCACGTACTGCATGCGTCTGCGGATCCGGCTCGGCCGTCGCGCCGGGCGGCTCCATTGGGTGAACATCTGGCGCGACCCGGACGGTGCGGCCGTGGTGCGGGCCGCCAACGGCGGCGACGAGACGGTCCCGACCGTGGTGGTGGCGGGCCGCCCGCACGTCAACCCCGACCCCGGGTGGGTGCGCGCGCACCTCTCGCCCTCCGAATGATCAGCCGAGGCGGAGCCGGATCACCTCGTCCGTGACCGGCATCAGGCAGCGGCTCGCGCCGCAAGCCCCGTAGCTGACGACGACGTCGGCCTCGTCGGAGCCGGTCGGGCGGACCGGCAGCGTGAACGTCACCGGCCCGTCCGGGTATACGGGAAGCTCGGTGGGGAGCCCGGCCGGGCGCAGCCCCACGACAGTGCGGTCCGCCGTCGGTCTGCCCTCGGCGGTCAGGCCGCCCCGTACGGAGAGCCTGGTGGGGATGCCCAGCCCGTCGATGCCTCCGTCGGGCAGGTCGATGCTGTAGACGTGGAACCCGGCCCGGCGCGGGCTGAAGGTCGCGCGCAGTTCCCGGCCCCCGTCCGCCGCGGGAAGCAGGGTGACCACGACGGTGACGCCGTTCGCCGTGACGCGTGCGCCCGGCGCGGGCCGGGCGGGGGACGCCGCGCCGCCGCCGAGCAGGAGGGTTGCCAACGCCGCGCCAAGCAGGGCCCGTTGGAGCGCACGGCGACGAGCGGGAGTTCCCATCGTCCGCTCTACCGGTCGCCGTCGGGCGCCCAGCGGCCGAGGAACTCGGCGACCTGGTCCGCGTTCATGGCGTGGGCGTCGGCGAAGCTGCCGTCGTTCGTTGCGGTCCGGACGGTGCCGTCCGCCTTCAGGACCACCAGCGCCGGGATTCCGCTGGTCTCCAGGTCGACGTAGCGGCCGGCGACATCGAGGTTGTGGTCGAACCGGCCGACGTCGACCGCCACCCTGACGTAGTTCTCCGCCAGGACCGGCGCCGCCTTCGCCGAGCCGAACATGACGTCCAGCGCCCGGCAGTCCGGGCACCAGTCGGCGCCGAAGTCCAGGAGCACCTCCCGGTGGTCCGCCGCCGCCCTGGCGAGGGCCGCCCTGATGTCGGCGCCCGCGTCCCGTGTGGCGTCGTATCCGCCGGGCGCGGCCTCGCCGGACGCCGCCGTCGTGGCGCCGGCCGCGGCGTTGCCCTTCGCGGCGGCGGGGGAGGGGGTGGCCGCCGCGGAGGCGGCGGGAGTCGCCGTCCGGGAGGCCGGTGCCGTCGCCGTCGGGCCAGCGGCCGAGCATCCGGCGGCAAGTGCTGCCGCCGTCAACGCTGTTGCCAGTCCGAGGATCGTTCGGCGGTGCATGGGTTCCCTCCCGTTGTGGATCAGTCGCAGGAGGATAGCGGTGGTCGGCGCCGGGCGTTGACCAGGTTTTCGGCGGAGGAGCGGCCTCGGGACATTTGCACAGGCTGGACTGCGCAAGTTAACCTGTATTCATGAACGAGATCCCTGACACCAGTGACGTGTCCGAGTCGGCCGTGCGCGCGGCACGTGAGGTCCGCGTGGTGTTCAGCAGGCTCCGGCGCCGCATGCGGGAGACGTACGACCCCGCCGACGTCACGCCGTCCCAGAGTTCGGTGCTCAGCCGCCTGGACAAGGACGGCGAGGCGTCGGTCAGTGATCTCGCCGCGGCCGAGCGTGTCCGGCACCAGTCCGCGGCCGCCACGGTGGCCGTACTGGAACAGCGCGGGCTCGTCTCCCGGCGCCAGGACCCCGGCGACGGGCGGCGTCAGCTCGTCTTCGTCACCGAGAGCGGTCACTCCTTCCTGGAGGACCGTCGCCGCGCCGGGGAGAGCTGGCTCACCCGCGCACTGGAGGACGAATGCACCGAGTCGGAGCGGCGCGCCATCCGCGAGGCGGCGGCGATCCTCGAACGGATCGCCCGGTCATGACCTCGAACGGAAGGACCGGCGGTACCGGGACCGGGCACACGCACGAGACCGGGGAGGGATCCGAGGTGGCGACCGGGCGAATGGCGCGGGCACTGCGGCGGTTGCGTCCCGGCCGCGCCCCGGGCCCGGAGCCGGGCCCGGCCAAGTCTTCCCGCGGTGGCTTCGACCGGCGGCTGCTCGCGCCGATGATGCTGGGGTCGGCGCTCAACCCCGTCAACTCCTCGATCCTCTCGGTCTCGCTGGTGCCGATCGGCGCGGCGTTCGGTGCGCCGCCCTCGCAGACCGCGTGGCTCATCTCCGCCCTGTACCTGGCGACCTCCATCGGCCAGCCCGTGGTGGGCAGGCTGATCGACCTCTTCGGTCCGCGCCGCCTGTTCCTTGTGGGAACGGCGCTGACCGGCGTCGCCGGCGTCGTCGGCATGCTCGCGCCCAACCTCGGCGTCCTCGTGGCGGCACGTGTCGTCCTCGGCTTCGGTACCTGTTCCGGCTATCCGGCAGCCATGTACCTCATCCGCAGCGAGGCCCGGCGCACCGGCGAGGAGAGCCCCGCTGGCGTCCTCACCGCGCTCGCCGTCACCACGCAGACCATCGCGGTCATCGGCCCGAGCCTCGGCGGACTGCTGATCGCCGTCGGAGGCTGGCGGGCCACCCTCGCCGTCAACATCCCGCTCGCGCTCGTCGGCCTGTACCTCGGAATTCGCCGCCTCCCGGCCACCCGCCCCGCCCGAGCCGCCGCGGAACGGCCCCTCGCCGTCCTGGACCTGCCGGGCATGGCGCTGTTCGCCTCGGCGCTGGTCTGCCTGCTGCTGTTCCTGATGAACCCGGGCGCCGGCCAGTGGTACCTCCTGGTACTGACCCTCGCCGCGGCGAGCGGCTTCGCCCGGCGCGAACTGCGCGTGGCGCAACCCTTCATCGACATCCGGGTCCTGGGCGGCAACATGCCCCTCCTGGCCACCTACGCGCGGGCGCTGCTCACCTACGTGGTCAGCTACGCGTTCCTCTACGGATACACGCAGTGGCTGGAGGAGGGCAGGGGACTTTCCGCCTCCCAGACCGGACTGGTCCAGCTCCCGCTGTTCGCGACCGCCATCGTCGTCTCCACCCTCACCGGACGCCGCCAGGCGGTCCGCGCCAAACTCCTGGTCGGTGCGGTCGGCCAGATCGTCGCGTGCGCCATGCTGCTGCTCCTCCAGGCGCACAGCCCCGTATGGCTGCTCCTGGGCGTCGTCCTGGTGCTCGGTGTCCCGCAGGGCCTGAACAGCCTCGCCCTCCAGAACTCCGTCTACCACCAGGCCGACCCCGACCGGATGGGCTCGTCCGCCGGGCTCCTGCGCACCTTCGGCTACCTCGGCGCCATCGTCGCCTCCGCGGCCAACGGCGCCTTCTTCGGGCAGCGCGCCGACACCGGGGGACTGCACGACCTGGCCTGGCTGATGCTCGCCGTCAGCGTCCTCTTCCTCGCCGTGACCGTCGCCGACCGCTCCCTGCGCCGGATCGGGAAACCCCAGGAGGACCCGGCCGCCGGGAGTCCCGCCGGGAGCGCGGAGCGGTGAGAGACCGGACCCGCCGATCCGGCTCGCCGGGGCCCGGTCGGCGACCCGCGCCGCCGCGTGCGGCGGCCCCGAAAGACAGACCCGACCACGTAAAGGATCAACCGTGACCAACTCCGCCCTGCTCGTCATGGACGTCCAGCAGTCCATCACCGCACGCATTTCCGACCCCGACTACACCTCCCGCGTCGCCCGCGCCGTCGCCGCGGCCCGGAAGGCCGGCGTCCCCGTCGTGTACGTCGTCGTCGGCTTCCGCGACGGGCACCCCGAGACCAGGTCCAGCCCGACGTTCAGCGCCCTGCCCGAGGGCGCCTTCACCGAGGGTGACCCCAACGCCGCCATCCACCCCGACGTCGCGCCGCAGCCCGGCGAGACGGTCGTCACCAAGAAGCGCATCAGCGCCTTCGCGGGCAGCGACCTCGACCTCGTACTGCGCGGCGGCGCCGTCGACCACCTCGTGCTGGCCGGCCTGTCGACGAGCGGCGTCGTCCTGTCCACCCTCCGGCAGGCCGCCGACCTCGACTTCCGGCTCACCGTGCTTTCCGACGGCTGCGGCGACACGGACGCGGAGGTCCACCGGGTACTGACCGAGAAGGTCTTCCCGCGCCAGGCCGATGTCACCACCGTCGACGAATGGGCGGCCCGGCTCGGCTGAGACGAGCCGGACCGGCCGGGCCGTCCTGACAGGTCGGCCCGGCCGTGCCCCGACCCGTCAGGACGCCGCGTCGTGCTCCGCCAGCACCTGGTTCACGATCTCCTCCAGGTGCTGGTGGTGCGCGCCCTTCCAGTACGCGCGTCCGCAGTCGGGGCAGCGGGCGAACACGTCGTAGGTCCGCCTTGTCCCGCTGTGCAGTTGCTCGGCCACGTCGTCGAGAGTCGCCTCGGTGAGCATGCCGTTGCAGGCCGTGCACCGGGTCCACGGTCGCAGCTCGGGCGCGAACCGGGCCAGGACGTCCCGGAGTTGCTCCTCCGGGCGGGTGCTGTAGACGTAGGCGCCGGCCCACAGCTCGCGGCGGTGCAGCAGGCCGCGGTCACGGCTCAGCAGGACACGTCTCTCGGCGGCGGAGCGTGCCGCCAGCGCGGGATCACCGATGTCGGTCGACTCGTACGCCGCGTCCACCCCGAGCAACCTCAACCGGCGCGCCAGCGTGCCCAGATGAACGTCGAGCAGGAAGCGCAGCGGTGCGCCCGGCACCTCCTGGGGGCGCGCGACCGGCCGTACCTCGATCGTCTCCCCGTCCCCGGGCACGTGTGACGTCGGCGCGGGCGTCCCGTCCACCGTCAGCGCGCCGACCTCCGTCAGCGGCACACCCAGTGACTCCACCACGTGGCCCAGCGTGGACGCGCCGTCCGTCTCGGCCTCCGTATGGCCGCCGCGTCGGAAGGCCGGTACGAACAGGGCGAGTTCGGGGGCGAAGGCGATGCGCACGACAGGTCTGTTCACGGGATCAGCATGGCACGGCCCCCGCGCCGAGGAATCGGACACCCGGCCCTCCCGAAACGAGGGAGGGCCGGAACAGGTGTGCTTCCCGGCGGGGTGGGCCGTGCGGGCACCCGGGCGGACTCGGCGTCCCGCGGGGGCCCGCGCCACTCAGGGTGCCGCGACGGTCAACGCCCCGATGCCGTAAGACCGTTGAGTGTCCCGGACGCGATACGTCGCCGTCACCGAGAAGCTCCCCGGTGTCGCGCCCGCCGGGACGGCGACCGGGACGCTGACCGTGGTGGCCCTGCCGGGTCTCAGGGCGGGGACGGTGACCGGCGGGGCGCTCCAGCCGGCGGGCAGTGCGAGTGACACGGTGCCCGCGGGGAGCGTCGCGGCCTCCTGGCTGACGACGCGGACGGAGACGCCGGACGTCGCCCCCGACGGCAGGGACGCGGGCGGTGTGACGGTCACCGGGGCGCAGACACCGCCGAGCCACTGGAGGCCGAAGGACGAATACGTGATGTGCCGGTACTTGTCGCGTTCCCACAGCAGACCGACCCGGGGATCGCGCCCGGTGCCCGCGTCGAGCGGAGCGAGCGTCGAGTAGGCGGACGAACCGGCCTCCACGGTCCTGCGGACCGGCCAGTTGCGCCCGTTGTCGCAGGACAGCCGGACGGTGAGATTGCTGCGGGTGCTGCTCGCGGTATTGCTGAACAGGAGCCAGGACGACCGGCGTTCGGACGCGCCCACGTCCGGAGCCAGGCGCACGACGGAGCCGTTGTTGGCGGGATCGGGCAACTCGGTGTCCTGCCGGAGAGGCGTGTACGTGGCGCCGCCGTCGCTGGAGTAGGCGACCTTGCGGTACGGCGCCGAACGGCTGTTGAGCATGAGGCGGCCGTCGGAGAGTTCGACGGTCTTGTTCTCGTCGGCGCCGGGCCCCACCGGCGTGCCCGTCCGCCAGGTCGCCCCGTGGTCGTCGCTGTAGACGCTGACGGCGTAGTTGCCGCCGCCGCTCCGGATGGCGTACTGCTGGACCAGCCGCCCCCTGTGGGGCCCGTGGCGCAGTTGGACGCCCTGCCCCGAAGAGGCCAGCACGCCGGACCAGGCGGGGTTCTTGATCCTGGCGGTGAGGCGTTCGTGCCGCCAGGTGAGACCGTCGTCGTCGGAATAGCTGTGGTCGGCCTGGAAGACGTCGGGGCTGCTCTCGTCGATGCCCGTCGCCGAGCCGAAGAAGCCCCGGTTCACGGATGCTGCGTAGAAGAGGTGGACGCGGCCGGTCTCCCGGTCGACGAGCAGGCTCGGATCGCCGTAGCCGTTGGGCGCGGGGTCGTGCCGGACGACCCGCTGCGCCCGCCAGGTGCGGCCGCCGTCGGTGCTGCGCCGCCCGACGAGGCTGATGTTGCTGGGCAGGTCGGAGAGGTTCGGCCGGGCGTCGTAAACGGCGAGGAGCGTACCGGCGGTCGTTCTGGCCAGGGCGGGGATGCGGTAGTACGGGGAGCCCGCGCCGGCGGTGGCGATGTCCTGGGAGGCGATGGTGCCGGGCCCGGGGGAAGGCGCGGGAGCGCCGCTCGGTCCTGGTGTGCCCGCACCGCCGGGGGCGCGGACGCTCACGGCGGCGCCACGGGTGCTCCTCGTTGTTCCCGCGTCGCTCGGAGCGGCCGTTGCGACACCGGTGAGCAGGGCGAACGCCGCGGCCGCCGCGGCGGCGACCGTGACGGCGGAGGGGACGGGAAGAGCGGTGTTCGGGGCGAGGGGGACTCTTCGCTGCATGGGCTGGGCTCGTCTCGTTGGCGTGGGGCGAGTTGGGGGCGTGCAGTGCGGAGAGGGGAGGGCGACGGAGGAGCGGGCCCTCCGCGGGGAACGGAGGAGCCGACGCCGACCATCATCGCGATCAAGAAGGGTGCCGGGGTGACGGCACGCGAGGCCGAGCGTGTGGTGTGTGCGTGGCGGGGGAGCGGCGCGGCGACGGGACAGCGGCCGGGACGGGCCGCCGCCGGGCGGGAGGGCGGTGTCCGCGCGGCCGGGACACCTCGGCGTACCGGCCGCGCCCGGACACGAATCGGCCCGTCCGGGTACGGCCGGTACGCCTCAGAGGCCCGCGGCCGCCGCCAGACTGTCGCGGTCGCCGTCGTCCAGGGACGCGCGCGCCAACAGCTCCTGGTCCGCGAGCAGTTGCCGGACCAGCACCGGGTCCGCCGCGAACGCCGCACGGCACAGGGTCCGTTCGGGGTGGTCCTCGTCGAGACCGTGGGCCACCGCCCACCCGCTTCCGGGGGCGACGGGTTCGGACAGCGCGGCGGCGATGAACAGCATCCCGAGCAGTTCGGTCCGGCGCGGCACGGAAGGGTCCACCGCCAGACGCAGCAGAAAGGGCACGACGGCCGGCATCACGGCGCTGATGCTCATGGGCCCCGACATCACCAGCCGGTCCAGCACCGAGTCGGCCTCCTCGGCCGCGTCCGCGTCGGCAAGGCCCCGCAGTACGACGGGAACACCGTCCGGGCAGCCGGGGATCGCGGACCACTCCACGTCCGCGCAGCCCGTCAACGCGGGTTGGGCGGACGGGTCTTGCACAAGGTGGGGGTGTGCTGCGGCGAGCCTGGCGATCGAGGCGGTCACGGCCGCCCGTGCGGACTCCGGATCCACCGTGCACATCCGCGGACTCCCCTCGCGTCGGCCCGAGTGCCGAGGGAAGCGGACCACACGCGGGGCCGAACGGGCGCGCCGGGTCACGCGGCGGTCTGCTCTCCCGGCAGTCGCCTGCCGGGAGAGCACACCGGTGCTGCCGAGCCCGGCCGGTACGGACGGGTGCCCGAGGGCGGGTCCGCACCGGCTCGGTCGGGCCGGCCCGCTCAACTCAGGCTGAACACCTGTGCGGTGGAGCCGTTGCAGTCCCAGATCTGGAGCCGGGTGCCGTTGGCTGTTGCCCCGCTGGGGGAGTCGAGGCACCGTCCGGACTGGGGGTTGAGGAGTGAACCGTTCGCCTGCTGGACCCATTTCTGGCCGCCGGCCCCGTTGCAGTCCCACAGCTCGACCGTCGCGCCGTTCGCCGTGCCGTTGCCCACGATGTCCAGGCAACGCCCCAGCGTGGAGAGCGAGTTGTCGGAGCGGTGGAACCAGTGCTGGTCCGCCGCGTACGACTGGCAGTCCCAGAGCTGGACGGCGGTGCCGTTCACGCCGGAGTCGTCGGCCGCGACGTCCACGCACTTGCTGCCGGGCCCCTTGACCGAACCGCCCCCGTTCACCGCGAACTTCTGCGCGGCGGCGCCGTTGCAGTCCCAGATCTGGAGCCGGGTGCCGTTGGCGGTCGCGCCGCTGGGGGAGTCGACGCATCGTCCGGACTGCGGGTTGCGCAGGGACCCGTCGGCCTGCTGCACCCACTTCTGCCCGCCGACGCCGTTGCAGTCCCACAGTTCCAACTTGGCGCCCGCGGCGGTGCCGTTGTTCTCGATGTCGAGGCACCGTCCGAGGGTCGACAGGGACCCGTCGGGGTTGTGGGTCCAGTGCTGGTCCTCGGCGTACGACTGGCAGTCCCAGAGCTGTACGGCGGTGCCGTTGACGCCCGAGTCGTCGGCCGCGACGTCCACGCACTTGCCGCCGGGGCCGGTGATCGTGCCCTGCGGACCGTTCGGCACGTCCGTCGCGCCGTTGTAGCCGACGGAGACGACGTTGGCCTGCACGGCGTTCTCCGCGGCGTCGGTCGGATAGCCGGAGACCATGACCCCCTCGAAGAAGGTCCCCCTGTTCCAGTTGCTGTTGTCGCCGCCGATGCCCAGGATGATGCCGCCCTCCTGATGCATGGGCTGGTAGCCGCCCCGGGTCGGCAGGGCCCCGTCCCACCAGGTGGTCAGCCCGCCGGACCGGGAGTCACCGCCCTTCAGCGCGTACCGTGTCTGCCCGTTGTTCTTGAGCACGGCGGTCACGAAGGTGCTCTTGTTGCCCTGGTTGGCCGTGTTGGAGCCGTTGTCGCCCTGGAACATGCCGTTCTCCAGGTCGGCCTCCACCCACGGTCCGGTCCCGGTGCACGGCGCGAAGTAGCAGGTCGTGGCGATCGAGACGGCGTCCATGTGGCCGTTGCCGGTGTCGGCGGGCGTGCTCTCCGCGTTGCCGTAGTCGAAGCAGCAGGCCGACCCGACGTGGGTGCCGCTGGCCACCATGTAGGCGCCCTCCGGCTGCCCGTTGACGGCGACGCCGGACGCGACCCCGGTGTAGCGGTATCCCACGCCCGGCGAGATCCAGACCCCGTAGACCTTGTGCCCGCCCGCGGTGACCGAGATCGCGGACGCGCTGGCACCCCGGTCCGCACCCGTGCCCGCGGTGCCGGCCGGGCCGGGCTTCAGGTCGTTGTGGCGGCCGCTCTGGTCGTAGATCTTCGTGATGCGACAGCCGCCGCTGTTGGCACAGAAGGCGTCCTGCGCGGCCGCGTTGGCGTACCCGCCCTGGGCGAGCACGCCGATGTCGGCGGTCGCACCGTCCGAGACCCGGGTCACCTGGTAGAGCGGCCCGTTGTACGAGGCGAGCAGTGCGCGGGTGACGCTGTGCGCGGCCACGCACGGGGTACCGGCGGCGGCGTAGATGTCGCAGGGCAGCGACGTGGCGGCCTGGGAGGCGGCGGGAAAACCGAGCAGGACGCCGAGGGCGAGACCCAGCGTGGTCAGGACGGCGGCGACGCGCCGCAGGGGCCGGCGGGGCCCGCTGCCCGGCCCTCCGGACGAGAACCGTGCGAACGGCCTGCGGCGGCCGGGGCGTTCCGGGCGTTCGGTGTGCCCGGTTCGCCGGGATGGCGCGAACATGACATGTCTGAGGAGAGAGGAACCGTGCATGGCAAGTCCCTTCGATGCTCATGTGGGGGGTGTCGCGCCGACGACACGGCGACGCGACTCCTCGATCGGCTCGGCTCGGAACCTACGCACGCTGTTCGGTGACGTCAATATTTGTTTCCTTTTCTGGTACGGACCACGGCACGGATGTGCAGCGGTGTCGAGAACTGTGCGATTCACGGATGGCTCGAACTGGGCTTGGCGGAGCGGTGGTTGGAGTGCCGACGTGCCACGCCTGCGGCTCGGCCGCCGCCCCGGTGGTCAACGCGCGGGGGGCGTGCGGCCCGTGCGGTCCCGGTCGGGTGAACGGTCCGGGAGCCGTCGGCAGTCGGGCGGGGCCGCGGGTGCCGGCTCGGTAGCATGCGCCGCATGCCCATCAAACTGGAGAACGTCGGCATCGCCGTCCGCGACCTCGAAGCGACGATCGCCTTTTTCACCGACCTCGGCCTGACGGTCGTCGGCCGGGACACGGTCAGCGGCGAGTGGACCGACACGGCCGTCGGCCTCGACGGCAACCACGCCAACATCGCGATGCTCCGGACACCGGACGGCCAGGGCTGCCTCGAACTCTTCGAGTACATCCACCCCGAGGCGATCGAGACGGCGCCCACCCTGCCCAACGAGATCGGCATGCATCGCGTCGCCTTCTCGGTCGACGACATCGACAAGGCCCTTGAGGCGGCGGCGAAGCACGGATGCCGCCCGCTCCGCGGCGTCGCCACCTACGAGGACGTCTACAAGCTCACGTATCTCCGCGGCCCCAGCGGCATCCTGGTGATGCTCGCCGAGGAGCTCAAAAAGAACTGACGGCGCACAGCGGCGCATCGGCCCCGGGTTCGGCCGGGGCGCGACGGTCCGTCACGCGGTGCGCGGGGCACGCCCCGGAATACCCCTCGGCTAGGGGCAGTTGGTGGCGATGCCCGCTCAACCGCTTCCCGGGATGCCGCGCCGAGTACCCGGGCCGATCTCGGAGTACGCCATGTCCCGTTCGTTCCTCTTCCTTCTCGGCAGCGCCCGCGTCGAGGGCAACACCGAGTTGCTCGCCCGCGCCGCGGCGGAGCAACTGCCGGGGGACGTCGAACAGCGCTGGCTGGATCTCTCGCAGCTGCGGCTGCCGGACTTCTCGGACACCCGGCGGGCGACGGATCCGGCGTCGCCCGTGGAGAACGACGAGGAACTGCTGCGGCAGGCGACACTGGCCGCCACCGACGTGGTGATCGCGTCGCCGCTCTACTGGTACTCCGTGTCGTCCTCGACCAAGCGCTACCTCGACTACTGGTCGAATTGGCTGAGCGCGCCGGACCCGGGGTTCAGGGCGAGGATGGCAGGCCGGACTCTCTGGGGCGTGACCGTCATGACCCACCGCGAGGAGATCGTCGCCGAGCCGCTGATCCTCACCCTGCACCACACCGCCGCCTACATGGGCATGCGTTTCGGTGGCGTCCTCCTCGGCAACGGCTCCCGCCCCGGTCAGGTTCTCGACGACGAACGTGCCCTCACGCGGGCCAAGACCTTCTTCGCCCAGGACGCTCCGCCGGCCCGCTTTCCCTACGAGAACGACAACGAGAACGTGAACGCGGACAAGGGCGGGGACGGGCAGGGGAACTGACGGGCCGACGGGCGGCGGGACGCGACACGGAAGGGCGACAGGGACGGGCCGGCGTTCCGGACCGGGTCGCCCCGGTCCGGCCCGCCGGCCCGTCACCGCCCCGCGTTCCGGGTGCTGTTCAGCCGGGCCGCCCTGCGGGTCAGGTAGTCGCGTTCCGCGAGGTTGGGGGCCTTGTGGGCCGCCTCCGCGTAGAGGCGGGCGGCTGTCGCGAGGTCGCCGTCCCGCTCGTGGAGGTAGGCGGCGACCGCGGTGTGGCGGGGCAGGGTGTCGTGCAGTGCCGCCAGCTCCTTGAGCCCCGCGCGGGGGCCGTCCGCCTCGCCGACGGCCACCGCGCGGTTGAGGCGGACCACTGGGCTGTCGGTCAGGGCCACGAGTTCGTCGTACCACTCGACGATCTGCACCCAGTCGGTCTCCTCGGCGGTGGCCGCGTCCGCGTGCAGCGCCGCGATGGCGGCCTGCGCCTGGAACTCGCCCAGCCGGTCACGCGAGAGAGCCGTCTGGAGGATCCGGACACCCTCGGCGATCGCCCCGGTGTCCCACCGTCCGCGGTCCTGCTCGGAGAGCGGCACCAGACCGCCGTCCGGATCCGTACGGGTCGCCCGCCGCGCGTGGTGAAGCAGCATCAGGGCCAGCAGCCCCGCCACCTCGGGATGGTCGATGGCCGCCGCGAGCCGCCGGGTCAGCCGGACGGCCTCGGCGGCGAGGTCGACGTCGCCGGAGTAGCCCTCGTTGAAGACCAGGTAGAGGACACGCAGCACGGTGGCGACGTCACCGGGCTGGTCGAAGCGCACCCCCGAGACCGTGCGTTTCGCGCGGCTGATGCGCTGCGCCATGGTCGCCTCGGGCACCATGTACGCCTGCGCGATCTGTCGAGTGGTGAGCCCGCCGACCGCACGCAGCGTGAGGGCCACGGCGGACGACGGCGTCAGCGAGGGATGGGCGCACAGGAAGTAGAGCTGGAGCGTGTCGTCCAGGCCGGGCGCAGGGCCCGGCGCCGGCTCCTCGTCGACCAGTTCCTCACGCCGCCGCCGGGCGGAGTCCGCACGGGTGGCGTCGAGGAACCGGCGCCACGCGACGGTGATCAGCCAGCCCTTCGGGTCGCACGGTTCGTCGTGCGGCCAGACACGGACGGCCTCCACCATGGCGTCCTGCACGGCGTCCTCGGCCGCCGCGAAATCCGCTCCGCGGCGCACGAGGACGGCGAGCACACCAGGGGTGAGGCTCCGCAGCAGTGCCTCGTCCATGGGTGAGGTCACTCCGTGACGGTGGGCGGCGCGGTCAGGAACGGGCGCACTTCGAGCCACTCGTGGATCGGCTTCCCGCCGGCTCCGGGGGCGGCCGACAGTTCCCCGGCCAGCTCCACCGCCCGCTCGGAGCTGTCCACGTCGATGATCATCCAGCCGGCGATGAGGTCCTTGGTCTCCGCGAACGGACCGTCCGTGACCGGCGGGCGCCCCTCGCCGTCGTAACGGACGAACATGCCGTCGGGCGCCAGCGCCTGGCCGTCGACGAACTCGCCGGTCCCCTCCAGGCGCGCCGCGAAGTCCTGCATGTACTTCATGTGCGCCGAGATCTCCTCGGGCGTCCACTGGTCCATGGGGATGTCGTTCACCGCGGCCGGAGCGCCTCGGTAGTGCTTGAGCAGCAGGTACTTGGCCATCGTGGTTCTCCTCGGTGCTGGTGCGACCCATTCTGGTCGCGTTCACCTCGGGGACGGAGCCGCTCGGTGATTCTCGACATCGCCGTCCGACTTTTTTGGCCCGGGTGGCGGCAGGCCCGGGGAACGGGGTGCGCACGGGCTCGCGGGAGCCCGAAACGATCAAGCCTGAACCTGAAGTACAGGGTTCGGGTTGGGACCCTGTACCTGTCATTCAGGCTTCACCGACGCGGCGACGGGACGGCGTGCGCCGGGAGGCGGGGGCAGGCGCTCCGGACGCCGCGCGGGGGGCTCACCAGTGAGCGTAGAGCCCGGACGAACGCGGCGTGCGGGCCTGTGGAAAACCCCTTGGTGGGTCCTCGGTCCGCTGTGTCACGCTGGCGCCCTGGGGATGTAGCTCAGAGGCCAGAGCGCCGGATTCCAAACCCGGATGCCGCAGGTTCGACTCCTGCCGTCCCCGCCGAGCGACCCCGGCCGGACCGTTCCGTCCGGCCGGGGCACCGCGAAGAGTCCGCCGGTGCACCGGTCGCCTGCGGGCTCGGTACGCCTTACTGGTTACTGACCCGACTACTGGGTCTGCGCCGCGACGGCGTCGCTGAGGTCGCCGACGTCGGAGGCGGGCGGCGCCGTGACCGGCTTGGTGGCGCCGAACTTCACGAAGTTCATGGTGACCGTGATTCCGCCACCGCTCTGCTTCACGCGGACAGGCAGGTCCTGGCCGTCGACCCAGACGTCGAGGGTCAGCTTCCCGCCGCTGGACGCGAGGGACTTGACGGCGGTCTTCTTCTCCGCGGCGGACAGTTCGGACGCGTTGATCTGTGTCGCGTCGACGGTTCCCCGGTAGTGAGTGGCCTTCTTGCCGCCGACCGTCACCTTGCCGAGGTCCTTCACGTTCTTCGAGGCGCCGATGTAACGGAGACCGGCCGTCGGGTCTGCGTTCTCCGACATGGCGTCCACGCCCGACTGGCCCATCACGGCCGAGACGTCCACGCGCATCCAGTGCTTGCCCTTGAGCGGACCGCTGGCCTGCGGGTCCACCTCGTAGTAGTACGCGCCGTCCACCATCTTCACGGTCATGGTGGGGTCGTCCTGGAGCGTCTGCATCTGCGCGCTGGCGGTGTCCATCCGAACGTCGAGCGCGGGGCCGTCGCCCCAGGAGTACGTGCCGTCCATGGTGACGGGCCGGCCACCGGTCGCGGTGATCGTGGTCGCCGTCTCCACTTCGGCCGAGCCGAGCCTGGACGTCTTGTCGGACGCCCGGGTGAGCGCGGCCATGATCGTGTCGGCGTGACTGGCCGCCCCGACGGCCGTCTTCGCGGCCTCCGCGCCGCACGCGCTGGTCGCGACCAGCACGGCGACGGTGACCCCCGCCCATCCCGCGTTCCGTGTATGTCTCATCTTTTTCTGTCCCCGCCCCTGCTGTGCATTCCTTGTGCCGTTGGTGAGGACACGGACTTTAGCCGGGTCCGGATCCACCACTGCTTTCGGGCTGCCTCAAGAGGCCCTCGGGGACCGGGCGTTCGACACTTCGGCGGGCAGGAGCGGGGGCCAGGGGCACGGAACGACGGGGCGGGCAGCGGGTGTTGACCGCCAAGGGCCAGCGGCCGACTGCGGGCGGCCCGTCGTAGTCAGCGGTTCTCGGGCCAACGGCCCGCGAGTCAGCGGCCCTTGCGGACCCGGGCCGCCGCGCGGGCCTCCGCGATCTTGCGGGCCTCGGCGGACTTGCGGGAACCCTTGGCGGGTCCCGGGCGGGTGCCCATGCCGCGGAACGGGGCGTTGCCGCCGTCGGGCTTCGGACCGGTCGGCGGACGCTTGGCGCCGGTGATGGCGGTCAGCGCCTGCTCCCCGGAACGCACCTGCGTGACGATCGGCCGGACACCGGCGGCGGACATCATCGCGTTCACGTCGCGCCGCTGCGCCTGGGTGACCAGGGTGACCACCTTCCCGGACTCCCCGGCGCGCGCGGTCCGGCCGCCCCGGTGCAGATAGTCCTTGGCGTCGGCCGGCGGGTCGACGTTCACGACGAGGTCGAGGGCGTCGATGTGGATGCCGCGCGCCGCGACATTGGTCGCCACCAGCACGGTGACGTCGCCGCTCTTGAAGCGCCCGAGGGTGTGCGTGCGCTGCGGCTGCGACTTGCCGCTGTGCAGCGCCGCGGCCTGCACGCCGCTCGCGCGGAGGTGCCGGGTGAACTGGTCCACGGCGGCCTTGGTGTCGAGGAACATCAGCACACGGCCGTCCCGCGCGGCGATCTCGGTCGCCGTCGCGTACTTGTCGGCGGCGTGGATGTTGAGCACGTGGTGCTCCATGGTCGAGGCCGTCCCCGCACCCGGGTCGACCGACACGGTCACCGGGTCCCGAAGGCGGTCCCGCACCAGCCGGTCGACGTCGCGGTCGAGCGTGGCCGAGAACAGCATGCGCTGGCCGTCGGGACGGACCTGGTCCAGCAGTTCGGAGACCTGCGGCAGGAACCCCAGGTCGCACATCTGGTCCGCCTCGTCCAGCACGGTGATCCGCACGTGGTTCAGGTGGCAGTCGCGGCGCGAGACCAGGTCCGTGAGGCGGCCTGGGGTCGCGACGACGACCTCGACGCCGGTGCGCATCTCCGCGGTCTGCCGGTTGATGGACAGGCCGCCGACCACCGTGGCCAGCCGTACGTTCAGGGCGCGTGCGTGCGGTGCCAACGCGTCCGTCACCTGCTGCGCGAGCTCACGGGTCGGTACCAGGACCAGCGCGAGCGGACGCTTCGGCTCGGCCCGTCGGCCGGCCGTCCGGACGAGCAGGGCGAGGCCGAACGCGAGGGTCTTGCCGGACCCGGTGCGGGCGCGGCCGAGGATGTCCCGGCCCGCGAGGGCGTTGGGCAGGGCGGCCGCCTGGATCGGGAAGGGTTCCGTGACCCCCGCGTCACGCAGGGTCGCCATGATCTGCGGCGGCAGTTGGAGCGCGTCGAACGACGCGACCGGCGGCAGCTCGGCGGGAGTGGGCTGCGGCGCGGTCGCCGATGTGTGCTCGCTGGTGGGGGACTGTCCAGCGGCAGGCGACTTCGCCATCATGGGAACCTTCCTCGGTCTGACGTCCGGAACGCGCCGGGGCCCGTACACGTTGGTACGGGCCCCGGCGGCGTCGACGCGAACCTCCATTTTACCAGCGGCCACCTGGTACGCCCGCGCCGTGCGCAGGGCGGGGTCGGGGGGCGGGGGAGCGACCGGGCGGGAGGAGCCGGACGCCCCGAAGCCGGGCAGGGTCCGGCGCACGTCGGCCTGGCGGGGGCGCGCACCCGTACGGCCCGCACCCGTCGGTCCCCGCGGAGGGGGCTCTCCGCCGGTCGTGTCGCGGCCACCCCCGTTTCCATAGGAGAACGGCGCGGAGTAGCGGCAGTTGGGGTGCGCGCGTCGGCAACGAGAAGCAACGTCGGACCCGTTGGGCCACGCGACGCGGTGCGACGGGCGTCCGGGGTCGCCTGGGCTTCAGCCAGACGTGAACCGGAGGTTTCACGCAGCGAGTGTGCAGTTCACTTCGGCAACCGAAGGTTCCGGAGTCGTCGAGATGCGCCGAGGCCCGGTGCCGGTGCATCCCGGTCGCGACCGGAGCAGCGGCCACGCGGGCCGCGCCACACTCAGGAGGAGACCGCCTTGCAGCAGTCCGAAGACCGTGAGCGCATTTCCCACCCGGCCGAGGAGGCGACGGCGGGTGCGGACCGCCGCACCCTGCTGAAGGCGGGCGGAGTGATCGGCGCGGCGGGGGTGCTGACCCTGGCGCCCGTCGGGTTCGCGGTGGCCGACACCGGCTCCGGCGCGACGGGGACGCCCGCCGACGGCTCCGAGGTGACACGTGTGGTCACCGGCCATCTGGCGACCGGGGCGGCCGACTTCGTCCACGTTCCGGTACAGGTCCCCCGGGGTGTCAACCAGATCGCCGTCTCCTACACCTACGACAAGCCGACCGTCCCGAGCGGCACCCCCGGCAACTCGTGCGACATAGGTGTCTTCGACGAGCGGGGAACGGCCCTCGGCGGCAAGGGATTCCGCGGCTGGTCGGGCGGTGCGCGCACGTCCTTCGTCATCAACAGCGACGACACGACGCCCGGTTACCTGCCCGGCCCGGTCAACCACGGCACGTGGCACGTCGTGCTCGGCCCGTACCAGGTGGCCCCGCAGGGCATGGACTACTCGGTGACCGTCACGCTGCGGTACGGCAAGGCGGGCCCTCCGTTCAAGCCGAACTACGCGAGCGAGCGCGCCAAGGGCCGGGGCAGGGCGTGGTACCGCGGCGACTGCCATCTGCACACCGTCCACTCCGACGGCAAGCGTCTGCCGTCCGAGGTCGCGGCCGGAGCACGTGACGCGGGCCTCGACTTCATCGTCTCCACGGATCACAACACCTCCTCCGCGCACGCCGTCTGGGGCGAGTACGCGGGATCGGACCTGCTGATCGTCAACGGCGAGGAGATCACCACACGCAACGGTCACTGGCTGGCGCTCGGCCTGGACGCGGGCTCGTGGATCGACTGGCGCTACCGGGCGCGGGACGACGCGTTCCCGCGCTTCGCGCGCCAAGTGCGGCGAGAGGGCGGCCTGGTGGTGCCGGCGCACCCGTACTGCCCGTACGTGGCCTCGCAGTGGAAGTTCGGCTACGAGGACGCCGACGCCGTCGAGGTGTGGAACGGCCCCTGGACGTACGACGACGAGTCGGCCGTCGACACCTGGGACGGAATGCTCGGCGCCGCCATGCGCAGGGGCGAGCGCTGGCTGCCCGCCATGGCGAACAGCGACGCCCACAGCGTGCCCCAGGTCATCGGCCTGCCGCAGACGGTCGTCTACGCGGAGGACCTCACCAGGAAGGCCGTCCTCGACGGCATCCGTGACGGCCGTACCTACGTTGCCGAATCCTCGTCCATTTCGGTGGAGTTCACCGCGACCGGCGCCGGTCGGCAGGCCGGCATCGCCGAGACGCTGACCGTGTCCGAGGACGCCCCCGTCGACGTGCGCCTCGTCGTGTCGGGTGTGCCGGGCGGAACGGTGCGGTTCATCACCGACGAGGGTCAGATGCACCAGGAGTCCCTCGACGCGACCGGCAGCGGCACCGTCGTCTGGCGCACGACCGCCTCGCTCGCCGCATACGTCCGTGCCGAGGTCCGCCACCCGAAGGCGGACGGCACCCCCGGCAAGGGCAACACCATGGGTGCGGACCTGCAGTGGGGCGCGATGGCGGCGCTGACCAACCCGATCGTCTTGAAGATCAAGGGCTGAGCGGCGGGCCGGACGGCGGTGCGTGCCAGTGCCGCCAACCCGGCATCCAGGGACTGAGGTTGCGCGAGGCGGCCTCAGTCCCTGCCGCTGAACGCCAGACGTACTCCCAGGCCGACCATCACCGCCCCCGACGTCCCGCCGATCCAGGACAGGCGGCGGGGCGATCCGGCAAGCCAGCCGCGCGCGGAACCGGCGAGCAGCCCCCACGTCGCGTCCGAGATCAGTGCGAACGTCACGCAGACGAGGCCCAGGAGTAGCAACTGCACCTGTACGTCGGCAGCGTGGGGATCCACGAACTGCGGCAGGACCGCGCCGAAGATCAACAGCCCCTTCGGGTTGCTCACCCCGACGACGAATCCCTCACGCAGCACCCTGCCGAGCCGCCGGGACTCCGAGGTGTCGTCCACGCGCCCCGGGAGCGACTTCCGGCCGCGCCACGCCTGAACTCCCAGGTAAGTCAGGTAAAGGGCGCCCAGGAACTTCAGGATCGAGAAGATCAGCAGCGAGCGCTCCAGCACCCTGCCCAGCCCGAAGGCGACCAGGAGCACCTGTACGAGCAGGCCGGCCTCGTTGCCGACCGCGGTGCAGAGCGCCGCTCGCCGTCCCAGCGCGACACCGCGGCTGACGACGAAGAGCACGCTGGGGCCCGGCACCGCGATCAACACGGCGACGGCGGTGACGAATCCGGCCAGACGGTCCCATCCCATCATCGGGGAACGGTAGCGCGGGGAGCCGGTGCGTCTCGTGCCTTCCGCCGATTCACCTGCGCGCCGGGCCGGGCTCGTGCCTGCGGTCCCGGCCCCGGGACCGCAGGGCAAGGAGCGTCCAGCCGCGGCCGGTCGGGTCGAGCGGCGCGGTGGCGGCGGTGAACAGCTCGGCGGCCCGGCGGTAGGAGAGACGCCCCCGGCCGGTCAGCGGGCACAGGTCGGCGGCCGGAGTGGCCTGCGGGGCGCGCCTGCCGGTGACGAACACCGGCCCGGCGGTGCGGCCTGCCAGCAGCAGGGGCAGCAGGCGCGCGGTCCCCGACCCCCAACTCAGGGGAGCCGCCGTGCCGGTTCTCGTGCGTCGGGTCGGCAGGTCGAGATCGCCGATGTCGAGGGCGAGGATCCGCTCGACCGGTGCGCCCGACTCGTGGAGCAGGTGCCACAGTGCCAACTCCCTGAGCGGCGCGGGCAGTCCGAGAGCGGCACGTGCGCGTTCCGGGTCGCTGGGCGCGGCAACCGCGGTGGTCGCGGGGGTGAGTTGGATCCGTGGTGCGGGTGGCGGCAGCGTCAGTCGCTCCGCCGGGTCGGCGGAGATCCAGCCCCGCGCCCGCCACCAGGAGATCGCGGTCCGCAGGCACGCCAACTCGCGTTTGAGTGTGCGCGGTTCGGCGCTCTCCGCGCGGTCGGTGAGCCCGCGCCGCAATTGGCGTACGGCGGCCGGAGCGTCCAGCTGGGCCAGGGGGACGACGGGCGGGAGCGCGCCCCTGCGTTCGCGGCCGGTGGGTGTGCGGCGGTCGACCAGCGGCCAGGCCCAGCCGTGCAAGGAGATCCGGTAGACGCGGCTGGACGAACCGCTCAGCCCCGCCTCGACGAGGTACCGCTCGACGGCCGCACCGTACTCCGCCGGCGCCGGCCGGGAAGGCGACACCCGACCTGCCGTCTCCTCGACACGTCGCCCCTTCATCGCCCCCGCCGCCTTCACTGTCGATGATCTGCCGCAACTGTCTCGTCGAAGAAACCTCAACCGCAGTAAACGAGTTATTCGAAGAGGTTTCCCCTCTCTCTCATGCGAGCCTACCAACAGGGACATCGCGCGCAGGCGCAGTAAATCGCAGCCGTTTACTGCGTCAATTGTTGAGCAAGTAAAATTACTCGTAAAGGGGTCGGGATTTCTCTCGCGAAAACTTGTGGAAGGCCCGGCGAGGGCGGCACATTGCGGAGCTGTGACGCTCCCGACGAATTCTCCTGATCCTGCCGACGCGACGGTTCCGCCGAGGACGACGCGCCGCCTGCGGGTGCTGCGGCATCCGCGGTTCCGCCGCTTCCTCGTCGGCCAGACCACGTCCCTGCTCGGCTCCGGCATGAGTACGATCGGCGCGACTTTCGCCGCACTCCGACTCCCGGGCGGCGGGGTCGATCTCGTCGGCGTGGTGATGTCGGCCCGCATACTGGCCGTCCTCGCCGTACTGCTGCTCGGCGGTGTCCTCACCGACCGGCTCGGGGCGCGCTCGGTGATGGTGGCGGCGGATCTGCTCCGGTTCGTCACCCAGGGCGTTCTGGCCACCCTCCTGATCACGCACCATGCCCGGGTCTGGGAGATCGTCACGCTGGCGGTGCTGCTCGGCGTCGGCGAGGGAGGGTTCGGCCCCGGCCTGACGGCCCTCGTGCCCGGACTGGTCCCGGCCGAGGAACTGCCGGACGCCAACTCGCTGCTCCAGACTGCCCAGGCGGTCGCGTCGGTGGCGGGCCCGGGGCTGGCGGGCGTGATCGTCGCCATCTCGGACGCCGGTGCCGTGATCGCGGTCGACGCGGCCGGTTACGGGGTCAGCGTCCTTGCCCTGGCGGGGCTGCGTCTGCCTGCGGTGAGCGTGGTACGACAAGGGCTGTTCACCGAACTGGGGCGCGGCTGGGCGGAGTTCACCTCACGCACGTGGCTGTGGGTCACGACGCTCCACATCGGGCTGTTCAACTTCGCGCTGTGGGCGCCGTTCCTGGTGCTGGGGCCGTCCCTCGCCCAGCGCCGACTCGGCGGAGCCGGGGGCTGGGGCCTGGTGCTGGCCGTGTACGGCTGCGGGTCGGTTCTCGGCGGGCTGGCGCTGCTCGGCAGAAGCCCTCGCCGCGCGCTGGCCTGGTCCATGGCGGCGTCCGCGTGCTGGGCGCTTCCGGTGGCCGCTCTCGCGGCGCGATGGCCACTGGAACTGGTGGCAACGGCCGCCTTCCCCGCCGGAGTCGGCGCGGCGGTGTGCGGAAGTCTGGTGACCTCGGTCATCCAGCGTGAGATACCCCCGGAAGTGCAGGGCCGCATCAGCGCGTTCGACAGCATGGGTGCCTTCGCACTGGGTCCGCTCGGACTGGCGCTGGCCGGTCCGGCTGCCGGGGCGGTCGGGGCCGAACGGCTCCTGGCGTTGGGCGTGGTGTGGCAACTCCTCGCCGTGACCGTGGTGTTGTCGCTGCCGTCGGTGCGGCGGCACGAGGTGACGTCCCGGCCGGCGGCGGCTCGGCACCCGCAGCTCACCTCTCGGACGCCACCGCCCCCACCGCCGCGGGCATCGGAACGGGCGTCCGCTTCACGGCGCGGCTCACGATGGCCGTCTCGACGTGGGTGATCCCCAGGCCGGCCAGGTCGTTCGACAGGAAGCCGTAGAGCGCCGCCAGGTCGGTGAAGTACGCGGCGGCGTGCAGGTTCGAGGGACCGGACGTGGCGAACGCGCCGTGCACGGAGGGGTGTTCGGCCAGGGCGTGTCCCGCCGCGGCGAGGTGGTCGGGGGCGACGTTCAGCAGCAGCTTGGCCTCGATCGGCAGCCCGAGGCGGTGCGGGTCGACCAGGACCTGCGTGACCAGACGCCCTTGGGCGCCCAACCGGGCGATGCGCCGCCGCACCGTGCTCTCCGGGTGCCCGGTGCGCGCGGCGAGGACCGCGGCGCTCAGCCGTGCGTCGGGGGTGAGGGCGTCGAGGAGCGCCTGTTCCAGGGCGTCCGCGTCGACACCGTAGCCGTACGGGCCGGGGGACTCGACGCCGTGCGGTCCCGCTGCCGCCACCGCGCCGGGGGCCGCTCCGGGCGTGCCGAGGGCCGCGCGTTCGGGCGGAGTCAGCACCTGGTGGCGCCACTCCGACGTGAGCCGGAAGACGTGCAGGATGGTGGCGCTCTCCACCGACGTCACGGCCTGCGTCGACGGCAGTCGCCGGAACACCAGCGGGTCGCGCGAGCCGGGCTCGGTGCGGGCGACGGCGAAGATCTCGTCGCCCGACGTGGTGACGTCGATGAACGGGATGTCCTCCCGTGCCGCGAGCGCGGCGACGATGGTGTCGAGCTTCCCCCGCAGGACCCGGATCCGCAGGAACAGCGCTCCCGCCGAGCCCCCGTTGCGCGGTCGTGCGACCGGTGACACCACCACGCGCACGACGCCGTCGGCACTGAGCGCGCGCAGTCGACGGCGCACGGTGGCGGGGCTCAGGTCCAGGACCTGGGCCGCGCGCTCCGCGGTGACGCGGCCGTCCCACTGCAGCGCGGCCACCAGCCGCTGATCCACGCGGCTCAGTACGGAATCCGCCGATGTGCCAGCCATACACGCGATTTTCGCTCACTTCGGCGTCGGGAGAAACCCTCGCGGGCTGCGGGCGCCCCAGTCTGGAGGTCGTCGACAGACATCGGCGGTCCGACCGTCGCGGATCACGGAGGATCACATGCCCGCGTCCAAGCAACGAGAGAAAGTGCACTTCACCAGCGGCGACACCACCTGTGCCGCCTGGTACTACCCGGGGTCCAACGGCGGCTGCGTGATCATGGCCGGGGGGACCTCGGTGACGAAGGAGCCCGCCTCGGACCTGTTCGCGCCCCGGTTCAACGACGCCGGCTACGCCGTCCTGGCCTTCGACCACCGGCGGTTCGGGGAGAGCGGCGGCTCGCCGCGCCAGGTCGTGCGCTTCGACGAGCAGGTCGCGGACTGGCAGGCCGCGATCGAGTGCGCGGCCGGTCTTCCCGGCGTCGATCCCGAGCGCGTCGCGGTCTGGGGCTTCTCCCTCGCGGGCGGTCACCTCTTCCGCGTCGCGGCCGGCAGCCCCCGGCCGGCCTGCGCGATCGCGCAGACCCCCCTCGTCGACGGCCTGGCGGTCGCCCCCCACGCGCTGCGCGCCATGACCCCCTCCGCGCTGCTGCGGCTCCTCGGCCGGGGGGTGGCGGACACGCTGGGCGGTCTCCTCGGACGGCCACCGCTGCTGGTCCCGACCGCGGGCGAACGCGGTGCCGTCGCCTCGCTCACGACCCTCGACGCCATGGACGGCGACCGGGCCCTCGACCCCGGCCGCCGGCACGCGAACTGGGAGCAGACAGTCGCAGCGCGCATCGCCCTCCGGATCGGCGGTTACCGGCCCGGCCGCGACGCACCCCGGACACGTTGCCCGCTGCTGGTGGTCGTCTGCGACGAGGACGACAGCGTCCTCGTGGAACCCGCTGTCAAGGCGGCGCGGAAGGCACCGAACGCGGAGGTGGTCCATCTGCCGGGCCGGCACTACGCCCCGTTCCTGGAGGCCCACGAGCAGGCGGTCGAGGCGGAAGTCGCCTTCCTGGACAAGCACATGGGCGGACGGGGCGCACGGGGTGCACAGGACGAACGGGGTGCACAGGATTGACGCAACCGGAGCGCGGAGTGCGGAGCCCGGGGCGCGGCAAGGCATGCCGTGGGCCGACGCCCTCAGCCGGCAGTGGGGGCGGCAGCGGCAGCGGTTGAGGCGGCGGGCGACGGCGCCGTGTCCTCCCCTTCCTGGGCGGCCCGCTCCTGGGCGGTGGTGCGATGCGCCCGTTCGACGGCCTGTCCCCAGTACGTTCCCGCCAGCATCAGCAGCGCGCCCACCGCGGCGAAGGCGGTCAGCCGTTCGCCGCCGATGCCGATGCCGACCGCGAGGGCCCACACGGGTTCGGTGCCCAGCAGGAGGCTGGCCCTGCTGGGCGAGGTGCGCTGAACCGCCCAGGTCTGGGCGAGGAACGCGAACACGCTGCAGAACAGCGCGAGATACACCAGTTGCCCCCACACACCGGCGGAGGCGCGGGTGAGCGTGGACAGACCGCCCGCGGCGGGGGCGAGGCACAGCACGGTTCCCACGACGGTCTGCACGGAGGTCAGTTGAAGGGGGCGCAGCGACCGGCCCGCGGTGAGCCGCCCCACAAGAACCACATGGCCGGCCCGGACGACGGCGGCGGCCAGTATCAGGGCGTCGCCCGCGCCGGGAGTGTGCAGACCGTTGCCGGAGGTCAGGAGGCCGACCGCGACGACACAGAGTCCGGCGGCGAGGAAGAAGCGGGCCGGCAGCGGGGCACGCCGCCGTCGGCCGCCGAGGTGGTCCAGGACAGGGGTGATGACAAGGGTCAGACTGATGAGGAGACCGGCGTTGGCGGCGCTGGTGTGTGCCACGCCGTACATCTCCAGCACCAGGATGGCGGCCTGGGTGACGCCCAGGACCGACCCGATGCGTACCTCCTCGGACGTCCACCGTCTCCGGCCCTCCCCGCGGCGCGCTGTGCTGAGAACGAGGGGGACGCACACCAACGCGGAGATCAGATAGCGCATGAACAGCACCACCAGCACCGGGGCGGCGTCCGTGGCGGCCTTCGCCGTGAGATAGCTGGAGCCCCAGACGAGGGCGACGGCAAGGAGCACCAGATCGGTTCGGCGTGTGTCAACCATGCGGCAAACGTTGCCCGTTCGGGAATGTGTAGCCAAGTACCAACATCTGAACAGATCTTGTAGCCAGGCTACAGTGTTGCCGTGGACGAGAGGCAGTTGCGGGTTCTGCGTGAGCTGGGCGAGTCGGGCAGCGTGACGGCCGCCGCCGAGGCGCTCAGGGTCACGCCGTCGGCGATCTCGCAGCAACTGCGGCTGTTGCAGCGCTCGGTGCCCGTTCCCCTCACCGAGAGAAGCGGGCGGCGGCTGGTGCTCACGCCTGCCGGGCAGGCGCTGGCCGGAGCGGCGATCGAGGTCGAGACGGCTCTCGCGCGGGCCCGCGGCACCGTCGGCGAGTTCCTGGGCCGCCCCGACGGTGTGGTGTCGGTGGCGGCCTTCCACAGCGCGGCCGCGGTCTTCGGGCCCGACCTGGTGCGTGCGACGTCGGGCCCCGGCTCTCCGACGGTCGCGCTCGCCGACGAGGACGTCGCCCAGAGTGAATTCCCGCCGCTCACCCGGGAGTACGACATCGTCGTCGGGCATCGGCTCGACCACACGGCACCGTGGCCGGGGACCGTGTCCGTCACGCCCCTGCTGCACGAGCCGATGGACATCGCGCTGCCCACGGGTCATCCCCTGGCCGCCAGGACACGGCTCACGCCGGGCGACGTGGCCGACCAGCCCTGGATAACCGTCCACGACGGCTTCCCGCTCATGGCCACCATCGAGGCGATCGCGGCGGCGGCCGGGCGCCGCCTCCATCTGGCGCACCGCGTCAACGAGTTCGCCGTGGTCGCCGAGATCGTCGCGGCGGGCGGCGGGATCGCCCTCATGCCGCGCTGGACCACCCGGCCGCATCCGCAGACAACTCTCCGCCCGCTGACCGGCGTTCACGCCCGCCGCCACATCGACGCCCTCCACCGCCCCGAACGCACGGCGCGCAGCGCGGTGCGCACCGTGCTGCGGCACCTGCGGACGTCGGCGGAAGCCGTCAGCAGCCGCGACGGGACGGACGAGGCGGCGACGTAGAGGTGTGCCGGGACGCCGGCCGTGCGCGGGACGCCGTGCCCCCGGAGTGATGCCGGCTGCGCGCGTGACGCCGTGCCCCGGGCTGGGACGCCGGCCGTCGGTGCGGCCGCGCGGACTCAGTCGCCCGTCGCGCCGTCGGTGCGCTCGCGGAGGAGGTCGGCGTGGCCGTTGTGGCGGGCGTACTCCTGGATCATCAGCAGGTAGACCCAGCGCAGACTCAGGCGCGTACCTCGCGCGGAGACGAACGTCTCGTCGAGATCGTGCCCGGCCGCCGCCGCGTCGCACGCCGCCACCTCGGCGAGGAAAAGCCGGAAGTCCCGCTCCGCGAGTGCCGCGTCGGCGCCCCGCAGTCCCTCGTCCCCGTCCGAGGGGCCGGTGAAGACGTTGCCCACGGGCTCGCCCGCGAAGCTCCGGCGGAACCACCAGCGCTCCACCTCCGCCATGTGGCGGACCAGCCCCAGCAACGTCAGGCCGGAGGGCTCGACTGTCGTACGGGCCAACTGGGCGCCGTCGAGGCCGGCACACTTCAGCAGCAGCGTCTCCCGGTGCCGGCCCAGCCAGCCGCGCAGCATCCGCCGTTCGTCCGCGACGCCCAGGCCGCCGAGGTCGACCGTGCGGTGCATCGAGGGTGCCCTCCAGGTCATGTGGCAACTGTGCGACGGACATTGGCCGGGTTCAAGGCGGCCGTACCCGAGTGCGTCGGGCCCTCGCCGGGCTCCGGGGCCGGGTGCCCCGCGGCGGGCACCGCGCGCAGCGGCCCGCGCGCCGATTCCGGATCGGGCCGACGCGCGGTACGGCGCACTCCGTGGCACTGCGCCTTCCGGGCCAACACGACGGGCGTGACCGGTGTGGCTGTGGTGCGGTGGAGTTCATGCCGCGGGAGGCCCGGCCGGGGTTCCGCTTCGATGCCGGAGGTCGGATGTCGCACGTCGCCACGCCACACGCTTCGCCGCTGAGGGACCGCACGGCGGTCGTGACCGGTGCCGCCCGGGGAGTGGGCGCGGCGCTGGCCAGGGAACTCTCCGGGCGGGGGATGAGGGTGGCGCTGCTCGGACGGGAGGCGAAGACGCTGAACGAGGTCGCCGCGGAGCTGCCCGCGGCCTCCTTCTGCTGCGAGGTCGACGTGACCGACAACGCGGCGCTGGCCGAGGCGGCCGCGGCGACGCTCCGGGAGCTGGGCCCCGCGTCCGTGGTCGTGGCCAACGCGGGCATCGCGGCCGGGGGCCCTCTGGCGACCTCGGACCCGGACCTGTGGCGACGGGTGGTCGACGTCAACATCGTCGGCAGCGCCAACACGGCGCGCACCTTCGTACCCCAACTCCGCGCCACCGGGGGCTACTTCCTCCAAGTGGCCTCCACCGCGTCCTTCGGCTCCGCCCCCATGATGAGTGCCTACTGCGCCTCGAAGGCGGGCGCCGAGGCGTTCGCCCAGTCGTTGCGCGGAGAACTGGCGCCGGAGCGGGTCGGCGTGGGCATCGCCTACCTCCACTGGACCGACACCGACATGGTCCGCGACATGGACAACCAGCCCGTCCTGGCGGCGCTGCGCGAGCACCAGCCGTGGTTCGCCCGCCGCGTGCACTCCGCACCGGAGGTCGCCGGCCGCCTCGCGCGGGGGATCGAGCGCCGCAGGGCGTCCATCTACGCCCCCGGCTGGCTGCGGGCGGTCCAGCCCCTGCGGCCGGTGCTCCCGGTCGTCGTCGGCAGGGTCTCCGCACGCCACCTGTCGGGCACGGCCGACCGGCAGTTGGAGGAGACGGGTGTGCTGGGGGAGGGCGGCCAGGCGGACGAGGAGGCGCTGCGGAAGTCCCGGAACACCTGAAGGGTGACGGGGACCGCTGTGCGCCGCCGGCCGCTCGCCGTCCGCGCCAAGGCGTACGCCTCCGAGGTCACTGCCGCATGACCAGGTGCCGCAAGCCGTCCGCCAGCAGGGCGAAGCCGAGTTCCGCGTCGGCGACCGCACCCGTATACCGGGCGTCGGCCGTCTCACCCTGGGCCAGGCGATCGGCGTTGTCGTCCGCCAGGGCCCACCGGACCGCCACGATCTGCGCCGCCGCGAGTCGCGCGGCGAATTCCGGAACGTCCGCCGTCTCGTGCAGGGCCAGGGCGAGCGCGCGTTCGGCCCCTGCCTTGAACCCCTCCATGCGGGCCACCAGGGAGGGCGCTTCGACGATCATCCGGTGGACCCTGCGCACCTGGGGGTGATCGTTGAGCCCGGTGATCGGGTCCCGGACGCGCAGCCCTTCGAGGTAGTGCTCACGCAGGGCGGTCAGCGGATCGGTGCGGGGCGCCCGGCCGCGCACCACGCGGGCGAGTTCCGTCTCGTGGTCGGCGAGCCGGTGCACCACGAGGTCTTCCTTGGTGGGGAAGTAGGCGAAGAGCGTCCGTTTGGACACCTCCGCTGCCTCGGCCACCTGCACGACGGAGACCTGGTTGAAGCCGCGTTCGAGGAACAGGGTGATGGCCGCGTCGGAGATCGCCGCACGGGTCCGCTGCTTCTTCCGCTCCCGGAGCCCCGGCTTGCCGTCCACGTCGCCCGCGCCGCCGCCCACGTCACTCATGCCGTGCACGCTAACAGAAAGATCACCCGAGTTCATTTCTGCACCTGGTATACATTTGCCCTCGGCGGGGGAATGGGCGACAGGTGAAGTGGAGCGAGGACGTGACCGAGACCGAGCACGGGATCAACACCGAAACCGAAGCGGGCACGGAGACGAGGGCGGAGACCGAGGTCGAGACCGAGGTCGTCGTCGTCGGTGCCGGTCCGACCGGGCTGATGCTGGCGTACGAACTGGCCCTGGCCGGGGTCGAGACGCTGGTGCTGGAGAAGCTGCACCGGCGCGTCGAACAGGTGAAGGGCGGCGCGATACAACCGCGCACGGCGGAGCTGCTGGAGTCGCGCGGGCTGCTGGAGCCGCTGCTGAAGCGGGTCACGCCGCACGAACCGGCCGGCGGGCACTTCGCCGCCCTGCCCGTACCCCTGGACTGCGCTCCCTGGCAGACCCGGCACCCCTTCCCGATCGCGATCGCCCAGGGGGAGATCGAGGGCGTGATCGAGGAGTGGGCGACCGCCGCGGGTGCGCGGGTCCTTCGCGACGCCGCCGTGTCGGGAGTCGAGTCCCACGACGACGGTGTGGCCGTGGCGGCGGAGGGGCTGCGGGTGCGTGCCCGCTACCTTGTGGCGTGCGACGGCGGTCACAGCACGGTACGGAAGCTGCTCGGGCTGCCGTTCCCCGGCAGCCCCGGAACCCGTCAGGCGGTGCTGGCGAGCGTCCGCCTGACGTCCGTCTCGGCGTCGGTGCCGCGGCAGATCGGGCACATGAGCACGCTGTTGCGCCAGGCGAACGGCTACTGGGCCATGCTGGCCCCGCTCGGCGAAGACCGCTACAACCTCACCTTCGGGCGCACGGACCCCGCGGACGACATCGACACCGACACCTCCGACACCGTGGGCCGGCAGGAGATCACCGCCGTTCTGCATGCCGTGTACGGCGAGGGGACCACCCTCGGTGCCGTCGAGAACGCCTCCCGATTCGGCGACGCCACACGCCAGTTGGAGCACTACCGGACGGGCCGTGTGCTGTTCGCGGGCGACGCCGCGCACATTCACCCGCCCCTCGGCGGCCAGGGCCTCAACCTGGGGATCCAGGACGCCTTCAACCTCGGCTGGAAGCTGGCCGCGACTCTCCGGCACAGGGCCCCGGACGGCCTCCTCGACAGCTACCACGACGAGCGGCATCCGGTGGGAGCGCAGGTTCTGCATCACACGTCGGCGCAGCGGGCGCTGGCGGACCCGAATCCGAGTGGGGACGTGGCCGCGCTGCGCGACATCTTCGTCGACCTCCTCCGCCTGCCCGACACCAATCGCCACATCGCGGGGCTGACGTCCGGCCTCTCGCTGCGCTACCCGCTGCCCGGCGACCACCCGCTCGTCGGCGGGCGAGTGCCGGACGTCGACCTGGTCACCGAGCCGGGGCGGGGCACGGACGCCGGTACGACCCGGCTGTCGGCACTGTTCAGGGCGGGCCACGCCGTGCTGCTCGACCTGACCGGTGCCGTCCCGGCCGACCTCCGGCTTCCCGCCCGGGTCGACCTCGTCCGTGCCGCGTGCGCCGACGACCTGGGTGCCGCCGTCCTGCTCGTCCGCCCGGACGGCTACGTCAGTTGGGCGGCGGACGCGTCAACGGCTGCCGACGGAAAGGGTGTTCGCGCGGCGGTCGCGGCCATGGCCCCTTGAGCGGGGCACTAGGATTCCCGGGCTGAGCCGACGCGAGGCCGAAACCGTGCGGCGGAATGCGTCACATCAACCGAGGGAGGCGTGAGATGACCGCCGCAGTGCTCGTCCACGGCCTTTACCACCAGCCTGAGCATTTCGCCGCGGTGGCGGAGCGCCTGCGCGTCCGCGGGGTCGACGTCGCGGTTCCCGAACTTCACCGGGGCTCATTGCACGCTGACACGGCGGCGGTTCAGGCCGCCGTGGACGAACAGCCTGAACCACCGGTCCTGTTGGGGCACTCCTACGGAGGTTCGGTGATCACCGGGGTCGGGGGAGCGAGGCACCTGGTGTACCTGGCCGCGTTCGTACCGGACGTCGGCGAGAGCGCGGCCGCTCTGGGCGGGGCGTCCCGGGAGCTTCGGGCAGCGATCGTTCCCGTCGCGGGCGGTTCGACGGTCCTGCACGCCGGCCGGGCCGCCGACGTCCTCTACGGCGACTGCCCTGATCCGGCGGCGAGCCGGGCGGTCGGTCTGCTCCGCGAGCAGGGTGCCGGCTGCGGTCGGGGAGTGCCGGAGCGGCAGAGTTGGAAGGGCACCGCCTCGACCTACGTCGTCTGCGCCCAGGACCGGGCCGTCGACCCGGCTTGCAACGGGAGTTGGCCGCGCGGTGCACCGGCGTGCGGGAGTGGCGGACGGGCCACTCGCCGTTCGTCGGGCACCCGCAGCTCGTCGCCGACCTGGTCCTTGAGCTGCTGGGTGCCGACGTCCGGGGCGGGCCGTGTCCGGGCGAAGGCGATGTGCCGCCGCCCGTGCGACCGGACGGCCGCGGCGGACGTGCTACCCGACCGTGAAGGCGGCGGCCTCGGTGACCAGGCCGGTGGAACCGTCCTTCGCGGTCGCGAGGGCGGAGACGTGCCAGGCACCGCGCGGTGTCGTCCTGGCCTCCTCGGTGGACACACTGACCGTGTAGACGCAGTGCGCGGTGCCCCGCCCCGCCGGCTCGCACTCGGCCCGCTCCGCCGACGCCATCTCCCGGGCGCTCGGCTTCTGCTTGGCGAGAGCCGAACTCCCGGGCCAGGCAAGGACCTTCAGACTCGCGACACCCGAGGTCGCCTCGACGTCGGCGGTGAAGGTGAACGATCCGTCGCGGGTGCCCTGCGGAGCGACGTACCGCGCGGTGCTGTGCGACAGGGTGGGCGTGGAGGTCTGTTCCCCGCCGTAGGCCAGGGCGGCGGTGCCCGCCCCCGCGAGGACGACGACACCGGCGGCGACGGACAGAGCGATACGTCGGGACATCAGGGTTCTCCGTAACTGACTGCTGCTGGGACCGGACCGGCGCTGTCGTTCGCGCCGCTCTCCCATGCTCTCGGCGCCGCACATCCTGGACATGAGCACGTGTACTCAACCCGCCCTGAGTGGGAGTCCGTGAGCACGTCGGCCGCGTGGTGACCCCCTCGGCTTCCCGGTGTCGCCAACCACGGCGCGCGCCGGAGCCGTTGTGGCTAGGGTGCGGCCATGGTCACGACCCGCCCCCACGAGCCCGTCCTATTGGATCCCAAGGGGCGGGTCATCACGGTGGTCGCCTGCGTTTTGGGTGCGGTCCTGGTGGTGGGTGGGGGCGGAGTCTCGGTCCTCTGCGTGGTGCTGGCCGTCACCGGCAGCGGCGGGACCCGCGGCGGGTGGGCGTGGGGCGCCGCCGGCCTCGCGGTGGTCGCGGCACTCGTCGCCTGGACCGGGTTCGGCACCCTCGTCGACGCACGTGCGGAACGGCGTGCCACTCTCCTGCTCGCCGCCGTCGGCGTCGAGGCGACCGCCCTTGTCCTGACGGTCGCCTCCGCCCCGCCGGGCAGCGACGAGACCCCTCGGGTCCGGCTCCTGACGCGGATCAGCGGCCCGGGATTCGAACCGTTCGAGTCCGGGAACGACGTTCCGGCGTACCGCTTCGGACGGGCCCCGCAGGGCGCGCTGCTCCGGGCGCGGGTCAACCCGACCACCCGCGCGTTCACGCTGGAGCGACCACCCGCGCCACCGGCACCGCGCGAGGCTCCCGACCCGCTTCGCTGAGGAGTCCGGCGCCGAGCGTTCGCCGCGGACCTGTTGACCGGGCGCGCACTGCGTGCGCGGGGAGGGGGCCGGGGGTGGGGTCGGCGACCCGTGCCCGTAGCGCCGTCGGACGCGTCCGCGTCCTTGCGCGGCACGGATGCCAGGAGAGGCCCGGCATCCCGAACCGGCCTTGTTTCTGCGGTAGTTGGGGAGCGCGCGGCTGCGGTCCCGTGCGCACCGGCGGGTGTGCGCCCTCGGGCGGCTACAGCTTGTGCAGGGCCGAGGTCAGCGCTTCGATCTCCTGTGCCGTGAGCCTGCCCGTGAAGTGGCGGCGTACCGCCTCGTCGAGGTTCGGACGTACCGCGACGATGGCCGCGCGGCCGCTGTCCGTGAGGGCGACGGTGACGCCGTTGGCGCGTTCGCGGGTCACCAGTCCGCGCTTGCCCATGCGCGTGAGCTGGTGGGAGATGCGTGTGCGGTCCCAGCCCAGCGAGGCGCCGAGTTCGCTCTGGCGCAGTGCGCCGCCCGCCTTGTTGAGGTTGATGAGGATCGTCAGGTCCGGTTCGGACAGGCCCGCCGCCTCGGCGGTGTCCGCGAGCACGCGGGCCCGGACGATCTCGTGGGCGCGCTTGAAGGCGAACCACAGCTCGACGGGCTCCGAGGCGCCGTGCGGGGCCGTGTGTCCGGTGGTCGCGGCGTGCGTCGTCGCCCCGTCCGGTGCGGCGGACCCACGGTCCGGTGTTGACATCTCAACATGCCCTTCTTAGTGTAGATATGTCAACACTAGCAGGCGGTACTGATCGCCGCAGGTTCGCCCTCGCCCGCCCGCACCCCCACGCCCACGGAGGGCCCATGCACACCCGCTCCCTCGGCACCGAAGGCCCGCAGGTCGCGCCCATCGCGCTCGGCTGCGCCGGCATGTCCGACAGCACCGCCCCCGCCGACGAGGCCGAGGCCATCGCCACGATCCACTCCGCCCTCGACGCGGGCGTCACGCTGCTGGACACCGCCGACTTCTACGGCATGGGCCACAACGAGGACCTCATCCGCCGGGCCCTCCGCGAGGGCGATCGCGAGAAGGCACTCCTCAGCGTGAAGTTCGGCGCGCTGCGCGACCCCGCGGGAACCTTCGTCGGCGTCGAGGGCCGGCCCGCCCACGTCAAGAACGCACTCGCCTACTCGCTGCGCCGCCTCGGCACCGACCATGTCGACGTCTACCGCCCCGCGCGCGTCGACCCCGCCACCCCGATCGAGGACACCGTGGGTGCCGTCGCCGAGCTGATCCAGGCCGGCCACGTCCGCCACGTCGGACTCTCCGAGGCGGGACCGGAGACCATCCGTCGCGCCCATGCCGTGCACCCCATCTGCGACGTGCAGATCGAGTACTCCCTGTTCAGCCGGAACCCCGAGGCGAACGGCATTCTCGACACCTGCCGCGAACTGGGAATCGGCGTGACCGCCTACGGGGTCCTCGCCCACGGCCTGCTCACCGGCACCTACCGACGACCCGCGGAAGGCGACCCGCGCGCCCACTGGCTGCCCCGCTTCCACCCCGACAACCTCGACGCCAACCTCGCCCTGGTCGACCGGCTGCGTCCGCTCGCCGACGCCCGCGGCATCACCGTCGCGCAACTCGCGACGGCCTGGGTCGTCTCGGAGAACCGCGCGCTCGGGAACGTCGTGGCCGTCGTGGGCGCCCGTCGGCGGAACCGCGTCGAGGAGGCACTGGCGGCCGCCGCCGTCACCCTGACCGAGGACGACCTCCGCGCCGTCGAGGAAGCGGTCCCGGCCGACGCCGTGGCCGGAACCCGCTACGCCGCACCTCTGATGACGCTGCTGGACAGCGAGCGCACGGCCGCGCAGCCGTCACACAGCCGCCGGTGACCCTCGCACCCCCACCGCCACGCCCCGGGCCCGGCTCCGGCCGGTACCAGGTTCAAGCCTGAAGCCGACCCGGCCCGCACCCGCCGACCAGGGCACGGCCCCCCGGATACCGGCCGACTCGCGCACGGCAGAGCCGGTTTCGGCACGGCCGCCCCAGCGCCGGTCGGCGCCGCCCACACCGTTGATATCCCCCCCGAGAACGGACTTTCCGTGACCACTTCCGCGCACCAGCCCCAGCACCAGTCCCAGCCTGATTCCACCTCCGTGTCCGGCTCCGACCGCACCGCTGCCGGTGCGATGCGAGCCGGAGGGCCCGGCAGCCTCGCCGGGCGCGTCGTCTCGCGCGTCGGCTACGGCGCCATGCAACTCCCGCGCCTGCGGGGTGACCGCGACAGCGCCGTCCGCATCGTGCGCCGAGCGGTGGAACTGGGGGTCGACCACATCGACACCGCCCAGTTCTACGGAGACGGCTTCTCCAACGAGGTCGTACGCGAAGCCGTCCTTCCCGGTGACGGCGTCCTCGTCGCCACCAAGGTCGGCGCCACCCCCGACCCCGGAGGGCCCCGCCCGTTGCGTCTGGCGCAGCGCCCCGAGGAGCTGAGGGCCGCGGTCGAGGACAACCTCGCGAGCCTCGGTCTGGAGCAACTCCCCCTGGTCAACCTCCGTCGCGCCGTCACCGGACCCGGACTGCGCGCCGAGGGGCCGCAGGTGGTCGACATCGACGACCAGCTCGCGGAGATGACCGCTCTCCGGGACGAGGGCAAGATCGACAGTGTCGGCCTCAGCCACATCGGCATCGACGAGCTGCGCCGGGCTCTGCCGATCGGCCCCGTGTGCGTACAGAACGCCTACAGCCTGGTGGACATCGCTGACGAGGACGTGCTTCGACTGTGTGTCCGGGAGGGCATCGCCTGGGTGCCCTACTTCCCCCTCGGCAGCGCCATCCCGGGCAGGCCCAAGGTGACCGACGAACCCGCCGTCGTCTCCGCGGCCCAGGCCCTGGGACACACCCCCTCGCAGATCGGCCTGGCCTGGCTTCTGCACCACGCTCCGAACGTGCTGCTCATCCCGGGCACCGCGAACGCGGACCACCTTGCGGCCAACGTCGCCGCCGGCGCGATCGACTTGGACGACGCGACCCTCGCGGCGCTGGACGCCGCCGCCACCACCGACCGGACATGAGGGTTGGACAACTGAACGCCGCCCGGCCGGCGTCCGGTTGCCGCCGCGCGACCTGCCGGACGGCAGTGGTCAGGATGCCGGGACGAAGGCCGGTGCCGGCCCTCCGGAGGTGAACTGATCTCTTTGTCCGGCCCCTCCACGGCAGCCTGTGGCTCTCGTCCCCTTGACCGTGTGCGTGCGGCAGCGCCTAGGCTGACGCGGTGACTGACGCGACCGACGATCTCCCTTGTGCAGAGCCGGAGTTCGTCGGCCCGAGTCTCTGGCGGCAGCGGGACTTCATGCTGTTGTGGGGTGGCCAGACGGTCAGTGAGATGGGTTCCGCGGTCACCGAGATCGCACTCCCGCTGGTGGCGGTCGTCGCGCTACAGGCGAGTACGTTCGAGGTGGGACTGCTGACGGCGGCCGCCACGGCCGCGTTCGCGGTGATCGCCCTTCCCGCGGGGGCGCTCGTCGACCGGCGCTCGAAGCGGTCGGTGATGATCGTCTGCAACGTCCTCCGCCTGCTGATCATCGGTTCCGTTCCGGTGGCGGCAGCGTTCGGGGACCTGACGATGACTCAGCTCTATGTCGTCGCGGCCACGGCCGGCGTGTGCACGGTGTTCTTCGACGTCTCGTACCAGAGTTACGTGCCGTCCCTGATCCGCGCCGAGCAACGGATGGACGCCAACGGGAAGTTGGGAACAACCCAGGCGTTCGCCCTGCTCGGCGGGCCGGGCCTGGGCGGCGGACTGGTGGCGGTGTTCGGAGCGGCCGCGGCGATGACGGCGGACGCCGTCTCCTACCTGGTCTCGGTCGTCTCGATCTCCGGGATCAGGGCGCGGGAGGAGCCGCCGGCCGTGCGGCAGACGGGCGAGACGCTGCGCGGCCGGATCGCCGAAGGCCTGCGCTTCGTCTTCGGGCACGAGGTGTTGCGGTGGATCGTGGCGTGCACGGCGACCGCGAACCTCTTCGGCGGCATGGGGTCGGCACTTGCCACGATCTTCCTCGTCCGGGAGCTGCACGTACGCCCGGGGCTGCTCGGGCTGGTCATGGCGGGTGCGGCCGTCGGCGGGGTCGCCGGAGGGGCGTGCGCGGGCCGGCTGGCCAGGAGGATCGGCTCGGCGCGCGTCATCTGGGTGTCGATGCTGGTGTTCAGCGCGCCGCAGGTCGTCGCGGCGACGGCCCGGCCGGGCTGGGGGGTGCTGCTGTTCCCGCTGGGCTGGGGCATCGAGTACTTCGCGGGGATGGTCTACAACATCGCGCAGCTCAGCTACCGGCAGTCGGTCACCCCGCCGGAGCTGATGGGCCGGATGAACGCCGCCGTCCGCTGGGTCGTGTGGGGCACCCTGCCGCTGGGCGGCGTCCTCGGCGGCGTGCTCGGCACGCAGATCGGTGTGCGGCCGACGCTCTGGCTGGCGTTCACGGGGTCCTGGGCGGCGGGCTGGTTCGTGTTCCTCTCCCCGCTGCGCCGTATGCGCGACGTGCCCGCACCCGCGGCCGCGACGCACGCCTGACTGTCCCACCCGGAGTCGTCGAAGCCCGTCCCGGACGACGCGACCGGACCGGGCCCGACCCGAGCCGACGCCGGACTCCTGGACCTGAACCGCCGCGCGCTGCACGGATGTTGTTCACACCTGACCCTCCGGTGCCGGTGCCGGACTACCCGGCGTGCTGAACCCTCGCAGCTCTCCCGTGGCCGCGCCCACCGCCACCACGGCGCCCAGGCACAGCAGCCCCCCGCTCACCAGCGCCACCGCGCCCGAGGTCGCGTCGGCGACGAGCCCGCCGCGTACGTTGCCGATGGCGGGGCCCGCCTGGCCGATGATCTGCTCGACGGCGCCGACGCGGCCCAACAGCTCCTGAGGAGTGTGCAGTTGGATCACCGTGCTGCGCGAGACGACCGAGACGGTGTCGGCGGCACCGGCCAACGTGAGGAAGACCAGACCCGCCCAGGCGTTGGGAGCCAGGCCGAACAACGTCAACGCCACTCCCCACGTCGCGGATCCGCCCAGCATGACCAGGCCGGGGCGGGGCAGCCGGACGAATGTTCCGGAGAGCAGTGACGCCGCCACACCGCCCGCGGCCAAGGCGCTGAGGAAGAGGCCCAGAGTGCGCGGACCGCCCCCGAACCGCTCCGAGTTGAGCAGGGGGAACAGGCTGACGGGCATCGACAACGCGGTGGCCGCCAGATCCGTGAGCAGGGCCCCGCGGACGACGGGAGTCCGTGCCAAGAAGGTGAGCCCGTCGAGAACACCGCGCAGGCCCGGACGCGCCGCCTCCCCGCCCGGCCTCATGTGCGGCAGCCCGAAGGCCCCGTAGAGGGCGGCACCGAACGTCAGCGCGTCGACCAGGTAGCAGGCGCCGAGCCCCAGCGCGCCGACGACCAGGCCGCCCAGCACGGGCCCCGCCAGCATGGCGCCCTGGAAGGCGACGCGCTGGAGCGCCAGCCCCGCGGCCAGTCGGTGCTTGGGCAGCAGGTACGGAACGAAGGTGCGCGAGGCCGGTCCGGTGCCCGCCGCGAAGCTGGACTGGAGCGCCACCACCCCGAGGATCCCGGCGGCCGGCAGGGGCCGGAGGTAGCCCTGGAGCACGAGAAGGGGGGAGCAGAGCGCCTGCCCGCCCAACGCGAGCAGATAGAACTTCCGGCGGTCCACCCGGTCGACGAGCGACCCGGCGAACAGCCCGAACACCACCAGCGGAACCGCCTGCGCCAGACCGACGGCGCCTGTCCACGTGGTGCTCCCCGTCGTCCGCCACATCTGGAACATCACGGCGACGAGAGTCATCTGGCTGCCGAAGCCGGCCAGGGTCTGTCCGATCCACAGTCGCCGGAACGCCGGCGACGACTTCAGCGGTGTCACGTCCATCAGTGACTGCCGCAGTACCGGCCCGGACCGCCTTCGCCCGCGGTTCGGCCTCATTCCGAACCCGGGTTCGTTTTCGGAGGTGGGCTCGGATCCGTGGCCGCGTTCAGGGTCAGCTTCTCGGCGATCCGGTCGTGGAAACTCCTGCGTTCAAGCGCCTGCCCGATGTCGGTGACGACCCGCGAGAGCGGGTACGGAATCTCCGCCTCCAACTCGGCGAGCGCGGCCTCCGTGGCCTGCCACTCGGCGGCCAGCCGGTCCACCACGCGGCGGGCCCGGTCGGTGAGCGTCACCTTCCTGGTGCGCGCGTCGGCGCCCACGACGGTCTGGACCCAGCCGGCGGAGCGCATGGCGGCGACTTTCTGGCTCAGCGCCGAGTGCGTGCGCCCGACCGAGTCGGCCAGCTCCGCGATGGTCATGGGCCCGTGGGCGTTGAGCCGGAGCAGTTCCATCACGTAGCTCGGCTTGAGCCCGTCGATCCGCTGCTCGGTGTAGATGCGTTCGATGTCCGCGTCCATCGACGCCTGAAGCAGACGGAGCGGCCGCCAGAGGCTTTCCCGCGTGGGGTCGGCCGCGCTCCGTGCGGGCGCGGGGGTCAGTGGATCCGGTGGCTCCGGTGTCTTCGCTGTCTCCGGTTCGGGCATGCGGCAGATCGTAACAGTGCTTATATAAGCGCTGTTGTTTCGCGGCGCCGTCAACCGTCGTCCGTGATCGACCCGGGTATATAACCCGTTCGGTAACTATTGTGGAGATTGTGACCGAACGGACGTCGGGTGACGCCTCACGACCCCCTCCTCATGCCGGAGGCAGGATCGTCGGCTCGTTGCTGGACGTGCGCTCCGTGGTGGGGCGCATGTTCGTGCTCCAACTCGTGACCGTGCTGCTGCTCGTGGTGGGTGCCGTCGTCGGAGTGGTGCTGACCGTCCAGCGCGACGCCGCCCGCAGCGCGGCGAGCCAGTCGCGGAGCGTGGCGGAGACCTTCGCCCACGCGCCGGACACCGTTGCCGCCCTCCAGTCCTCCGACCCCTCGTCGCGGCTCCAGTCGTGGGCCGAGCAGGTGGGCGACACCTCCGAGGTCGACTTCATCTCCGTGTTCGACCGCGGTGGGATCCGGCTCGCCAACACGACGCCCGAACTCGTCGGGAGCCGGGTCGACCAGGACGTTGACACGGTGCTGGAGGGCAAGACCTCCACCGGACGCGGCGACGGGCCGCGTGGTGCGTCCGTGCGCACGGTCGTTCCGGTGGTCGACGCCAAGGGCAAGGTGCTCGGAGCCGTCGCGGTCGGAGTGCGGGAGGCCAGCCTCGGCGCCGAACTCACCCGGCAGCTTCCGACCGTCCTGGGGACCGGTGCGCTCGCCGTCCTGGTGACCGTCGTGGGCGCGGCACTGATCAGCAGAGGTCTGCTGCGGCAGACCCGGGGCCTGGGACCCGCCGAGATCACCCGCATGTACGAGCACCACGACGCCGTACTGCACGCCACGCGCGAGGGCGTCGTCATCGTCGACTCCGGACGCCGGGTGATGCTCGTCAACGACGAGGCGCGACGCCTTCTCGGGCTGCCCGAGGACGCCCAGGGCAGGCAGGTGCGCGAGCTGGACATGGTGCCGCCGATCGCCGAACTGCTCGTCTCGGGACGCGAGGTCTCCGACGAGGTGCACGCGGCCGGCGGCCGGCTGCTCGCCGTCAACCAGAGGTCGCTCGACCGCTACGGAGTGCCCGCCGGCACCGTCACCACCCTGCGCGACTCGACGGAGCTGCAGGCGCTCTCCGGTCAGGCCGAGGCGGCGAGCGAGCGCCTCAAGGTGCTCTACGACGCGAGTGTCACCATCGGCACCACGCTCGACGTGCGACGGACCGCCGAGGAACTGGCCGAGGTGGCCGTGCCGCGGTTCGCCGACGCCGTCACCGTCGACCTCGCGGACTCGGTGCTCAACGGGGAGGAACCCTTGCCCGGCGCCCAGCAGCTCCGCCGTACCGTCTCGCCCTCGCCGCCGGGGAAGTACGGCCTGCGTCCCGTGGGGGAGCACATCCACTTCGCCCCGTCGTCGCCCCAGGCCAGGGCGGCGACCGGCACCCGGGCGGTGGTCGAGGCGACACTGGGCGTCGCGACCGGCCCGTGGACCGAGGACACGGAACCCGAGCAGGTCCGGCGCGTGGTCGAGGAGGGCATGGGCTCCCTGGTCACCGCCCCGCTGCGCACCGCCGGGGTCGTCGTCGGGGTGGTGAACTTCTGGCGCAGGCTGGAGCGCGAGGCGTTCGACGAGGACGACGCGACCCTGGCCGAGGAACTGGCCACCCGCACCGCGGTCTGCATCGAGAACGCCCGCCGCTACACCCGCGAACACGTGATGGCGGTGTCGCTCCAGCGCAGCCTGCTGCCGAGGACCATCCCTGACCAGGACGGCCTCGACGTCGCGTACCGGTACCTGCCCGCGCAGGCCGGCGTCGGCGGGGACTGGTTCGACGTCATCCCGCTGCCCGGCGCACGTGTCGCCCTGGTCGTGGGGGACGTCGTCGGGCACGGACTGCACGCGGCCGCCACGATGGGCCGGCTGCGCACCGCCGTCCGCAACTTCTCCTCGCTGGACCTGCCGCCCGACGAACTCCTCGCCCGCCTCGACGAGTTGACCTCCGACTCCGACACCTCGCAGGACACCGGTGAGCCGTACGCCATCACCGGCGCCACGTGCCTGTACGCCGTCTACGACCCTGTCGAGGGCCGCTGCACGGTCGCCACGGCGGGTCACCCGCCGCCGGTCCTGCTCCGCCCGGACGGCACCGCCGAGATCCTCGACGTGCCTCCCGGTCCGCCCCTGGGCATCGGGGGACTGCCGTTCACGGCCCACGACGTCGACGTACCGGACGGCAGTCGCCTGGCCCTGTTCACCGACGGCCTCTTCGAGCGCCGCGACCGGGACATCGACGTCGGCCTGGAGACCCTGCGACGTGCCCTGACACTGGCCGGGGACGACCTCGACGCGGCGTGCGGGGCGGTGGTCGACGTGATGCTGCCCGGCCGGCCCGGCGACGACGTCGTCCTCGTCCTGGCGCACGCGCACACCCTGCCCGCGTACCAGGTCGCGCACTGGGACGTCCCGCCCGACCCGGAGGCGGTCCGGCACGTGCGCGCGGCGGTCGACGCGAAGCTCACCGAATGGGGCCTGGAGGACGTCGGGTTCGTCACCGAACTCGTCCTCAGCGAACTCGTCACCAACGCGATCCGCCACGCCGCCGGTCCGATCAGCCTGCGGTTGCTGCTGGACCGCAGCCTGATCTGCGAGGTCTTCGACGCCAGCAGCACCACCCCGCACCTGCGGTACGCGGAGACCATGGACGAGGGCGGGCGCGGACTGTTCCTCGTCTCCCAGTTCGCCAGCCGCTGGGGCGTCCGCTACACCCCCGACGGAAAGATCATCTGGACCGAGCAGCAGCTCCCGAGCGGATACCGGCCGCCCTCGGCACCGACCGGGACGACGCCCGACGGCGGGCGTCCGTGAGCACCAACACCTGTTCGCCGGGCACCTGTCGACGTCTCATGGGCGTCACTCCGTGTTCCCGGGCACGGCGTTGTGGATGAGTCGGCCACAACTCCCGCGTAGAGGAGGGGAGTTGCAGCTCGGCGAACCATCCGCACGGCGAAGGAAGGTCTCCCGCGCACCTACCCACGGGGAAACCGCACCGTGACGCGGAGACCGCCTCCCGGACGGGCGGCCAGGTCGAGCGTCCCGTCGTGGGCGCGGACCACGGCGGCCACGATGGCCAGACCCAGGCCGACGCCGTCGTGCTCGTCGGCCCGCGTCCGCCCCGTGCCCCGCTGGAACGGTTCGACGAGGGTCGGCACCAGGTCGGGTGCGAGCGACCGGCCGGTGTTCTCGACGCGCAGCACGCTCGTGTTCCCGTCCGTTCCGGTGGCGACGGTCACCGTGCCGCCGTCGGGGAGGTTGTGCACGACGGCGTTCTGCACGAGGTTCGTCACCGTCCGCAGCAGCAGTTCCGTGGAGCCGTGCGTCGGGGCGGCCCCGCCGGTGACGTCGAGGGTGGTGCCGCGCTTCTCGGCCAGGGGGAGCAGCGTCTCCGCGGCCTCCTCGGCGAGCAGGGACAAGTCGACGTCCTCGCGGGTGAGTTCGCCACTCCCGCCGCGGCTGAGCAGCAGGAGCGCCTCGGTGAGGTCGATCGCCCGCGTGGTGACGACGTGCAGGCGTTCGACGAGTTCGCGGGGGTTCCGGGTCGGGTCCTTGCGGGCGACGTCGAGGAGCGTCCGCGAGATCGCGAGCGGTGTGCGCAGCTCGTGCGACGCGTTCGCCGCGAACCGCTGCTGCTCCGCTACGTGGGACTCCAGCCGCTGGAGCATCGAGTCGAACGCGTCGGAGAGCTCCCGGAACTCGTCCTGACGGCCGCCCAGGCGGATCCGATGAGACAGCGCTCCGTTCCCGGCCGTCCGCGCCGCCTCGGTGATCCGGGTGAGGGGCGCGAGCATTCGGCCGGCGAGGAGCCATCCGCCCGCCAGGCCGAACACGAGCAGGCAGGCCATCGCCACCGCCGCGGCGGGGACGAAGGTGTGCACCAGGAGGTAGCGGTTGGGCGAGACCCCGAGGAGCCCCCTGGAGTTGTCCGGCACGTAGCGCAGCAGGTACGCCCACACCACGGCGAGCAGGGCGGCACCGGCGACGGCGAGGAACCCGACGTAGCTCAGGGTGAGTTTCAGCCGGGCGCTGAGACCCGGGCGCCTACGCACGCGGACTGCCGGAGCCGGTGGCGCCCGCGCCGGGGGCGGCCTGCGTACCCGCGTCGATGCGGTAGCCGACGCCGGGCACCGTCGCGATGGTCCAGGGCTCGCCGAGCCTCTTGCGCAGTGCGGAAACGGTGATGCGTACGGCGTTGGTCAGCGGGTCGGCGTTCTCGTCCCAGGCTCGTTCCAGCAACTCCTCGGCGCTGACCACACCTCCCTCGGCGGCCACGAGGACCTCCAGGACGGCGAACTGCTTGCGCGTGAGCGCCACGTAGCGGCCGTCACGGAAGACCTCGCGGCGGAAGGGATCGAGCCGCAGGCCCGCGATCTCCCGGACCGGGGGCCGCGCGTACGCACGCCGCCGGTCGAGCGCACGCAGCCGCAGGACCAACTCCCGTAGCTCGAAGGGCTTCGTGAGGTAGTCGTCGGCCCCGAGCCCGAACCCGGACGCCTTGTCGTCGATGCGGTCGGCCGCCGTGAGCATGAGGATCGGGATGCCGCTGCCGGAGGCGACGATCCGCCGCGCGACCTCGTCACCGGACGGGCCGGGGATGTCGCGGTCCAGGACCGCGAGGTCGTAGGAGTTGACGCCGAGCATTTCCAGGGCGGAGTCGCCGTCCCCGGCGATGTCGGCGGCGATCGCCTCCAGCCGCAGACCGTCGCGGACGGCCTCGGCGAGATACGGCTCGTCCTCCACGATCAGTACGCGCATGTCGGAAGCCTAAACAGCGAGGCGTATCGCCGACGTATGCGGAACCGACGGACACCGTCGCGGGCACGCACCGGGTCGCGAGGCGTCCGGGGGAGGGCGCGCCGCACGTTCAGCCCGTGGGGGTCGGCCGGGGCGCGGACCGGGCCCGGTCCGACGCCGCTTCCGTCGGCGCACGCCACCAGCGGCGCGACGCCAGCCCGGCCAGCAGGGCGCCCGCGGTGTTGACCAGCACGTCGTCGACGGACGACACCCGGTCCAGCCGCAGCACGTACTGCGCGATCTCGACCACGGTCGAACACCCGGCCCCGAGCGCCAGCACCCGCGGCACCGACGCCAGCGCGCCGAACCGCATCGGCGCGAAGAACCCCAGCGACGCGAAGACCAGCAGGTTGCCCACGATCCCGAGGGCTCCCATCGTGGCCAGGTCCTTCAGCGGTATCAGGCTCAGCCTGCCGGGGACGACACCGGCCCCGGCACCCGGCATCATCGTCAGCCACAGGAACGGCACCGTTCCGTGCACCATGCCGACCTCCGCGAGCGACGTCCGCCACGCCCGGGGGACGTCGGCGGCACGCCGACGCCGTGCCAGGGCCCATGCCACCAGGGCTGCCGCCGGCAGCGTGAGCAGGGTCATGAGGACGACGCCGTTGAACGTGTCGAGGCAGCCGTGCCAACGGCCTGCCACACACACCGGAGCGGACATCATGAGCGGCCGGCGCAGCACAATGGCGCCGCCCACCAGGCAGAGGCCGAGCAGGCCCAGGAGCACGATGCTGCCCGCGCGGCGAAGAGTCCGGCGCGGCGGTTCCGGTGAGGTGGAGAGTGCCGGCACTGCTGCGTCCGGCACTGATGCGTAGTCGTTCACGCTCCCATTGGAGACGGCGCCCGGTTGCGGGCGCGTATGCGTTTTCTGATACGCGGGCGATACGCGAGAGGCGCGCGGACAAGGGACGAGCCTGTGCTCGGCGCCTCGTCCGCGTCAGCGTGCGAACTTCTCCCTCGCCGCCTCGCTGACCGGCGTGAAGAAGTTGACGAGGTTGCCGTCGGGGTCCCGGAACAGAAGGGACCGGTTGCCCCAGGGCATCGTGGTGGGCTTCTGGACGACGTCGTCCACGAGGCCGGCCAGGTTCGCGTGCACGGCGTCCACGTCGTCGACCAGGAATTCGAGGATGACACTGCGGTTGTCGCCGGGCGCCGCCGCGCCCGGGGCGAAGAGGGGGACGGTACGGGTGCTCGCGACGGCGAGGGTCGCCGAGGCCGTCCTGAGTTCGGCGAAGTCCTCGGTCGACCAGACGGCCCGGACTCCGGTGACGCGCTCGTAGAAGCCGACGAGACGGGCCACGTCGGCGGTGATGACGCGGATCGACACGAAATCGGTCTGCGTGGTCTGGTTGGTGTGCGCGGTCCGGGGGGTTTCCATGGCGGGTCGCTCCTGGGCGGGTCGTGTGGGCGGTGGCCGGCACCGGCCGATGTCGGGCTGCGGCTCCTGCTTCGTGCCGCTGACCTCACGCTACGACCGATACCGGACAGAAACCGCCCGGTATCGGTGGGAGACTTCCCGGTATGCCGAGACCCACCGCGCGCGTACTCACCCTGCTGGAGCTCCTTCAGTCGGGCGGGCTGCGGACCGTGGCCGAACTCGCCGGCCGACTCGACGTCGACGAGCGCACGGTGCGGCGCTACGTGGACCACCTCCTCGACCTGGACGTGCCCGTCGAGTCGGTGCGAGGGCGCCACGGCGGATACCGGCTCGCCCCCGGCTACCGCGTGCCGCCGCTCATGCTCAGGGACGACGAAGCCCTTGCCGTGCTGCTCGGTCTGCTCGCCGGACAGCGGGCCGGTCTGCTCGGAGCGGCGGGGACCGCGAGCGAGACGGCGGCGGCCAAGATCCGGCGCGTCCTGCCCGAACGTCTCGCCCGGAGACTCGACGCGCTGCTCGACTCGGTCGCCTTCACGGCTTCACCCGGCCGTTCCACGCCCCCGCGGACCGAGGTGCTGCTCGCCGTCGCGGACGCGGTGCACCACCACCGGCCCGTGTCGATCAACTACACGGCGGCCGACGGCAGACGCAGTGACCGCACCCTGCACCCGTACGGGCTCGTCGCCCACGCGGGCAGGTGGTACGTGACGGGGGAGGACCCCGCTGTCGGGGAGAACAGGACGTTCCGGCTCGACCGGATCGCCGTCGCGAGGACCCTGCCCGGTTCGTTCGACCCCCCTGCCGGGTTCGACGCGGCCGAACATGTCCTGTCGGGGCTGGCCACGGCACCGTACCGCCACGAGGTGCACTTCCGGGTCGAGGCAACTGCCCAGTACGTACGAGGAGTTCTGCCCGCCGGGGTCGCGATCGTCGAGCAACTGCCGCCCGGCGCGGAGGCCGTGCCCGACGCGGACTCCGGGCCGGGTTCCGCCTCGCACGGCGACACCGGGGTCTGGTCCCGCGTCGAGATGCGCGTCGAGCGTCTCGACTGGCTCCCCCCGTTGCTCGCCTCCCTGGACCGCCCCTTCGTGATCGAGCGCCCGGACGAACTCCGCGTTCGTGTAACGGAGTTCGCCGCCCGCCTGGCGGACTCGGCCCGGCGCGGGACGCCGCACGCAGGAGGTTCTTGACCCTGCCCCTGGGGCAGGCGCGAGGATTCCGTCATGGCCGTTGATCCCCCGGGTGCGCTGGTCTCGATCGGTGAGTTCGCCCGGCGTACCCGACTGACCCACAAGGCCCTGCGGATCTACGACCGTAGCGGTCTGCTCCGTCCGGCCGTCACCGATGCCAACGGCTACCGGCGGTACGCCGTCGGCCAGGTACGTGCGGGCCGGATCGTCGGGCTGTTGAGGGGAGCCGGACTCGGCCTGACCACCATCGGCCTGGTACTGGCGGAACTTGACGCCGCCGACGACCGGGCCGTCGAACGGCTGGAACGCGTCCTCGCCGACCTCGAACGCGAGCACGCCAACCGGAAACTGCTCGTCCGCCACGTCCAGTCCACCTTGCGACAGGGAGACGATCCGATGTTCCCGATCCGGACCCGCCACGTCCCGGCGCTCCGCGTCATGTCCGTCCAACGCCGGCTCCGCGCCCCGGAGACGGACGACTTCGTCCGCGAGGCGAAGGCGGCCTTCGCCCGGCACCTCGGGGGCGCGGAGGCGACCGGGCCCTTCACCCTGATCTTCCACGGCACCGTCGACGGGGAGTCCGACGGCCCGCTCGAAGCTGTCCTGGGCTGCCCCGATCATGTCCTGCCGACGGACCTGATCGGCATCCGCACCGAGCCCGCGCACGACGAGGCGTACACAGCCATCACCAAGGCGCAGTGGGCCTATCCCGCCATCCTGGCCGCCTACGACGCGGTCGCCTGCTGCCCGGAGGCCGTCGCGCGCCCCGGCAGCAGGCTCTCGTGCAGGGAGGTCTACCTGGCGGAACCCGACGCGATCGCCGAGGACGAGGTCGTCTGCGACATCGCGTTCCCGCTCGGCGGGCAACGGTAGGAGGTGTCGCCCCGATCGCGCGGGCGGGGAACGCGGGCAGGGCCTCTCGGTAGCTCGCGGTGTCTACTACAGCGAGTGTCAAGAGGCCCTGTTGCGTGCAGTGTTGCGCGGCCGTGAGCGGGCAGTCCAATCCGCTCACCCCGAGGTGTGACCGTCTCGCCCGCAGGTTCGGGTCGGGCGCGGTCAGGAGCGGCGGACGAAGCCAACTGGCCCGAAAACCTGGGTGATCGCGCCCACGGACGACCGGCAGCTTGGCCGCGGCGAGGCCATGGAGGGGCTTCCTTCTCACCTCCCTGTTTCCGTTTCCTTCGCGTCGCCGCCACCGGATGGGCGGGGCCGGGGAGCGCGGCCGGTTCGTGGTCCTCGGGCGCCCCCGCTGCCGTGGTTCGGGGCCGGTCGGCTGCGGACCGGTCGTGCCTCGTGCCGCGGAGGGCGCCCCCGTGGGTCACCCGTGTGGCGGCAAGGGGGTCCGCGGAGTGGCGGTGAAGCCCGCCAGGAGTGCGCCGAGTACGCGGACCAGGCGCGGTTCGACGTCGACGACGGCATGGGCGAGTAGCGGATCGCTGCGGTAGAGCGCCTGGATGTGGGGGCCGGGGGTGGCCATCTGCCACAGGGCACCGGCCATGCTCGTCGCCGTCGCGATCAGGTCGACGGTCTGCGTCTCCGTGAGCGGGAGCAGTCGGCGCACCGCGTCACCGATGGACCGGACCTCTTCCAGCGTGACGAGCTTGAAGGCGCGCACCGCCTCGGTGGACACGTTCCGTTCCAGGTTGAGCGGGGCCTGGGCGAGCAGGTCGCAGAACAGGGGCCGGGCGACGAGGGAACCGGCGAAGGCGCGTGCCACACCCGGGACGGTGTCCGGGGTGGCGGGGACCGACGCGGCGAGACGTTCGCGGAGGTCCGCCGACCAGTCGCGCCAGTCCTGCGCGGTGAGATCGAGAAAGATCTGCTCCCGGGTCCCGAAGTAGCGCAGCAGCGCGGATTTGTGCATGCCCACGGCCGCGGCGACGTCCGTGAGCGTGATCTCCCGGATGCCGCGCTCGGCGCCGAGCGCGCGGGCGGCGGCCAGGATCGCCGTCTCGCGCTCCTGCTTGGCCCGCGCACTGCGCGCGCGCTGGAACCCGGGTGCCGTTGAGGTCATGACTGCATCGTAAACCGCGTCCACCATAAGGCACCGCTGTTGCGTTAATAACGCAACCGTGTTTTGCTAGGGCTATGACTCAACAACAGGTCTGGTTCGTCACCGGTTCCTCGCGCGGCTTCGGTGCCGCCCTCGTCGCCACCGCCCTGGAGGCGGGCGACCTGGTCGTGGCCACGGCCCGCCGGCCGGAACAACTCGCCGATCTCGTCGAGCGGTACGGGGACCGTGTCCTTCCGCTCGCGCTGGACGTCACGGACGCGGCCGCCGCCGACGCGGCGGTGAAGGCCGCGGTGGCCCGCTTCGGCCGGCTCGACGTGCTCGTCAACAACGCCGGGTACGCCAACGTCTCGCCGATCGAAACCACGGACGACGACGACTTCCGCACCCAGTTCGAGACCAACTTCTGGGGCGTCTACAACGTCACCAGGGCCGCACTCCCGGTCCTGCGCGAGCAGGGCTCGGGCACCGTCGTGCAGTTCTCCTCGGTCGGCGGCCGGGTCGGCGGATCCCCCGGCATCGCCTCCTACCAGGCCGCGAAGTTCGCGGTCGACGGCTTCAGCCGGGTGCTCGCGGTCGAGACGGCGCCCTTCGGCGTGAAGGTCATGGTCGTCGAGCCGAGCGGCTTCGCCACCGACTGGGCCGGAGCGTCGATGACCGTGCACGAGGTCCCCGAGGGGTACGAGGAGACCGTCGGCCGGATGAACAGCCGCATGCGGCAGAACGAGAGCGGCCCGGCGGGAGACCCGTGGCGCGCCGCCGAGATCATCGTCCGCACCGTCAAGCGCGGCCACCTTCCCAGCCACCTCCTCCTCGGCGTCAACGCGGTCGACATGTCACTCGACCACTCCCGCCGCCAGCTCGCGGAGGCACAGGCGTGGGAGGCGGTCAGCCGTTCCGCGGACTTCGCGGAGCCGTACCCCGCCGAGTTCCCGCCGGACGAAGCCGCCCGGTAGCGGCTCCACCCGCCGACGGGCGCACCGACGGCGACCCAGCACAGCGGGCCGAGGGCCCGCGAGCCGCGGGCCACACCGAACCGTGTCAGCTCTCGGTCCCCGCGAAGCGGTCGAACCCGAGGACCGCGAGGAGCCGCAGCTTCTCGTAGCCCTCGGTCCGCGGCGGAGCGGTGAGGACGAGCAGCGTCTGGGACTGGTCCTCGGTGAACAGGGCCTGGCAGTCCAGCTCGATGGGACCGAGTTCCGGATGGACGAGCGTCTTGTGGTCCTCGAACCGCTGAGCGACCTCGTGCCGCGCCCACAGCCCGGCGAACTCCTCGCTGGTCCTCTCCAGGGCGCGCACCAGCTCGCCGGCCCGCGACCGGGGACCCCGCAGCCCGTACGCGGCACGCAGGTTCGCGACCTGGGCGCGGCTCTGCCGGTCCCGGTCACCCTCGGGGTACACGGACCGTTCCGCGGGATCGGTGAACCACCGGTAGATCGCGCTGCGGGAGAGCCCCGTGTACCCCGAGGCGTCGCCGAACAGGGCGGCGGCCATCCGGTTCTGTACGAGCGTCTCGCCCAGGTCGGTCAGCACGAGCGCGGGAGTGTCGTCGAGGCGGTCCAGCACCCGCAGCAGCGCGGGCGCGACATGCGGGGAGGCCGACAACATCGTCGGCGCGTTGTGCCCGGCGGTCCGGTACAGGTAGTCGCGCTCGTCCGCCGTCAGCCGCAGCGCCCGGGCGAGCGACGCCAGCATCTGCTCGCTGGGCTGCGGGCCACGCTGCTGTTCCAGCCGTGTGTAGTAGTCGGTCGACATCACGGCGAGCGACGCGACCTCCTCGCGACGCAGACCGCGGGTCCGCCTGCGCGCGCCCGTGGGGAGGCCGAGGTCCTCGGGCTGAAGCGCCTCGCGGCGGCGGCGCAGGAAGTCTGCCAGTGCTGCACGGTCCATGCGGCGATTATCGTCCGGCGCGGACGCCCGAGCCAGGGACCGCCGATCCCCCGACAACCGCTCTCTGCACGTGAGGGGACGGGACGGTAATGATCGGAGCATGAACATCTCCGGAAACACCATCTTCGTCCCCGGCTCCACGAGCGGCATCGGCCTCGCCCTGGCCCTGGAGCTGAAGGCCAGGGGGAACACCGTCATCGTCGGCGGCCGCCGCACGGAACTGCTGGAGCGGATCGCCGCCGAGCACCCCGGCATCGACACCGTACGGATCGACACCACCGACCCGGCGAGCATCACCGCCGCCGCGAAGCAGGTGCTGGCCGCGCACCCCGACCTCAACGTGCTCGTCACCATGGCCGGCGTGATGCGCGTCGAGGACTGGCGCCACCCCGAGTCGTTCCTCGCCTCCGCCGAGTCGACGGTGACGACGAACGTCCTCGGCCCGATCAGGCTGATCGCCGCGTTCGTGGAACACCTCCAGGCGCAGCCGGACGCCACGATCATCACCGTGTCGTCGGGCCTCGCGTTCACACCCCTCAAGGCCACGCCCAGTTACAACGCCTCGAAGGCCGCGATCCACATGCTCAGCGAGTCGGTCCGGCTCCAGTTCGCGGACACCTCGGTCAAGATCGTCGAACTCGAACCGCCCGCCGTGCGCACGGCGTTGATGCCGGGACAGGAGGAGAGCGAAGTCGCCATGCCGCTCGACGAGTTCGTCGCCGAGGCGGTGGGCCTGCTGGAGTCCCGGCCCGACGCCAAGGAGATCCAGGTCGAACGAGTCAAGTTCCTCCGCTACGGCGAGGCCCGCGGCGACTACGACCAGGTCGTGGAAGCACTCAACGGGGCCGACCCGCACGGGAAGTAGGGCGGCCGGGCGCCGGACGCCCCGCACGTCCGGGACGCGCGACGGATCACGGACTCAGGTGCTCGTGCAGCATCCGCCAGTCCCCGTCGCGCTTCACGATCACGTTGGTGCCGCGCCCCCTCCCGGACGCGGGGCGGCCGTCGATGCAGCCGGTCCAGGAGAAGCGGTAGCGGCACACGGCGTGGTCGGCGGTCAGGGTGACCCACTCCAGGTCGCCGATCTCGTAGACCTCGTCGGTGATCCTCGCGAAGGTCCGTGCGACGGCCGCCGTGATCTCGGCCCGGCCGCGGTAGGAGCCGTCGGAGAACCAGTAGTTGGCATCCTCGGCGATCAGCGGTGCCACCAGGCCGATGTCGTGGCTGTTGGTGGCCCGCTCGTAACGGGCCATGAACGCGGTTGGTTCGGCTGCGAGTTCGGACATGCGGCTCAGTCTTCCCGAGGTCGGTGCCGGCGCGGCCGGCCTCGCGGGTCGGGTATCCGTGCGTTCCCGCGGGTGAACCGCCTCTCAACTCCGCCTCTCAACTCCGCCTCCCGTACAGGCGCAGTGCGACCGGGGCGCAGACGAGGGTGATGACCGCGATGGTCGTCAGGGACCAGACGAGCGCTCCGTCGGCACCACCGGAGCCGTTCATCAGACCCCGTGCCGCCGTAGCGACGTGGCTCAGCGGATTGACGTCGACGAAGGCCCTCAGCCAACCGGGCATCGTGCCGGGCCGGACGAAGATGTTGCTGGCGAACGAGAGAGGCATCAGTACGGCGTTGGCGATGCTGATGACGACGGCCGGGTCCCGGACGACCAGGGCGACCGCGGCCCACAGCAGGGACAGCGAGAACCCGAGAGCGACGACCAGGACGACTGCCGCGAGCACACCCGGCGCGCCGCCCCCGGGGCGGTAGCCCATGGCCAGCCCCAGGCCCACCACGACGGCGGACGCGAACAGGTACCGGGCCGCGTCGCCGAGCAGCCCGCCGAGGACGAACGCGCCGCGCCACACGGGCAGTCCGCGAAACCGGTCGAAGGCGCCGCTGCGTACGTCCTGAGCCAGACGGGCACCGCCGTACATGGTGACGATGGCGATGCTCATGGTGAGGACGCCCGGCAGGAGGACCGTCAGGTAGTCCCCGGTCGAGCCGCTGACCGCACCGCCGAACAGGTAGGTGAACAGGACGGTGAAGAGGATCGGGATGGCGGCCGAGTCGACGAGTTGCTTGGGGTCGTGCTTGATCTTGAGGATCGAGCGGCTTCCGAAGGTGAGGGAGGCGGCGAGCGCTCCCGCTCGGCCGTGCGAGCGTCCCGCGGCGAGCAGCAGGTCGATCGGGTCGGCCACGGTCTCGGCCGCCACGGAGCCGGATGCGGAGGAGGCCGAGGGCGAAGGAGCAGCGGAGGGATTCATGCGCTCGCGTCCTCGTGGTCGTAGGCAGGGCTGTGGTCGTCGGCGGGGCCGTGGTCGTAGCCAGGGCCGTGGTCGTCGGCGGGGTCGAGGGTGGCATCGGGTTCGGCGGGGGACTCGGCCGGGCGGCCGGTCAGGGTGAGGAAGGCCTCCTCCAGGCTGGGGCTGCCGAGGGAGAGCTCGGCGACGCCGACTCCCGCGTCGGCGAGCCGAGTTGTCGCGCGGCCGACCAGCCGGCCCACGTCCGCCGTGCCGCCGGGCCGGGATGCGAGCAGTACGGACAGGGAGTGCGGGTCGGCGGCGGTGCGGATCGTGCCCTCCAGCGCGTCCGCCAGAATCCGCAGGGCCTGCGGACGTTGCCCGCCGTCCAGCAGACGCAGGTGCAGAGTCCCGGACCCGACAAGGGACTTGAGCTGGGTGCTGGTGCCTTCGGCCACGATCCGGCCGTTGTCGACGACCGCGATCCGGTCGGCGAGCTGGTCCGCCTCGTCTAGGTACTGGGTGGTCAGGAGCACCGTGGTGCCCGCCGCAGTGATCCGGCGCACCAGCTCCCAGACCTGCTTGCGGCTGCGCGGGTCGAGGCCGGTGGTCGGTTCGTCCAGGAAGAGGAGTTCCGGGGTGACGACCAGGCTGGCGCCGATGTCGAGCCGGCGGCGCATGCCGCCCGAGTAGCCGCTCACGGGCCGGCCCGCCGAGCGGGTCAGGTCGAACGCGGCGAGCAGGTCGTCCGCGCGCCGCGCGGCCGCCGTCCGTGACAGGCCGCGGAGCCGGCCGAGCAGCCGCAGGTTCTCCTGCCCGGTCAAGTCCTCGTCCAGGGAAGCGAACTGGCCGGTCACCGCGACCTCGGAACGGATCGCGTCGGCCCCGGCCAGGACATCGTGGCCGAGGACGCGGGCGGTTCCGCCGTCCGGCCGGGTCAGGGTGGCCAGAATGCGGATCGTGGTGGTCTTGCCCGCTCCGTTGGGGCCGAGAAGCCCGAACACCTGTCCGCGTCGAACCGTGAGGTCGATCCCGTCGAGCGCTCTGCCCGCCCCGTAGATCTTGACCAGACCGCGTGCCTCGATCGCCGGAGAGTCTCCGGGAGACCAGTTCTCTGACATGTTGTCAGAGTTCGTTATCTCTTGCAGTTTGTCAAGGTTGCGGCCGAGCGCATACCGTCACGGCATGCCCGACTCGCGCGATGCCGTCACCCCCGCCGCCGGCGCTGCCGCCGCACCGCCACGCAGGCGTCGCCGGTCCGACGCCCGGCGCAGCATCGACGCGATCCTCGACGCGACCCGCGTCGTCCTCGGTGAGCGGCCGGACGCGAGCATGGAGGAGATCGCCGCGGCGGCCGGTGTCACCCGCCAGACCGTCTACGCGCACTTCTCCTCACGCGAGACCCTGCTCTCCGCCCTCGTCGAGACGGCCGCCGCCGAGTACGACGCACTGCTCGACGAGGCCGGCCTCGACACGGCGCCGCCGGTCGAGGCGCTCACCAGGTTCCTCGCCGCGGGCTGGCGGTTCCTCGACCGCTACCCGATCCTGCTGAACCCGGGCACGACCCGCATCCCGCGGCCCGATCCGGACCCGCACGACGTCGTGCCCCCGCGACTCGAACGACTCGTCCAACGGGGCCAGGAAACAGGGGAGTTCACCCCCGCTCATCCGGCGTCCTGGCTGACCGCGGCCGTCTTCGGGCTCATGCACACCGCGGCGGAACAGGTCACGGCGGGACGTCTCACCGCCGAGGAGGCGGAGCGGCTGTGCCGGGAGAGCGCGCTGCGGCTGTGCGGCGCACGGAACCCGGCGGGGTAGGCGGTGAAGCACCGCCCTGGCCGGCTTCCGTGCGCCGCTCCCGCGGCTCCGAGGTCCCGGGGCGGGGAACACCGCGCGCACCAAGCTCGGTTGTGCGCGGAGGGTGCCGGCTGAAATCCTCGCAGCGCGCGGCCGGTTGCGGCAGTCGGCGGCTGCGTGGGCGACCATCGGCAGCGCCGACCAGAAGGGCGGGAGCAGTGGAACTGCGTCACCTGCGGACGTTCCGGGCCGTGGCACGCACGCTCAACTTCACGCGTGCGGCCTCGGAACTCAACTACGCCCAGTCGAGCGTCACCGAGCAGATCCAGGCCCTGGAGTCCGAACTCGCCACCAAGCTCTTCGACCGCTCCCGCCGCAGGCTGTCGCTGACACCCGCGGGCGAGCGCCTGGTCGAGTACGCGGACCAACTCCTCGTCCTCGCAAGGGAAGCACGGCTCGCCGTGGCGGAAGAGTCCGAGGAGCCCGGCGGCGTGCTCACCGTCGGCGGCCTGGAGACCCTGTGCGCCCACCGACTGCCCGCCGTCCTCGCCCGCTACCGCGAACTCTCCCCGCGCGTAGGGGTGACGGTGCGCGAGGGCGGTCGCGGCGAGCTCTACGACGCGGTCCGGCGCGGGGAGATCGACGTCGCGCTGACCTTCGGCACGGCACCCGTGGACAAGCTCCTCACGAGTGAAGCTCTCGCCCCCGAGCGGCTCATGGTGGTCACTCCTGTCGGACACCGCCTCGCCGCACACGCCCAAGTCGACGGGCACGACCTGCGCTGGGAGCCCTTCCTCGCCACTCCTCAAGGGTGTGGCTTCAGGGAGATGCTCGACAGCCTGATCCAATCCCTGGGACAGGACGGGCCGTTCGTCGACACGCAGGTCGCGAGCATCGCGGCACTGGCCCAGTGCGCGGCGGCCGGGATGGGCTGCGTCCTGCTTCCCGAGACCGCGGCGGCCGGTCCCGCGGCACGCGGCGAAGTGGCCGCGATGCCACTGACCGGGGGCTTCTCGCAGACGGAGGTCACGATGACCTGGTCACACAGGTCGCAGGGGCGCCCGAGTGTGTCGGCGTTTCTCGCCGTCGCCCGATCGACCTTCGAGAACCGACCCACGGGACGTGCGGCCTGACGCGCGGGGACACCCCAGGACCCTTCGCCCAACTGATCGGCCACCACGTACCGTTCTGCGAACTGGACGAGCTTTCTGGCTGGTGCTGTCACCCGGTGCGGCGGACAAGACCGTTGTCACCTCGGCGCCTGACAGTCGGATGCCTGATGAGTCGGACGGTCGGAGAGGCCGACAGGGTGAGGAGAGAGGGCGAGTTGGGCGCACCGAATGCACCGAATGCACCGAACGCACCGGGCGGATCGAGCACGCCGGGTGAGTCGGACGAGTCGAGGGGTCTGGACGGTGTACCCGTCAGCGGCGGAGCCGGGATGGGCATCGGCGTCCTCGTGCCGTTGTCCCGACCCGGCTGGGTCGAGGCCGGACAACACCTGCTGGCCGGTTTGGAGTTGGCCGTCCACGAGGTCAACAAGTCGGGTGGGGTGGCCGGAAGGCCGCTGGAACTGGTGGTCAGGGACACGGCCGCCGATCCGGCCGGAGCCGTTGCGGCCGTGGACGAACTGGCCCAGCGGGGTGTGGTCGCGGTGGCGGGGGAGTACCACAGCGTCGTGGCCCGCGCCGTCGCCGCCAGGGCGGACGCTCTCGGTCTGCCCTTCCTCTGCTCGTCGGCGGTGCTCGACGCCCTCACCGACCGGCCGAGGGACCTGGTCGCTCGCATCGCTCCCGCGCAGTCCCACGGCTGGCGGATCTACGCCGACTTCCTCCTCGCCGCCGGGCATCGTCGCACAGCCGTGGCAGTCGCTCCGAGTGTCTACTGGTCGTCCGGGATCCGAGTCCTGCGGGACCACCTCCTTCCGCGCGGTGGCAGCGTCGTCGAACTGGACGCTGCGACGCTCGCGCCAACGGCCCTGTGCGACCGACTCGTCGAGAGCGGCGCGACAGCCCTCCTGCTGCTCGTCGGCCATCCGGAGCCGGCGGTGTCGATCGTCAGGTCCGTCCGCCGGGACCCGCGCCTTGCCGACGTGTTGATCGGTGCTCCGGCGGGGCAGCCGGAGTTCGCCGAGTGGGCGTCCTCGCTGGGCGAGTACGGTGCCGCGGTCCCGTTCCTGCGTTATCTGCCCGAATGCTTCGGCCCCCTTGGTGTCCAAGTGGAACGGGCCTTGCGTGAACGGCTGGGCACGGCACCCTCCTTCGTCGCTTTCGAGGGCCACGACACCGTCATGGTCCTCGCCGAAGCGCTGCGCTCCTCCGGAGCGTGCGGGGCGGGGGATGCGGGGTTCTGGTCGCGTGCGGCGGTCGAAGGCACCCGTGGGCGGATCGAGTTCACCTCCGCTTCGGGAATCGGCGTTCGGCAGTGGGTGTGGGCGCCGGTCCAGGTCGTCGGCCGCGATCCCGCTGCTCCCGACAACTTCCGCGTGCTCCACTCGGGTTGAGAGTGCGCGGTGATCGGCGCCGGTCGGCAGCCATGCACCGCCTGCCGCCTGCCGCCTGCCGCCTGCCGCCTGCCGACCGGCGGCTGGTGACCCGAAGGGAGCGGGCGGGCCGCTCCAACAACCAACCACGGGGCCCTACTTCACTTCGGTGACCTCGACCGGAGCAGGGGGAGCCGGGGGAGCGGCGGCCCTCGCCGCGGCGGCGTGTACCTGTGCCCGCCCCGGCAGCCACACGCACAGGGCCGTCGCGACGAGCGAGAAGCCCGTCGCCCACCAGAACGCGGTATGGAAGCCGGACACGAGCGCGCCCTCGCCGGTGCCGGAGACCGACCGTTCGAGCACGACCGCGAGCACGGCGGTGCCGAACGAGCCGCCGATCTGCTGCGTGGTGCGTGTCAGCACGCTTGAGTGCGGGATCTGGGAGCGATCGAGTCCTACGTACGCTGCGGTCATGACCGGCATGGTCACGGCGCCGAGCCCGATACCGCGGATCAGCAGCCACAGCGCGAGCAACCGGCCGTCGCTCGCCGCATCGACGAAGGAGAACGGCACGGTGGCCGCCGCGACGACGAGAAACCCGACGACAGCGATCGACCGCGCTCCGACGCGGTCGGTGAGCGGCCCGACGATCTGCCGGCTGACCAGGGTGCCCACCCCCTGCGGGACGAGCATCAGCCCGGCGCTCAGCGCGCTCACGCCGCGGACCTCCTGGTAGTACAGCGGCAGCAGAAGCATCGCCCCGTACAGGGAGAAGCCCGACAGGAACAGCACGGAGGACGACGAGCCGACCGAGCGCGCGGTGAGCAGCCGTACGTCCACGAGCGGGTCGCGGTGGCGCAGTGCGTAGCGGGTGAACGCGACGAGGAGGACGACACCGACGGTGAGGGGTGCGACGACGTCGGTGTGCCCGAACCCGTCGGCGGAGCCGGCGTTGGAGAGGCCGAGGATCACCGCTGCGATGCCGGGAGCGAGCAGTGCGAGTCCACGCACGTCGAGCCTGGGCCGCGTGGCGCCGGCCGAGGGGGCCGGGGGTGCGTCGTCGGCGAGGTGGCGGCCCGCGAGGATCAGCCCGGCCACGCAGAACGGTACGTTCACCCAGAACATGAAACGCCAGTTGAGGTCGGTGATGATCGCGCCGCCGACGAGCGGTCCGAGGATCGGCCCGAACAGCGCGGGCAGCGCGACCCAGGTCGTCGTACGCCCCAGTGCCCGGCCGCCCGCCGCCTGCATGATGAGCGTCGTCATCACCGGCAGCATCAACCCTCCGCCGAGGCCCTGCACGACACGCCAGCCGATGAGTGAGCCGGCGTTCCACGCGAGGCTCGATCCGACGGAGCCCACGAGGAAGACCGTGAGGGCGGCCATCCACACACGCTTGCCGCCGAAGCGGGCCAGCGCCCAGGTGCTGAGCGGAACCGCCACGCCGAGGGCCAGCATGTAGCCGGTGCTCACCCACTGGATCGTCGAGACCGAGGTGTGGAGGCCGACGGCCAGCTCGTGCAGCGCGACGCTGACGATCGTCGTGTCGAAGACGACAGCCAGGGCCCCGACGACCAGGATCAGCGCGGTCCTCAGTACCTGCGGATCGACCTTGTCGGGGGCCGGTGCTCTGGCCGGTGCCGCCCCTCCGGCACCGCGCGCCCCGTTCGCGCTCCTGTCCCCGGACATCGCACCCCTCCATTAAGAGTCGAATCCATTCCTTACTGCGAGCGTAGGACGTCCTGGCGAAGGAATGCAAGGCTCTCTTATCCTGGAGGCATGACGAGCGAGCACGCCGCGCCCACGGCAACGACGGCCCCCCACGTCGTCAGGCGCCGACGCAGAGGGGCCGAACTCGAACACGCCCTCCTCACCGCGGCCTGGGAGGAACTGGCTGAGGCCGGTTTCGCGAAGCTGACGATGGAGTCGGTCGCTGACCGCGCGGCGACCGGGGTCGCCGTCCTCTACCGCCGCTGGGCGAACAAGAACGCCCTCGTGCTCGCGGCGATCCGCCACTACGGCGACAGCCACCCGGTCGAGATCCCGGACACCGGCAACCTGCGCGACGACATGGTCGCGCTGCTCCAGAACGTCAACGCCGGGCGGCTTGAACTCGCCACGATCGCGGGGGCGACGTTCGCGGGTCTCCACGACAGCGCCGGTCTCACCCCGGAGGACGTCCGCGTCGCCCTGACCGCCAAGAGCCCGGCTCGTTCCGATGTGGTGTTCCAACGCGCCCATGAAAGAGGCGAGTTGGACCGTACGAGGATCCCGCAGGCCATCCTGGAACTGCCCTTCCAACTGGTGCGCCACGACATCCTCATGACCCTGCGGCCGATCCCTCCCGAGCGGATCCGCACGATCGTGGACGACATCTTCTGGCCGCTCATCACCGGGCTGAACGCGCTCGACGCCGAGCCGGAGGGCTGACGGCGCGAACCGGACGGCCCGGCCGGACGGAGCCGATCCGCTCACGGCGGACCGGCGGTTGAAGGCCCGTCGCCGCGCGCCTCCGGATGACAGGATGGGCGCATGGAACGTGTGCTGGGAATCGGCGGGTACTTCGTGCGGGCGGCCGACCCCGCGGCCCTGACGGCTTGGTACCGCGACTGCCTCGGGCTGGACGCGGACGACAACGGACTGTGGCTTCAGGAGGCCGGGCCGACGGTGCTCGCGGCGTTCGAGTCCGACACCGACTACCTCGGAGCGCGCGCCCAGCAGACCATGCTCAACTTCCGTGTCCGTGACCTCGATGCCATGCTCGCCCAACTCCGCGTCAGGGGTGCGGACGTGGCTGAGGAGACACAGGACGTGGCGGGCGTCGGCCGGTTCGGCTGGGTCACCGATCCCGAGGGCAACCGCGTCGAGCTGTGGCAGCCCGAGCGCGACGGGACGGCCGGGAGCGAGACCCGCTGAGCGCCGGCCGGACGGAGGAGTCCGGCCGCGCTACCGGAAGCCGCGTCCCTCGGCGGCCTCGCCTCTGATGATCGTTGATACGGTCCCGGCATGACGGACAACCAGGTACGGGAATCATCGAGCGGCCCGAGCAGTCCGGTCGCTGCGGCCGATGTGGAACTGGCCGTCCGCCTGGCGCTCACCGCGTTGCGCGGGGCGAGCGGCGCGGACTGGACCGTGAAGGCCGGGTCCCTGGAGTGGGACTGCTGGGAGACGGTCGAGCATCTCGCCGACGACCTGTTCTCCTACGCGGCCCAACTGGGCCCGGCGAGCCCGCCGTCGGACACGGATGTCCCGTTCGCGTGGAGCCGCAAGAGACCGGGCGGTCCGGCGAACGCCGTCTTCGCGGACCGCGAGGCGGGCCCCGCCGGTCTGCTGCAAGTGCTGGACGCCTGCGGGGCGTTGCTGACGGCGATCGTGAGTACCAAGGCGCCCACCGTCCGGGCACACCACATCTTCGGCCGGGCCGACCCCGAGGGGTTCGCCGCGATGGGCGTCGTCGAGACGCTGGTGCACACCCACGACGTCGCCGCGGGCCTCGGTGTCGACTGGACACCGCCGGCCGACCTCTGCGACCGCGTACTGGTCCGGCTCTTTCCCGACGCCCCGACCGACACCGAACGGTGGCCGACCCTCCTCTGGGCCACCGGCCGAGGGGAACTCACCGGTCGTCCGCGCCGCACGGAGTGGCGCTGGTACGGAACACCTGACGGTGACCAGGAGCGGTAGTCGAAACCCCACGTGAGCGCAGCGCTCCGAGGGAACACGGGGGAGACGCGCCGAACCTCCGCCCGGCGGTGTGTCCGTAGGACGTCGCCGGGCGGAGGTTCGTCAACTCGGGTCTTTGCAACGCCTGTTACGCCGGGGGAGCGGTCGCCGAGCCGTCGTAGACGTTCTTCGGGGTGATGACCTGGGTGATGGCCCTGGCGAGGAGCGTGGACGGTTCCTGGCCCTGCGTCGTCGAGTCCGTGTTGATCATGAGCACCAGGGTCGCCTTCTTCGAGGGAAGGTAGACGGTCACGGTCTCGTAGCCCGGGATGGAACCGTTGTGTCCGATCCACCCGTTGGTCTTGAGGATGCCGAGTCCGTAGGTGGTGCCGGGAAAGCCGGTCGGCAGTGTCCTGAGCCGCTGCGCCTGCGTCGCGGGGCTGAGCAGTTGTCCCGTGGCGACCGACCGCGCCCAGTGGTGCAGGTCCTCCAGGTTGGAGATCATCGCCCCGGCCGCCCAGGCCCAACTCGGGTTCCAGTCGGTGGAGTCCGCGGTCGCGCCGGTCAGTGTCTGGTTGGTGTAGCCCTGGGGGTGCGGCTGCGGGAACTCGCTGCCCTTCGGGAAGAGCGTGTGGCGCAGATGGGCCGGGCGCAGCACGCGCTCGTGGATGAAGTCGGCGAGCGGCCGGCCGCTGACCTTCTCGATCACCAGCCCGAGCAGGACGAAGTTGGAATTGTTGTACAGGAACTGCTTGCCCGGCGCGGAGACGTTCTTGTGCTTGTAGCCGTAGGCGAGCAGCTCCCGCGGGGTGAACGTCCGCATCGGGTCGCTGAGCAGGTCGTGCTCGAAGTCCGCGTCGGCGCTGTACGGGAACAACCCGCTGCGCATCTCGGCGAGTTGGCGCAGCGTGATCCGGTCACCGTTCGGAACGCCGCGGACGTAGGCGGAGATCGGGTCGTCGAGCCCGATCCGCTTCTCGTCGACGAGTTCCAGCAACGCGGTGGCGGTGAAGGTCTTGGTCTCGCTGCCGATCCGGACGTAGGAGTCGGCGGCCATCGGCTCGCGGGTGGCCGTGTTGGCGACGCCGGTGGCACGGACGTAACACCCCTTGCCCTCCATCCACACCCCGGCGACGACACCCGGAATTCCGGCCTGCCGTCGTACGTCCCTGATCGTCTTGTCGAGGCGGGCGGTCAGCTCGGGGCCGAGGCCGTCCGGCGGGCAGTGGTCGTGGTGGTGGCGGCGGTCCATGGCCGCGGCGTGCACACTCGGGGCGGGAACCACGATGGTCGGGGCCAGTACGGACGCCGCGAACAGCGTCGCGGCGAACAGTCGGCGGTAGTGGGTGCGTCGCACGTCGGGCCACCTCTTCCAGGTCTCGGATTGCGGACGCAACATCACCATCGGGATCCTTCGGGGCAGGTCCCTCCCCCTCCGTGTCCGGGGGAGACCACTCGTTCGGCCGGAGAACGGGGAGGCCGGATCGGTCGGCGGGTGTTCCGGCAGGGGCACGCGCCCTCGCCGGCAGGATGCGGCCACGGATCCTTCGACGGCGGTTCAGGAACCGTGGGAGCGCAGGCGGGCCCGGGACCGTGACGGGCTGCGGGAGTTGCCGGCCGGGGCATGGTGGCGGAGTGGCGGGCGGGCCCGGTCGAGCCGTTGTGAAGGAGTCGTGCGGTCGACGGCCCGTGTGCCGAGCGCCAGGCGCGCCGGGATCGGTGTCCGCCCTCGGCGTCCGGCCTCAGCGGGTGGAACGCGGGGTCCCGCCGGTGCCCAGGCCCTGCCGGACCGCGGGGGAGGCGGCGAAGTCGGCGAGGGCGAGGAAGTCGTTCTCGCGCAGTCCGATGCGGGGGTTGACGTGATGCAGCAGCCAGGGACCGTCGTGGTGGGCGTTCACGTACGCGTGATCGAGTTCGCTCTGCTCGTCGTCCACCCAGGCGAAGGGCCGACCGGCCGCGAAGTCCACGAGCGGGCCGGTCTTCCAGTGGACTCCGTCCGGACGCTCCCGGAGCAGCGCGCCGCCGAAGTCGACGAAAGGCAGGTCCGGGAGACCCAGCACCGGGGCGATCGTCCGGTTGGCCTCCGCCATCCACGTCGTGGCCCAGCAGAGTTCGTAGCCGAGGCGCAGGAGTGGCTGTCCGTGGTCCGGGTAGAGCCAGAGGCGCAAGTGCCTTCTGTTTCCCCGAAGTTCACCGAACACGGCATCGGGTCGGGGAATCCTGAGCGTTGGCCAACCCGCGGGCCGTCTCTCCGGCTGCGCCGCGTAGGGATTGAGCGGCCCGTCGACGTCGAGGAACAGCAGCGGCCTCGACGGCCGCCGTTGGGCACGGTCGAGCTCTTCCTCGACGATGCGATCCGCGGCTGCTTCCTCGGTCATGAGTGCAGCATCCCATCGCCGGAGGGGAGTTGGCGGCGTCGCCCCGACGGGACGCCGCGCCGCGGGTGTTCGCGAGACCGGACCGGGAGCCGCCCGACGTCACGTGACGGCACGGCCGCACCTCGGGACTCGGCCCCGGCGCCCCGAGGGTGACGGAACTTCCGCCGTCCGGCAGGGCGATATCGGCACGTCGTGGCAGGTGTGGACTGCGTGCCTCCATGGTTCCGGGCATTCAGGTGATTCTTGTCCGATCCGTCACTTGTCTTCACCTACCATCCCATCTCGTGACTGAAGGGCAGAACTGCGGAGCGGCCGATGTGGTCGTTCTCGGCGCCGGACCGGCCGGGCTCGTGCTCGGCAACCTCCTACAGGACAGCGGGATCGACTGCGTCATTCTGGAGCGTGCCGAACGCGCGCATGTCGAGACGCGGGCACGCGCCGGATTCCTCGCGGCCAACACCGTACGGATTCTGGAGGAGCACGGCCTGGCGGACGGGTTGCGCCGACGCGGACAGCCCCACAGCACTTGCGAGTTCCGCACCGCGGACGGCAGGTTCCGGCTGGAGTACAGCGAACTCGGGCTGGGCGAGCGGCACACCGTGTATCCCCAACAGGAGCTTGTCACCGACCTGTTGAAGCGATTCCTGGACGTCGGCGGGCGCGTCCGCTTCGGTACCGAGGCAGTGGCCGTCCACGACACCGAGACCGACCGGCCCTCGGTGACAGTGCGCGAGGCCGACGGCCGGCCGGGCCGCTGGCGGGCCCGGTACGTGGCCGGATGCGACGGGCGCCACGGCGCGGCCCGGCGATCGTTGCCGCCCGGCTCGGTGCGCCGGCACCACTGCGACCACGGGGTGACCTGGCTCGGGCTGCTCGCCGAGGCGCCGCCCAGCCTCGACGCGGTCGGATACGCGGTGCACGAGCGGGGCTTCGCCGGCCACATGGCACGGACCAGCGAGATCACCCGCTACTACGTGCAGTGCGAGCGCGGCACACCCGCGGACGCGTGGTCCGAGGACCGCATCTGGGACGAACTGGACCTGCGGATGCGGGCGAAGGAGTACGGCCCGCTGCACCGCGGCAGCGTCGTACAGCGAGCCGTCGTCGACCTGGAGTCCGACGTGCTGGAACCGCTGCGCCACGGCTCGCTGTTCCTGGCCGGAGACGCCGCGGCCCTCATCAGCCCGTCCGCGGCGAAGGGCGCCAACCTCGCGGTCCTGGAAGCGTCGATCCTCGCTCCCGCCCTGGCCGCGGACCTCGTCCACGGCGACTCCGGGCGGCTCGACGCCTACTCCGCGCGGTGCCTGGAGCACATCTGGCGGGCGCAGGAGTTCTCGCACTGGATGATCGGGCTGCTGCACGGCCCGCCGGGCGCGTCGGGCCCGGAAGGCGAATCGCTTTTCCAGACCGCCCTGCGGCGCTCCCGCATCAACTCGCTGCGCACCTCGCGCAGTCGGCAGGACTGGTTCGCCGAGCACTACGTCGGCGTGTGAGTCCCGCCGGTCCCCGTGGCCCTCCGGTCGCGCCCGGCCGTCCCCTCCGCGCCACCTTGCCCGCCACTCGAACTGCCCATCTCCGAATGAGGATTCCCCTGATGATCACGACTCTGTCGGGCGACACGACCCGCCTGCGCAGGACGGTCGACTTCGTGAAGGAGCAGGACACCGCCACACTGCTCCCGCTCCTGCTGCCCGGGGTCGACGGCCCGGAGCTGCGGGCTCTCGCGGAACGCTGCCGCTTCTCCCACGCGGCACTGCTCGTCTTCCCGTCCGGCGACGACGAGTTGAACGCGACACTCGACGACTGCGGCCTCGCCGTCGTCGAGCCCGCGCGGCCGAGCGTCGTCGTACGCGACCGGCTGGCCCTGCGGTACCGCCGGCCGGCGGCGGACCTCGACGTCCGTATCCTGCGCCCTCCGGTACAGGGACGTGACGGCGCGCGGCGCATGGTCGAGGTGTTCGCACTGACCGTCGCCCCGGGCTCGGAGCTGGACCCGATCGCCGCCCAGGAACGTGAGTCGCAGAGCGAGGCACACGTCGCCTTCGACGTCACAGCCCCCGACCCGCTGGTGCTGCGTGGGCTGTGCGCGACCTTCGCCCGCTACGGGGCGGTCCCCGACGGCGGCGGCTACAACCCCCACGAGAACGGCACGGTCTTCTACTTCGGCCTGCCGGCCGACACCAAGGCCGGATACAGCAGGGTCGAGCTGTACGTCCCCGGTGACCACCGCGACGTACTGGCCGCCCACCTCGACGAGCACCGCGCACGACAGCCCGCCGAAACGCTCCTGCGCCTGCTGACCGGAGCATGGACGACGCAGGCGCTCGCCGCCTTCACCGAACTCGGGGCACCCGACGCCCTGGACGGCGAACGAGGAACCCACCCGGCCGAGTTGGCGCGAATCACCGGTGCCGAGCCTCGGAACCTGGCGACGCTGCTGCGCTATCTCACGATGCTGGGCGCGGTGACCGAAGCACACGACGGCTTCCGCCTCACCGAGGTGGGCGCGCTGCTGCGCACGAACGCCCCTGTTTCGATGCGGGCGTTGGCGCTGATGTACGGCGGCCCCTTCTACCGGTCCTTCGCCGGGCTCGGGCACACCGTGCGCACCGGGCAGGTCGCCTTCGAGCACGTCTTCGGCGAGAACCACTTCGACCACTTCGCCCGGGACCCCGAACTGGCGGAACTCTTCGACCAGTCCATGGCGGCCGGTTCCGCCATGTTCGACCCGCTGCCGCTGCACCCGGCACTCACCCGCGCCGCCGAGGCCCCCGACGGCGCCACGGTCGTCGACGTCGCGGGCGGCAACGGAGAACTCCTCGGCCGTCTCCTCGACGCGCATCCCCGCCTGCACGGCGTCCTGTTGGAGCGCCCGCACGCCGTCGAAGCAGCCCGGCACCGGCTCGAACAGGCAGGCCACGGCGCGCGCTGCGCCTTCGTGGAGGGCGACTTCGCGGACCTGCCGGACAACGGCGACGTCTACGTCCTGTCCCGGATCCTGCACGACTGGGACGACGAGCGCTGCCGCGAGATCCTGCGCCACTGCGCCCGCGCGATGCCCGACAGCGCCGACCTGCTCGTCGTCGAACGGCTGCTGCCCACCGACGGCTCGTTCTCCCTGGCCACGGCCTGGGACCTGCACATGATGTGCAACGTCGGCGGGCAGGAACGTCAAGTCGGCCACTACGGCCGCCTGTTCACCGACGCGGGCCTGACCCTGGTGAGCCGGACGTCGTTGCCCCTGGACGGCCACGTACTGCACGTGCGGAAGGCGGGGTCGCCCCTCGACTGATGGGCGGGCCCGCCACGGACGGTGCACGGCGGAGCGCCGACAGGCGGGCGAGTGTGGGTGATCCGCGGTCTCCCGGAGACATCCATGACGCGTACAACCGACGTGGCCCGGCCGCACACGGGCTACGTAGAGTACGGAACGAGGCCTCGCGCGAGCCGCCGCGGACCCGTCCGGCCGGGCACCGCAAGAGGATCGCGTCCGGCGGCGCGGTGTCCCGGACCCGCACCGTGGTGGTGCCCCCTTACCCGACACGCGCCCAGGGCCGTCCGACACCCACAGAGGAAGAGCACCCCATGCGCACCGTGATCAGTACCGCCTTCATCTCTCTCGACGGTGTCGTGGAGGCCCCCGGCGGTGAGCCCGGTTACCGCAACTCGGGCTGGACGTTCAAGGACATCGCCTTCGTGCCCGAGGCGTTCGAGATCAAGGGACGCGAGCAGGAGGAGTCCACGGCAGTCCTGCTGGGCCGCGCGAGCTACGAGGCGTTCAGTCCCGTGTGGCCGGACATGGCGGAGTTCGCCCACTACAGGACGCTGCCGAAATACGTCGTGTCCACCACCCTCACCGAGGACGAACTCGTCTCCGACTGGGGCGACACCACCATCCTCCGCTCCCTCGACGACGTCGCCGCGCTCAGGGACACCGACGGCGGCCCGATCATCGTCCACGGCAGCGCGCGGCTGAACCACGCCCTGTCGGACGCCGGCCTGATCGACCGTTACCACCTCCTGGTCTTCCCGCTGCTCCTCGGAGCGGGGAAGCGCCTGTTCTCGGCCACGGACAAGGACACGCAGCGGCTCAGGCTCGTGGAACACGAGGCGTACTCCAACGGCCTCCAGAAGAACGTCTTCGACGTCCTCCACTGAGGGAGGAGCGGAGCCCCCTGGCGTAACCGGCGCCGCAGCAGGCCACGTTGCGGGGCGGGGCACTGGAGATGAACTCCGTGCCCCGTTTCTGTCAACAGGCCTGTCACTCGAAGGGATTGCTTCAGGGGGAGGGATCTTCGTTGTCGTCCGACTGCCGTACGGTCTGCCCATCGCCTCCTTGTACGAAGGTGGGCGGGCCGAGGGAGAGGACGGCACTGGGGGATGACCGCTGGCAGCGACGACTGGGCGACACGAGCGGCTTGCCGTGCCGCCGATCCCGACGAGCTTTTCGTGGAGGGCGCGGCGCAGAATCGCGCGAAGGCGGTCTGCGGCGGCTGCCCGGTCCGCACGGAGTGTCTGTCGCACGCTCTCGACGGCCGTATCGAGCACGGCATTTGGGGAGGGATGACGGAGCGTGAGAGGCGCGGGCTGCTGCGGCGAAGGCCGACGGTCACGTCCTGGCGGGTCCTGCTGGAGACCGCGCGCGCGGAGCACGACCGGCGGGGCCGGGGCGGCGGGCGGTCCGACGACGCCGTCCGCCTGCCGAGGACCGGCTGAACGAGGCCCGGAGCAGCGGCTGTTGTGCACCGCGTCGTCGTGGCCGGCCCGTGCCGCGCGGCTACACGATGCCCGCGGTGCGGGCCGCGGCGAGCCAGTCGGGGAACTCCTGGAGAAGCCGGTCGAAGAGCACGTCGTCGTCGACGGCCAGCGGACTGCGGCCGGCGTGGAAGAAGCCGGCGTTGTCGACGACGCGGTGAGCGGGAACCGCGAGCGAGTCGAGCTTGCGCAGGAACGCGAACTCGTTGTCGGCGGGGTCACCGAAGCCGATGAACTGCCAGAACAGCGGCAGACGGGCGGACTTGCACAGGTAGCGTTCGGCGGCCGGCCGGCTGGTGGGACCACCGTCCGTCTGGAAGATCACCAGGGCGGGGGCGTCACTGCCGGAGTCGATGTAGTGGTCGATGACCGCGTCCATCGCCCAGTGGTAGTTCGTACGCCCCATGTGCCCCAGGTTCTCGTGCAACTTGTTGATGCGGCCTCGGTGCCCGCCGAGCCTGAGATCGGTGGATCCGTCGACGTCGGTGGAGAAGAAGATCACCGGTACCGTGCCGTCGTCGTCGAGGTGGGCGGACAGTGTCAGTACTTGCTCGGCGAGGTGCTGCACGGTGCCGTCCGCGTAGTACGGCCGCATGGAGCCCGAGCGGTCCAGCACGAGATACACCGCGGCGCGCACCCCTTCCAGTCCGTGACGGCGGACACCGGCGCCGGCTGACTTGTAGAGGTTCACCAGGTCGGGGGCCCGCTCCCGCACCTTGGACAGGCTGACGGCGGACGTGCGTTCAGTGCGGTTGGTCTCGATCACCCCCACAGCATGGTCCGAACCGGACGTCCCGACCTGCGGTTTGCTCATTTCGTCCGGGGAGGGCGGGAGGTGTCGGGGCGAGTCGGCCGCGCAGGGTCCCGTGCCGGGTCAGGGCCACGCGGCGACTGTCGCCTCCATCAGGCTGGGGAAGGTCCGGAAGGCGGCCGCGGTTCCGGTCACCTCGAAGGTGCGGGCCACGTAGGCGCTCAGCGGTCCGGACAGCCAGGGGCGCGGCCTGCCGCAGTGCCCCGGCTTGAACAGTTCGTAGAGCAGATCCGCGCCCATGAAGCCGACACCGGACAGATCGACGACCACCGGCTTGCCGCAACGCCCCGCCACCTCAAGGGCGATGCCCACCAACTCCAAGTCTCTTGCCTCTTCGACGTCCCCCTTCAGGAGGACGACGTACATGTGCGTCCATTCAGACATCAGATCGATCGGACTGCGCATCGATCCGGAATTCGGATCCATGTCCCCATGCTCCCGCTGACCGGCGTGCCGGGTGCGGAAAGCCGGCTACCGGACGGCCTCAGCAGGGGGCGTACGCCAGCTCGGCACGTAGTCCATTCGAGCCGCGCACGCCCCTCCGTTCCCTCACGGCGGAGACAACCCCTGGTCAGGCCCGCTTGACCGCTCGACCTCGACCGCTCTCCTCGGCGACACCAGCAGGCGCGAGCCGGTGTCGTGGACGCCGTCGGACCGCGAAGTGCCGCTGATACGTGTGTTGTTGGTCAGCCGACGATGGCGACCGGCGCGTCCCAGGCGTCGCGGTCGACCGTGATCGTGTAACCGCCGCGGGTCTCCTTGCTGTTGACCATGTACTGGTGGGCGCGGCTGTGGTCGGTGTACAGCTTCTTGTCCCAGGGCCAGTCCGTGGTCGTGGTGTTCTTCTTGTCCCACAGGGCGTACCAGAGGTTGCCCGGGAGATCCGTGCGGTTCGTGGCTGTGGCGATCGCCTTCGCGCTGGAGCTGCTGAAGCCGTAGTAGCCGCCGCGGTAGGTCTTCGCGCGGAGCGTCTTGCTGAAGGAGCGCACGTAGGTGAGGACGGCGTCGTTGCACGCCTTGTTGGTGATGTCGTACGCCTCCATGTCCAGGTAGACGGGGCTGCCGGGCTTCATGCCGAGCGCGGCGGCCTTCGCGACGGCGTCCTTCGCGTTGGCGGCACCCACGGAGGCCGCGGTGGAGGCGGTGAACCTCTCGTGGTTCGCGCTCGTCTGGCAGGGCGGCTGGGCGCCGACGTAGAGGGGGATGAGCTTCCAGCCGGCGGCGCTGACCGACTTCACCCAGGACGCCGTGAGGTTGGGCTGGTTGCAGCCGCGGTTCTTGCCCCCGACGTACACGGCGGCGGCCCCGTAGAAAGTGGTCCCCCATGCCTTCATCGCGGCGAGCGACGGCGCCGTGCACGTGTCGAACGCGCGGCCCGTGTACGTCTTCTGCGCGGGCCAGCTGGTGGCCGCCATGGACGTCTGCGCGGTGATCCCCGCACCTGCGAGGACCGCGGCACCCGCGGTCCCCCACGCGATGTAGCGGCCTCTCTTGGACAAACGGTGTCTGGACATCCCCGCCCCGTTTCTGCTCGCGGTCCGGTGGCCGGCCCGCTTCCGATGGCCTTCGAGCGTCATCCCGTGCGTACGGCGGCCAGGTTGAAGGCCACTGCCACCGCTGCCTGTCGGCTGCTGGTCCGGACAGCGCGACCGCTCGAAGTGCTCGCACCCTATCCCGGGGCAGCGGGCAGGGAATCGGGGCCCCGGCCGGGGGACGATCCGCGGCCCGGTGTCACGGTCCGCCGTCGAGAGAGCCGCCCATCCATCGGCGGTGGGCGTGCGCGTCGACGTTGCTGCCGCACACGATGGTGACGACGTGACGGCCGGCGAAACGGTCCCGGTCTTCCAGGACCGCCGCGACGCCCAGGGCCGCCGAGGGTTCCACGACGAGGCCGGCGTGGTCGTGGAGCATCCGCATGCCCTCGACGATCGACCTCTCCCGCACCAGGACGGCATCGTCGGCGACCAGCAGCAAGTCGTCGAGGACGGCCGGGATGGGATGCCGTCCCGCGACACCGTCGGCGATGGTGACGGCGGAGTCGGTGCTGACGACGCGGCGCTCGCGCCAGGAGCGGGTCATCGCCGGTGCGCCCGACGGCTGGACGCAGATCACTTCCACCCCGGGAGCCATGGCCCGCATCACGTGACCCACGCCCGTGGCCAGCGCACCACCGCCGAGCGCGATCAGTACGGCGTCGAACGGGGCCGTCGCGTCCGCCAGTTCGAGTCCGATGGTCGCCGCGCCCTCGCAGGTCTCGATGTCCAGGCTGTCCTCCAGCAGCCGGACGCCGTCGTGCCGTGCGACGGCCGCCGCCCGCTCCCGAGCCGCCTCGTGGTCACCGTCCACGAGCTCCAGCGTGGCGCCCAGCGCCCGGATGCGGTCCAGCTTGGCCGCGGTCGCGAAGCGGGACGCCACGACGGTCACGTGAAGCCCCCGGCCGCGGCCGGACCAGGCGAGGGCCTGGCCGAGATTGCCGGCGCTGGCGCACACCACGTCCCGGGAGCCCTCCTCGGCGAGCGCACTCGCGACGATCTCGGTGCCCCGGGCCTTGAAGCTGCGCACCGGGTTCGCCGTTTCGAGCTTGATGCTCACCGCGCACCCGAGGCCGGGTTCCAGAGCCTCGCAGCGGTACAACGGGGTGTCGAGGAACACCGGGTCGATCACTCCGCGCGCCGCACGGATCCTTGCCGTGTCGAGACGTGTCTTCTGCACGACGCAGCAGGCTAGCGCCCGAACGGCGTGCCGCGGGCTACCTGTGCCCCGCCGGTGGCATCCGGACGACCGCGGTGCCGCCCGCGAGGTCCACGGTGGTCCGGTGCGGCGGTGCCCCGTCCTCCTCGTCGTCCCGCAGGAGGAGCGCGGACTGCCGCTCCTTCAACTCGCTCTGCTTGCCCGGGGAGAAGCTCGCGTGCAGTTGCTCGAACCCGGTGGCCGATATCTGCCCCTGCCGGGCGCCGTTACGCCAGGGCAGCATCCCCGCCCGCCCCGCGCGCAGGAGCAGTTGGTCCGCGAAGGCCACGACGGTCAGCACGATGACCAGTCCGGGCAGAGTCATGAAGACGGCGTATCCCATGGGCCCAGTATCCGGGGCGAGGCGGCGTCGCGGGAGGGAAGGTTCCGGGGACCCGCGGCGGCGCGCAACCAGGGCGCGGCGCCGGGCGGTTGAGGTGTGCGGCGAAGAGGCGGCCGTTCCGCTCGGGCCAACCGGTCAGCCCAGCGTGGCTGTTGCCGCGCGCAGCTCCTCCAGGGCCGCCAGCGCGTGGGGCGCGAGCCCGGCCGTGTCGCCGTCGCCGCTGTCGGACCAGTGCGCGTAACCCCGCTTGAAGGCGAGGACTCCCAGCTCGCCCGCGAGATGCGCCGTCGGTCCGGGCACGCCGCGCGCGACGAGCGCGGTCGTCATCGCGGCCGCGAGGCCGACGTTCTTGAGGGCGTCGCGCTCCTGGAGTTCCGTGCTGGCCGCGACGGCCGCCTTGAGGCGGGGGCCCAGTTCGCGGTTGGCCGGTCCCATGGCGCTCGACGCGCGTTCGAGACCGGCGGCCACCGCCTGGAGCGGCGTCGCGTTCGCGGGAGCCTCGGCGATGCCGTCGGCGAGCAGCCTGCTCAGCGTCTCCTGGCCGGCCACCAGCAGCTCGCGCTTGTCGGAGAAGTGCCGGAAGAAGGTGCTCTTCGTGACGCCGGCACGTTCGGCGATCTGCGTCACCGTCGTCGCGTCGTATCCCTGCTCGGTGAACAGGTCGACGGCCGCGACGACGAGTCGCATGCGTGCGTCTGGTTGCCATCTGGCCATGCCGCCAGGATAGGTGATGGGACCGTTGTCCCGTCATCCGGTGTAGATTGAGTGATGGGACAAAGGTCCCATCACTTGAGGAGAGATCATGCACGTCTTCGTGACCGGCGGTACGGGCACCATCGGCTCGGCCGTCGTCGCCGAACTTCTCGGCAACGGACACACCGTTCTCGCGCTCGCCCGCTCGGACCGCTCGGCACATGCCCTTGCGGAGGCCGGGGCCGAGGTGCTGCGGGGGGACCTGACGGACCTCGATGTCCTGCGCTCCGGCGCCGCGCGCTCCGAGGGCGTGATCAGCCTCGCCTTCGGGCGCGACTACAGCAGCCAGGACGCGCTCGCGCGGGCCATCGCGGAGGAGGGCGCGGCACTCGACGCGCTGGCGCGGGAACTGCTGGGCAGCGACCGCCCGATCGTCACGGTCTCGGGCACACCCTGGGTGCCGGGGCGCGCCTCCACCGAGGCGGACCCGCTGCCGACGGACGGACCGGTGGGCGGTCGCGGCCGTTCGGTCACGGCGCTGCTGGACCTCGCGGCGCGCGGACTGCGCAGTACGGCCGTCCGCATGCCCCGCACGGTCCACAACCGGGGCGAGGGCGGCTTCGCCGGTCTGCTGGTCGACGCGGCCCGCCGTACGGGGGTGGCCGGATACCCGGGTGACGGGACCCAGCGCTGGCCCGCCGTGCACGCACTCGACGCGGCGGTCCTGTTCCGCCTGGCGCTCGAATCGGCGCCGGGCGGCACGTCCTGGCACGCCGTCGCCGACGAGGGGGACAGGGTGCGGGACATCGCGACGGTCGTCGGCCGACGGCTGGGGCTGCCCGTCGAGGAGGTCCCGCAGGAGAACTTCGGTCCCTTCGGCCCGATCTTCGCCATGGACCAGCCCGCGTCCGGCGCCCACACCCGCGAGGCCCTGGGCTGGCAGCCGACGCACGCCGGCCTCCTCGCCGACCTGGAGAACATCCGGCCCTGAGCGGCCCCGGGTGTTCCCCGCCCCGGCGACCGCGCGGCGAAAGAGACCGGGGCCGGACGGCGCGGACGGTGTCCTGCGCGGGGGCCGGAGGGATGCCGAACTTCCCGCTGGCCAACTCCCGCCCCCGCACGTCCCGTTCCGCGAGGCGCTTTCTTGGGCCCGAGCCGGCCGGAGGCCGTCGAGCCTTCGTCGGGGCGCCGTGCGGCGGGCGCGGAGGGGCGCATAGGGTCTCCGGCATGGGGCCTGTCGCGCGTACTCGGACCGTCGCCTGCGCGGTGGCCGTCTTCACGGTCGCCGTCGGCGTGGGGGTCAGGGTCGCGATGGCGGGTGAGGTCGCCAAGTACGCGGGCGACGCGCTCTACACCGTTCTGGTGTACGTCCTCGTCGTGCTGATCGCTCCCAGGGTGCGGCCGCCGGTGGCCGCCGGCGTGGCACTGCTCTTCAGCACCGCGGTGGAGCTGTTCCAACTCACGCCGATCCCGGCGGAGTTGGCGCGGGAGAGCGTCGCGATGAGACTCGTCCTGGGCTCCACCTTCAACGCCCCCGATCTGCTCTGGTACGCGGCGGGCGCGGCCCTCTCCGCGCTCGTGCACACGGCGGCCGGCCGCTCGGCCGCGCGTACCGCCGGCGCGTCGGTCGAGTGACTCCGGCTCCACCCGGGTGTCGCGTCGACCGTTCCCGGCTCGGGCGGCCGGACGGAGCCGGTTTTTGATCTGTCCGGTAAGTGGCCTGTGCAACAAGGGAGTTGTCAGCACACTGAAGAGGCCCGTGCGGCGGCCGGTGAACGTGCTGTCGTCAGGGCTTCGAGTCGACGATGCATCGGGCGCCCTCGGGGGAGGGAGGCCCTTACGCAAAGGGGGATGCATCCATGCGCAGATCCATGGGACTTCGGCGGGCCTGGACGGGTGCGCTGGCGAGTCTGGTGATCGGTCTGGGTCTCACCGCCGCGCTTGCCCAGCCTGCCGCCGCGGCGAGCGGGACACCGAAGGCGGTCACCAAGTACAAACAGGTCAGTGCGGAGGGCGACTACGTCGGCCAGGGGCAGACGCTCTCCTACACGCCGGCGACGGCTGCCGTCACCGTCAGCGGCAACGTGGGCGACGCCCAGCTCTCCGTGTCGACCGACACCGACTGGTGGAACGTGGAGCTGGCGGCGCCGCAGGGCGAGACACTGCACCCGGGTGTCTACCGGAACGCCGAACGCGCCCCGCTCCGCACCGGCCGTTCGCCGGGACTCGACGTCTCCGGCAGCGGGCGCGGCTGCAACGAGGTCTTCGGTCAGTTCTCGATCAACCAGATCGAGACGGATCCGTCGACCGGCGCGATCACCCTGCTGGACGCCACCTACACCCAGCGATGCGAGAGCGCCACCGCGCCCACGCTCAAGGGAGTCGTCAAGTACCGTGCCTACCCCCTGAGTTACGCCTACACCAGCGACGCCGGCGACTACATCGGGGCGGGCGGCAAGGCCACCTACACCGGCTCGACCAGCACCTTCTCCGCCGGTCCGTACGGTGACGGTGTCCGGTACGCGGTCTCGGGCAAGCGGGACGACTGGTCGGCGACCCTCACCCCGCCCACCGGCGAACAGTTCGAGGTCGGCCGCACCTACCAGGCCGAGCGGTTCGCGAGCACCGGCACCGCGGGACTCGACGTGGACGGCGACGGACGGGGCTGCAACGCGGTGACCGGGGAGCTGACCGTCACGAAGCTGGGCCTGGACGCCGACGGCACCGTCAAGGCGTTCGCGGCCACCTTCGTCCAGCACTGCGAGGGCGGCGAGCCCGCACTGCACGGCACCATCCACTACTACGCCTGAGCGGAACCCGCGACCGCCCGTGACCGCACACCGGTAACCGCGGCTCGCGAAGACGTACGCACCGCGGCTGCCGGCCCCCGATCCGGGGGTGCCGGCAGCCGCGGTGCGTCTCGGCCCGGTCGCCGGCCCTCACGTCTCCCGCAGGGGCCGGTACGCCTGCTCCGACACCCCGAAGGTCCAGGCGACGCCCGCTCGCGCGGTGCGCGTCGTGGGCGGCACCCGCAGCCAGTACTTGCGGACACTGCCGTCCGGCTCCGGCGTGGAGTTGAGCACCTCCACCATGACCACCGGCTCGTCGCCGTCCAGGTCTATCCGCCACAGCGTTCCGGTCTCGTCGCGGTCGACGGGGTGGGCGCCCGAGTCCGTGAGGTAGCGGTCGTAGCCGTAGTGCTCCAGCATGACCCGGCGCAGTTCGGCGTTCTCCTCTGCCCTGATCCGGTCCGGTGTCAGCGTGGCCAGTTCGGCCAGGAAGGCGGCCGGGACCGGCATGCCGCGCCAGGCGCACAGCGCGAAGCCGTCCGGGTACGAGAGGGCGGGGCCGTCGCCGTTGTCCAACCGTCCCGCCTCGTCGCGGTGCAGGGCGTTCGGGCGTTCGCACACCACGGCCACCTTCGCGAACGGCCACCACCAGCCCGCGTTGCGGGCCACCTCGCCCAGCCCCGCCAGCGGCCCCCGGTCCGTCGGGAACGCGGCCAGCCAGGGCGCGTCGTGCTGCCCCAGCACGGCGTCCAGCAGGATCAGCGTCATCTCGGAACGCGCCCGGGAACGCTCCCGTCGCCCGGAGGCGTCGGTGCCGTCGGAGGACGCGGCGGCGGGGACGGCGCCCAGCAGGTCGTCGAGCACCCCCTGGCGTATCCGCTCCACCAGTGACCGCGTGGTCTCCCAGAGTCTCCCGCCGGTCGCGGACCAGTGTGCCGACCAGCCCGCCGCCCCCAACTCGGAGTACAGCCGCGCCCGTTCCCCGGCCCAGGGCGCGGTCCGCACCGCGTCCCGGACGCTCGGCCCGATGTCGGCCGTCCCCAGGACGAGCGTCACCGCCTCGCGCGGCGAACCGGCCCAGAGCACCCGCTCCGGTTCGGGAAGACCTGCCTGTCGGTAGGCCGCCCTGACACCCCTCTCGGCGGCCGCCCGGTCGGCGGGAGCGGTGTCCACGGAGCACGCCCGCCACGCCGCCGTGCTCCCGGGCCCGCCCGCGGGCCGGGCGGCCCCCCGGCTGCCCGACACCGCCGCACCTCCGGCGGCCTCCGTCTCCACCGCGGCCGGGTCCGTGACCCCGTCCGCGCCGTCGACCACGCCCGTCCCGCCCGTCGTGCTCATCGCGTCCACCACCGCACCCATCGTTCGCCCGCTCATTCCTTCGCGCTCTTCGCGCTCTTCGCGCCTTTTACGTCCTGCCGTCTCCGTGCCCGTGCTCAGTCCGCGACGATCCGTACGGATCCCGGCACGTACTCCCGCTGCCGGATCACGCGGAACCAGCCCTTCGGCAGGGCGATCGGTCCGTGTTCCTCGTGCACCACCCGGCCGCCCTGCGGCAGATGGAGCAGGAAGGGACCGAACGGCCCCTGCTCACGCACCAGTTCACCCGGCCCGACCACCGCGTGGGTGTGACCGGTTACCTCGCCCAGGGCCAGCACCAGCCGCCCCCGCCCGTCGCGCCGCTCCCGCGGCGCCGCCGCGACGTGCGACGGCACGGCCTCCTCCGCCAGCGGCACGATCAACACGTCTCCCTGCCGGTACACGGCACACCTCCGTCCGGCCGGCGTACCCGGCGCCGACCTCGTGCCACCGACAGTAGGAGCCACCACCGACAACGGGCCGTACGGCGAACCCACTTGGGCCGTTACCCCACCCTCGGCGCCGCGTTGTCGGCGCCGGTTGGTAGAACTGCGACCATCACGGAACATCCGACTTGCCACAGGAGCAGCCGCATGACCATCGGTGACCACCTCGACGAGCTGTACGGGCTGCCCGCGTACACCTTCCCGGGGCCCAACGCCCCGCAGACAGACCTGCCCGACGCCGAGGCGGTCGCCTGGCGGATCACCAGCGACGTGTACGACGCGGACGAGGACTGGAAGGTGGCGTTCACCCGGTTCTGCGAGACCGTCGACCCCCACCGGGTACGGGCACTGATCGTCGGGGCGTGGCAGGACGCCTACGAGAGCGGTTCCTCCGTGGTGATCGAGGCGCTGACCGGTGCCAAGGAGCGCTTCCCGGCCCTGCGCGCCCTGTTCGTCGGGGACATGGTGATGGAGGAGTGCGAGATCTCCTGGATCAACCAGTCCGACGTCACCCCGCTCCTCGCCGCGTTCCCGCGGCTGGAGGTGTTCGGCGTGCGCGGCGGCACGGGGCTGGAGTTCTCCGGACTGAGCCACGCCTCCCTGCGCCGGCTCACCATGGAGACCGGCGGGCTCCCCGCGGCGGTCGTACGGGGAGTGGGCGCCAGCGACCTGCCCGCGCTGGAGCACCTCGACCTGTGGCTGGGCACCCCGGACTACGGCGGCGACAGCGAGGTGTCCGACCTGGAGGGCGTCCTCTCGGGGGCCCGGCTGCCGCGCCTGCGCCAACTGGCCCTGCGGAACAGCGAGATGCAGGACGCGGTCGCCGCCGCGGTGGCCGCGGCGCCGGTCGTCGCCCAACTGGAGGTCCTCGACCTGTCGATGGGTGTGCTGACGGACGAGGGCGCCGCCGCGCTCCTCGCCGGGCAGCCCCTCACCCATCTCAAGAAGCTCGACCTGCACCACCACTACCTGAGCGATGCGCTCCAGGAGCGTGTCCGCCAGACCCTGGAGGCAGCGGGTGTCGAGGTCGATCTCGACCGCTCCGACGCGGACGAGGACGAGGGGGACGACGGCACCGTCTGGCGCTACGTGTCCGTCGGTGAGTGAGGAGGTGCCGCGTTTCGCCGTCGTCGGCAACCCGGAGAACCGGCGCGTGTCCCTCTTCGCGGACGCCGTCCGTGCCGCCGGTCTGCCCGCCCCCCGGGTCGTCGCCTGGGCCGACGTCCTGAAGGGCGGCGGGGCCGACTTCGGCCCCCGGGAGATCGTGCGGGTGGACTCCCCGGGCGAGAACGCCGAGGTCGACCGGCTGCTGCGCGGCGACGGGGAAGCCACCCGGGTCGAGGGTTCGGCCCGCTGGTACGCGGGGCTGACGGCGGCGCTGGGCGAACTGAGCGGTGGCCGACGGCTCGACGACCCCGGCGACCTCGCCGTCCTCTTCGACAAGCGCCGTTGCCACGCCGTTCTCGACGCGGCCGGGGTGCCCGTGCCGGCCTCGCCCACCTCGGGGCCGGCGGCGGCCCGGGTGCGGGGCTGGGACGACGTACGCGCGCTGATGCGGGAGCACGGTATGCCCCGGCTGTTCGTCAAGCCCGCTCACGGTTCGTCCGCGTCCGGTGTGCTGGCGGTGGAGTCGGGCGGGGGAGGCAGGATCAGGGCGACCACCTCCGTGGAACGCGCCGCGGACGGGGTGCTGCACAACTCCCTCAAGGTGCGCCGCTACGAACGGGAGCAGGACGTCGCGGCGATCGTCGACGCCCTCGCCCCGGACGGCCTGCACCTGGAACGCTGGCTGCCCAAGGCGTCCCAGCAGGGGCGGGCCACCGATCTGCGGGTCGTCGTGATCGACGGCAGGGCCACCCACGCGGTCGTCCGCACCAGCCGCACCCCGCTGACCAATCTCCACCTCGGCGGTCGACGGGGAGACCTGGACCTGGCCCGGCGCGCGGTGGAGTCAGCCGGCGCCCGCTGGGCCGACCTGCTCGGAGTCTGCGAGCGGGCCGCCGCGTGCTTCCCGGGCACCCTCTGCGTCGGCGTCGACCTGCTGCCCGCCGTCGGCTGGCGCCGTGCCGCCGTCGGCGAGGTGAACGCCTTCGGGGACCTCCTGCCCCGCCTCACCGGACTGCCCGGCAGCGGAGCGGAGGGCCTGGACACCTACGCGGCCCAAGTGGCGGCGGCGTTGCGGCGGTTCGCCCCCGCCCACCAGGGCCCGCGCCCCGACCGGCACCACGGCCTCTGACCGCGCACACCCACCGCACCCCGCTTCCCACGCTCCCGACACCGCATACCGACCGACCCCGCACACCGATCGCCACCGCACACCGACCGACTCCGCATACCGATCCACACCCGATACCGACCGACACGCACCCGATGCCGACCGACACGCACCCGCGAGTCCCGCACCGCCCCGGCGCCCCGCCCGAAGAAGGAACCCGCATGGCCCCGCCCGCACCGACGTCCCCGCCGGACATGAACGACGTGGTCGGCAGCCACGACCTCCTCCTCGTCACCCTGGACACGCTCCGCCACGACGTCGCCGTCGAACTCGCCGCCGAAGGACGCCTGCCGAACCTGAGCCGCCACCTCCCCGGCGGGCACTGGGAGGAGCGGCATGCGCCCGGCAGCTTCACCTACGCCTCCCACCAGGCGATGTTCGCGGGCTTCCTGCCGACCCCGGCCGCCCCGGGCCCGCACCCCCGCCTGTTCGCCGCGAGCTTCGCGGGCAGTGAGAGCACCGCCGACGGCACCTTCGTCTACGACGCGCCCGACCTCGTCGCCGGCCTCGCCGGAGCCGGATACCGCACCGTCTGCATCGGGGGAGTGGGCTTCTTCAACAAGCAGGGGCCGCTCGGCTCGGTGCTGCCCGGCCTGTTCCACGAGTCGCACTGGGAGACGGAGTTCGGTGTCACCTCACCCGCCTCCTTCGAGAACCAGGTGGCCCGTGCCGAACAGGTCGTGCGTGAACTCCCCGACGAACAAAGGCTGTTCCTCTTCGTGAACGTGTCCGCCCTGCACCAGCCGAACTGGTTCCACCTGCCCGGCGCCACCCGCGAGGCTGGGGACAGCAGGGCCACGCACGCAGCCGCCCTGGAATACGTCGACCGGCACATCGGGCGTCTGTTCGCCGCCACGAGCAGCCGGCGGCCCTGCTTCGCGATCGTCTGCTCCGACCACGGCACGGCCTACGGCGACGACGGCTACACCGGCCACCGCCTGGGCCACGCGTCCGTGTGGACCGTTCCGTACGCCCACTTCTTCCTGGACCAGGCGGAGGCCGCCCGATGACCCTCGCACCCCCGGCCCGCACCACCGCGAGCCCGTACCAGAGCTACGTCTACGCCTACCCCCACAAGACCGCCTACCGCCCCCTCCCGGACCGCCCCGCCCTGCGCGACCTCTGGGCGGACGAGCCCAAGGACGCGCTCTCCCTCTACCTCCACATACCGTTCTGCGAGGTGCGCTGCGGCTTCTGCAACCTCTTCACCCGCATCGGGGCGTCCGAGGGACTCACCGGCGCCTACCTGGACGCCCTCGACCGGCAGGCGGGCGCGGTGCGCGAGGCGCTCGGCGACGGCGGCCGGTTCGCCACCGCGGCCTTCGGCGGCGGCACCCCCACCTTCCTCACCGCGGCCGAGCTGACCCGGCTCTGCGACATCGCGGAGCACCGCATGGGCGCCGACCTGCGGGCCGTTCCGCTGTCCGTCGAGGCGTCCCCGGCCACCGCCACCGCCGACCGCCTCCAGGTGCTCGCCGAACGCGGTACCACCCGGCTCAGCCTCGGCGTGCAGAGCTTCGTCGACACCGAGGCCAGGTCCGCCGTACGGCCGCAGCGCCGCGCGGACGTGGAGAGCGCGCTGAGCCGCGTCCGCGACGCACGCATCCCCGTCCTCAACATCGACCTGATCTACGGCATCGACGGCCAGACGGAACGCACCTGGCGCCATTCCCTCGACGCGGCCCTCGCCTGGCGTCCCGAGGAGCTCTACCTCTACCCGCTCTACGTCCGCCCCCTGACCGGCCTCGGCCGCCGCGCCGCGCCCGGCGCCGACCCGGCCTGGGACGAGCAGCGGCTGCGCCTGTACCGCGCCGGCCGCGACCACCTCCTCGCGCAGGGCTACGTCCAGCAGTCGATGCGGATGTTCCGGCGCGCGGACGCCCCGCAGCAGGGTGCGGACGACTACGCCTGCCAGACCGACGGCATGATCGGCCTCGGCTGCGGTGCCCGCTCCTACACCTCGGGCCTGCACTACTCCTTCGACTACGCCGTGGACATGCACGAGATACGCGGAATCGTCGACGACTACGTCTCCCGCCCCGCCGACGACTTCGCGCGCGCGGAGATCGGCCGCCGTGTCGACGCCGACGAGGCACGCCGCAGGCACCTGCTGCAGTCGCTCCTCCAGGCCGACGGCCTGACCCACGCCGACTACCGGGCCCGCTTCGGCACCGCGCCGGCCGACCACTTCGGTCCCGAACTCGCCAGGTTCGCCGACCGGGACTGGCTCACCGACGACGGCCTCGTGCTGCGCCTGACCCCCGAGGGCCTGGCCCACTCGGACGCGATCGGTCCCGAGCTGTTCTCACCGGCCGTGCGGTCCGCCATGGCCGCCTACGAGCGGAAGTGACCACCCCGCCATGGACCTGACGCTCCTCTACCGCGGTCCGCTCGCCTCCTGCGACTACGACTGCCCGTACTGCCCGTTCGCGAAGCGGCGCGACACCACAGCCCAACTCCGGGCCGATCGGGCCGCGTTGGAACGCTTCGCGGCCTGGGTGGCCGAGCGCACCGACGATCGCCTCGCCGTCCTGTTCACCCCGTGGGGCGAGGGCCTGGTCCGCTCCTGGTACCGGCGCACCCTCGCCGACCTGTCCCGGCTCCCGCACGTGCGCCGCGTCGCGATCCAGACCAATCTCAGCTGCCGCACCGACTGGCTGGCCGAGGCCGACCCGGACACCCTCGCCCTGTGGTGCACGTACCACCCGGGCCAGACGCCGTACGAGCGGTTCCTCACCAAGTGCCGCGAACTGAGCGTGCGCGGCGTCCGGTTCAGCGTCGGGGTCGTCGGACTGCCCGAACACCTCGACGCCGCCCGCCGGTTGCGCGCCGACCTGCCCGAGCACGTCTACTTGTGGATCAACGCCGCCGAGGGGCACACCTACACGGACGCCGAGGCCGACCTCTGGACCGGCCTCGACCCGCTGTTCCCCTACAGCCGCCATCCGCACGCCAGCGCCGGACTGCCGTGCCGCACGGGCGAGTCGGTCGTCTCGGTGGACGGCGACGGCACGGTCCGCCGCTGCCACTTCGTACCCACTCCGCTGGGCAACCTCTACGACGGCTCCTACCGCACCGCCCTCCGCCCCCGCCCCTGCCCGCTCACCGTCTGCGACTGCCACATCGGCTACGTCCACCTGGAGACGCTGCCCCTGTACGACGTGTTCGCGGGCGGCGTCCTGGAACGCGTCCCGGCCGCCGCGACCCCACGCACGCCCGGGAACGCGGTCCTCGTCGGCCTTCCGGTCCCTCGTCCCCCTTCGCGCTGAGCGGCGTCCGCCGGCCTCCGTCCCGAGGTCACCGGCTACCGCACGGGACGGCTCAGGTGCGGGCGGGCGGCGGCGCGAGCACCATGGGCCACTCGTCCTCGGCGTCGACCAGGTCGTCGAGGGGGACGCCGGGGCCGGCGACGAAGACGGCCGTCGGCTCGGCGAGGTGCGCGGACGGCGCCGGGTCGGCCGTCGTCCGGGCGGACAGGACCAGCAGGGCCTGCGGATCGACCGCCGAACGGCCGGGGAAGCCGAGCGGGTCCACGCCCACCTGCCGCAGCGCTTCGGGACGGACGGCGACGTCGACGGTCAACCACCCGTCACGGAGCGACCGTTCGGCCCAGCCGTCGGTGCGGACGAGGTAGACCGCTCCGTCGCCCTCGTAGCAGTACGAGCCGAGAGCGGCGACGGCGCGCTCCGCGGGTGTGCCGTCGGGATCGACGACCAGGACGACGAACGCCGTGTCCGGGGTGTCGGGATCGAGACCGGAACACACGTACAGGCGGGCGGTCATGGGGCGGAGCCTCCGGGAGGTGATCGGGTCGGCCGCCGGGCCCGAGCGGCCCGGTCGCCGGTGTTGAGGCCCGGGGGTGCCGGACCGCCCGTCGGGGTGGTCCGCTCAGGCCGCGGCGGGGCCGAGCTTGGGGCTCGGGCCGTACTCGTTGCTCGCGGCCGTGCCCTCACTGGCCAGGAAGACCAGCAGGGTGACGGCACCGGCGAACGGGACGAAGGAGATGAGGAGCCACCAGCCCGAGCGCCCCGTGTCGTGGAGTCTGCGGAACGCCACGGCCAGCGACGGGAGCGCGGTCGCGAGGAGGTACAGGGAGTAGGGGATCATCACCGCTTCGAGAGCGGTGCCGGCCTGGAGCAGGATCGCCACGGTCACGCCGAGGACCGGCAGCACGATGGCCGCGAGGATGTTGAAGAGGACGAACATCCAGTACTCCCTGCGGCGTGCGCGGCCTGCGAATCCGACGTAGTTCCTGAGCACTGCCAGGTACCAGCTCACTGCGGTCCCTCCCCGGGTCCAGGCCCCTCGACCTGCGTTTTTCCATGGCGAACCAGCCCTGCCGAACACCCGGCAGGGCTGAAACATGTCAGGGACATTATCGCGAGCACGTGTCCGCCGCAGGCGTACACGGGGCCCGGCCCCCGCATGCGGGCGGGCGCCGCGGGAGTGACGATGGTCGGGGGAGCCGACCAGCCGACCCACAGGAGGACGGCCATGGCACAGCAGACGGCGGCCGCGACACCGGCGCCGACGAGAAAGCCGCCGGTTCGCACCGGTGGTGTCTTCCTCTCGTTCCTTCCGTGGATCATCTTCTCGTTCGTCGCGAGCCCCAGCACCTGGGAGTACGCGGCTCTCGCCGGGCTGATCGCCTCGGTGGTGCTGTCCGGGGAGGACCTGCTGCACGGGAAGATCCGCGTCCTGGACGTGACGGCCATCGTCTTCTTCGCGGTCCTCTGCGTCCTCGCCCTGTTCCTCGACCGGGGCGATCTCCGCTGGCTGGAGACGTACGCGCAGGTCATCTCGTACGGACTGGTGGCGGTCGTCGCGCTGGGGTCGCTGGCGTTCGACCCGTTCACCGCGCAGTACGCCCGGGAGACCGTCCCGCGCGAGGTGTGGAAATCGCCCGTGTTCGTGCACATCAACCGCGTGCTGACCACGCTCTGGGGCGTGGTGTTCGCCGTGCTGGCGGTCTCGACGTGGATGGCGGTCCGCCACCCGTCGCAGGACGACTGGTTCAACTGGATCATTCCGATCGCCCTGTTGGTGCTCGCGGTGAAGGTGACCCAGCAGTACCCGGAGTCGTACAAGGCGCGTGCGCGGAGCTGAGGCCCACGGCAGCGGCAGCGGCAGCGACAGGGGCCCCGCACCGGCATCGGTGCGGGGCCCCTGCCGCCGTCCGTCAGACGCCGACCACCGCGGTCGTCCCGCGCCGGGCGTGGGCCGCCGCGCCGACGGGCACCGCGTCCGACGCGAGGGCGGACCGGACGAGGCGGACGGGGTGGCCGCTGACCGGCGGGTCGGCGGCGAGCGCCGACCGGATGAAGGGTTCCAGCAGGTGCCAGGCCCGGCTGACGCCGCCGCCGACGACGACCGTGGTGATGTCGACGACACCCGCCGTCATCACGACCGCGCGGGCGATGCCCGCCCCCGCCGCGCGGTACACGGCGAGCGCGTCCTCGTCGCCGTGCTCCGCCGCCCCGGCGATCTCGCGGGCGGTCAGCCGGCGGCCGGTGCGCTCCGCGTAGCGGGCGGTGAGGGAGCGGCCGGCGGCCAGGGTCTCCAGGTGGCCCCGGCCTCCGCAGGAGCAGGGCAGGTCGCCGAAGCCGGGGATGTGCCCGATCTCGCCGGCCGCGCCGTGCGGCCCCGCGAAGATCGCCCCGCCCGTCCACAGGGCGCCGCCGACGCCGGTGCCCAGGGTCATGCCGAGGACGTCGGTCTCGCCGCGGACCGCGCCGCCGGAGACCTCGCCGTGGAGGAAGGCGTTGACGTCGTTGTCGAGGAAGGCCGGCACACCGAGAGCGGCGGTCACGGTGTCGGTGACCGGGAAGCCGGCCCAGTCGCGGAAGGAGTCGCTGGCGACCAGGATGCGGCCGCCCACGGGGTCGACCACACCCGCGGCGCCGACACCCGCGGCGGCGAGGCGGCCGGGAACCCGGGCGAGCAGGGGGGCGAGGGCGCCGAGGGCGGCGCCGACCATGGCGGTTCCGCCCCGGGCGGCCGGGGTGGCCACCTCCGCGCGGTCGAGCACGGTCAAGTCGTCGGAGCACAGCACCACTTGCGTGGTCGTACCCCCGATGTCGACACCGGCGAAAAGCGTCCGGCGGTCGTTCTTCACGCCTGTTCCTCCGTCCGCCCGGCCGCGAGGACGGCGAGGCGCTCGGCCCTGCGGCCGCGCTGGACCACCGGGTCGGGCACCGGCACCGCGGCGAGCAGCCGGCGGGTGTAGTCGGTCTCGGGGTGCAGCAGGGTCGTACCGGTGCCTCCCTGTTCCTCGATGCGGCCCGCGCGCATCACGACGACGCGCTGCGCGAACTGCTGCACGACCGCGAGGTCGTGGGAGACGAAGAGGCAGGCGAAGCCCAGTTCCGCCTGGAGTTCGGAGACGACCTCCAGGACGGCCTCCTGCACGCTCACGTCGAGCGCGCTGGTGGGCTCGTCGGCGACGAGCAGCCGGGGTTCCAGGACGAGGGCGCGGGCCAGGCTGACGCGTTGGCGCTGGCCGCCGGACAGCTCGCGCGGCGCGCGGCGGGCGACCTCGCGGGGCAGCCGCACCCGGTCGAGGACGTCGGCGACGCGCTGCTGACGCTCCTGCGCGGACACCTTCCGGTTGTGCACCCGCAGGGGTTCGGCGACGCACTCGCCGACCGTCATCCGGGCGTCGAGGGAGGCGACCGGGTCCTGGAGGACGACGCCGATGCCGGCCCGCAGGGCGCGGCGTGCGCGGGCCCGGGTGCGGGCGAGGTCGGAGCCGAAGAGGGTGACCGAACCCGAGGTGGGTGCGATCAGGCCGAGGGCGACGCGGGCGGCGGTGGACTTGCCGGAGCCGGACTCGCCCACCAGCCCCAGCGTCTCGCCCGGACGCACGGCGAAGGAGACGCCGTCCAGTGCCCGGACCGCACCGCTTCCCCGGCCGAACACGACCGAGACGTCCCGGAGTTCGGCGACGGGAGCCTCCGCCGCGGAGTCCGCGGGTGCGGACGCCGTGACGCTCGGCGCCGCGACGGCCGCGGCCGGGGCCGCCGTCCGCGCGACCTCCAACTGCGGTACGGCGGCGAGCAGTCGGCGGGTGTAGTCGTGGGTGGGCCGCAGCAGGACGTCCTCGACGGGCCCGGTCTCCACGATCTCGCCGTGGTACATCACGGCGACCCGGTCGGCGAAGTCGGCGACGACCCCCATGTTGTGGGTGACGAGCAGGACACCGGTGCCGGTCTCGGCGGCGAGCCGGCGCAGCAGGTCGAGGATCTCGGCCTGCACGGTCACGTCGAGGGCCGTCGTCGGCTCGTCCGCGATGAGCAGCGCCGGGTCGTTGGCGATGGCCATCGCGATGACGACGCGCTGGCGTTGGCCGCCGGAGAGCTGGAACGGGTAGGCGGAGGCCCGCTTCTCCGGGTCGGGGATGCCGACGCGGCGCAGTAGGGACACCGCCTCGGCGGCGGCGTCGGCGGCGGAGACCTCGCGGTGGTTGCGGATCACCTCCGCGATCTGCCGGCCGATGCGGGTCAACGGGTCGAGGGCGGTGGCGGGTTCCTGGAACACCATAGAGACGGTGCGGCCGCGCAGCCCGGCGAGATCGTCCTCCGGGGTGCCGACCACGTCGTTGCCGGCGATGCGGGCCCGGCCGGTGGTACGGGCGTTGGGGTCGAGCAGGCCCATGGTGGCAAGCGCCACCGTGGACTTGCCCGAACCGGACTCGCCGACCAGGGCCAGCGTCTCGCCGGCACGGACATGCAGTGACACACCCCGTACGGCGGGCACTTCGCCGGTCTCGGTGGTGAACACCACGCCCAGGTCGTCGAGTTCGAGAATCGGGCCCGCCGCGTCGGCGGTGCCCCGGGCGGCGGCGGTCATCCGCGTCCCCTCACGTCGAATGCGTCGCGGAGTCCGTCCCCGATCGCGTTGAACGCCCAGACCACCAGGATGATGGCCAGGCCCGGCGGCAGGATCAGCCACCAGTAGCCGGAGTACGCGGCGGTCAGACCGGCGGTGAGCATGCCGCCCCAGTCGGTCTGCGGCGACTGCACGCCCATGCCCAGGTAGGACACGTAGGCGACCAGCAGGATGGCGTCGGCGATCTGGAAGGTGGCCGCGACGACGACGGTGGAGACCGAGTTGGGCAGGATGTGCCGCAGGATGGCGCGGGCGTGCGTGCCGCCGATCGCGCGCAGGGTCAGCACGTAGTCGCGGTTCTTCAGGGTCAGCGTCTCGGCGCGCACCAGCCGCGAGGGCACCAGCCAGGAGACCAGGCCCAGGATGACGACCAGGCCGAGCAGGCCGGGTGTGGTGATCGCGGAGACCACCAGCAGGATGAACAGCGCCGGGATGGCGATGCCCGCGTCGACGACGCGCATCATGAACGCGTCGATCCAGCCGCCCGCGTAACCGGCGGTGGCGCCCCAGAGGGTGCCGATCACGGTGGCGAGCAGACCGGCGGCGAGGCCGACGATCAGCGACACCTTGCCGCCGTACATCAGCCGTCCCAGCTCGTCGTGGCCGACGGCGTCGGTGCCGAGCCAGTGCGAACCGCCGGGGGAGAGGTTGACCTGCTGGAGCATGGTGTGGGTCTGGTCGGTGCTGTACAGCAGCGGGCCCACGAAGCAGAACAGGACGAAGAAGACCACCACGCCGAGTCCGACGACGGCGAGCCGGTTGCGCACGAAGCGGCGGACGGCGAGCCGGGTGCCGGAGGGTTCGGGGACGGCGGGGGCCGTGCCGGGGAGGCCCGGCTGGACGACGGCGCTCATGACCGGCCTGCCTTCACTCGGGGGTCGATGACGCGCTGCACGACGTCGGCGAGGAGTGTGCCGATCACCGTGGCGACGGCGATGACGAGGACGCAGCCGAGCAGCACCGGGTAGTCGGAGGACTGGGCCGCGTTCCAGAACAGCAGCCCCATCCCGGGGTAGTTGAAGAGCTGCTCGACCACGAGGGCGCCGCCGAAGAGCACCGGCACGTAGTAGCCGAGCATCGCGACCACCGGGGTCAGGGAGTTGCGGAACACGTGCCGCCGGAGGATGGAACCGGCACGGGAGCCTCCGGCCCGCGCGGTCCTGACGTAGTCCTCGGAGAGGTTCTCCAGGGTCGCCGCCCGCATGTAGCGGCTGAACACGGCGACCATGGAGGCGGCGCCGGCGGCCACCGGCAGTACGAGGGCCTGCGGGTCGGACAACACCTGGGCGAGCGTGTCCCCCTGCGGTGCCTGGGACGGGAACCAGGGCAGCCACTGGCTGAACACCATCACCAGGATGAGCCCGAGGAAGTACACGGGCGTGGAGTAGGCGATGAAGCTCAGCGTGGTGACGACGTAGTCCACCGGCTTGTTGCGGCGCATCGCCTGCCACATGCCGAGCGGGATGGCCAGGACCAGTCCGACGACCGCCGAGAGGACGGTCAGCAGCAGGGTCTTGGGCAGCCGTTCGCCGATGAGCTGGGACACGGGCGCGTTGAGGGTGTACGAGGTGCCGAGGTCGCCGTGCAGCAGTTGCTTCAGGTAGATGAAGTACTGCTCGGGCAGCGGCTTGTCGAGGCCCTGTTCGTGGTTGAAGCGGGTGATCTGCTGTGCGGTGGCCTGGGGGCCGAGGATCCCGCGGGCGGGACCTCCGGGCAGGGCGTGCAGCAGGCAGAACACCACGATCGTCACGATGACGATCACCACGACGGCCTGGAGGACCCGTCGGACGAGGTAGGAGGGTGTGCTCATGTGTTATCCGGTCGCTTCGGCTCAGTACTGCTGGCGGTCGCCGGCGGGTGTCACTTCGTCCACTTCCACATGTTCGGGTGGAAGTTGGCGAGGGAGTCCTGGGCGAAGCCGCCGAGGCCGTTCTTGATGACGGACACCTGGTAGTCCGGCTCGGGCAGCCACACGACGGGCAGGTCCTTGGCCAGCGCGGCGCTGTACTTCTGCATCGCCTCGGAGGACGACGAGGTCGTGGTCGCGCTGATCAGCTTGTCCACCGAGGAGTTGGAGTAGCTGCCGAAGTTGGAGCCGCCGCCGGTGGAGAAGAGGGAGTCGCCGGTCGGGTAGGCGGGGAAGTACCAGCTGCCCGCGGTGCCGAAGAAGGAGAGCTGCCACTTGCAGTCGGCGTCGCCGGACTTGCACTGACTGGCCTGCGACAGAACGGTGTTGACCGGGGCGGACTTCACGGAGAACTTGATGCCGGAGTCGCCGAAGGACGACTGGAGCGCGCTCATCATGTTGTCGGTGACCGTCGAGCCGGACTGCGAGAGCACCTGCATCTCGAACTTGGTGCCCTTGGCGACGCCGGCGCCGCACTGGTCGTCGCCGCTGCCGGCGTCGTTGCAGACCATGACGCCGCCCTGCTCCTTCCAGCCGTGGTCGGTCAGCATCTTGCGGGCCTTGGCGGTGCTGAACGGGTAGGGGTCGCTGGTCTGTTCGGTCGAGACGAACGACGACTTCTGCCCCTGCGGGACCGGACCGAAGGTGGAGACGGCGGTGCCGTTGAAGACCACCTTGGACAGGCTGGTCTGGTCCACCGACATCTGGATCGCCTGGCGGGCGTAGAGCTGCTTGAACACCGCGCCCATGGCGGGGTTGTTGAAGTTGTAGGGCATGTAGGTGACCGCCCAGCCGCTCCACTCCTTCACCGCGTAACCCTGCGAGGTGAACGAGGACTTCTGGCCGAGGTCGGTGGCGTTGATGTAGCCGTAGTCGACCGTGCCGGCGCGCAGCGCGTTCTCCTCGGCGTCGGTCGTGGTGAACGGCAGCAGGTTCACGTTCTTGATCTGCGCCGTACCGCCGCCGTCGTACTTGGCGTTGGCCGTCAGGTCCACCTTGCCGGAGGTGGTGAACGACTTGATGGTGTACGGGCCGCTGACGGTCTTCCACAGGGGGTCGGTGGCGTAACCGGAGATGTTCTTCGCGGCGTTGTTGAGGTACGACCACACCTTCTTGGCGCCCGCGGGGGTGCGGTCCAGGTCGGACACGGCACCGGAGTCACTGGTCTTGTCCCACACGTGCTGCGGCATCGGGCGGATCATGCTCAGCTCGTTGGCGAGCATCCACTGCGTGTTGTACGCCTTGTCGAAGGTGATCGTGAAGTGGGTGGCGTCGACCGTCTTCAGCGAGGTCCAGTTGTCGGGCGCCTTGCCGGGGCTGTAGCTGGCCCAGTCGGCCTTGTTCGCCTTGACGAGGTTGAACCAGAACTCGACGTCGCGGGAGGTGATTTGCTTGCCGTCGCTCCAGTGCCGGTCGCCCAGGGTGATCGTGACACTCTTGTTGTCCGCGGCGAACTTCGCGTCCGTGGCGAGGGAGTTGTTCTTGTTCCAGCCCACCTTGCCCGCGGAGCCGTCGTAGGCGACGAGCGGTTCCCAGAGAACCTGCGATATCGACGAGTTGTTGGTGTTCAGGTGGGAGGAGGTGCCGACCGGCAGGATCCAGTTGGGCGTGAAGTTCGCCGGCAGGGCGTAGTTGATGGTGTCCGCGGAGGCGGCGGAGGACGACGAGGTGCTCCCGCCCGAACACGCGGTCAGCAGAGCGCCGGTGGTGGCGACGGCACCCGCGACCAGGGCCCAGCGGCGGATGTGCGCCGTGTGAGCAAAGGACATGACTCTCCTCAGGATGAAGGACCCGAAACACCCCCGGTCAACGGGGGTGTGCGCCGCGGGGTTCGGCGCTGCGACGTCAGTCAACGTCGGACTCGCCGAACAAACAAACAAGAATTAGTAAAAAGTAAGTTTCTGCGCCACTGAAATAAGTTCCGGTGTGCTCGCGTGAGTTGACCAGGCGGGTATTCCGTCCGTATTTCACTGCTTTTGGCCTCACGGCGGCGCGCTGTGCCGTCACGTGAAGCTGTTCCCTCCCGCCCTCGGCGGGCGTACTGTCATCGCTGTCCACACCATTGCGGAAGTTACTTCGTCCATGACTGAAATAAGTGCGCGGGACCGCAGGGCCGCCAGGGGCACGTCCTCCCTCGCCGCGCAGGTACTGGAACTCGTCGCCTCCGGCAAGGCGTCCTCACGCGCCGAACTGGCAGCCCAGCTCGGCGCGGCGGCCTCCACCATCTCCCTCACCGTGGGACAGCTCGTGGAACGCGGGCTCGTCGCCGAGGAGGGCACCCACTCCTCCACCGGCGGACGGCCCCGCAAGGCCCTGCGCCTCGGCGGCACCGACGAGTTCGCCGTCGCCGCCGACCTGGGCGGCAGCCACGTCCGCGTCGGCGTCGTGCTCCCCGGGGGCGGCCGCGCGGAGGTCTCCACCGTGCCGTTCGACATCGGGGACGGCCCCGAGGCCGCGCTGAACCGGCTCGCCGCCACCCTGGAGGAACTCGCCGACCGGCGCGGACGCCCCCTGCTGCGCGGTGTCGGGCTCTCCCTGCCCGGACCCGTCGACGTCGAGTCGGGCACCGTCGTCCTGCCGTCGCGCATGCCCGGCTGGAACCGGTTCCCGGTCACCGCCTGGCTGGAGGAGCGCTTCGGCGTCCCCGCCGGGGTCGACAACGACGCCAACTGCATGGCGATGGGGGAGCAGAGCGTCCGCCCCGCCGCCCACCGCCAGTCGATCATGGTCAAGATCGGCTCGGCGATCGGCTCCGGCATCATCGTCGACGGACGCCTCTACCGGGGCGCCACCGGAGTCGCCGGCGACATCACCCACAGCCGCATCGACGGCGCCGCGGACATCCCCTGCTCCTGCGGCAACACCGGCTGCCTGGAGACCGTCGCGTCCGGCGCCGCCCTCGTGCGCATCCTGCGGGAACGCGGCGCCGACGTCACGCGCCCCGAGGACGTCGTCCGACTCGCCCGCGACGCCGACCCGGAGGCCACCCGCGCGGTCCGCCGCGCCGGCGACCACCTGGGCCGGGTACTCGCGGCCAACGTCAACTTCTTCAACCCCGACGCCGTCTACCTCGGCGGGCTGCTGTCCACCCTGGAACCCTTCGTCGCCGCCGTGCGCAGCCAGCTCTACGAGAGCTGCCACCCGCTCGTCACCGAACACCTCACCATCGAGCGAGCCCTGCTGGGCGCCGACGCCGGACTGGTCGGCGCCGGGCAGTTCGCCCTCCAGCGCGCCCTCGCCCGCGCCCTGCGCGAGGTCGGCACCGACCTGGGGCCCGACCGCTTCCCCGCACCGCCCCGCACCGTCTGATCCGCCCGCGCCGCACCTCACGGGGTGCGGCGCGCAGCACACCCGTACGAGGAGCCATGCCGCAAGACAGCACCACCGCACGCCCGGTCATCGCCGTCGCCGGACTCGGCATCGAGTCGTCCACCTTCTCCCCGGCCCGCACCGAGGCCCCCGCCTTCCACCCCTCGCGCGGGGCCGAGGTCCTCGGGCGCTACCCGTTCCTCGCCCCGGGCGAGGAACTGCGCGAGGCCGCCGACTGGCACGGCGCCCTCGTCGGCAAGTCGCTGCCGGGCGGCACCGTCACCGCCGCCGCCTGGGAGGAACTCACCGGCGAACTCCTCGAACGCCTCGCCGCGCTGCCCCCGCTCGACGGCCTCTGGTACGACATCCACGGCGCCATGACGGTCGAGGGCGTCGACGACGCCGAGGCCGTCCTGCTCGAACGCATCCGCGCGATCGTCGGCCCCGACGTCCTGATCTCCACCTCCATGGACCTGCACGGCAACGTCTCCCGCGAACTCGCCCACCGCAGCGACCTCATCACCTGCTACCGCATGGCTCCGCACGAGGACCACATGGAGACCAAGGAACGCGCCGTCCGCAACCTCGTGGACCTCCTCGCGTCCGGCGGTCCCCGCCCGGTCAAGGCATGGATCCCCGTCCCGGTGCTGCTCGCCGGCGAACAGACCTCCACCCGCATCGAACCCGCGAAGAGCGTGTACGCCGCCGTCGCCGAGGTCGAGGCGACGAGCGGCGTCCTCGACGCCGCCGTCTGGGTCGGCTACGCCTGGGCCGACGAGCCCCGCAACCGCGCCGTCGTGGTCGTCACCGGCACCGACACCACGGCCGTCACCGCCGGCGCCGAACGCCTCGCCCGCGGCTTCTGGGACGCCCGTCACGACTTCGACTTCGTCGCTCCCACCGGCACCTTCGACGGCCTCCTCGACGAAGCCCTCGCCGCCGCCCCCGAACAGCGGCCCTACTTCATCAGCGACACCGGCGACAACCCCACCGCCGGCGGCGCGGGCGACGTCACCTGGGGCCTGACCCGCCTCCTCGAACGCCCCGAGTTCCAGAAGGACGACGGCCCCACCGTCCTCTACGCGTCCGTCCCCGGCCCCGCGGCCGTCCGGACCGCGGTCGAGGCGGGCGTGGGCGCCACCGTCACCGTCACCGCCGGTGCCGAGGTCGACGACCGGCACGCCGGCCCCGTCACCCTCACCGGAGTCGTCCACGCGATCCGCCACGGCGACCGCGACGCCCGCACCGAGGTCGTCGTCCGCGTCGGCAGCGTCTACGCGATCCTCACCGAACTGCGCAAGCCGTACCACCACGAGCACGACTTCACCGACCTCGACCTGGCGCCGCGCTCCGCCGACATCGTGATCGTCAAGATCGGCTACCTGGAGCCCGAGCTGTTCGACATGTCGGCGGCCTGGAAGATGGCGCTCACCCCCGGAGGCGTCGACCAGGAACTGGTGCGCCTGGGCCACCACCGCATCCACCGCCCCATGTTCCCCTTCGACCGCGACATGGCCGACCCGGACCTGACCGCCCGCGTCGTCCCCGCCTCCGACCGGCCGCTCACCGGGGACGACGAGTGACCGCCCCGGTGTCCCGGCCCGCGCTGGAGATCGCGGTCACCCTCCCGGCGGGCGCGCGCACCGCGCGCGAGCACGGCGCGGACCGCGTCGAACTCTGCACCGGTCTCGAACTCGGCGGCCTCACGCCGTCCGCGGCCCTGGTCACCGCCGTCGTCGCGGAGGGGGTACCGGTCCACGCCCTCGTGCGCTGCCGCCCCGGCGACTTCGTCCACGACGCCGAGGAGATCGCCCTGATGGCCGCCGACGTCCGCACGCTCGTCGCGTGCGGTGCCGCCGGCGTGGTCGTCGGCGCGCTCACCCCGGAGGGCGCCCTCGACACCGACGCCGTGGCCCGCCTCGCCGACGCCGCACGGGAAGCCGCGGACGCGGAGGGCCGCCCGGTCGAGATCACCCTGCACCGCGCCGTCGACCAGGCGGCCGACCCGCTCGCGGCCGTCGCCCTGCTGCCCGCGCTCGGCATCACCAGGGTCCTCACCTCGGGCGGCGCCGCGACCGCCGCCGCCGGGCTGCCGGTGATCGCCGCCATGGCGGCCGCCGTCCCCGGCACGCAGGTCATGGCCGGCGGGGGACTGCACCCCGCCGACGTCCCGGCACTCGTCGCGGCCGGTGCCGCCGCGGTCCACCTCTCCGCCAAGACCAGGGCGGCACACCGGGGCGCCGGCACCTGGATCCCCCTCGGCGCGGCGGGCACCTCCGCCGACCAGGACACCCACTTCGTCACGGACCCGGCGGTCGTCGCGGAGGCGCGACGGGTGCTGGACACGTGCGGGGCGGCCGAGGCCTGACGAGAGCCGCCTGCCGCCCCGACGCATGCGGGCGGCAGGCGGCGGCGTTCCCGGCCGGAGCCCGAGAGGTGCCGCTGACGCCCGAACTCCCTTGATGCGCAGGGCGATTGGCCGCCTCCCGCTTCCGCCGGGCGCCTCCCGCTCCCGCCGGACGTCCCCGCCCGAGCGCTCAGCGCAGCCGTCGTGCCCGGACCACGAGGTCGTCGGTGTGGTGCGCGCCGGCGCCGCCGTCGGGGGCCACGCGGGGGCGCTGCTCGTCCACCTCCACCTCCCAGTCGCCGTCGAGGAGAGCGGTGACCATCGAGGGCCACACATAGTCGGCGGGGTCGAAGCCGCTGTCGTCCGCCGGGCGGGTGTCCATCCCCGCGTGGTGCACCAGCAGCAGTACGCCGCCGGGCGCGACCGCCGCGAGCAGCGCACGCTCGGCCGCGGCGTCGGGAGTGCGCAGCAGAGCGGGGTACTGCGCGGACACCAGGTCGAAGGAGGCCGCCGGGAGACCGGCCTCCGCCAGCCCGGCGTGCACCCAGCGGACGGTGACACCGGCGTCGCGGGCATGACCCGCGGCCCGCTCCAGCGCCACGCCCGAGACCTCCAGGGCGGTCACGTCCCAGCCCTCGCGTGCGAGCCAGACGGCGTCCGCGCCCTCGCCGCAGCCGACGTCGAGGACCCGTCCGGGGGTGAGACCGGCGGTCTCCGCCACGAGCGCGCCGTTGGGGCTGCCGCTCCACAGCTGCTGCCGGTCGAGGTAGCGGTTGTCCCATGCCGTCCTGACGGCGGGGTCTCCGACGTATCCGTCACCGGACGGTGCGGCGCCGGGCGCCGAGAGGTGGGACGCGGTCGCGGGCGATGCCGCGGTGATGTCGTGGTCGGTCATGGGGCCACCGTCGCCCATGCGCCCGCGCGCGGGCAAAATTTCTTGCCGATCCGGCAAGGAGGGCGCCCGCCCCGCCGGAACGAGCGGTGCCCCCGCCCGCCCTCGTGGGGCGGGCGGGGGCACCGGATGCCGTGGGCAGGGCGCGTCGGCCCGTGCTCAGGCCGTCGCCTCGTCGTCGTGGACGACGACCCGGGCGTAGTTCTGCCCGATCACCGCGTCCCGCGGCACGGACACGTACACCTTGTAGACGGTGTCCGCGCTCGTCTCGACGGTCGGGTCGTCCACCACCGGCAGGTCGACGGTGACCGAGGTGGCGTGCGCGGGAATGGTCACCTTCCGTGCGGCGGTGGCCAGTTGGCTACCGGTCCCGGCCAGCGACTGGAGGTTGACGGTCACCGGGGACTTGCCGCGCGCGGAGAGCGTCAGCTTCACCGGCACGGTACCGGCGTCCTCGGCGACGGATGCCCCGGCGACGGAGACCTGCGGCAGGTCGCTGGGACCGCCCCGGCCCGCGGTGACGGACTGGAAGGCGACGTCGGAGAGGTAGGCGCCGCCCGCGGTGGACGGTGACGTCAGGACCACCTTGCGGATGTCGGACAGATCGACGCCGTGCACGGTCGAGAGCTTCCAACTCACCGTCTGGAGCCACGTCTTGGGCAGCAGGGTGCTGGTGCCGGAGGACGGGTTGCCGTCGAGCGCGTGGCTCAGCGAGGACACCGGGACCGACGCGGTGCGACCGCGCCCGTCGGTGAGCGAGACGGTCAGGTCGGTGTCGGCGCTCGTCTCGTCGACGGCGGCGCGGAACGAAAGGGTCGAGTAACGCCGCACGTCGCGCCCGCCCTTGGGTATCTCCACGGTCACCTTCGACCGGGCGGCGGCCGAGGTGCTGTCCGGCCAAGTGAGGTGGAGCAGCGGTGTCGCCTCCACGTTGCCCGCGTAGTTGGCGGGAGTCCACGACGGGAACCGTGAGGTGTACGTGGAGGCGGTGCAGGCGGGGAGGACGCTGGTGGTGACCCGGCCGCTGAAGCCCGCGCAGTACACGCCCGAACCGGCGCCCGTGACAGCCACGTTGGAAGCGGCAGCCGTCAGCGGCGCCACGTCCGACCGGCTGGAGCCGGGGGCCTGCACCTCGGTGTACACGGTGGCCGCGCCGACCGTGGTGGCGGCGCCCTGACTGCCGTCGAACAGCGCCTGGAACTGCTGCTTGCCGCCCAGGGTGAGCTGGAAGAAGCCGGACATCAGCGCGGTGCCGGTCTGGGACTGCTCGGCGGCGGTGAGCCGGGTGCTGGTGGCCGAGACGCCGGCGTCGGTGCCGCAGACCGTGTCGGTCCTGGCCGACCAGTCGTCGCCGGCCGGGGCGACCGCGACGCCGGGGGTCCACTCCGTGTTGAAGAAGTTGTGGTCGGCGCCCATCACCATCACGGAGGCGCGCATCACGTCGTCGTCGGCGCCCGCGGAGCGGGTGTCGTCGTAGAAGTGCTGGCCCTGCTGGTTGGAGACGTCACCGTCGCAGTAGGGCAGGACCACCGCCATCGGCACGTCCGGCAGCGTCTCGCGGCCGAAGTCGATCGGGGCCAGCGGGAGTACCGCGTTCACGCCGTACGGGTGCGGACGGGCCGAGTTGAGCAGCGCGGCCTTCACCACGCCCTCGCCGCCCCGGGAGTGACCCATCAGGCCCACGTCGGAGAGGTCGAGCCTGCCCTTGAGAAGCGAACTGACGCCCGCCGCACGGCCCTTGTCGGCCTGGGCGAGCAGATCGAGGTGGTCCATGACCAGTTCACCGCGGGCCAGGGTGCCGGCGTCGTCGGTGAAGGAGGCGTCCTGCGCGTTGATGCCGTCGGCGCTGACGGAGACGACGACGTAGCCCTGCGAGGCGAGGGTCTGCGCGGCGTCGTCGTACCCGAGGTAGCTCGGTATCGGCTGGTAGCCGGCCGGGCAGGGCCAGGCGGCGTTGTTCGTCCTGGCGTTGACCGGGTCGTAGCAGGCCGAGTGGCGGCCGTGCAGGAAGACCACGACCGGGCGTTCGCCCTTGGCGTCCGTCGGCACCCAGACCGCCGCGCGCTCCTCGACGGGCTTGCCGCCGAGACCGTCGAGCGTGAGCGCGGTGTCGCCGAAGTCGTAGTCGGCGCGGGCGACGGTGTAGCGGCCCTGGGCGGTCGCCGCGGCGGTCAGTTCCTCGGCGGTCTGCGTGGGCCTGCTCGGCCGGTGCCCGCCCTTGTAGGCGCCGTCGCTCTTCGCGGTGGAGGTCGCACCGTTCCAGGCGACCCGGACGTCGTCGGGGTGGGCGGAGCGCAGGTCCCGGGTCTCCAGGGTGAGAGTGCGGCCGTCGGCCGACTCGTCGGCGTAACCGAGCGAGGTGCCGTCCACGGCGATCTCGGGCAGCGCGTTCCGTACGGGGAGCGCGTCGTCGAGCTTCAGGCTGACCCGGTAGCCGTCGCCGGACTGCGTGACGGTCCAACTGCGGCCGTCCGCCGAGCCGGTGGCCGTGGTGACGCCCGGCGAGGGGGCGGCGCTCGCGGTCCCGGCGAGGGGCAGGCCGAGCGAGAGCGCGACCGCCCCGGCCACCGCCGCGGCGGCCGGGGCGCGCCGCCGTCCGTGTTGCGACGATCCGTTCCGCGAGAGTGTGTTCCGCGAGGATCTGTTCCGCGAGGATCTGTTCCGCGACCGTGAGGCCCAACTGGATATGGACATACAGGTGGTTCCTTCCTGCACCGTCGACGCCTCACCGGGGGGAGAGCGGGCGCCTGTGAGCCGGCCGGAGACCGGCTGTCTGGTACAGCACCACCGAAATTGATCATGTGAATGTCGCTCAGGTTTCCCCATGATCAATTGAGTGGGGGCCGAGCGCGGGCGCGTGAGAAGAGGGGGCGGTGGCCGCCCGGGGCGGACGGAACACCGCCCCCGTGCGCGGGCGTTGGGCGGGGCACGCGACCGGCGCGCCCCGCGCGTGCTCAGGCGGTGTGGTCGGCCAGGGCGTCGATGATCTCCGGCCAGAGTTCGCGCGGACGGTCGTGCCCCATGTCGGGGACCAGGAGCAGCTCGGCCCCGGGCACCAGTTCCGCGGTGCGGCGACCGCCGTCGGGGTCGATCAGCGTGTCGTCCAGGCCGTGGATCACGAGCGTCGGCACCCGGAGCGCCCGGAGCCCGTCGGCGCGTGAGCCGCCCAGGGTCATCGCGGCGAGCTGCCGCCCCACCCCGGCACGGTAGTTGGCGCGGTCGTAGCTCGCGGCGGCCAGCTCCCGAAGCGCGGCCGCGTCGCCGTACCGCCGGGACGCCCACACCAACTCCCGTTCCGCCGCGGCGATGTAGCCCTCGCGGTCCGCCGGCCTCGGCTCGAACAGCACGGCCTGCGCCTCCGGGGCGGGCCGGCCGTACTCGCGCTCGCCGGTCGTCGACATCATCGACGTCAGCGTCAGCACGCGCTCGGGGTGGGTGATGGCCATGGTCTGGGCGATCATGCCGCCCATCGACGCCCCGACCACGTGGGCCCGTTCGACACCGAGCGCGGTGAGCAGCGCGAGGCCGTCGTCGGCCATGTCCCGCAGCGTGTAGGGGGCCATCGCGAGAGCGGCGTTGATGTCTCCCGCACGCACGGTGGCGACGAACCGGCCGACGTCGACGGGGTGTTCGTCGAACTTGGTGGACAGACCGCTGTCACGGTTGTCGTAACGGATCACGTAGCGCCCGCGCGCCGCCAGCTCACGGCAGAAGCCCTCGTCCCAGGCGATCATCTGGGCCCCGAAGCCCATCACGAGCAGGACGGGCGGATCCTCACGGTCACCGAAGTGGTCGTAGGCGATGGACACGGTGGGCGACACGTCGACGATCGGCATGCCGCGATCTTGCCAGGGCGGCGCGGGGAAACGCACGGGGATTGTGGGTGCGGCGGGGTGATGCGCCTCTGCCGGGTCACCGCTCCGGAGGCCGGTGGTGTGCGGGGAAGCACGACAGCCCCGTTCCCGGGCGACGGCTCAGCGGACGGACTCCGGCTGGTCGCCGCCCGCCCAGGGCCGCAGTTTCTCCGGGTTGCGAACGGCCCAGACACGGGTGACCCGTCCGTCGGAGACGTCGAACGAGGCCACGGTCAGGACGACGCCGTCCCGTCGGGCGACGAGCCCGGGAGTTCCGTTGACCGACCTCTCCAGGAGTTCGAGACCCGAGGCCTTGTCGGCGATGGCGACCATGTACCGGGCGATGCGCTCGCTCCCCTCGACCGGTCGCAGGGCGGCACCGGTCAGGCCGCCGCCGTCGGCGGTCATGACGGCGGCGGGGTTGAGCAGACCGACGAGGGCCGGGATGTCCTTCGTCTCCCACGCCTCCTTGAGGTGTCTCACCACGTCCGCGCGGTCGGCGGCAGACACCGGCGCGGCCGCTGCGCCCGTCCGCCGCCTGGCGGAGGACGCCAGTTGTTTGCAGGCGGCCGGAGTGCGGTCAAGGATCTCGGCGATCTCGACGAACGGGTACCGGAAGACGTCGTGCAGGACGAACGCCACCCGCTCGGCGGGCGTCATCGCCTCCATGACGACGAGGAAGGCCATGGTCACCGACTCGTCCAGCACGATCAGGTCGGCGGGATCCGCGGGCCCGTTGGGGTGGCCGGCGCGGGTCGCGTCGTCGCGCTCCGTGCGGTCCGGCAACGGTTCGGGGAGCCAGGCGCCCACGTAGCGTTCGCGGCGGACGCGTGCGGAACCGAGGACGTCCAGACAGATGCGGCTGGTGACGGTCGTCAACCAGGCGCCGGGGGACCGGATTTCGTCCTGGCGGCTGCGAGGCAGCGCGTACCAGCGCGCGTAGGCGTCCTGGACGGCGTCCTCGGCCGCGGTCACCGAGCCGAGCAACCGATAGGCCACGTTGAGCAGTTGGCGCCGCTCGGCGGCCGTCGCCTCCGTGCCGTCTCCGACAGTCCCCATGTTCCGGGTCGCCCCCGCCTTACCTTTCCCCCACCCGCGTCGTCGGGCAGTCGAGACCATATCGATCAACCGCCGGACGGCGGAAACGGGGGCCGGCACATGGCTGTTGGGACGACTGCGGCGGACGCGAAGACCACGGCGACACCGAGCGGGCGACGCACGTCCGCGTTCCTGCGGATCACGATCGGGCTCCAGACCCTGACCATCTTCCTCCAGGCGGTCTCCGCCGGACTGCTGCTCACCGTCTCCTACGGAGAGACGGTGCACAGTGTGGGAGCACGGGTGATGTACGGGGCGTCGATGCTGTACGTCCTCGCCGCGGTGCTCGCGTGGAAGCCGGGCGGCGGTCCGGCGCGGCCTGTCTGGCAGGCTTCCGGGTTCCTCGTGCTCGCCTCGGTCCAGGTCATGCTCGGCATCGCGCACGTACCGTCGGTTCATGTCCCGCTCGGGGTCCTCATGTTCGGCCTGAGCGTGCTGGCGCTGGCCCGTCGCTGAGGTCCCGCTGTGAGGCCCATCCCGTGCAGGGCGGCAGTCCTGGAGGGGGACGACAGCACGCCGCCCCGCCGGTACCGGCCGAGGTGACGGGACACCCGCAACGGCCTCTCCGCGGGCCGCGAACGGCTGCTGCCGCCTTCCGTCCGGTTGTCGCGCCGGGCGATGGAGCGCGGACCGCCGTCCGGCCCGGCCGGCGGTCCGGCCGATCAGGGATGCGGCTTCTTGGCCTCGGCCAGCATCGTCACGAACTTCTCGATCCGGCGCAGCCGGGTCTCCGGCCTCTTCGCCTCCTGGACGCGGTACAGGATCGCGTAGCGATTCTGCCTGTCGAGTGTCTCGAAGAACTTCGCCGCGGCCGGGTTCGTGGCGAGTGCCTCCGCCAGGTCGTCCGGCACCTGCGCGGACCTCGCGCCGTCGTACGCGGTCTCCCAGCGGCCGTCGGCCTTCGCCCGCTCGACCTCGGCGAGCCCCGGGGGCCGCATGCGCCCCTGTTCGATCAGGGCCGTCGCCTTGGCGCAGTTGATCTTCGACCACCTGCTCCTGTCCCGCCGAGGGGTGAACCGCTGGAGCCAGAACGCGTCGTCCAGGGCGCGTTTCTGCCCGTCGATCCAGCCGTAGCACAGGGCGACATCGAGAGCCTGCGCGTAGTCCAGGGTCACGAGGCCCGGTGTCTTCTTCCGCAGTTTCAACCACAGACCGGGCGAGGAACCGTGGTTGCGCGCGAGCCAGGACTCAAAGGCGTCGGCGGACTCGAAGGACGCGATCTCCGGGGTATCAGCCACTCCGGCAGTCAAGCACGGCCGGGGCCCGGAGGTGCGCGGACGCCACAGGTTTCGTACACCAGTTCGCAGCCCGCCGACGACGCGCGGGTACGGTCGTCGCCCGGCCGTGCGCTCAATCGTCGACCGCCGGGCCTCCGGGGCCGCCGAGGCCCCCCGGGTGCCCGAGGTCGCCGAGGTCGCCGAAGTGCCGGACGCCCGGTGCCAGGCGCGTGAGGGCCAGGGCCAGTCGGGCCGGTTCGACGCGGCCCAGGGTGGTGGCCCGGCTGATCCGGACGGCGCCCTGGAAGGTGGCGACGAAGTCGGGCGAGACCTGCGTGGCGAGATAGACGTCGAGCGCGTCGGGCGCGGCCGCAGGGTCGGAACCGGCCTTGCGGGGGCGGGAGTCGCGCCGGTAGACCGTCAAGGTGCTCGTGCGGCCGAGCAGATGGGGCTCGGCGGACCAGTTCACCGCCAGGACCTCGGACCAGGGCATCAACTCGGTCCTGCGGGAGGTGAGTTGGAACGGGTGAGGGTAGAGGGTGAGCCCCTTCCCGTCCAGGCGCACCAGCGGGCGGCGGCTGGAGCAGAGCGCCGCGATCCCCAACGCGACCGGGCTGAGGGCCAGCTCGACATGACTCGTCCCCGGCCGTTGCGCCCAGGGCAGGAAGCCCGCTGTCACGAGCAGGGCGACGGCGAGGAAACTCGTCACGCCGGCGCGCGTCCAGCCGTACCGCATCGTGTACGTACCCTCGGCTTCCCCCACACCCCCCATGATGACCGGCCCCCCGGCCCGCCCGCAGCCGGTCCGGGACGTGCGACCCGTCCTGTTCGCGCGGCCCCTGTCGTCCGCGGCGCGGCCGGGTGGTCCGGCCCCCTCCCCGGGCGCGTCCCCACCACCGCCCCACCTGCGGTGACGCACATCACTGAACCGGGTCCGCCATCGTGGAATGCGCGCAAGTCCCCGCGTTGCTGCAACGTTCCGGGGGTTCTGCCGTGCGAAGGCGCTCAGCATGCCTGCGCCGCACGGAGGCTGGAGACAACTCTTGGTTCCGTCCCGCTCCCTCGTCCCGGACCGCTGTCTCCGAAAGGTTTTCCCGCATCATGCCTCTGGCACTGCTAGCCCTGGCTGTCGTCGCGTTCGGCATCGGCACGACCGAGTTCGCCACCATGGGTCTGCTGCCTCAGATCGCGGACGGGGTAGGGGTCTCCGTGCCGCACGCCGGCAACCTCGTCTCGGCGTACGCGCTCGGTGTCGTCGTCGGCGCCCCCGTGCTGACCGGGCTCGGCGCCCGGATACCCCACAAGCGGCTGCTGCTGCTCCTGTCGGGTCTCTTCGTGATCGGCAACACGGCGTCCGCGCTCGCCCCCAACTTCGGCCTGCTGTTCGCCGCCCGCTTCCTCGCGGGTCTCCCGCACGGAGCGCTCTTCGGCGTGGGCGCCGTCGTGGCCTCCCGGCTGGTGGCTCCGGAACGGGCGGCGCGCGCCGTGTCCCGCATGTTCCTCGGGCTGACCGTCGCGAACATCGTCGGAGTACCGGCCGGCACGGCGCTCGGCCAGCAGTTGGGCTGGCGGTACGCGTACTGCGCCGTGGCCGTCATCGGCCTGGTGTCGCTCGCCGCGCTCGCCCTCCTCGTCCCGCACCAGCCGCGCGGCCCGCAGTCCGGGATCCGGCACGAGCTGCGGGCGATGGGCAACCGCCAGGTCGCCATCGGCCTCGCCACGGCGGTCGTCGGCTTCGGCGGTTTCTTCGCCGTGTACAGCTACCTCGTCCCCATGCTCACGCACCTGACGGGCATCTCCGACTCCTCCACCACCCTTGTCCTCGCCCTCTACGGCGTCGGCATGACGGTGGGAACACTGATCGCGGGGCCGCTCACGGACCGCGCCCTGCGCCCGACCCTGTACGCGGGGCTGGCCCTGCTCGCCGGCGCGCTGGTCGCACTCTTCTTCGCCATCCACAGCACGGTGCCGGCCCTCGTGATGATCACCTTCGTCGGGGCGGTGGGCTCGCTCATCACCACGCCCGTCCAGATGCTGCTGATGGCCAACGCGAAGGACGCGCCGACGATGGCGGCGGCCTCCAACCACTCCGCCTTCAACCTGGCGAACGCGGGCGGCGCGTGGCTGGGCGGTCTGGTCATCTCCGCAGGCTGGGGCTGGGCGGCCCCCAACCTGGTCGGCGCGGGCCTCGCCCTGGCCGGGCTCGGTCTGGCCTTCACCGGCGGCATCATGAGCCGGGGAGGCCGGGGCTCCGACACGGTCGCCTCGTCCGGCCCGGAGACGCCGACCGCGGCCTCTCCCGTCCCGGCACCGGCGACTGCCACCGGCCAGGACTGACCCGACCCGCAACCCGCCCCGACTCGGCCCGGAGCGGCGGGTTGCCGGGCGGCCCGCCGCCGAACGGACCGGGCCGGTCACGGGCGCACGAGCACACGGGCACACGGACCGGCGGTGCCGCATCCGGTCCGGGCGCGGCACCGCCGGCCCGCCGCACGAGCGGCGGCAGCGGGTTCCGGCCCACCCCCGCGGAACCGGGAAACCCGCCGAAGCCCGGTGGCCTCCCCTCCGCGTCCCGTCCTCCGGAGCGCGTCGGCCACCGGACCGCGCGCGCCCGTCCCGGCACGCGCGGCACCCGTGACGGACGGGACGGGACGGAACGGTCGTCGGCGCGAGCGACTGCGCGCCGGACGCCCACACGCTCGCCGTCAGCCCACGACGAGCGTCTCCACCGGCGCTTCGGCAGCTCCGTCCAGGGTCACCACGACGGGCGCGTCGAGGGTCACCGCGGGTGCCACCCGCAGGGGCGCCTCGACGTCCGGTGCGGTACCCGACCAGTCGGTGTTCAGACGCCGGGTGACCTCGGTCAGGTCGGCGACGAACATCCCCGCGAGTTCGGCCGTGAACCCGGTCCGCACCACTAGGCGCAGCACGCAGACGTCCTGGCAGGGGGCGGGGAAGGCGTACGCCGGCAGGTGCCAGCCGCGGGCGCGCATGGCGTGCGAGACGTCGAAGACGGTGAAGCCGCGGGTGCCGGGGGCCAGCCGGAAGGCGAAGGCCGGGAGTTCGGAGCCGTCCGTGATCAGCTCGTACGGGGCGATGGCACGGATCCTTGCGGACAGCGCGCGGGCGGTCGTACGGCTCTGGTCCGCGAGCCTGCGCAGCCCGTCGACGCCGTAGCGCAGGAAGCTGTAGTACTGCGCGACGACGTGGGCGCCCGGCCGGGAGAAGTTGAGGGTGAAGCTCGGGGAGCTCCCGCCGAGGTAGTCCACCTCGAAAACCAGGTCGTCGGGGAGCGCGTCGGCGTCACGCCACAGCGCCCAGCCCAGGCCGGGGAACACGTGCCCGTACTTGTGCCCCGAGGTGTTGATGGAGGCGACGCGGTCGAGCTGGAAGTCCCACATGAGACCCGGGTCGAGGAACGGCGCGACCATGGCCCCGGAGGCGCCGTCGACGTGCACCGGGATGTCGGTGCCGGTGGCCGCCTGGTAGCCGTCCAGCGCCATGCAGATGTCGGCCACGGGCTCGTACGAACCGTCGAAGGTCGACCCGAGAACGGCCACGACGCCGATGGTGTTGTCGTCGCAGTAGGAGGTCAGGACGTCGGCCGTGAGGTGGTAGCGGCCGGGTTCCATGGGGACGTAACGCGGCTCGACCTCGAAGTAGTTGGCGAACTTCTTCCAGCACACCTGTACGTTCGCGCCCATCACGATGTTGGGGCGCGCGGTGTCCTTGCCCTGGGCCTGCCGGCGCGCCTGCCAGCGACGCTTGAGCGCGAGCCCGCCGAGCATGGCGGCCTCGCTCGACCCGGTGGTGGAGCAGCCGCGGACCTGGTCGGGTCGCGGCGCGTTCCACAGCCGGGCGAGCATCCGCACGCAGCGCTCCTCCATCGCCGTGATCTGCGGGTACTCGGCGCGGTCCGCGAGGTTCTTCTCGGCGGTCTCGGCCATCAACTGCTGTGCCTGCGGCTCCATCCACGTGGTGACGAAGGTGGCGAGGTTGAGGTGTGCGTTGCCGTCGAGCATCAGCTCGTCGCGCACCCGGCGGCAGACCACGTCGGGAGGCGACTCGGCCTCGGGCAGTTGATCGACCGGCAGCAGCAGGTCGTCGAAGGGCGGCCGGCCGAGGCCGGAGGTGTCGGTCGGGGAGTTGAACTCGATCACAGGCATGACGTCGTCGGTGTTCGGGATGGCCATGAGTGGCTGTGTGCCTTTCTGGTCCGTGCGGGCCCCGTGCGTTTCGACGCTAGAGCTCCCGACGGCACGGCATCGGTGCCGATTACACCGATCCAGTGATCGATTTGCGGACTGATGAACCGAATTTTCCCAAGGGCATACCGGCCGCGGTTCCCGGCGGCCCGGCAGCTCACCGGCCGGCCGCGAGCACCACGGGCCGCGTCGGCGGCCGGGAGGGCTTCCTGTACAGGTCAGAGCCACACTGCTGCTCGACGGCCCTCATTGCGGCGGTACCCGGGGGCTGAGCCGATCGGTACAGGGGACGTCGCAGCCACGGGTGATCGAATGAGGCCGGGGAGAATCTGGGGAGATCCACTACGGCTTCTCGAACCAGCTCTGCATCGCAGCCCTGCCGCGGCCGTCAGCCTCCGGCATCATGTGCGCGTAGATCCGGAGAGTGATCGACGGATCCGCGTGGCCGAGCCACTTCGAGACTGACACGACGTTCTCCCCGGCGTCCAGATGCACCGACGTGAAGGTGTGCCGCAGGGCATGGAATCCGTTCTGGCGGCTCTCCACGTAGACGGCTCGGGCGACCTGTTTTCCGGGGCGCCTGGCGTCGGGACGCTTCGAGATCGTCGGCGGAGGGATGACTCCGGCACCAGCCAGCGCAGGCTTCCACATATGTTCGTAGAAGGTGTTCGTCCGGATAGCCCCGCCGCGCGCCCCTGTGACGATCAGGGCATGTGTCTGGGGCGCTCGTTCCTGTGCCTGCCGTTCTGTCGTCGGCGGACGCGGATCCCTCCAGGGCAGTTCGATCGGGACCGCGGGGCGCCTCTCCAGGGATGCCCGGATGCGCTCCAGCAGGTAGTCGGGGACGGGTACCTCTCTCGTCTTGTCACCCTTGGGAAGAGCGAAGATCGGCTGAGAGGCAACCTTCTTCACCTGGCGGCGTATCAGGAGGCGCCCGTTGTCGAAGTCCACGTCGGCGAGAGACAGCCCGAACGCCTCGCCGGCCCGGAGTCCGGCACCCACGCCGAGGTCGACGAGGAGCCGGTAGCGCTCGTCCATGGCCTCCCGCACTGCAAGAACCTGCTTCTTCGACCATGCCCGTGCGGCGGGCGACGCCTTCGTCGGCACCTTGAGTGTGGTCTGGCTGCGGCAGGGGTTACGGGTTATTCGTTCGTCGTCTATGGCCGCTTGGAGGATCGAAGACAGGTGGCCCCACACGGCGTTGGCGTTCGACGGCCCGCACGTGGCCTTGAGGGTGACCAGCCACTCTGCCAGCTGCGGTGTTCTGACACCGGAGAGGGTGTGGTCGCCGAGGTGGGGAATCACGTGGGTCCAGATCCGCGTCCGGACTGTGGCTTCGCTGCTGGGATTCTCGTAGTCGCGCCGCGGCCACCACTCGTTCTCGATGTAGTCCCGTAGCAGGATCTGGCCTCGGCGCGGATCGATGAACTCCCCGGCGGTGGACTGGTGCTGCGCCTTGGCGAGCCACGCCTTGGCGCCTTCTGGCCCTTCGAGTTTGGCGAAGGACCGGTCCTTGACGCCGGGTATGCCGGCGACGCGGTAGCGCTTGCCCTGTCCGTACCGTGCTGTACGGCGTTTGGCCCCGGTGGTGGGGTCGGGTTTCTTGGTCATCCACCGGTCTTCGATGTAGCCGGGCATCGGCTGCCCCCCTTGTGCGCAGACCCTCAGACCATGACGGTCTCGGGTGAGTCCATGGTGACGATCTCACCCTGCCACCACTGGAACCACTGCCCGCCGGAAAGGAACTTTTCGATGGCGGGGTTGAGGAAGCAGACGACGAGCTCGGCGGGGAAGGCCGGGCTGACGTGGAGCCGGACGGTGCCGCAGTCCTCTCGGATCTCTGCTCCTGAGCGGAGGCTGACGTCGGGGTCCGCGACGTACTGGACGGTGAGGGGGCTGTCGGGGGATGCGGCGCTGATGATCTGGCCGCGCCAGATCTGGAACCAGCTGCACTGGTCGACGAAGACCTTGAGGGCGGCGTTCAGCGGAGGGATGTAGTCCTCGGCGCGGCTGCCTGCGCGGATCTTGATGGTGACGCGTCCGCGGGTTTCCTTGATCTGGACTATCTCGTCCGCGGCGAGGTCGTGGCTGGATTCGTACACAACGCGCAGCATGAAGGGCCCTCCCGTTGGTGCGGTGCGCGTGGGCGAAATGAGCCGGACGCGCACGGTTGTGGAAGGGTACGCCGCGTGAGCAGGCGTCGACAATCAGTTGTAGAGAAAGTCTACTTGGGGACTTTTCCGGTCAATGACCGCACGGAGCCAGGGGATCCTGCTACTCGCTCTCGCGCCTGAGTCGCTCGTCTGCCTCGATCATCGCGCGCCAGCGGCGCAGCTCGGCCTCGGGCATCCCGGCGAGGTGGCCGACGATGATGCGCACCTCGTCGTTGTAGCCGGCGAGTTCTGTTGCCGTGTATTCCAGCCACTGTTCGGCGGCGGCGGCCTTGACGCGGCGCTCGCTTACGCCGAGCGCGGCGGCGAGTGCCTTCAGTTGCTTGGGGCTGGGGGAGTTGGCCGGCGGGTTCCCGACGAGGCGCTGCAGGTAGGGCTTGGAGAGTCGGGTGCCTGACTTGGCGTCGACGGCCCGGTCGGACATCTTCTGGTAGGAGAGGCCTCGGTCGTTTGCGTCCTGGATGAGCTGTGAGAGTGCTCCTGGGACGCTCGGCTCGTCCGTCCCGGTGTCCGGGGCGGGGGCCGGTGCCGGTGCCGTCATTTCCTCGTCCTCTCGGGTCACTTCAGATACCGACTGTCTCTGTAGGGGGCGGGCGGGCGTCGAGAAAGTACCAGCTCAGTCCGTACAACCATCCGAGATCCGAGACGGTTCGTCTACGGATCAATGTTAACGAGCCAAGAACTTTGCCGATAGTCGACTCCCGGTCGCATCGAATCGTCTCGGGTATGTAGACGATTCGGCTCGACTGTGGTTGTCTATGTCGTGCAAGCAGCTCAGACCGCACGGGGGAAATGTGAGCCGACGTCCCAATCGCCGCTGGACACTTCGCAGCATCTCGGTCTTCAGGCACTTCATGCAGTTCCCGGGCCGCGGACAGTCTTTCTCGGTCCGGGCTTTGGCCGAAGAGTCGGGTGTCAGCCAGGGGCTGATCGACAAGCTTCTGACCGGCAGGCAGGACAACGCCGACGTGGACGATGCCACCGCCCTCGCGGAGGCCCTCGGTAGCACCATCCTCCCTCTTTTCGCGCCCCCAGCGTCTCCGAATCCGAGCCAAGCGTCTCGGAGGAACACCCCCAACCCCGCAAGTGAGGAATGAGCCCCATGACCACCAAGCTGAAGCCGCCGCCCCGCGGGTGGCTCTGGAGTGAGGACGCCGCCGACTACCTGGGCGTTCACTTCACCACCCTCTACCGCTGGCGCCGGGACCACATCGGCCCGCCCCACATGCGGCACGGTCAGCGCCGCTACAGGTACCGGATCGCCGACCTGGACGCCTGGCTGGCCGGCGAGACCGCCCCCACGGGCCAGCAGATCGCCGCCTGACCTTCACCCCACCGCCCGCGCCACATTCGAGATCGGAATCCCTATGAACGTGCTCGACCTGTCCGCCCGCATCCTTGCGGCGACCGCCGACCGCCTCGACGAGCAGGCCTTCATCGAGGAGCCCTGCTGGGGCGGCCCCGTCTCCTTGTGCATCACCGCCGGAACCCTCGACGCCGCTCTGGCCGTCGGTACGGACTTCGTTCTGCGCTCCAACCGCTGGGTGAACCACCTGGCGCTCGAAACGGCGCGGGAGGCCGTGCGGAAGTGCCTGCCGCCGTTCGAGGGCACGGTCGCCGAGTACGCGGCCCGCTTGCGGGCGGTCGAACTTCCCTCCGCCGCCTGAGACGGCGAAAGGCCCCACCCGCCGGGCTCTCACACACCGGCAGCCGGGGCCCGCGACCTCAAAGGTCGCCCGATCCACCCTCACGAACCTCACGAAACGAAAGGGCTTCACGTGCCTCAAGTGAACCAGACGCCGGAAGCGACTCCGGCTCGCACCGCGATCTCGGATCGCCTCTGGTGGGCCATCCCGAGCGGCGACGACACCGAAGCGAAGGCGACCGCCGAGCGGATGCTCGACACGTACAAGGCCGAAGTGCTCCAGGGGCGCGTTCACGTGCCCGACCCGTGGCAGCCCGTGTTCCGACTGGTCGGCTGGCTGGACCGTCAGAACGGCCGCTCCCCGCAGGAGATCGGCCTCCGCTTGTTGAAGCTGGTCGAGGAGGCCGGCGAGGTCGCGCAGGCGTTCATCGGCATGGTCGGTCAGAACCCTCGCAAGGGCGTCACGCACACCCGCGACGAGGTGTGCGGCGAACTCTGCGACGTGATCATCACGGCGATGGTGGCGCTGGTTTCCATCGCCGACGGCAACCCGGACGACATCCTCGCTGCGAAGCTCGCCAAGGTCGAGCAGCGCGCCGCCCAGACCGAAGGCGGTGCGGCGTGAGCGTCCACTACGCGGACATCCCGGCGCAGGTGTACGAGATCACCTGGCAGACCGGGCATGTCGAGACCGTCATCGCCCATCAGGTGTCCCACGACACGCTGCGCGCGAAGGTCGCCATCCTCGGCGACGGCACGTTCGGCACGGACAGCGAGGGCGCCCGGATCAGGTTCCACGCCGAGGTCGACGGGCGGTGGACGCTCCAGTTGTCCGCGCTGGAGGCGGACATCCGGACGATCCGGAACATCACCAAGGGCGAGCAGGCGCCGGGCGGTGCGGCATGAGTGATCGCCCCGAGATTGCCGCCCGCTTCACCAACGACACCGCTGGCCACAAGATGGTCATCCTCCACGACGACGGCGTGTACCGGCACCTGGCGTTCTACGAGCCGAAGCACGGCTACTACTGGTTCGAGCTGATCACCACGCCGCAGCAGCTCGTGTTCTCCGGCGACGGCAACAGCTACGTCTTCCGCCGCTTCACGGACATGTTCAAGTTCTTCCGCACGGGAATCCGGCGGGACGGCTCGCACCACATCTCCCCCGGCTACTGGTCGGAGAAGTTGACCAGCGGGCGCGAGGCCGCCACCTCCTACAGCAGGGAGCTGTTCGAGAAGGAGGTCGCCGAGACCCTCGCGGACGTCGAGGGCGACTACCCGGGGATCACCGCCGCGTGGGCCGAGCACGTCGAGTCCGAGTTCAACACCGAGTACGAGGAAGAGGCCCGCCGCGCCGTCTCCGAGTTCCGGTTCGGCGAGGCGTATCGGGTCGAGTGCCGGGCGTGCGACTGGGAGTTCGAGGACGAGAGCTACACGGTCGCGGTCTTGAAGGCCAGCACCCACCGCCGGGAATCGGGCGAGAAGCACTACGCCCCCACCAGGGACCTGACCTTCGCTTTCTCTGACATGGACGAGATGCAGTTCCAGGACTTCGACTGGTGGTTCCTGTGGGCCTGCCACGCCATCGTCGCGGGAATCGCCCGCTACGACCGGATGCGCCGCTACGGCCTGGAGAAGCTCGCCGTCCGCGAGCAGGCGGAGGTGGCCAGGTGAACGCCGCCGAGTTCAACGCCCTCCACCCGGTCGGCACTCCGGTGTTCGCCTACCCCGGCGCCCGACCGGAGGACATCCCCGGCGCACGCCGGCTAGTCACCCGCACCAGGACGGAAGCGCAGACGTCGGCGAGCGGCGACCCCGTCGTCTGGGTCGACGGTGAAGGCGCCTACATCTGTCTCACACACGTCGACCCGGTGTCCGAGGTCGTCTACGAGGCGGCCAAGCAAGCAGAGCAGACCGCCACTGCCGTCGTCGCCCGTGAGGAGGCGAAGGACCGGCGCCGCCGCATCTACGTCGACGGCAACGGCAACGGCTGGATCGACCTCACGGTGGACACGGAAACCGGCGAACGCGACCTGGTCGGCCTCACCGACACCTGGAAGATCGCCACACCCGGCGAGATCCGCAGGAAGACCGGCGGCCTTCGTGAGATCGGCAGGTGCTGGTGATGGCCCTCATCGACGACGCCGAGTTCTACGGCTCCCGGGTGGACGCCGGCGACATCGACGGAGAGGAAGCCGCCCATCTCCTCGCGGTCGCCAGCAACGGGGGACTCACCCTGGTCGGCGCACGGTCGGCGATCGCGAACTGGCAGGGAACCCGGGCCCGTTTGGAACGGCTCCACGCCGACACCATCGACCTGCTCCGAGCCGCACAGAACGGGCGGCCCATCCCAGAGCACATCCGGAAGCGGGGAGGTGGGCTCTGGTGACCCGCCCGATCGCGGACCTGGACGTACCGCTGACGACGCTGCAGAAGCAGATCGCCGACCTGGTCGCCCGCCAGCAGGCCGCCGTGAAGACGCAGCACGCCGAAGCCTCTGCTGCCCGGCTCCGGAACCTGCTCGCACCCACCACCAACGCCGAGGAGGCGTGATGTTGCTGCACCTTGCCACCGCTCTGGCCGCCGCGAACGCACTCGTTGCGAAGCACCCCCTGCTGCCTGCCGAGGAAATCATCCCTTCGAAGCACGGTGTCGCGGTCCACCTCCACGGCGGATTCGCCGACTTCGAGGCGTGGCGGGAAGCCCTCAACATCCCGCCGCAGTCCCTGTACCTGCGGTGCAACCGCACGAACGCAGTGCTGCGCGCCGAGACCGTGTTCAACGGGGTGCCGGTCTCCCTGGTCGGCTACTCCAGCCTCCTGCCTGAGGAGCCGGCGTTGAGGGCGGTCGCCGCATGAGCGCCGAGCAGCCCCTGCTGGCGGACCTGGAGCAGGCCGCGATCGCAGCCGTTGACGTTGAGTTCGCCCGCCGCGGCCACGGCATCAAGCCGTGGACCTGTGACGAGTACGTGAACCGTGTCGAGGCCGTCCACGTCCGCTACAACCACCGCCGCCGCTGGTTGGCCGCGCACCCGCAGGAGGCGGCGGCATGAGCATCCTCGACCTGCCCGCCACCCCGGCAACCGCGGACCCGGTGATCCTGCCCGGCCTCCTCACCGGCCTCGGTCTCACCAAACCGCAGACCCCGGCGTGGATCACCGACCCCGACCTCCTCGAATCCATCCGCCTCGGCCTCATCGACATCGACGACGAACTCACGGGGGACCGCAAGTGAGCACAACATCCAAGATCGAGTGGACGGACGCGACGTTGAACGTCGTGACCGGCTGCACGAAGGTCTCGCCAGGCTGCGACCACTGCTACGCGGAGACCTTCGCCGAACGGTGGCGCGGAACCGCGGGCCACCACTTCGAGAACGGGTTCGACCTCACCCTCCGCCCCGAACGGCTGGCCCTGCCGCTGCGCTGGAAGAGCCCTCGACGGATCTTCGTCAACAGCATGTCCGACCTGTTCCACACGGACATCCCCGACGACTACATCGCCCGCGTCTTCGCCGTCATGGCTCTCACCCCGCAGCACACCTACCAGATCCTCACGAAGCGCCACGGCCGGATGCGTGCACTCATCGGCAACCCGGAGTTCGAGAAGCAGGTCGACTACGAGCTCCTGCACTTCCCCGCTTTCTCCGACGCAAAGCTGACCGGCCGTCCGTGGCCGCTGCCCAAACCGGGATGGCCCCTGCCGAACGTCTGGTTGGGCGTCAGCGTCGAGGACCAGAAGCGCGCCGACCTCCGCATCCCCGCCCTCCTCGACACCCCCGCTGTCGTCCGCTTCCTCTCCTGCGAGCCACTCCTCGGCCCGGTCGACCTCAAGCAGGCCGTGCGGACGATGGGCGGTGAGCGCGGCCACGGCCTGACCGCCTCCTACGTCCACGCCGGTGACTGCTGCCAGAAGTTCCACGGCATCGACTGGGTGATCGTCGGCGGGGAGTCCGGCCACGGCGCCCGCCCGATGAGCCCCGACTGGGCACGCTCACTCCGCGATCAGTGCCAGGCGGCCGGTGTGCCCTTCCTGTTCAAGCAGTGGGGCGAGTATGCGCCGACCGGCCTCATGGCCATCGGCGCCCGCGAACAGGGCCGCGTCTTGGTCGGCGACCCGATCGATGACCTGGGCCACCGCTGGGAGATGCGCCGCGTCGGCAAGGGCGCCGCCGGCCGGGAGTTGGACGACCGCACCTGGGACGAGTTCCCGGCAGCCACCTCCTCGGTGGAGGTGGCGGCATGAGCCTTACCTCGTTCATCCCGGGCCGCAAGGAGCGGAAGCACCACCCGGACACGGTGATCCGCAAGCTGCGCGACGAGAACAACAAGCTCCTCGAACGGCAGCTGGCCGCCGACGAGTTCTTCGGCCGGCTGATCGCCGACCGCGACGAGGTCTACGCCTGCTGGCTCCACGAGCAGCAGGCCCGCGCGGAAGCCGAGCAGGCCGCAGCCCAGATGCGCATGGAACGCGACGAGATCAAGGCCCAACTCGAAGAGCTCGCCGAGAAGTTCGGGCCGCAGCTCGCCGCCGAGGCCAACGCGCACCCCGTGACCGTGCCGCCCAGCATCCGCGACACCACCGCCATGGAAGACCAAGCCACCGCACCCATCGACGTCCAGCCGCTCTGGGAAGCCATGGGCATCGCACCCACCAGCGCAGTCACCAACCCCGGCCGCATCGCCGCCTGACCAGCAGACGAAAGGGAACCACCATGGGCATCTTCACCCGCAAGCCGGCCGCCACCATCGACGAACCGGCCACCGAGCCCACCGAGCCCACCGACCCGACCCCCGCCCCTACACCGGCCGGCACGGTCAGCCTGTCGAAGGGCGCCTCCACCGGCATCAACCTCACGAAGACGGACCCGGCCCTCCAGATCACCGCGCACCTCGACTGGGACGGCGGCACCGCGTCCCGGCAGGCCCGCGGCGCCGACCTGGAGCTGTACATCCTCTACGTGCCCCGCGAGAACGTCGGCACCGCCGCCAACACCATCGGCAACGCCGTCTACTACAACAGCCTCGGTCACCTCGACCGCCCGCCGTTCATCCGCCACCACGGCGACAGCCTCATCCCCGGCCGGGAGACCGCCACCATCGGCCGCCTCGACCAGCAGGGCTACGCCCTCGTCTGCGCGTACAGCGCCGTCGGGAACGGCGTCGGCTCGTTCAAGTCGTTCGGGGCGCAGGCCATCGTCACCGACGGCGCCGGGCAGACCGTCACCGTCCCCTTGTACGACGACAACCCGAACGCCTACTGGGTGGCGATCGCCCTCGTCGACTTCACCGGCGACGGTGCTGTGATCCGGCAGGTCGAGCAGTACAGCCGGCCCAACTCCGAAAGCCGGCCGGTGTTGTACGCCGACGGCCTGGTCGTGATGGACGCCGGACCGATCGAGTTCAAGCGGTGATCCGCTTCCTGATCGGCCTGGTCCTGGGCGGCGTCTCCTCGGGCGCGACCTGGCTTCTCACCCACGACTACGGCTGGACGACCGTCGCCGGGATCACCGCGCTCATCCTCGACGACCTCCTCGACCTCTAGACCGCCGCGTCGAGCACTTCCCCCGAGGCTCCGCGGCACCCAGGGGCCAGCCCCCACCACCCCCAACGGGGGCTGGCCCCCTCATCAGCACACCCGAAAGCAGAGAACATGCCAGATCAAACCGACACCAAGCAGGCACCGCCGCTCGCGTTCGTCGACACGGAAACGACGGGCCTCGACCCCTTTCTCCACGAAGCGTGGGAGGTCGCTGTCATCTTCCGCGAAGGCGATTTCGACACCGAGCATGTCTTCCGCATCCAGCCCGACCTGTCGAACGCCGACCCGAGGGCCCTGGAGATCGGCCGCTACGAGGAACGGACCAATGCCCCTGGCTGGCACTGGCAGGACCGGCAGAAGACGGCCGAGATCCTGTACGGGCTCCTCAACGGCGCCGTGATGATCGGCTCCAACCCGGCGTTCGACGCCGAGATGCTCACCCATCTCCTCGGCCGCTACTACGACAACCCGCGGCCGTGGCACTACCGCACCGAGGACATCGCCACCCTGGCAGCCGGCTTCAGGTACGGGCAGGCATCCACAGGGGCCCTTGGCGGCGACTTCACCTTCCCCGGCGACTATCCGCAGCAGCCGTACAGCAGCTACGGACTGTCCCGCGCGGTTGGCGTCGAACCGCCCGCGAAGGAGGTCGCCCACACCGCGCTCGGCGACGCCCGCTGGGCGAAGGCCGTGTACGACGCGGTGACGGGCGGTGCGAAATGAGCACCGACCTGGACGCCCGCGTCGCGGAGCTCGAAGCCGAGAAGGCATCCCTTGAGGAGCTGCTCGACGAGACCAGCGACAAGCTCCGTGAGATCACCGAAGAACGCGACGAACTGCGGCGCGTGAACGTCGAGCTCGAAGAGAAGGTCGACACCGCCAAGGACCAGGTCAACGACCTCGCAAGGGACCTGAACCGGTGACCGCCATCCAGCCCGCGCCTCCCGCCGGCCGCCTCATTGGCACCTTCGAGCCCGGCAGCCCCGACTGGCATGCGGCCCGCGCCCACGGCATCGGCGGCTCCGAGATCTCCGCCGTCCTCGGCCTGTCCCCGCACGAGTCCCGGTTCTCCCTGTGGCACCGCAAGCAAGGCCACATCGGACCGGTCCAGGAAAGCCCCGAGATGTACTGGGGCAAGAAGCACGAGCCCACCATCTGCGATGAGTTCACCGAACGACACCCCGAACTCCTCGTCCTGCCCGCCGGTACCTACGTCGCCGACGACGCGCCCTGGTGGATCGCCAACCCCGACCGGCTCGGCTTCACCGCCGACGGCGAACTTGAAGTCGTCGAAGCGAAGACCGCTTACGACGACTTCGAATGGGGCGACGAAGACACCGACCAGGTCCCCGTCCACTACAAGGCGCAGGTCCGCTGGTACTGCCGAGCCCTCGGCGCCCGCCGCGCCCGCGTCGCCGTCCTCTTCGGGCTCTCCGACTACCGCGAATACGTCGTCGAACCCGACGACGAAGACGCCCAACTCATGTTCACGGCCGGCCAAGAGTTCATGAACTCGCTGAAAGCAGGCCAGGCCCCGTCGATCGACGGCCACACCGCGACCTTCCAAGCCGTGAAGGAAATCCCCGACGGGATGGTCGACGTCGACGTGCCCATCGACCCGTCACTCCGTGACCGGTACTTCGCCTCCCTGGCAGCCTTCAAGGCCGCCGAAGAGGAGAAGCGCTGCGCTTCCGGCCTCGTCCTCGACCAGATCGCTGACGGCCGCCGCGCCGTCGTCGGCAAGGACCGCGTCGCCACCCGCACCGTCCGCGACGGCAAGACCTACTCCCTTCAGCCCGCACGAAACAGGAGCACCGCCGCATGACCGAACAGTCGATCTCCAACGCTGTCGCCGTCCGCGACAACGGCCCGGCCGCCATGGTCGAGCGCTACCGCACCGACCTCGAACTCGTCATGCCCAGCCACCTCCAGGCCCGCGTCGGAGCGTGGATCCGCAACACCCAGGGCCTCCTGCGCCGCGACGAGAAGCTGATGAAGGCCGCACAGAACGACGTCGGCCAGTTCATCGCCATTCTCATGGACGCCGGACGCCTCGGCCTCGAACCCGGCACCGAGCAGTACTACCTGGTCCCGCGCTGGAACAACAAGAAGAAGTGCACCGAAGTCACCGGCGTCCGCGGTTACCAGGGCGAGATCGAGCTCATGTACCGGGCCGGCGCCGTCTCTTCGGTGATCGTCGAGGCCGTCTACACCAACGACGACTTCCAGTTCCGTCCGGGCCGTGACGAGCGGCCCGTCCACGACATCGACTGGGATGCCGAAGAGCGCGGCGAACTCCGCCTCGTCTACGCCTACGCCGTCATGAAAGACGGCGCCACCAGCAAGGTGGTCGTCCTCAACAAGGGCCACATCGCCAAGGCCATGGCCAAGTCCGACAGCGCCGACCAGGGCTGGTCGCCGTGGAAGACCGACACAGAGGCCATGTGGCTGAAGACCGCAGCCCACCGCCTCGCCAAGTGGGTGCCGACCTCCGCCGAATACATGCGCGAACAGCTCCGCTCTCAGGCCGCCGTGGAAGCCGAGACGCGCCCCGATCCGCTGCCGCTGACCGTTCCCGCACCCGCTCCCGGAACCGTCGACGACGACTACGACGAAGGCCCCGTCGAGGGCGAACTCGTCAACTGACCAGACCAGTTGGGGAGTCGCCGCGGCCCGAACCTGCGGCGACTCCCCGGACCAGGAGACCACACCATGCCCGAACTCCTCGTACAGATCGGCGGCGAGACGCTCCCGCTCCGATCGTGTCACTGGGTTCTCTTCGGCCCGAACGACTGCGCCTACGCCTCCGAGTACGGAGACGCCGCGGTCGACGCCGAACAGGCCCACAAGAATCTCCGCCCCTACAAGCGCGAACGAGACCGTGAAATCCAACAGGGCTACCGCATCGAACTCCTCAGCAAGGCCCAGTGGCACGAGCGGGCCTCCGACTGCTTCCGCGGCACCTGCACCCACCTGCCCCGGAGTCGTAAGGCGGTGGCGTCATGAAGGCCCTCACCGTTCGCCAGCCCTGGGCGGGGGCGATAGCCCACCAGTCGAAGCGGATTGAGAACCGTACCTGGCAGCTCCCCGGCAAGTACTGGGGTGCCCGCGTTCTCATCCACGCCAGCGCGCAGCGAGACCGGTTCGCAGTCGTCTACGGCGAGCACCTCGACGTGTACTCCGCGATCGTCGCCGTCGCCACGATCACCGGCTGCCACTACAGCGAGGACGGCACCTGCTGCGGGCCGTGGGGCGAAGAACGCGTCTACCACTGGACGCTCGCCGACGTCACCGCCCTCCCCACGCCCGTGCCCGCCACAGGGGCGCTCGGCTTCTGGACCCCCACCGAAGACGTCCTCGCCGCGGCCCTCCGCGAACTCACCGACCAGGAGGTCACGCCATGACGGACCAACTCCAGTTCCCGATCACCGTCACCGGGGTCATCTCCCCGACCGCCGCCGAGAACGCCAAGGCGGACGGCATGGCCCGCGCCGAGGCCAACACCAACCCGGACTGGGCGACCGCCTGCCGGGCTGCGATCGAGCTCATGGCCCGCCGCGGTACCCCGTTCCAGGCCGCCGACCTCATCGCCGAAGGCCTCGTCGACGAACCCGACCACACAGCCCGCTGGGGCGCCGCCTTCCAGGCAGCAGCCCGCGCCGGAGTGATCGAACACGCCGGGTTCGTGAAGTCGAAGCGCGCCACCGTCCACGGCTCGATCTGCAAGCAGTGGATCGGCAGCCCCATCTACCGGGGGAGCGCCGCATGATCAGCATCCTCGCCGGCCTGCTCTTCCTCGCGGTCCTCGCTTTCGCCGCCCACGCGGTCATCGCCCGCGCCCGTACCAGGAGGCGGACGTGAACGCACTCCAAGCCTGGTGCCTCGCCATCGACATCGGCACCGACGTCACCCCCGCCATGCAAACCCTCTCCGTCCTCATCCCCGGCGTCGTCTTCATCGCCGCCGCCTGGGCGTTCATCCGGCTCGCACGCCTCACCGCCCACCACCACAAGGCGTGGCGCCAGAGCCGGCGAAAGGTGCGCCAACTCCAGCAACACCTCCACGACCCCGCCAACCAGACCCGGAAGGAGCAGCCGTGACCACCACCGCACGCAAGGCCCCCCACCACAACAAGCTCACCTGCTACACCGACTACGGCTGCCGGCGCACCGACTGCGTCGAGCGCTACAACGCCTACCGCCGCGAACGCCGCCGCGCCGAAAACGAAGGCACCTGGCAGCCCTTCGTCGACGCCGCACCCGTCCGCGAACACCTCCGAGACCTGGAAGCCGCGGGCATCAACGCCCACCGCGTCGCCGCCCTCACCGGCCTGCCCTACCAGACCGTTCGTGAATTCCTCCACCACGCCTACGGAAACCGGCGTGCCCGGCGAAGCCGCACCAGCGCCGAGACCGCGCAGAAGATCCTCGCCGTCACCGCCGACGGCACCCTGCCCGGCTTCGTCGACGCAACCGCCACCCGGCGCCGCATCCAGGCGCTCGTCGCCCGCGGCTGGCCCATGAGCCGCCTCGGCGAACACATCGGCATCACCCCGAAGCACGTCTACAAGATCACCACGCAGCGATACGTGTACCACCACACCGCCCGCGCCGTAGAAGACGCCTACCACCGACTCGCAGCCAAGCGCCCCGACAAGAGCGGCATCGCCAAACGAGAGGCCGCCATCGCACGCCGCCGCGCCGCAGCCAACCGCTGGCCCACCCCCGCCTACTGGGCAGACCTCGGCGACCTCATCGCCGACCCCGACTTCGAACCCGAATACGGCCGCCTCCAGGCCGAGATCATCGCCGAAGAAGCCCGCTGGCTCATGACCGCCGGCCGCCTCAACCGCCAACAGGCCGCAGACCGCCTCGGCGTGTCCCTCTTCACCGTCGACCGCGCCCTTCGCGAACACCCCCACACCGAAATGGAGGTGGCCGCATGAGCTACCGCAACGACAACGACGCGCTGACCGTCATGGATTGGTTCTGCGGGGCCGGCGGGTCCAGTCAGGGCATGCACTCCGTTCCGGGCGTGCGCATGGAGCGCGCGGCGAACCACTGGGAGCGGGCGATCGAGTCGCACGCCGCGAACTTCCCGGAGGTCGACCACTACCGCGGCGACATCCGGGAGGCACCGGTCGAGCAGTGGCCGGTGACGGACATCTTCTGGGCCAGCCCGGAGTGCCCGCAGTGGTCCAACGCCCGTGGCAAGAAGCGCGACTTCGACGCCTCGTTGCAGGGCGACCTGTTCGAGGGATTCGGTCCGTCCGAGGAGGTCGAGCGGTCCCGGGCACTGATGGAGGAGGTGCCGCTGTACCTGCGCGGCGTCCAGGAGCGAGGCGGCCTGGTGAAGGCGGGCGTCGTCGAGAACGTCGTCGACGTCCGCGCCTGGGACCAGTGGGACCGGTGGATCGGCGAGCTCCACAAGCTCGGCTACAAGACCCGGGTCATCGCCCTCAACAGCATGCACGCGGACCCTCGCACGGTGCACAAGGCGCCGCAGTCCAGGGATCGCCTGTACGTCGCGTACTGGCACGCCTCGCTGGGGCGGACCCCGGACTGGGACAAGTGGCTGCGCCCGCGCGCCTGGTGCACCGGCTGCGAGCAATGGGTGCAGGCCGTGCAACGGTTCAAGCAGCCCGGCCGCGACATGGGCCGCTACCGCCAGCAGTACGTGTACCGGTGCCCGAACACAGCCTGCCGCAACCAGGTCGTGGAACCGGAGACGCTGCCCGCCGCCGTCGCGATCGACTGGACCATCCCCGGGCAGCGGATCGGAGACAGGGCCAAGCCGCTCGCGGACAAGACGCTGGCCCGGATCCAGGCCGGCCTCGACAAGTTCGCCCGACCGGTCACCCTCGAAGCCGCAGGCAACACCTTCGAGCGCAGGGCCGGCGTCCGTACCTGGCCCGTCGACGCCCCGCTCACGACCCAGACCACTACACCCACCAAGGCCGTCGCCTACGAGCCCTTCATGGTGCCCGCGGGAGGAACGTGGCGCAACGACCCGTCGAGCGTCCTCGACCCGATGGCCTGCCGAACCACCCGGGAGAACGACGGACTCGCCGTTCCCCCGCTCCTCATCCCCGTCGAGGGCCGGGACGGCAAGGAGCCGAACACGGCGAACCTGCCGCTCCGCACCCAGACCGCGCGGAACGAGACCGGCCTGGCCTGGCTGCCGTTCATGGTCACCATGCGCGGCGGCGGCGACCAGCTCCGCGGCCGGTCGATCGCCGAGCCCGTGGGCACGGTGTCCGCCAACGGCAACCACCACGGCCTCGTCACCCCGGACATCCCCGCCATGGTCATGCGGAACAACGGGTCGAAGGGTGACGGCGGCGAGCACTGCACCAGCGCCTCCGAGTACCTCCGCACCATGACGACGGCTGGCCACCAGTCCCTCGTCACCTGGGAGCACCTCCTCGTGCCGTACTACGGCAACGGCACCGCGAAGACGGTCCGCGAACCGGTCGGCACCTTGTCGACCCGCGACCGGTACGCCCTCGTCACGGGCGACGTCGACATCGAGGACGTCCTGTTCCGGATGCTGGAGCCCCACGAGATCGGCCGGGCAATGTCCTTCGCCGACCAGTACATCGTCCTCGGCTCGAAGCGCGAACGGGTCCGGCAGTACGGCAACGCGGTCACGCCGAACTGCGCCGAGGTCATCGTGTCGGCCCTCGTGGAGGCCATCAGCGGCGAGGAGATGGATCGGTACGCCGAGTCGGACCTGGCGGTGGCCGCATGACAGCAACCCGCCCGCACGGCAACGCGAAGTGCCACCTCGAACGCTGCCGTCGCACGACCTGCTGCCAGGGGGCCCACAGCTACGACTGCGCCCGGCGCCGGGCGATCGCCTACGGACGCTGGCAGCCCTACGTCGCTGCGGAACCGGTCCAACTGCACGTGCGCATGCTCGGCGAGTTCGGCATCGGTTGGATGCGCCTCGCCTACCTGGCCGGCGGTTCCCAGCTGGTTATCCGCCGCGATCTTCGGAGGGGACGAAGGCGACCGGCCCCCGAAAGGGCAGCCAAAGGGCGGCTGGAGGGCGGCTAAAGGACTGCAGGGAGGCAGGCGAAAAGACCTGGTCAACGCACTACCAGGCCGGAAGCGTGATCCACACACGACGAAGGCCCCACCGGAAGGCGGGGCCTATGGAGAGGAGGGAACGTGACGTCAGTCCGCCTCGGCCGTTGGCTTCTTGCGACGCACGACGATCTTGCGCTTGGGCTGTTCGATGCCCTGCTGCTTACGCCATGCGGCGACGCGGGCGTGGGCGTGGCGTCGCAGGTCGTCGGCTCGCGACGTTCCCTCCGCCTCGCACAGTTCCCCGTATGCGGTCCACGTGTCGTCGTCGATGCGGACTACGCGGCCGGGGGTTCCCTTCGTCGTCATGTCGACAGCGTATCTGACCGTGCGATGGCTAGTCACCGACCCGTTACGACGTGGCCCCCTGATGACCTACTGGTGACCGGTCACCTTGCGGTACCGTTCAAAAGTGCCACGGCGGCGCTCAAACGCTTCAACAGGCCGCCGTAAGGGCTTGGTTCCGTGCACCCAAATAGCCCCCAACCAGCACTCTCCGAAGGACATCCACTCATGGCCCGTGGACACGGCCGGATCCTCACCTCCATTTGGGAGGACCCCGACTTTCTCGCGCTCGACGAGCGGGCGCAGCGCCTCTACCTGTTCCTCATCTCGCAGCCGAACCTGAACCACGCCGGCTTGCTCGACCTGACGCTGCGGCGCTGGTCCCGCAAGGCCCGCGGGCTCACCTCTGCCGAACTGGAGAAGCTGCTCCAGCGCCTCGAAGAGACCCACTTCGTCGTCATGGACGACGACACCGAGGAACTCCTCATCCGCTCCTTCGTCCGCAACGACGGCGTCTGGCGCATGCCGAAAGTCATGGGCGCCATGGTCTCCGGCGCTCTGGAGATCTCCTCGCCGCGCCTTCGGACCGCCCTGCTCGCCGAGATGGACCGCATCCCGCTCGACGAACTCAGCGACGAGCCGACCAAGTACAAGGGGCAGGACGGCCCCTCCATCCGGCAGCAAGTCGTCATCCACATCAGCACCCTGCGCAAGGCGTTCGGCACCCCTGACCCTGACCCGTCCCGGAGGGGTTCGGAAACCCCCTCCGCACCCCCTTCGGGAACTCCCTCCGAAACCCCATCGCAGCCCCCTGCCGAGGGGGGTCCGAAAGGCTCTACGCGCGGGCGCGGGCGCGCGCTACACGCGCGTTCCCCTGCCCCTGCCCCTGCCCCTGCCCCTGCCCCTGCCCCAAACCCCGTAGTGGTTGAGGTGGGGGAGGAGACCTCAGGTAGTAGCCACCCGGGCCCCACGCCGCCTCACGGCGACGCCCCCATCGACATCGACGGCTTCGCACTCAACGACGGCATGCGGCGCTGGGCCCACCGCGACGGCTACGCCGACCGCATCGACATTGACTTCGAGACCGCCCAGTTCATCAGCCACTTCCGCAGCAACGGCCAACGCCGCAGCAACTGGAACGAGGAGTGGCAGAAGTGGATCCGCCGCGCCCACAAGTGGGACGTCGAGAACCAGCAGCGCCGCCCTGCCAACGTCATCCAGCTGCCGTCCGGTCAAACCCTCACCGGCACCGACGCCAAGGTCGCCGGCTGGGCCGCCATTGCCGCCTCCTTCGACGACGAGGACTCCGCATGAACCGAAAGGAAGCCGCCGAACTGCTCGGCCACTGCACGGCCTTCGACAACCGCCAGCCGTCAGCCGCCGCCGCAACTGCTTGGGCATCCGCCTTGCACGACGTGCCTCTCGACGACGACACGAAGAACGCTGTCGCCGCCTACTACACGACGCCGCCGCAGAACCCGAACGACCGGCTGTGGATCCTCCCGCACCACGTCCGCACCCTCCGCACCAAGATCCGCAACTCACGGCTGGAGAACTTCCAGTACGAGCCGCTGCCCGACGAGACGACCGGCGAGTACCTCGCCCGCTATCGCGGCCAGGTGCAGGCCATTGCCTCCGGCCGTATAGGCGCCCCCACCGGCCGGCTCGCGCTCGAAGGCGGCCCCTCCGCGCAGTTCATGGTCGAGCTGGAGGCCCGCGGCTGGGAAGGCAACCGGACTGTCCCGGACGGTGGCGAGCCGGTGGCCGAGCTCATCGACACGGTGCGCCGAGCGGGCCCGCTCGGCGTGATCTGCCCGTCGTGCGCCGCCGAGATCGGCTTCGCATGCAAGTCGGGCCACGCCACGAAGAAGTGGCCCCTCGGCAGGCCCCTCGCCAAGCCCCACACCACACGCACCCGTGCTGCGGCCGGCGAGCCCCAGCAGTCCCCCCAGGAGCGGGCCGCCGAGGAGGAGCGGATCCGCCAGATGTCAGGACAGGCCCTCGCACGCATGCAGGCCGACCAGGACATCCCCGACGCGGAAATCGTCGACGAGGAGGCGTCATGACTGCAGGTGAGGACGAGATCGGCGTCGACGACATCAAGGCCGTGCGTGCGGAGGGCCGTTCGGAGCTGCGGGCCCTGATGCGGGCACAGATCGACATCGGTCGGTCCCGGCGCGAAGGCGCCCCGAAATCCGCCACGCCGCGTCCGCCAGGCCACCGGCCTGGCGCCTGGCCCACCGGGAGCAGCACGCCCGGCCCGCCGCCCGAATGGTCGCTGCCCGCAGCCGCCTGGGACGCCGCAGTCCGCCACTACCGCAACGAAGAAGCCCACCCCGACGCGCCGTGCGACTGCGGCAACTGCCTGGAGGAAAGCCGATGACGTCTCGCCCGCCCGCCGCCCCGATGCCCATCGAGATCCGCAACCTGATGCGCGCCCGGCAGCATCCGGCACGCGCCGTCGACTGCCCGCACTGCGGTGCCCACGACCGCCGGCCCTGCTTCACCCGCACCGGCCGCCGTATGACAGATCCGCACCCGGGCCGCGTCGCCGCCTGGGCGCGCGCCTCAGCCTGCTGCCCCACCTGTCAGGTCGAGCCGACGATCCCCTGCCACCTCGACGGTCGTGAACTGCCCCACAACTCCGTCCACGCCCGCCGCTACGAGGAAGCTGAGGTCACCGCGGCATGAAGATCCGGGCCGATGTTGCCGAGCTGATCCATCAGGGCTTCAACAACGCGGAGATCTCGGAGCGCTGTGGAGTAGCTGCCCAGCACGTCACGTGGGCGCGGCGGTGCCTGCAGCGTGCCAACGCACCCACTCGCCGAGTTCCGACTGCGCTGGAACGTCTGTACGCGGAAGCTGTGCCGACGGGCAGGGTCCGCGACTACCAGCCGCCCAGTGGTCGCATGCCGTTGTCCGCGGATCAGCAGCGTGCCAACAGAGAGCGTCTTCTGGCTGCGCTTCGAGAGCCGGCTGCTTGATGGCCCGGCGCTGCGCTGGCTGTGGGCGCCCGTTGCGCGCCACACCCGGCCCCTACGGGCCCGTCTGTGCCCGCCGGCTCACCGGCGCCCCGAGACCGGCACCGCGCCTTACGGCCGAACGACCCCCGCACTGCGAGGGACAGGCCGAACTCCCGCTCCACGCCCACCAACCCACCCTCTGGAGCCTCTGATGACCCTCCCGCTCCTCCTCATCGATGTCGACGGCCCCCTCAACCCCTACGCCAGCAGCAACCGCCAGCACCGCCGCAACAAGATCTACCGCGAGTACAGGCTCAACGGCTTCCGCGTCTGGCTCAACCGCGCGCACGGCGAACAGTTCCTCGCCCTCGCCGACCTGTTCGAACTCACCTGGTGCACCACCTGGGAGCACGACGCCAACTCGATGATCGGCCCGCGCATCGGCCTTCCGGAGCTGCCCGTCGTCGAGTTCGACAAGCAGCGCATCGGCTCCGACGACGGCACGTACTTCAAGACCCACGAGATCGTCACCAGCGTCGCCGGCCGCCCCTTCGCGTGGATCGACGACGAGATCACCGACATCGACCGCGAGTACGTCGCCGCCCACCACAACGGTCCGGCACTGCTCCACCACGTCGACCCGCGCCTCGGCCTGCTGCCCGACGACTTCGCCGCCCTCGCCGAGTGGGCGAACAGCCTGACGGCCACATCGTGACCGCCCACACCGACCGCCGCCCCGCCGCCTGACCACCCGCCAACCAACACACCGGAGAAACCCATGACCACACGCCACTTCACCCGCGAGCAGCTCGACGCCATCGGAGTGCCGTTCGAACTCGACGGCGACGACACCTGCGCCACCGAACTCTCCGACGAACTCATCGGCACCGAACGCTGGACCAAAGTTCACCGCCTCGTCTTCCGCGCTCCCGACAGTGAAGCCGCATACCAGGTCACCTACGAAGTCGGCTCCACCGAACACCAGGACGGCATCGACCCGTGGCACCGGCACGGCAAGACCGTCCCCGCCGTTGAGGTCGAGGAGCGGCCCGTCGTCACCAAGCAGTGGCGCTCCGTCGACGCTCCGGCCGATCCGGACCTGAACCTCGTGCTCCCCGCGTGGGAGGCCATGTACGAGCCCGGGAACGTCTCCGACTACCTCATCGGCTACGCCAACAGCGAGGCCGGAGCGAAGGGCGCAGCGGAGGCGTGGCTGCGGTCACAGGCCGAGGTGACCGGCCGCCTGGAGTGGCAGCCGCAGAACCCGCCGGACGGCTACGACACCGAGGCTGAGCTGATCGAGCGCCACACCGACGGCATCGACACCGGGCCCGGGATCACCGTCCGCCACCGCGCCGTCTGAGCCACCCGCACCACCGCCTGACCGGCCTATCCGGTCACGGCCACCCGCGCGCCAACACGACCGCCAGCCAACTGACTTGGAGTCAACATGACCGACCCCCGCATCCTCCAGCTCGCCAAGCGCCGGCAGGACATGGCGCACGAGGAGTCCAGCATCAACCCGTCGTGGGATCAGCTCCACCGGGAGAGCCAGACGGTGCTGCTCTCCGAGGCCGAGGAGTGGCTGCTCGCCACCGTCGAGGCTGGGGTGGCCCCGCCCGCAGAGCGCCCCACCGACAAGCACAGCGCCGTCTGGGTCGACGAGGAGGGCTTCCTGTACGGGGAGTACCAGACCGTCCCGTCGTCGCACGGCGACGCACTCCTGCGCCTCGTCTGGGCCTCCGAGGTGTGCACCTCGAAGCGCGAGATGGAAGCCGAGGGTGCCGAGTTCCGCCTCCTCGGCTGGAGTCAGTGACGTCCCGCGACACGGGCCACCTGCCTGCCGGTAACAGGCGGGTGGCCCGCACCCCGAACCATCCCACCATTCACCTGGAGTTGACCATGACCGATCCGACCGATGACCGTCTCACCGCCGATATCCGTGCCGCCGACCGCCTGGTCGCGGAAGGCCGGCGTGCCGTGCATGAGGCCCTCGTCCTGCTGCCTGCCTGGGAGGCCGACCGGGTCCGCTCTCTCGTCGCCGACCTGGAGACCGCCATCGAAGGGCGTACCGCGATGCGCACGGGGCTGCGGTCCGCCGTGCTCACCGAGGCCGAGCGGCAGTTCCTCAAGTTCGCCCTCGACCTCGCCGCCGACCTCATGGCCTCGCGCGGCGACAAGTTCGAAGAGGACGACCAGACGGCGCTGGACTCACTGCGTCGTCTGGCCTCCGAGGAGCAGCCCGTGCCCGTCGACCGGGCCGCACTCCGCGACCGCATCGCCGACGCGCTGCTCACCACCCGGCGCACGGACTACGCCGACCTCGACGTGAAGGCGAACCACCGGCAGCACCGGTACGACGCCCGGTGCGCTCTGTGCGCCTACGACGTGGACGCGCTCGCCGACGCGGTGCTGGCCGTGCTCGGCACCAACACCGCCGTCCCGTCCGACGCGGCGATGTCCGGCGTGCTGTCCGCCCTGCCCGGTGCGGCCGGGATGGCACAGGCAGCACAGCAGGCCGAGGCGGAGCAGCCGGAGACCACGGCGGACGGCCAGCGGGCCGCGCTCAGTCGGGTCCGTGCGCTCCACCAGCAGTACGCCTTCGGAGCGGACGCACAGGACTACTGCGCTCACTGCAACCAGATCACAGGCGGATGGGTGCCGTGGCCGTGCCCGACGATGCAGACGCTAGAGGCCGTCGTTCCGTCCGCACCCGCCGAGGAGGCGTGACCATGGCCGCCCGCCCGCTGCTCTGCACCCGCTGCGGCTCTCCCGCATCGGTCGCAGAGGACACCGCCGGATACATCGACTGGGGGCCCGCAGTCGTCGGGGACGACGGCGTGGTGCGCCCCCAGTACCCGGACCCTCGCGACCACCATCAGACCGTCGTCAGCGACGCCGGGATCACGGCGTGCCGGGCCTGCTGCTCCAACCCGGAGTGCCTGCACCAGTGGCGCCTCCGCCGCCGCTTCGAGGCGCCCGAGGAGACCACCTCGTGACCGCCGCCCTGTTCATCGACACCCTCGACGCGGTGTCCGCGCTGTGCAACGCGTTCGGCTGGTGGCTCGTGCTCGGCCCCGCCGCGCTCGCGATCACCGCCGAACTCGCCGCCATCGCCGCCGTGTTGCTGCTGCGGCTGGCGTGGCGTGCCGCGCGGCGGGCCGTCCGTGCCGCCGTGACGGCCCTCGGCGGGCGCGTGGCGGCCGAACAGGGCCAGGAGGTACCGGACTTGCCCCGCGCCCCCCACAACGCCCCCAGCGGGCACACAGGAGCACCGACGTACCACGAAGCCGCGTAACCCCAACCACCGAAAGGACCCACCCATGGGCTGGAACAGCGCCAACCGCATCTTCGACCCCGTCGCCCGCGCCCTCATCGACACCGGCGCCGACACCACCACCACCACCCGCAAAGTCCTCAGCGACCTCATCGGCGAACTCCAGGACGGCGACTGGGACACCGGAGACGAATCGCTGGAGGACTTCCTCGACCACTCGGCCGTCGTCTCCGCGTTCGCCGACCGCAACGTCCACCTCGGCGACCGGAGTTGCTGCCGCCGCGAACTCGACGCCGACCTGCGCCAGTGCCTCATCCGCATGCGGCACGACGACATCGACGAGACGGAGATGGCGGCCGCGATCGACGCCTACGCGCAGCAGTTGGCGGAGCAGGCCCGGCGTGCGGACTGCTGCGGCGCGGACGTCTGCGCCTGCCGAGAGATCGCCGCGACTGCCGTAGCCCGCCCCGCCTGACCCCACGCCCCGCCGGGCGGTGCCCCACCACCGCCCCCACCCACGGAGACCCTGATGCTCGTCACCCTCACCTTCGCCCCCGTCGACGGCCCGACCGAAACCGTCACCGCCGACATCCCCCCGGCCCGCTACGCCGAGATGCGCGACCTCATCGGCACCCCGGACTGGACCAACAGCGAAGCCGTCGCATGGATCTGGTGCCGCACCAAGCCCTCGAAGCCCATGCGGGAGCGGCTGTTCCGTCTCGCCCGCATCACCGCCATCGAACCTGCGAGCCAGCCGTGAACAGATCGATCACCGCCCTCCACCTCGGCGCCATCGGCGTCACCGGCTGGGCAGCCCTCGCCTCCGGGAACCACGACTCCGTGCCCTGGACCATCGCGTTCGCCGGCGCGTCCCTGTCCCCGGTCATCGCCCTCGTCCGGGAAACGTCGCTCGCCGACGAACGGTGGCTCCGCCGTCAGGCCGCCACCGAGCTCCGCCGACGCGACACCGTCGACTGGGAGCAGATCCAGCGGGCCTGCTGCCCGACCGGGTGGGCCACGCGCGGCACCGCCCACGACAGCGCCACCTGCAACCAGCACCGGAGCGCAGCATGACCGACCGCCCGACCGGCCGCCCGACCGCGTCCACGATCACCGACAACCAACTCGACGCGCTGTACGCCCGCCTCGACCACGCCGAGGCCGAACTCCTCGCGCGCGGCGAGCAGGACTCCGCTGACGCGGCCGCCGGGTCCTACGCCCTGCGCGCCGAGAAAGCCGAGGCCGCCCTCGACCGCACGCGGGCCGCGCTCCGCCACCTCATGCGCACCCTCGACAACGGGTGCCGCTGGCCGACCTGCCTTCCGGAAGCGGAGCAGCAGGCGCTCGGCGCCGACGTCCTCCGGGAGATGGGCGCCGCCCCGTCAGCGACCGAAGCGACCGAGCAGCCCGGTCTCCGCGAACGGCACCGCGCCAGCCGCCGGCACCTCACCCCGGAGCAGCAGACCGCGTGGCTTGACGGCCTCGACGCCTGGTGCGAGGAGCAGCCCGTCGACACCGCGCCGACCGGCACGGACGCCTGACCCACGACGAAGGGGCGTGCCGTAGACCTCCCCAGGCCAGCACGCCCCATCCGGTGCCGTCACCGTACCCGCCGGCCCGGCGGGCTATGACGCGCCGTCACCGACACCGAGAGTCACGTGATCTAGTCCACGTTTTCGAAGGGTGGTAGCGGTGTAGCGCGGTGTCAGACGGCACTCGATGACACGAAACGGCGTTCAACGCGACAGATTCGAAGGCAACCTGCCAACCCCGTGGCACCCAGTGCATGGACGACACCCACCCGGTGTCGAAACCGTGCCGTAACCTGATTGGCGGCAGTAGACCTTCGAATCGAAGGCCACAGATTTGTGCCCTCACGCAGGGGTGGCTCCCTACGGAGGGCAAGGACCAGGAGGTAACAGCTCCATGGCACGACTGCACAGTAACAAGGCCCTCGCCCCGGGCGATAGTGGGGGCTCCACCCCCTTCGACGCCATCCGCCGCGAGGACGACGGCGACGAGTGGTGGTCCGCCCGCGCCCTCCAGCCCCTCCTCGGCTACGTGAAGTGGGAGCGCTTCGTCGACTCGATCGAGCGCGCGGAGATCGCCATCAGCAACAGCGGACAGACCGCCCACCTGCATGTTTCCCGGCGCCGGGAAGCGGTCCCCGGCAGCAACGTCTTCCGGGCGGACTTCAAGCTCAGCCGGTACGGCGCGTACATGGTTGCCATGAACGGCGACCCGCGGAAGCCCGAAGTCGCCGCCGCCCAGACCTACTTCGCCGTCCAGACCCGCAAGGCCGAAATAGCGGCCACCACCGCGCCCGCCCTCCCGCAGGACTACGAGGAAGCCCTCGTCGCCCTCCTGGAGAACGTCCGCGAGAAGAAGGCCCTCGAAGCCGAGAACAAGGTTCTCGCCCCGAAGGCCGGCAAGTGGGACGAGTTCCTCAACGCCGACGGGCTGTGCGGGATGACCGAGCTCGCCGACCTCCTCCACACCGACGTGCGGACCCTGACTGGCTGGCTCGTCGACCGCAGCGTCTTCCGCCGGCAGGTCTCGCAGCGGGGCGGCGCCCGGAACATGCCGCGGAAGATGTACCAGGACAGCGGCCTGTTCGTCGTGAAGATGGAGACGAAGAACGGCTTCAACTTCCCGACGGCCTACGCGACTGCCGACGGCATCGACCTCGTCGCGGACGCCTGGGCGCAGCACTCGGCCGCGTGACCGTGGCATCCTGACCGTGCTGCGCGCCGACGACGCGCAGCACCCCGTCTGCCGGGACAAGGTCGAGACCAGGTGACTGGACTCCCCACCGATCAGGTGGCGGTGGCCCCCGGAGACACAACCGCCCGCCCTCGGAGCAAGAGGGCGGGCGGACGTGCGTTCAGTGGATCCACACGTCCGACCCGCCACCCCGCCACTCGATTACCTGGCTCCGGACGACGTCCATCTCGTCCACATCCTGTAGCCCCGCCATCTGGAGCAGCGCGGCCACGTCCTGCACGGAGTACGCCATGCCGAGGATCGTGCCGTCGACCCGGACGCGCCGGCCGCCGTCCTCGTCGGGCGGGTAGATCACCACGGGTGCGTCGGCCATACGGCCAGCGTCTCCCGCAGGGCGGGCGGGCGCACGCGGGGGCGTGCCACCCTGGCGACATGCGCGTCTACGGCGCCCCGGCCGGGACTGCGTCCCGCTTGTACAGCGGCGACGGACGGCTGCCCCTCGCGCGGTGCACCGGGTGCGGGAGGATCTGGTCGGAGGGCGGGATGCTCGCCGCGTGACGTGCCATCATGGCGGGTGCTGGCGACGGGACATGCGGCCCGAGCCACGGCTCAACCGACTCGCTTCCCGCCGCCAGCACCCGTAAGATCGCCTGCGCTCCCCTCCACCGGCCCCCGGCCGGAAGCACGGAGACGAGCACCCACCACTGAACCTCCCCCCGGGGAGCCGAGTGAGGAGCTTCGCCTTGCCGAAGACCGCGTACATCTACGTCCCCGCCCCCTCCCGCAGCAACCTCGCCATCGGCCTGGACCGCGGCCTGTGGGGCTGGCACCGTCCCACTCTCGACCGGGCCACCGGACGCGCCGACGTGCAGAGCCTTGAGGTGGGCGACTACCTCGTCCTTGCCCACAAGGGCCCCCAGGCGCGCGTCCCCGCGGGCGGCTGGTCCGACGCCACCCTGCAGCGGGTCATCGTCACCCAGGTCACCCGCCCCTACTTCGAGGACACCACCCCCGTGTGGCCCGACGACGTCTACCCCGAGCGCATCGGCCTCGACGTCCTCGCCGACGAGCAGCGCGTCTCCGGCCGCACCCTGGGAGCCGAAGCCGCCGAAGCGCTGCGCCTGTCCGCGAACAAGCAGGGAACCGCACTCGTCGTGGACGGCACCGCGGCCCTCGCCCAGTTCGCCACCGAACTCCCCGACGACGCGGCCGTACCGGCGGCCACGGTCCCGGCGGCCCTCACCCACAACGGCGCCGACAGCGCCCTCGTCCAGGTCCTCGTGCGCCGCGAGCAGCACAAGCTCCGCAAGGTGATGCTCAACGGCGCCACCTCCTTCACCTGCGCCCTGTGCGGCCGGCACCTGCCCGCCCGCTTCATCCGCGCCGCGCACATCAAGCGCCGCAGTCACGCCACTCACGAGGAGCGGCTGCAGATGGCGAACATCATGCCCGCCTGCCTCTTCGGCTGCGACGAACTGTTCGAGCACGGCTACGTTCACATCACCGACGGCGGCACGATCGCCGTCAGCGACAAGGCGGACGCCACCCCGGACCTGACCGAAGCCGCGAAGGCCCTCGACGGGCGGGCCGTGGCCGACTTCGGGGCGCACCGGGCACCGTTCTTCGCCTGGCACCGGCACAACATCGCCAAGTAGGCGTCGGCTGGAATCACATGGGTACTGCCCGTCTGCACAGAAGAAGCAGGCGGGCAGGTGCGTTCAGGCCTCCGGCTCCGGGTCGCACACGTCGCACCGCTCGACCCCCTCGTCGATCGCCTGCCGCGCCTGCCCCTCCGTCGCCACCCGGGTATACCGGGGCGAGGTCCAGCAGTCCCCGGTGTGCACGGTGTGCGGGTGCTGGTCGGGCGGCCGGTACTCCAGCAGCCAGGCCGGGGCCGGGCGCGCGGGCTCCGGTGTCGGCGGGGCGGGTGCGGGTGTCGGGGCCGGCCGTTCGAGGGCGGCGATCCGCTGGCGGACCTCGGCCAGGCTCAGCGTCAGCCACGTCTCCAGGACGCGGAGGCGCGGCAGATCGGGCGGCAGATCGGACATGTGTTCGAGTCTAAACCGGCCCGGCCGATACCCCCCGATCAAGGGCATCCCCTCGCTACGCTGAGCGGCCTTCGGGGGGAGACGTCGTGAGCTACGACTGGAACACGTGCAAACACTGTGGTGGCTGGGGCTGCGAGCACTGCGGGCAGCCGACATCCAAACGGAAATCCAAGTCGGGACTCTCCGGCTGCGGCGAGTGGATCGTCATCTTTATCATCGCCGCAGTACTAGCGCCGGTGATCATGGGGAAGTGGGGGAACCCGCTCGACAGCTTCTTCCACTGGCTGGGGAACCTGAAGGCCCCCGGTAGCCACTGAGTTGTCAGTGCACGGTCGTACACTCACCCGCACTAACAGCGTTGCGTGCTGGCTGCCGCGGGCTGCTACTCGGGCGCCCCGCCGACCGAACCCGGCGGGGCGCACAACCACGGACGCACGAGCCCCCGCGCGCGCCCTTACTCCGCGCCGCCAGCAGCAGGAAACTGCCCCATGGACTCAGGGCTGATCGTGACCATCGTCGTCATCGCACTGTGCATCTGGGCCGCCGGCCGAGGCAGCAGCAGCCCGCCCGCCAACACCCGACCCTGCACCGTCTGCGGGGGCATGCGCACCGTCCGAGACCCCCACTGGGTACACGGGGAGCAAGGCACCGGGCACATGGCGCAATGGCGGTCGTGCGGCGCCTGCCGAGGTCGGGGCTACGTTGACGCGTAGCCGTGGGACTGCCGGGTCCTACGCCGCCGGCTGAACCCCCGCACGAAAGTCAGAGATCGTTCCGCTCCAGGGCGAAGAACAGCACCGCCTGGTCTCGCGCATGCAGTTGTTCGGTCGCCCACGTCAAGATCCGCTTGAACGACGTCTCCCGCGTATCCCCGCGCTGCGGCTCGAACACGCCATCCAGCGTGCGCGTAAGAGACCCCATGGCCCCCTCCTGCCGATAATGCAGCGTGATCACAAAGTGGTACGTCGGCTTCGCCACGGCCACCCCTCCAAGAGTCGACTGGAAGGCGATCCTTCCCCGGCCCGCAGCAGACCCCGCCGGTTTGGCCAACTCTCCGCACCGTCCCGCCAACACGGGCACCATGCCCCAATGACAGAAGCATGGGCGGCGATCATCGCGGCCATAGCCGGAGGCGTACTCGGCATCGGCGGCACCCTCGCCGGCGTCGTCACCAGCCGGCGCCAAACCGTCGACCAGGCCACCGTCGAACACGGCCAATGGCTCCGCGGCCAACGCCAGACCGCCTACACGGAGACACTCGCCGCATGGGACACGTTCCTCGGCGAGGCCCAACAATTCTGGCAGCGGTACGAGTTCGGCCTCCCCGAAGGGTCCATCCCCCACGAAGCATCCCGGCACCGCAACAACCTGCTTCGAGGGCCGGGAGACAGGGTGGAAAAGGCCCTGGACGCAACCATCCTGCTCAGCAGACAAGACGTTGTAGACGTCGCGGAACAACTGCGGTCGGCCATGACCAGAGTGATCGCCGCACTCCCAACCCCGACCGCCCCCTCCTCAACGGGCATGAGCAGCCCAGAACAAGAACGCGTCTGGGAAGACGCCCTGAACGCAGCCCAGCAAAGCCGGGACGCCTTCTACCGGAAAGCCAGGCACACGCAGCGGACACCCCCAACCGTCGGGACGAAAGGCGGGATGCTGTAGGCCGGGCCATCGAGCCGTCCAACTCCGGCGCCAGGGTCGCCCAACGAGAAAGTGGCCGGACGAATACGAACCGTCCGGCCACGACCAGCGAGGAGACAGAGCTACCTGATACCAGCAGCGAGCCCCAGCTCCCGCACCTGCTCCGCGAACGCCACCAACCGGTCCGCCAGTACGTCCGCCGAAACCGCCGGCCCGTACACGTCCGTCGGATCCCCGACCTCCACCGCCAGTAACGGGCCCGCGTCGTCCGACACCAGGCGCGCCGACAACAGCAACTGCGCCACGCCAGCCTCCCGAGGCACCAGCAGATCCACCGCGGGTGAACTGTGGGAGACGTCCTCAATGAAACGAACGCTGGCCGCAACGTGGTCCTCCGAGCACCACGACGGACAGTCCAACCAGCAAGGTTGACCGTTCACCAGCGCAGGACGCAGATTCGGCGGGGGAGTGGCAGACGAGACCGACGTCGACGCGTTGCCCATCCGCGATTCGTTGTGTACTAAGGTCACTGGAAACCTTCTCTCTGACATGGGCGGGTTGACTGACCAGCGGTTGCACCCGCTGGTTGAACTGGCCGGGCGTTGATAGGCGCCCGGCCGTTCGCGTTCCCGGACCGTAGCCCGGCAACGAAGATGAGACACAACGCTTGCGGCAAGATCCGGCTGCCTCATCTGACTTAAGTCAGATGAGGCAGATCGGCTGCGGAATGACACATAAAACCTTCCCGGCCAGCGCTTTTGCCCGGCCCGGAACCTGCGAGATTGCCTATAGGAAACACTCCAGTGACGACGCGCGACCACTTGTTCGGTGAACGCCCAAATTGGGACACAGGTCGCAAGCCTGACGCGAGTCGCCGGATAGTAAACGGCCGAAACTCTGCGGCCAGCCACCAGCACCCCAGCGCCAGCCACAAACTATGCGATCACCGAGGCCGTCAGCCATCCAACTGTGCTGTAAGCGATCAGAATCAGCAGCCGCGCTCCACGTCCAGGACGTTGTATTCACGGTCACCACCAGCACTGCCAAACAACGTCTGAACTGCGCAAAGACAGTGCACCCCCATGAATGCGGAAAGCGTGAGCCCCAGGTCGCACCGCCCCAACGAGCCGGAAATTGACGAGGGTTGCCTATCCCGGGCTCAAACACCCGCAGCGAAAATGCCCGGAAAGTACCGAAACCCGGGAATGGCTAGATCGTGACGACAGGGGTGCAGCCAGCTGGACTGCGGACCTGCCGCCACGCCCACGGTCCAGGCTCACCGTGCAGTGCTTCCGTCAGCGGCAACGCCGGAGTTGTCTGCCGCTATAGGGCGCGCTACCCCTCGCGGGCAAGTGGTCAGGGGCGGCCGGAAGGTGAGGCTATCCAGGGAAGCCGACCGACCGAGGCCAGTCGTGCGGGAGCTTCACCCGATTCCCTTGTGGATGGGTTACGAAGAGCCCGCGTCCGGGTTGGAAGTCAAGGAAGCCTTCGCCCTGCAGGATCACGGATGCCTTGCTGACGATCCGACTGTGGGCCCCGACAGCCTCGCCGAGAGCCCGCAAGGACGGGATGCGCTGCCCCAGCCCCCATCGGCCGCTTTTGATCTCTGCGCGCATCAAGGCCGCGATCTTCGGAACCTTGTGGCGCGCGTTGATGGTTGGCCATGCGGCCGGATCGAAGGGGGCGTCCTCGTAGTTGTGCTTTTCGTTGTAGCGCGGGCGCTCCGCCCTAATCGCTTCCTGTTCCGCCTTCCGGGCAAGTGATCGGGAGTCGTGCCACTTGATCGTGCGGCGGACGGCCTTCGATGGCCAGTTGTCGGGCCTGGGCTCGTGCAGGTGCGCCTTCCTGCGGAAGTCTGGATCGTTTGAGATGCCGATGTACAGCAGCTCGTCTTTAGCGTCGAAGTACCTGTAGAGCGCGGTGCGCTCGGGTGATTCGGGCATGCCGCTCCCAACTGAGCTTGTGGCGTTGGCCACTCTCACGACTACGACCGTAAGGCTTAATCGTCTTTGTATCAAGCGGCCTAGGCCAGGTACGCAAAAGCCCCCGACTGTAAGCCGGGGGCATACCTTGACTGGCTGTCAGGGCGCTTCGATGCGGTAGCCCATCTTGAAGCGGTGGCTCGGCTTGGTCAGGATTGTTACCTCGATCGGCCTCTCGTGGTCGCTGTACACGATGCGAAAGACCTCGAGCACTGGAACGTCGCGGGGAATCTCAAGCGCTTCGTACTCCTCGGTCGTTGCGGGCCTTGCCGCGACGGCGTCGTCCTGGGAGCGAGTTGGGTATCCCAGGTCGAGGAGTAGTGCTGGCGAGCCGCCCGGAATGAGCCGGCGGTCGGCTAGGCGGGTACCCCGCGCCAGATCGATCGGGTAGTACGAGTGGGCCAGTTCGGCGGGCTGATCGTCGAGGAAGCCGATGCGCGAACGGAGCATGGCTGTGTCGTTGTCCTCGAGTCGAAGTGCACGGCCCACCTCTGCTGGCGGGACGACTTCGCCAACCTCGAGCATCTTGTACTTGCCTCGCTGCTGACGCGTTGTCGCTTCGGTTAGCCAACGGTAGGGCTGGCCGGGTTCCGACGGTGCGATGTAGTGCGCGGGAATGATCGTCTGTGCGTGGTCGCGACGCACGAAGACCCCGACGCCCGTCTGGCCCTCGAGGAATCTCTCGTCCTTCAGGATCTGCAGGGCCCGCTGGATCGTGACGTTGGACGTCTTGTACTGGGCGCGGAGGTCTTCGTTCGTGGGGACCCGCCGGCCCGGCTCCCACTCGCCGGACATGATCGCCTTGCGGATCTCGGCGGCGATGCGCTCGGCCAGGGGGCGCCCGTCCTTGTGTGGTTCGGGCATGTCAGACGACCTCGATCTCATAGTGGAGGCGGCGAGGCGCCTTCATGACCATGAACTGCACTTCGAACGGGCTCCCATCTTCGGTGGCGGTGGTGCGTAGCAGGGTCAGAACGTTCGAGCCTTTACGGAGGCCGAGGGCTGCGCGCTCGAGTTCGTTGGCCTCTCGGAGCTCGAGGTCTTCGGAGGTGTGCCGGGCCTGGTAGCCGAGCGCGGCTAGCAGTGTGGGTGCACCACCCTTGATCTTCTTCCTCTCGAGGAGAGCGGTCCCGCGTGCGATCTCGATGGGGTAGTAGGAGTCGGCCAGCTCGATCGGTAGATCGTCTAGCAGGATGACTCGCCGTCGGACCGCAACTGGTGTGCCGTCCGCAAGGGAGAGGGCTGTGGCGACTTCTCGAGGTGGGACGACCTCGGCCACCTCGGTGAGCCGCTGCCCCCCGCGCTGCTGCGCCTCTGCGCTCCAGGCGTCGACTTGTCCCTGCTCGCGCGGTGCGATGTAGGCGATCGAGTCACTCGGTCGCCGGTTCTCGGCCATCTCTCGAGCCTCCCCTCCGCTATCGATGCTTGTTCTGACCTCCCAACCTTAAGCCCTTGATGATTACAGATGCTGGGGACTGGGTGGCCAGAAGTGTGCCGAGAGGCTTGCTACCTTAAGCGTCAAGCCTGTATACCTGTGGACAGATGCGAAGCACTCGATCGGAGGCGTAATGCTGCGAGTTCGGGACGTCGCGCTGCACTTCCGAGTGCATCCCGCGACCGTCTACCGCTGGATCCACCAGGGCTTTCTTCCTGCCTTCAGGAACGGCCAGCCCTTCAAGCCCGGGGACGGCGCCACCGGCGCACTCCGTATTCCTGAGTCCGTCCTGAATTCGACGGACGGTCCCGGTTCTCACTCCGCTGAGGAGGCGGCGTGAGTGCCGCAACCCCGCCCCCGTCCCTCGCCCCTGTCGTGGCTGAGCAGTACCGCATTGAGCGGGTGGTATCGGCTCTGCGGGTTGGCGAGTCGGCGGTCATCAATGGCACGCCGGTGACGGTGATCAGCTTGAGGGTTGCCGATCTCCTCGATCGGTATTGGGCTGCGTCGTTGCGTTGTCGTCTGTTTGCGGCGGTGGCGGATTACGACGGGTGCCTGGTGGTGGGTGACGAGTTGGCAATGTGCAAGCGCCAGCTTGCTGAGGCCGGAATGTTGCAGCTGATTGAGGAGGTGGCTTGATGGCCACAGTTGTTTCCCCCGCCCTCGCCGCGCTCCTGCCCCCGGGGGTTGCCGCCGCGGTCGTCCGGTACGAGGCGGCGACCGCCCGGTACGACGAGCTGGTGGCGCGACCTGTCGAGGACCTGTCGGACGCCGAGCTGGACGCGATCAGGGCGGCGGAGTGGGCGATGGACGAGGCGTTCAACGTGCTCGCGGACGCCGGCCAGTTCCGTCTGACCAAGCCCGCCGAGATCGCCGCCCGGTACCGGGTGGCGTCGAGGCACTGCCGTCGCCTCGCGACCAGCGGCCGCCTCGACTTCGACGAGTTGCTGTGCGTGCAGGACGAGATGGCGATGTGCCGGTGCCAGCTCGCCGGGATCGGCCGCCTGGACCTGATCGAGGTGGCGGCGTGAGCGTCGACTCGAACGCGTACAGCCTGCGTTGGCAGCGGGACGCGCACCGCGTGCTGGGCGAGTTCCTGGCCGCCACGCAGGAGGCCGGCCTGCCGCCGTTGACGTGGACGATTCCCATTGCGGGTGCCCTGGTTGGCGACGTTGACTCGTTGTCGTGGACCCCGGAGGAGATGCGGGCCGCGTTCAAGGCGTGGACCGACTGGCTGGGCGTCGAGGCGGTCACGGACCGCATGCGCCGTGACGGTGTGACCCACCTGTACGCACAGTTCCGGCGCGGCAAGGGTGCGTCGGAGGTGCGGGGTGCGATCCGTGCCGACATCTACCCGGCACTCCCCGAAGAAGGTGCCCTGTGACCGCCCGGCAGGTGTACGCGTCGGTGCCGGCCGGGAACCCGCGCGGGTCGTGGCCCGCGGAGGAGAAGGCGGCGGAGCTGACCGCGCAGGGTCGGCCGGCCACGGTCGTCATGTCGTTGGACCGCGACGCGTTCCTCGTCGTCCCGGACCGGGGCGACGACCGGTGAGCGCCGAGCACGCGAAGGTCAAGGACCCGCTGCCGCCCCGCCCTCACTCGCAGGGCTGACAGCCCGCCTGTACCGCCGTGGGCGGTGGGTGAGTTGGCTCCCCTCCACCCCGCCGCCCGTGGCTTCCCGCCTGACCCACCCCCACCACACCGCTTGTTGATCCAGAGAGGATCCGTGATTCGTCATGTCTCCGTTCCTGTCCGACGCCGACCTCGCCGGCACCGAACTGGGTGCCCGCCGCCGCAGGGCGACCACGATCGGCGACGCCGCCGACGCGCACGCCGCCACCCTGATCGGCGAGTACCTGACGGCCCGCGCCGAGGGCCGCACCGACGTGATGCAGCTGATCCGCGACCACGCGTTCGCCGTCGACCCGGACCTGCTCCACGAGTTCGACGGCATCGACTACCCGGCCGCCGCCTGATGGCCGCCCTGAAGGCAGGCGATCGCGTGCGCGTCGTCTGGGCGGACCCGGAGAACGCCGGCACCGAAGGGCGTACCGGAACCGTGGTCGACGACGGTTCCCTGTCCGGCGGCCTGGTCGCCTTGAAGGGCATCGACAGCCGCCTCACCGAAGCCGTCAAGGGCTACCGCAGCTACACAGCCGACCAGTTGGAGAAGACGTGACCGGGATGCGTGAGAGCACCTGGGAGCTCCTCAGCTGGCTGATCCCCGCAGCTGCCGCTCTGGTGGTCATCGTCCTCGCCGCCTGCCTCTGACCCGCCCAGGCTCTGGCCGTAGCCCTCGGCCCACGTCCCCCGGACGCGGGCCCTGGAGAACGACCAGCACCCCACCGCCCGTACCCGGAAGGACCCTGACATGCCCTCCATCGTCCTCACCAGTGAAGACCAGAAGGTCATCTTCGCCCGGCTCGCCTCCTACCTCCCTGCCACCCTCAAGAAGATCGAACCGGGCCCCTATGCCGGATTCCGCTACACCTTCACGACCTACACGGGCCGCGAACAGGAACCCTGCACCCCCGCCATCGGCAGGGACCCGCAGCTCACCCCCATGCGTGAGGCCGACAACCCCCACGAGTACAAGATCCGCGCCGCTGCCCGGGACATCCTCGACGGCATCTACGCCGAGGCGCACCGCCACTGGCACAACGCCGCCTACGCCGCAGCCCTGGCGCAGGCCATCGGCGACGCCCCCACCCTTTGGAAGACCTACACCAACGAACTCCGCACCATGACCGCGGCGTTCGACTACCTCCGCGACCCGGAAGCGTCCCGCGAGTGGCCCTCCGCCATCGCCCGCCTCCTCGACGCGCAGGACCGCACCATCGCCGCAGCCGAGGCGTTCGACATCCCCGCCCGGAACATCGCCCGCGTCCACGACGAGTACCTCTACTCCGACTACGGCCACGCTGAAGCCTTCGCCGCGGCCGGCCACCCCAACGCGAAGGACTGGGACATCCCCAGCCACAACACCTGGCGAGGCACCCTCGCGGACAAGATCCGCGAGGCCGTGACCCGGCAGCGCGAGCGCATCGCAACCATCGGCCACCTCACCGGCACCACGCAGGTCACCCGCTGACCTGTCCCGCAGCTTTCGGCCCACGTTCTCGGACGCAGGTCCTGGAGATCGACCAGCACCCCGCCGCCGCCCGCACCCAGAAGGACCCGCAGTGACGACCACCAGCAACATCCCCGCCGCCCTCGCCCCGTTTCTCAACATCATCGCGACCGCCGCCCGAACCCAGCCGGCCGCCACCATCCGCGAGCTGGCCGACCAGCTCACCACCGCCCACCACAACCTCACCGACGCCGGACTCGACGGTGCCGTCTCCCTCGCGGACGCCGCCCAGCTCCTCCTCGACGCCGACGACGCGACGACCGACAACGAGCAGCACGCCGCCTACGTCGCCGAGGCTGCCGAGCACCTCGCGGACACCACCGACCTCGTCGACCAGTACCGCAACCAGGCCTGACGTTCCCTCATTCACCGCTGACCGAAAGGACACCCAGCAGCCATGACCGCCAGCCCGCCCGTCACCAACGGCGCCGCCAGGCCGCGCGTGCAGTTCGCGGACTGGACCATAGGAGACCCCTCCGCGTCGGCGCCCGAAACGCAGGAGAAGGCTCCGGCCCCAGTGCGAGAGTTCGACCTGGTTGCCGCGGCGGAGGCTGCAGCGATCCGGGCGAAGGCCGATGCGGAGGCCGAGCGGGCGCGTGTCCTCGCCCAGGCCGAGGCGGACGCCCTCCGGACCAAGGCCGAGGAAGATGCCCGGAAGTTGCGCCTCGCCAACGACCGCGCCGAACGCAAGGCGGCCGAAGAGCAGGCGGCCTCCCAGGCTCGGATCGCCGAACACAACCGGCGCCGCGACGACGCCGACCGCGCCCGGCAGGCCGCAGCCCGGCAGGCCGAGGACCGGCAGGCCGCCGAGGATGCCGCGGCGGAGGAGATCGAGGCTGCCGACAAGAAGTGGCGGTCCTACGCGATCCGCTTCGCGGTCGTCTGCGGCGTCGTCTCCCTGCCCGTCCAGATGTCGTTCTTCTGGAATCCGCGGGCGCCGTGGATGGCAGCCGCCCCGATCATGCTCGAAGGTGCGGCGTGGGTAGTCCACCGCGGCGCTCGTGCCGCCGCGGTCAGCAGTCGGCCCGTGTGGCATTACCGGACGATCGTGTGGCTCCTCGCCCTCATCGCCGCCGGCGTGAACCTCTACCACGGGCTCCACAGCTTCGACCCCGGTACCGCCGTTGCGACCGCTTTCGCGTCGATCGCCGGCCCCGGCGTGTGGGACCTCCACGAGCACGGCCGGCTCCGCAAGCGCGACGGCATTCCGACCCGTCGGGAGCGGAAGGCCGCCGCGAAGACGGCCAAGGCGGAGGCGAAGCGGAAGGCCGCCGAGGACGCCCGTGCTGCCGCCGAGAAGGAGGCGGCACGAGCCGCGGCCGAGGCGGCCCGGCAGGAGCTGAGGGCAACCCGGCGGACCGTGTTCAAGGACGTGTGGGACGAGGCCGTGAAGATCGGCGCCGCCCTCGGCAAGGACCCCGACGACCCGGCCGTGTGGCCGCGCGCCTACCGCAACATCAAGGGCACCGACCCGGGTGAGTCCATCGAGTCCATCACCGCCCGCCGGACCGCCGAGAAGCGCGTCCAGGCAGCCCTCACCGGCACCCCCGTCAACACCCTCAGCAAGACCACGAACGCGCAGCGTGCTGCTCAAATGCCCCCCGGCCCGAACCGGGTCCTCAAGACCCGTGCAACGCGTCGTCGCGGCGACACCCCCAAGTACGTCAACGCCGCCCGCACACAGGCCGCCATCACGGCCCGAGAAGCGTCCGCGAGCACCCGCCCGAACGCCAACTAACCCCACTCACTGGAGAGATCATCATGAAGGTCACCATCCGTCGGATCGCCGTCTCGGGCAGTGCCGCGGTCGCCCTCCTCGGAGGCGCCGCAGCGATCACCGCGGCAACCCCCGCGCCCGCGTCCGCCGCCGAACTCGACGCGCACATCACCCGTGCCACCGGAACCGCCGTCACCCTGCCCGACGGGCGGACCATGCACGTCACCGGACTCGACAACGCCGCCTACCGGACCGCCCACGCTGGCCACACCGTGACCGTCGCCGACACCGGCGCCACCACGACCGTGCCCGCCACCCAGCAGGTCCCCGCCGGCTACACGCAGCAGGTCACCACCCAGTCCGCAGGCGGCACCATCGCCGTCAGCATCGTCGCGATCCTCATCCTCGGGATCATCGTGTTCGTCAAGGTCAAGCACAGCGGCCTCAAGGCCAGTGACGCCGCGCTCGGCGTCCTCTTCGGCCTCACCCTGTCCGGCACGTTCATCGGGACCATGGGCACGCAGATGACGAACTCCCTCGTCGGTTCGCTGGGTAACGCGCTCAGCAGCCTCGGCTGACCACACCCGGCTCTGGGCCCGCACCTCGCGGGCACCCAACCCACGGAAGGATCCCGGCCAGTGGCCACCGAAGCGCAGCCGCCGATCGCCGCACAGCAGCCCACCGACATCGTCCCCGACCCCACCCGCACCGAGCGAGCCAAGGCCGCGTTCAAGGAGCAGCGCGGTCACGCGGGAGCCCGCACCAAGGAATGGCTGGCCGTCAACGACCTCGACCACGCCGACGTCATTGAGTTGGCCGAACGTCGGAAGCAGCACAGGTACGACGCGCAAGTCGCCCAGCGGCAGCGGACAGTGGCCGAAGCGCACGGGCGGCTCGCCCGCGCAAAGATGCAGGCTGAGGCAGACGGTGGTGTCTCCGCCGGGAACCTCTCGGGCCTCGCGGGACGAGTTGCCGCCGAGGAGGCCAAGCTCGCCGCCCTCCAGGCCACCCCCGTCCTTCCCGCGACCAGCCGTGAGATCTCGGCAGCCCGCACCGGGAAGAAGGCCACCCGCGCTGCGATCGTCGCTGGCGGAGGGCTGATGTCCCTGCCCGCAATGGGTGCCGCCGTCGAGCAGACCGCCCACGGGCAGCCCATGCTCCTCGCCGCCCTCGGTGTCGCCGCCGGGTACGGCTGGTACCTCGTCTCCCGCCCTTTCGTCGCCGGCCAGCCTGTACCTGCCCCGAACACGCAGATGCCGCAGCTGGCCGCCCCGATCAACCTGACCAAGACGGATACGCAACCGCAGCCTGGGGTCCGGGCGTTCGACGCGCCCCCGCCGCCCGCCCTCACGGTTGACGAGCTCGAACAGGCCCTCCGCAACATCGGCGAGGTCAAGCCCAACGAACAGATCCAGATCCTCGCCGTCCCGCAGAGGGAGAGGGACGGCAGCACCACCGTCGTCTTCGACCTGCCGCCGCGAACCACGGTCGCCGAGCTCAAGAAGAAGCTGCCCCGACTGGCCGGCGCCCTCGGCCGCGACGTCTCCATGGTCGACATCGAGAAGGCAGGCAGCGAGGTCCGCACCTCGCTGTGGATGACCGACCGGGACCCCTTCGAGGACACCCGTCCCTCGCCCCTGCTCGCCACCCCCTCCCAGATCGACGCCTGGAAGGACGGGGTGCCCGTCGCGTGGAACAAGCGCGGCAACACCATCCGTCTGGCCATCAACAATCAGTCCTACGTCATCGCCGGCATGACCCGCTCCGGGAAGGGCGTCGGCGCCTCCAACCTGATCGTCGGAACCGGCTTCGACCCGCGGATCAACCTGCGGATCGTCGCCGGGAAGAACAACGGGGAATGGGACCCCCACGCCAAGACCGGTGTCGCGGCAACGTACTTCAAGCCCAACCCGGCCCGGCTCCTCGCCCTCCTCAACGCGCTCCTCGCCGACAAGGACCGTCGGGAAGCGGCGCTCGGCGAGCTCGGCAAGAGCAAGCTCGTCGGCCCGGTCATCGAGCAGATCGGTGGCATCGAACTCCTCGTCATCGACGAGCTCGCCACCTACACGCGGCCCGGTAAGCCGCTGCGGGACGAGATCCTCGAAGCGCTCATCGAACTGTCCGCGGTGGCTGCGGGTGCGGGCATCCTCATGGTGCTGATCACGCAGTACCCGGAGGCCGACGTTATCCCGCAGGCCCTTGCCATGAACTGTGGCGCCCGGTGGGCGATGCGTGTCGAGAACGGCCAGCAGTCGAACGCGATCCTCGGTGGTGGGCAGGCCAGCGCCGGCCGTGACGCCTCCAAGTTCGATCCGCCGCGGCCCGGCTTCGGGTGGCTCGTCAACCCGTTCGCCGGTGTCACCGACCTGGCTCGCAGCTTCGACCTCGACGAGGACGAGCGCGGCGAGATCACCGGGCTCTTGGAGAAGGCCGCGAAGATCCGGGAGGGTGCGGGGCGCCTGGCTGGGAAGTGGGACGACCCGATCGAGAAGCACCTCCTCAACGCCACCGGGCTGTCGTCGTCGGGAGGTGGGCCGAAGAAGGACGGGCAGCCCGGACGCTTCGTGCTTCGGCACACCCCTGAGCAGACGATGCAGATGGACGCGCTCCGTGGCTGCCTGATCGCCATGAACGACCTTGGTCGGGAGATGGCGCAGACCGATGAGATGGCCGAGCTGATCGGCGGCGGCATGGATGAAGAGCGACTTGGCGAGTTGCTTCGCGCGGCCGGCGCCGGCGGAACGACGAAGATCACGGTTCCTCACAAAGCGGGCCGCGTGAACGGCTACCGGCGAGCCCCGATCGCTGACGCTCTTGCCTTCCTGGAGGGTAAATAAGCGGTTGTTATGTACCGCTATCCACCCAGACATCCCCCCGGACACCCCCCGGACGTTGATCTTCGACACCCGGACGTGACCCGGGTCGCGTCCGCCCCCTGTCCGGGGGCACGTCTGGGTGCAAACCGTCACATGTCCTACCCGCTGAAAAGTAGCAAACCCCAACAAACGAGACTGGAGATCACTCATGCCCGGACGCACCTGGGAGCCCACGAAGAAGGGCGCCAAGCAACTCAACGCCGCCCTCCGCGAGGGGATGACCGTGTACACGGTCCGCAACGTGACCAGGGCCCTCGCCCCCTACGAGGACCCGCAGTTGTACTCCGCCCACACCTTCGACTGGTGCTCCCCCGTCACCGGTCACTGGATGGCCGGGCACCTGTCGGCGGCCGGCCTCCTCGGGCAGGAAGGCACCGTCTACGAGAACCCGCCGCGCGGCATGCGGGACATCGCCACCCCTGGCCCGCAGGTCGCCGGTCCCCTCGGCAACGGCGACTACGAAGGCGTCCTCGACGAGGCCGAGCTCCGCGGCCTGGAGAAGCAGGCCGCCCAAGGATCCAACCCCCGCGCCCGTCGCCGTCCCGGCGGCTGGCGCGTCTGAACCACGATCAAGGAGACCCATGCCCGATCTGGAGATCACCCACCAGTCCGTTCACGACTACATCGCCGCGAAGAAGCGCGGCGACCGCCCCACCACCGACCGGATCATCCGCGAGGTCGGCGAGCGCTTCGACACCCGCAAGACCGACGGCAGCGAAATCGCCCAGCTGCACCACGCCACGATGCTCGTCCGATTCGGCGAAGGCGAGTAACAGCAGCTCACCCAACTCATCCCAGGAGAACCGATGCAAACCCAGTCCGACGCAGTCCGCCGTTTCACCGAAGCGTGGAAGAGCGGCAACGACGACTCCATCAACCGGATCACCATGGAGATCACCCAGAGCGGCAACGACGCGGACCTTGCCGCGATCACCCGCGTCATGGGTGGCACGCCGCACGGCGGCGAGTAGCTCGGCCGGGGCGCCCCGCCACGCCTGGCAGCAAAGCCGGGGCGCCCCACCCTCCCGCCCGATTCATGATCAGACAAGGAGAGCTTCATCATGCCCCAGCGCATGACCGACCAGGAATGGGAAGCCCAGAACCGCGGCCCCCACCCCGGCCGCACGCCCGCCGAACTCACCGCCCTCGGCATCTGCTGGCACTGCTCCGGCAACGGCGTCACCTACACCGCATTCGGCGGCAACCAGCGCGCTGTGCCCTGCGCCGAGAACTGCGACAACGGCAAGGTGCCCCGATGAGCACCACCACGGTCGCTCCCACCACACTGGCCGACCCGGGCGCCCTCAATCTCGACGCGCGCATGGCGCTCCGCCTCGCCGACATGACGGCCCGCCTCGACCAGGCCGCGGTCGCATTCGAGGTGAACACCGCGCACCTGCCCGGCGCCGACCCCATTCCCGAGATCGCGGCACCGACGAGGCTCATCCCGACCTCGGCGCCCTGCCCCTACCGGACGTCGATGGCCGGGCTGCTGTGGCGGTCGCGGCAGCGCATCGAGGCCGACGGCTGGTGCCGAGACGCGATCTTCGACGAGGCCGGTGCCATCTGCCCGATCCGCGCCATCCGCCTCGAAGCCGCCACCCGATGGCAGGCCGACGACGCCTGCGTGCTGCTCCTCGAATCGATCCGGCGCAACTTCCCCAACGCGGAAACCATCCCGTCGTGGAACGCGGAGCAGCCCAACGCCCGCCCCGTCCTTATCGAGTTCGGCCGCGCTGTCGAACTCGCCCACGCCCGCAGCCTCTGAAAGGCCCCCGTGCCAGACAAGAACGAGATCCTCGAAGCCGCCGTCAGCGCCCTCGTCTCCGGATACCGGGCCGACAAAGCCGGCGCGTACAGCCCGCCCGGAATCGACGAAGCCGTCACCGCGGCCCGTGCCGTCGGCTTCAGCAGCCACGAAATCTTCGGCACCGCCGACCGCCGGTGGGGTCAAGAACTCATCGACAACGCCGGCCGGCGCTGAGGAGAGCAGACCCCATGCCCGCCTTCACCCGCCACGACCCTGGCACCGGCTGTCAGGCCTACGGCTACGACGACATCACCGAAGGGGCGTCCGTCACCGTGTACGGGGCGGCCGGCGACGTCATCGCCACCGGTTCCCTCGGGCACAGCGAGTCCGTGTCCTACGGCACCTGCAACTTCGACGTGTCCGTACCGGACGTGCCGAAGGGCGAGAAGTTCTACAAGGTGGAAGTCTCGCACCGTGGAACCGTCCAGCTGTCCGCCGAAGAGGCGGAGGGCGGGAAGTTCGCGGCCACCCTCGGCTAGCCAACTCGCCTGAAACCCCTGGTCGTTCACTCGGCCGGGGGTTTCGTCGTGCCCGCCAGGGCCAGAGAGCGGTTGTGTGGGCGTGGAAATGCGACTGGGTGTTGAGGGCGGGCCCGCCGACGGGCGTGAGGTGATCGTGGAAACCGAGAGCGGACTGCCGCCCGGCTGGCAGCAGTTGGCGGGCAGCCAGTACGTGCTGCGGTGGTGGGGTGCGGATCCGCACCCCGATGCGGACTGGCACTACTGCCTGGTCCGCCAGCCTCAAGGGTGAGGTTGTGCGAATGCCCGGCACGTGCCGGCTCGAGGGCGGCAGGATGCCGCCATGCCATCACAGATCAGGTTCAGCGGTGCTGAGAAGGACATGACTCTCGACGAGATCGAGGAGGCCATCGGGCGTGCCCGTTCGCTCGGCGCTGACGGCGGCCAGTACGTGTACGCGGTGCTCAGCACCAGCGGAAAGATCAAAGAGATCGGTGTCGAGGCGCCCGGCACCAGCAGAGACGACTACTAGCCCTGCGCGTTCCGGCCTCGGCTGTCTGCTGCGGTCGAGGCCGCGGGTACGGCGCGCGCGACCCACGAGTTCCCGGCCGCGTCGGTGGGGAGTGTCGCCGGCCGGGCATCCAACAGGGTGCACAGGCGTGCGAGTTCGCGTTCGCAGGCCGCCCTTGTCTTGGCGCGGACCATGAAGACGACATCGTCCATGCCCGCAGTGTGACCGGCCGGTGAGGGCGGCGTGCGGAAACCGTCGAACCGGCACGCGTTGTCGCCCCGTCGAGTACCGGTAGATCCAACTGTCACAACTGGGACACACCGGCATCCTGCGCAGTGCCGGCGGCGCATGATGCCGACCCTGAACACACCGCAGGGGGGCACGTGATCTTCAAGCAGGACCCGGAGAAAGCAGCAGCCAAACAGGCCGCGAAAGCCGAGAAGCAGCAGCAGAAAGAGAAGGCCGCCGCGCAACGCCAGGCAGATAAGGCGGCGTTGAAGGAATGGCGTGAGGCGCATCCAGCCGAGAAGGCCATGAACCTTGCGGCGTCCATGAAGGCGTGGCCCGCTTCCAAGATGGGAGAGACCGTCCTCGGCCCCGTCAAGGGCGGCAACGCCGAGTTCGTCGACTCCGGCGCGCACAAGGCTTGGACCGCCACACGGCTCGTTGCCGGGGTGGCATCCATGGGCACTACCGCCGCCCTGTCCGGCCGGAAGAACAAGGGCGCGGCAATGATCAACGTGGTGTTCGGGAACGGCGCCGTGAAGACTTACAACGTCACCCCGGAGAACGCCACCCTCCGCGCCGCAAACCAGTACGTCACCGCGTTCAACGCCCTCGCCGCCCAGCTTGCCGCCGAGGAAGTCACGGAGTAGCCGTAACCGCATGCTGTGGGGCCCCAGTTCCGCCGTCCGGGACTGGGGCCCCTGCACATCCACACTGGGCTGTTGGCCCGCAGTGTCAACCCCTTGGTGCACCATTGGCTCAAGCGCAACACGTTCCCCGCACCACGAGGAGCCGATCGTGCACGACCACCCCACCACCGACGACTACCAGTGGCCGACCTGCACCGCCCCCCGCTGCGGGCGACAGCTCTGGGTCGCCGAGACAGGCCGCTGGATCTGCCGGCCCTGCGAAGACGCCACCGCCACCCGGCTCGCCGAACTCCCCGGCCTGTACGCCCGGCTGGACACCACGGCAATGCTCATGCGGGGCGCCCGACGGCAAAGCGGCGGAGCGTCCGGCACCAAGACGCCGCCGATCCCGCCGCGGCTCGAAGTCCTCGCCCTCGTCGGGCCCGGGGGAGTGGCTGCCAGGCTGTCAGCGGTCGAGGATGCGTGGCGGCAGGCCCTCGGCTGGACCGTCGCCCCCTGGCGGGGGAGTGCAGCTCAAGCCCTGCCCGAGCAGGTGACGTTCCTCCGCAACAACCTCCTCTGGGCGGCCAGCAGTTACGACGAGGTCGGGCAGGACGTCGAGGAGATCCGCCGACTCCACGCCGAATGCACCGCCCTCGCCTCCGGGGAGAAACGACCCGGCCGCGTCGCCATCGGCCACTGCCCTGTGCGCGTCGACGGCATCCTGTGCGGAGAGCAGCTGACCGCCACCACCAACACGCACCGCGTCCGCTGCCATGGCTGCGGAACTCGCTGGGACGGGCTCGGTGAATGGCGAGACCTCCGGGCCGCGCAAGAAGCCGTGCTCGTCGAGATGGGCGGAGCGGCAGCGTGAACCTTGATGACCCGTTGGATATGACCCGGCCGTCCTGGAAGCTATATCTGGCCCTCCTGGGTGCCGGGATAGACGACAACCTCGCGGGCGAGTTGATGAACGGCTACGCGCACGAACTAGCCGAACGGCAACGGGCCGCGCTGCCCAGGGTGATGGGCTGCTGGCAAGGCGAGTTCCATCAGGGTGTGTTCGAGGCTGTCATTGCCGTGACCGACCCGAAGCTGAGCAGGTGACCGGCGTCGTTGCTCGCCACACATGGCGCTCGATGCTGTTTCGGCAACATGACTTGCCGTTTGATCAGCGGTGAGCGTATCGTCTGCTCCAATCGATCTCGCTGTGCCTGGAGGGCCACCCATAGGTGGCCCTTTCGTCGTGTCCGGGGGTGAACCGATGCCCCCGCACCTCGTCACGGAAGACCTCGCCGCCTACTGGACCGGCAGGCCGGCCGCCACCATCCGCCGATGGGCAGCCGAAGGCCGTCTCACGCGACACGGCGACACCAAGCGGCGACGCAACGGCGTCCTCTACGACCTCGCCGAACTCCCCGCCGCCAACCGCGACAACGACACCCGCGAACTCATCACCCCCGCCGAAGCCCCACCAGTCATCGACCACGGCTTACTCGCCGCCTGAAGCCCCCTGCGTCTGGTCGTCGCAGGGAGGGGCCTTGAAGCGCCACGCGCTCGGCCCCCGTCCGCCCGGCCCGTGGGGGGCCGGGCGGACGCAGAACCCGGGGTGCCGCTCATCACCCCGACGTCCCGCCGCCCCACGCCCCCCGTTGAGGCGGCGGGACACCAACCGCCGGGAGGTGCCGTGGCGTTCCCAACAGGCACCCCCGTCGTCACCGTTGTCGGCACCCTCCCCGCAGCCGTGGCAGGCGCCGGATACGGCGGACAGATCGTCTGCACGCCGTCCGCAGTCCTCACAGACCCCGACCGGCACGCGATCTACCCCGGCGGCGGCAAAACGCCCATCGTCGACGGCGAGTTCTCCGTCCAGCTGATCCCGAACAACGCGCCCGGCATCCTCCCGGACGGGTGGATGTGGCAGGTCGACGTCCAGCCCAGCAAGGGCCGACGCGTCACGTTCTGGGCAGACATCCACGGCAACGACGGCGACACCGTCCACCTCGACGAACTGGTACCCGCCCAGGCGCCCGGCGGCGGCGACGCAGGCGGCAAGTCCGCCTACCAACTGGCCGTTGGCGAGGGCTTCGACGGCACCGTCACCGACTGGCTGGCCTCCCTCATCGGACCGCAAGGGCCGGCCGGTCAGACCGGGCCGCAGGGCGCGGCAGGCGCCGCCGGACCGGCCGGTGCGAAAGGCGACCGCGGCGACACCGGACTGCAAGGCCCCAAGGGCGACACCGGAAACCAGGGCCCCGGAGGCGCGAAGGGCGACACCGGGGCACAGGGGCCAGCCGGGCCGACCGGGACGCCAGGTGCAACGGGCGCCAAGGGTGACACCGGCAGCCAGGGCCCGAAGGGCGACCCCGGAGATCAGGGCCCGGCAGGACAGGCCGGCGCAGACGGGCCGTCCGCCTACCAGGTGGCACAGGCCGCCGGGTACTCCGGCAGTCAGACCGCATGGTTGGCCAGCCTCGTCGGACCCCAGGGACCCGCCGGAGCGAAAGGCGACACGGGTGCAGCCGGCACTCAAGGCCCCAAGGGCGACACCGGTTCCGCAGGCCCCGCCGGAGCGACCGGAGCGACCGGAGCAACGGGCGCCACCGGCCCCAAGGGCGACACCGGCGACCCCGCGACGAACCTTGTAACCAGCGTCGACGGCAAACAGGGCACCATCGTCCTCAACGCCCTGTCCTCGAAAATCTGGCGACGCCGGGACCTCCCGGACCAGGCCCTCGCGGACAGCCTCTACACCGGTACGGCGCCCACGATCAGCACCGCGCAGACCACCACGCCGACGACCGGGTACATCAAGTACGCCCCGGCCGGTGTGGCGTTGACTGGCACCGATGTGACCGGCCTGTTCACGTTTCTCGGTGCGGGCGGCTTCCAGATCGGCACCGTCTCACCGGACACCAGCTACGTCCTGCCGACGTCGAAGTACCCGAACACCTACTCCAGCGGGCAGTCTGTCTGGTCGGTCGAGTTCGGCACGGACGCGCAGACATTCCAGGTGCGGATGAAGTACATCTCCGCCGCGACGATGTACCGGCTGTCGATCGACGGCCGCAAGGTCACCGACCTGATGCAGAGCAGCGGCGGCACGACGGCCGGGTCCGGGCACCTCATCACCATCGACCTCGGCTCCGCGGCACCACGACGCATCCGGTTGGACTTCACGACGTTCCCGTTCGGCGGCATCTACCTGCCCGCGACCGCCACGATGTGGCAAGTCCCCGCCCAGGGCGGCCGGTTGATGGTGTTCGGCGACAGCCTCTCCGACGGCTCCGCCCAGAACACCGGCGCCGGGGCCGGCACATGGTTCGCCCGTGCGGCACGCCTCCTCGGAGCGACCGACGCGTGGGAGCAGGCCCGCGGCGGCACCGGCTACATCACCCCAGGCTCCTACGCCACCCTCGCCGACCGCGTCCAGGCCGACGTCATCGCCTGGGCACCCGACCGGCTAATCGTCTGGGCGGGCTACAACGACAACACCGGCAGCCAGACGGCGATCAAGACGGCTGCGGACAGCCTCTACGCGGCGATCACCGTGGGGCTGCCGACCTGCCAGACCGTCGTCATCGGCTGCTGGGCGCCCACCGGGAGCCCCGGCAGCACGATCACCAACACCGATGCGACGCTCCGCACCGCAGCAGCCGCCGCAGGCCTGCCTTTCATCTCGCCGTACACCGGCTCCTGCTACGACGCGACCGGCACCCTCGTCACCACCCAGGGGGCCTGGATCACCGCGCAGAACGCGGCGGCCTACATCGGCGCCGACGCCATCCACCCGACGGACGCCGGGCACATCTACCTGTCCCGCCGGATCACCACGGCACTCCGTGCCCTCATGCCCGCCTAGGAGGACACGTGGCCGACAACCTCACGAACACGGCCGAGAACCGGGCCCTGGACTGGCTGTGCGGTAACACAACGACCGCGCCGACCACCCCGCTCAAGGTCGCCCTCGTGACCGCGAACGGCAGCGACTCGGCGGCCGGCACCGAGGTCACGGGCGGCTCCTACGCCCGGAAGAACATGACCGTCGCCGCGGCCACGAACGGGGCAACGAGCAACTCGGCCGACCTCGTCTGGTCGGGCATGCCGGCCGCCACCGTCGTCGGTGTGGAGATCTGGGACTCCGCGGGAACCCCGGTCCGCCTCTGGTACGGGGCGCTGACCACATCCCGGACGACCGCATCCGGCGACGACTTCAAGATCGCCGCTGGGGCGCTCGCACTGTCGATCGCGTAGGAGGCGAGCGTGCCGAACGTCAGCACGTTGATCGACAACTTCAACGACAACAGCATCGGCCCGAACTGGGGGGACTCCTACGGCGGGGTCAGCGAGACAGGCGGCAGGGCAAGGGTGCCGTGCATCAGCAGCTACGCCGCCTACCAGTCCGGTGCCGCCTGGACTCTCACCGGCGGCAGCGCCTACGTCAAGCTCGTCACCAAGCCGGCTCTCAGTACCGGTACCACGGTGACCACCGCGTTCGTGGTCGAGTCGGCCACCGAAGGCAAAGCGATCCAGTGGGTGTACGTCGCCGCGGCCACGCCGAAACTCCGCGCACAGTCGATCACCAGCTACGACGACCCGGCGAGCGTCGAACTCACCTACGACGCCACCAACCACGCCTGGCTCCGCATCCGTGAAGCGTCGGGCACCGTGTACTGGGACACCAGCGCCGACGGCACCACCTGGACCAACCGGCGCACCCTCGCCACCCCGTCCTGGGTAGGCACCGACGCCGAGCAGTGCAACATCCAGCTCATCGCCTACCGCAACGCCGGCACCGTCGACTTCGCTGAGTACGACAACTTCAACACCACCGGCAACGGCGCCGTGTTGGTCGGCGCGGCGACGCTCACCTCCGAGACCAGCCTCACCGCCGCAGCAACCCGCGTCATCGCCGTCACCGCCGGGCTCACCGCGGAAGCCGCGCTCACCACGGACACCGCCCTCACCGTCTCCGGGGCAGCCGCCTTCAGCGCCACCGCCAGCCTTACCGCGCAGGCCGCCGGCCCGATCCTCGACACCCTCGTCGGCAGCGCACACGCAGGCTGGGAGGTATCTGGCCCATGGCGATGAGACTCGCAGCCACCAGTACCGAATACGTGCGGCTCACCGCCGTATCCAAAGCCGCCGGGTCCGCGATCAGCATGAGCGCCCCACCGAAGTTTGCGTTCCTCCCAGCCGACGGCGACGACAACCCCGAAGCCGGGGACTGGCTCACCGGTGAGTGGTCAACACCCATGGCCCGCATCCTGATCGGCCCCGCAGGCGGCGCCACCACCCTCACCGCCGGCGACTACGCCGTGTGGATCACCTGGACTGCCGGAGCCGAAACCCCCGTCTACCGGTCACCCGGCACCCTCACCGTCTACTGAAGGGGCCCGCCATGGCCGACGACCTCCTCGTCATCGTCCCCACCCGCGGCAGACCACAGGCCGTGCCGGAGATCGTGCAGGCGTGGGATGACACCGGCGCCACCGCCGACCTGCTGTTCTGCGTCGACAAGGACGACCCGGAGCTTGCCGCCTACAAGGCGCTGGCGAAGGACCTCGCCGGCGACGCCCGGGTGCGGTTCGTGTTCTGGGCGCGGAAGCGGCTGTGCGGCACCCTCAACCAGGCCGCCGTGAAGAACGCAGACCAGTACCGGTACCTCGCGTTCATGGGCGACGACCACCGGCCCCGGCCCGCGGCGATGGCGTGGGACGCCCGGATCCGGGAGTGCCTGTCCGGCGGGCCCGGCATCGTCTACGGCAACGACCTCCTCCAGGGCCAGGCCATGGCCACCGCCGTCGCAATGACCTCCGACATCGTCACCACGCTGGACTACATGGCGCCCCCTCAGCTCGTGCACCTCTGCCTCGACCTCGTCTGGCTCGACTGGGGAAAGGGCATGGGCCGCATCACCTACCTCGACGACATGGTCATCGAGCACCTCCACCCGGCAGCTGGAAAGGCCAGCCTCGACGCGGTCTACGAGGACTGCAACAGCCCGGAACGCTCACAGGCCGACGGCGCCGCCTACATCGCCTACCGCGACAACGGTGGGCTGCAAGCCGACCTCGTCAAGCTGCGGAAGCTCGTCGAGGAGGCAGTATGACCGCCGAAGCCATCATCGCCGCTTGGGATCAGGCCGACCCGGAAGCGATTCACCCCCTGCGCCGCGTGTCCGAGGACGCGTACTGGGACTCCGGGCGGGCGCAGGCCGACATGCTCGCCACCGTGATACCCGCCGGGGCGAAGGTTCTCGACTTTGGGTGCGGCGACGGACGGGTCGCCATCCCCATGGCTGCACTTGGCTACGAGGTGACCGCCGCCGACTCGTCGCAGCGGATGCTCGATCGGCTCACCGACGTCACCGCGGACATCATCACCGCCCACCCGGACATGGCCCTCAACGTCACCACCGTCCAGGCTGCGGCGGACGGCATCGCCAAGCACCTCGGCCGGCGCCGCATGGACGCCGTGTACTGCCTCGCCGTCCTCATCCACCACAGCTGGGCGGACTGCCTCGACATCATCGGCAAGCTGCGGGCCGCGACGAAGCTCGGCGGGATCCTCGTCCTCGACTGGCCCGTCTCCGACCAGCCCAGCGAGGCCGACTCGTGGATCGGTGTCACCACCTGGTCGAAGGGACAGCAAGCCGACGCCTGCGCCGCCCTCGGCCTGGAACCCGTCGACAGCGGACTGCCGTGGGGCGTCTACCGGGCCGTGAAGGTCACTGAGTGACCGGGGCAGTCGCGTTCGGAATCCTCCTCGCCCACCTCGCTGGGGACTACCTCATCCAGTCCGACTGGATGGCGAACGAGAAGACCAAGCGCTGGTGGCCCGCCATCGCGCACGCCGTTACCTACGGTCTGCCGTTCCTGCTGGTTACGCGATCCCCGACTGCGCTGGCGGTCATCGTCATCACGCACGCGGTCATCGATCACTACCGGCTGGCGCGACACGTCGTGTGGGCGAAGAACTTCCTGGCGCCGCGCTCCCACTGGCATCCATGGGCGGAGTGTTCCGGGACGGGCTACCACCAGGACCGCCCGGCATGGCTGGCCGTGTGGCTGATGATCATCGCCGACAACACGATTCACCTTGCTATCAACGCCGCCGCAGTCGCCTGGCTCTGAGGGGGTCCCATGCGCGTTCTCCTCACTGGCGCCTCAGGATTCGTAGGCAGGCACCTGCACCAGGCGCTCCGCGACCGAGGCGACAAGGTCGTCGGCATCGACCTCAACGCCGCCCCACTCGTGCCCAGCGGAGATGCCCTCGACTTCTTCCGCACCGACAACACCCGCTACGACCTCGCCATCCACTGTGCGGCGATCGTCGGCGGCCGGGCCAGCATCGACGGCAGCCCCCTCGGCGTTGGCACCAACCTGGCGCTCGACGCCTGGTACATGCGGTGGCTGATCCGCAGCGGCACCCCGAGGGCCGTGTACTTCTCCAGCAGCGCGGCCTACCCGGTCACGCTTCAGCAGCCCGGTGACGTGCGGCGCCTGTACGAAGAGGACATCAACCTCCAGTACATGGAGGAACCCGACGCCACCTACGGCTGGGCGAAGCTGACGGGGGAGAAGCTCGCCTCCTACGCCGAGGCCGAAGGCTGCCGCATCCTCATCCCGCGGCCGTTCTCCGGCTACGGCGAAGACCAGGACGACGCGTACCCGTTCCCCGCGTTCATCCAGCGGGCCGCCCGCCGTGACGACCCGTTCGAGATCTGGGGCGACGGCAGCAGCACCCGCGACTGGATCCACATCAGCGACCTGGTCGGCGCCACCCTCGCCCTCCTCGACGCCGACGTCACCGGGCCCGTCAACCTCGGCTGGGGCAGGGCCACATCCTTCGATGAACTCGCCCGCATCGTCACCGCAGCAGCTGGCTACCGACCGCAGCTAAAGCACCGCGCCGACGCACCCCGAGGCGTCCACCACCGCGTGTCCGACCCCGGCCGCATGCTCACCCACTACCAGCCCGCCGTCACCCTCGAAGAAGGCGTGCGACGAGCCCTCCACGCCTGACCACCCCACCCGGAAGGCCCGCGCCGTGTTCGACCCCGAAGACCCCCTCACGCAACTCGCAGCTGCAGCAGCCCAGTTGCACGAAGTGTTCCAGGCGCACATCGAAGCTGGCTTCACCGAACAGCAAGCACTGGAGCTGGTGAAGACCATCCTCCTCGCCGGCATGGGCGCCTGATGGATCTCCATACCTGGATAACCCGGCAAGTTGACGCAGCCGAGCGCGTGGCGCGCGACCACGAGCAACCCTCACCTCGCTGGTACTACGACGCCCTCGTCCACGAGATTCGAGACCACGACAACGACGGAACCGTCGCCCTCGTCCACCGCGGCGGAACCGCCCAACACATGATCCGAAACGACCCGGCCGCCGTCCTCCGCCGCTGCGAGGCGGACCGCCGCATCCTTACCCGGCACCGAGTCGATCCGGGTGCGGCTGCGACGGCGCGAGCGGCAGCCTGCGCGGGCTGCGGCGTCGAATGGGTGCAGGACAACTGCAACCCGATCACCGACAATATCAACGACTGCCCAGAGCTACTGGATCTCGCGCACGCCCACGGCATCACGCCGGAGATCCTGGCCAGCCTCGACCGGCCACAGCCGGACGAGCCGAAGTCGCTGGCCGAGCGCTACGCCAACGGCGGCATCCTCACCCCGCCCATCACCACCAGCGACGTGCCCGAGGCGCTCCGAAGGGCCCGCTGGCAGCCCTAACACCAGAGGACGCAATGGCCTACCGAATGGGCGACCCCGTGCGCTCAGTGATCCGCTGCCCGAAGCCCGCCTGCGATCGACTCCTCATCAACAACGAACGCTGCTGCTGCACATGGAAAAAGCCCAGCGAGAACGCCGACCCGCCCACCGGGCAAGCCGTCATCGCAGCCGGCGACGAACTACCCCTCACCGCCACTCAACGCCCCACCTGATCCAGGAGCCCGCGCCATGGCCCGCTACACCATCAACTACCTCACCGGCGACACCGACGAGATCACCGCCACCACGGTGGAACCCCTCGGCGACCAGTACACCGCCTTCCGCGGCAACACCCCCGTCGCCCACATCCCCGCCGCGAACGTCCGCAGCATCATCCGCCAAGACGAGCAGGTGGCCGACTGATGGCCCGCCTCCAGATCCTCGAACTCCCCGAAGGCGCCAACGACGAACGGCCGCCGTTCATTCTCGTCATCGACCAGGCCCCCACCGACGAAGCCGGATTCGACGCCATCCGGCGCGACCTGCTCAGCGACGGCGATCTCGTACCGCGGATCGGCGCCCGAGCCGTCCTCGTCTTCGAGGAGACCATCGACATCCCCGCCAACGACATCCCGGTCGACGCCGACGGCAAGCCCCTCTTCCTCAAGGTCCACGTCGAAGGCGAGTTCGAGAAGTTCCACGAGCAGGTGCAGGACGAGATCCGCAAAGCACAGGACGAACTGAGGAACGCCCGGATCCGCAATGCCTGACGTCACCGTGAAGCTCGGCGACGGCATCCGCGAGATCGCCGTCGAGATCACCGGCAGCAGCGACGGCGACGCCCTCACCCGCGCCGAAGACACCGCTGTCCGCCTCTACGGCATCGCAGTCGCCAGCACCCCACCCGGACAACGAGCCGGATTCGCAGGCTGGGCGCTCACCAGCGACACCGAACGCAGCCCCGAGGAGGTGTGATGTTCCAAGGCGCCGATATCGAGATCATCGAACGCCGGACCACCGCCGACGATCAGCCCGGCTTCCTCGTCCCCAACGCCATCCGCATCAACGGCGTCGAAGTCGCCGTCCCCGCAGACGCCAACATCCAGATCCACGAGATCACCAACGGCGACATTGTCACCGTCACGCTCACCCTCTTCGCCAGAAGTATCAGCATCCGCCACGAGGTATCGGCATGAGCGACACTGACGACCCCAACGCCGAGGCCCACCCATGAGCAGCGGCTGGGCGAACTCAGACCGCAAGGCCCGGCTCCCGTCGAACTGGCGGGCTATCCGAGCCAAGGTGCTCGCCCGCGACGTGGTCTGCAAGATCTGCGGCGTCAGACCGGCCAGCCACTGCGACCACATCGAAGCCAAGACCGACGCCCACGCCGAAGACCGCCTCCAGGGCGTCTGCGCCGAATGCCACGCCCAGAAGAGCAGCCGAGAGGGCAACGCAGCCCAGCGCGCCAACCCCCGCCCCGGCCGCAACAGGCCACAAGAACCACACCCCGGACTGAGGTGACCGTGCCGGCTTACCTCATCGTTCACGCTGAACGCCGCGGCGACGACACCGTCATCGAGGACCCCGACCTCACCGTCGAGTTCGTTGACGGATGGGCGCTCTTCAAGGACCGGGACCCCCACGGCGACATGAACATCGCCCTTGCCATCCCCGCCACGCAAGTCGCCCGCATCGAGCGGGTAGACGACCACCAAGAGCCCATCGAGCAGGAGCCCGCGCCGCAGAAGGAGTGATGATCTGTGGCCAGCAAGGGCCGAGGGAGCCGGAAGAATCGCGGCAACGCCGAGACGCTTCGTCGCTATTGGACGTCTGGGCAGGGGGCGGCCAAGATCAAATGGGGGACTGCTGGGGACTTCGACCGATGCGTTCGGTCCGTCTCCAAGTTCATGGGCGCCCGAGCTCGCGGATACTGCGCCTTGAGGCACAAGGCAGCGACCGGCCTGTGGACCAGCCAGCACGCCAAGGCCCTCCGCGGAGGACGCCGTGGCTAGCTATACCGTCCAGGCCGACGAGTGGGGCGTTCACGGCATCACCCTCGACGCCGGCGCCATCACCACCGTGCACTTCCCCGACGACGTCGACGAGATCGAAGTCCTCAGCCACGACGGGGCCGCACCCATCTACTTCACCGTCGACGGCACCGATCCCGCCGTCGAAGGCCGCGCCTCACGCGTCCTCCCCGCCGCGATCAGCTCCGCCCAGGTCGAGCCGCCCACCGCAGGCCCAACCGTCGTCAAGCTCATCTCCGCCGGGACGCCCAAGGTGTCGGTGACCCGGACATGAGGCGCACCAGCTACAGCCCCAAGATCCCCGACGCGGCGACCAAGGCCATGGTCGACACCGTTGCCAACGCGGCCCTCGCAGACAACGCCGAGGTCGCTGAACGGCTCGCCGCACAGAAAGCTGAACAGGACGCGCTCGCCGCGGAGATGGCCACCCGGCTCGCCACCCTCGCCGACATCGCCGCCCAACTCGCACCGCTGCAGCAGAACGCGAGCACCGAGCACGCCCGCCTCCAAGCGCTGATCGACCAGGCCGAGCAGGAGATCACCGCACTCCGGCCCCTGATCGCCGAAGCACAAGCCGACGCCAACTCGTTCGGGGTCCAAGCCCAAGGCGCCTACGACAAAGCCGGGCTCGCGCTCGCCGCCTCGCAGGACGCCAACGCGGTTGCAGGGCAGGCCAGCACCGCAGCAACATCCGCGACGAACGCCGCCGCCCAAGCGCTTGCTGCGGCAGACCAAGCCGCCGCCACAGCGGGGGCCGCGCAAACAACCGCCAGCCAAGCCGCAACAGACTCCGCCACCGCGAAGACCACGGCCACCTCCGCTCAAGCCGCCGCCACAGCTGCAGGCGCCGACGCCACCGCCGCAAAGACGACGGCCGGCACGGCGAGCACGACAGCGCAGAGCGCAGCCGCCACGGCCGCCTCCGCCAACAGCACGGCCGGGGCAGCCAAGACGGCAGCCGACCAGGCAGCCACCACCGCGACCTCAGCCCAGACCACAGCCAACACGGCAAGCACCAAAGCCGACAGTGCGAACAGTGCAGCAACAGCCGTTGCAAGCAGGGCAACAGCACTGGAGACGCGAGCAGCAGCCCTCGAAGCGCGCACCAATGCGATCCGCCGGGCAGTACCGACGCTGCCGCTCATCGCACTCGGAGCGTCCTACGACCAGGCCATCACCTGGACCACGCCCATGCCGAGCGCCACCTACGACGTCGAGATCGTGGCGAGCGCAGGCCTCATAGGCAAGGCAACCGCGAGGGTCAAGACAGGAACGCAGACGGCGGCCGGCGTCACGGTCACCGTCACTGCGTCCCTCCTGGTCGCGGCAGGGCAGGCCCTCGACGTCACCGCCTACCGGTACGGGTGAGGGGCAGGGCGACCGGCACGGCAGGTGCTGCCTCGTCGGCCGGCATGGCAGGCCAGGGCGAGGTGGCGAGCGCGTGTGGTGGTCACCGCGCGTGCGAGGTGTGGATCTTGGTTGGGGTTGACGGGAAGCCGGTTGATCTTGGCTCCAGCGGTTCATTTGATCTTCGTTGCCAAGATCAAATAGGCCCAAATTTCATGATCCAAATCAACTTTTCCAAGATCAATCCGACCTGGGGGGAGACCCCATGATCATGATCTTTTGGGATCGGCCCCGTATAGCACCTGACATCGCCCCCGGGTTTCCAAGGCGCTGACCTGCACTGATGCTGGCGGCCTGAGTGAGGCCGTTGGTCGGCTTCGCGTCCCAACTGGGTAACTGTGCAGGTCAGTTCGCTGTAGCCGTTAACTCGCACCAGTAGACTGGTCGCATGCCAGGGACGCTTCAGCGGTGCGCGCACTGCGGTGGAGACCTGCCGGTGATGCACCGGTCGGACCGCCGCTACTGCACGGACTCGCACCGCGTCCTTGCAGCTCGCGCCCGTAAGCGCGCCCGTGATGCCGAGCTTGCCGCCAAACAGCAGGCCCGCATCCCGGCCGAGTTGACCGCCCGCCCCCGCTGGGTACGGCACAAGGACAAGGTGCCCATGCGCACCGACGGCCGCTTCGCCGCGGTCAACGACCCTTCCTCCTGGTCCGACTACCAGGCGGTCGCCTCGTCGACGACCGGCGACGGTGTCGGATTCGTTCTGACGGCCGGCGACGGCATCGTGGTCATCGACCTGGACCATGCCGTCGACGGCGGGCGGGTCCTCCCGTGGGCACAGACGATCGTCGACCAACTGCCGCCGACGTACATGGAGCGCGGGCGGTCAGGTACTGGCCTGCATCTCTGGTTCCGCGGTGCGGTTCCGCACGGCCGGCGCATCCGCCGGGGGGAGTTGGCGGTCGAGGTGTACTCGGATCGCCGCTACATCATCATCGGCGACCGGGTTCCGGGTACGCCTCTGAGTCTTGCCGAGCTGCCTGATGCGGCCGGTTTGATCGCTTCGTTCTCGTGACGCCCTGGCGGCGTCCCTGACGGGGCGTCGTCGTTTCCAGCCCGCTGTGCGCCCTGGTGGCGCGCTCTGACCCTGGAGGTCGTCATGGGCGCACGTGGACCTATCGGTAAGCGTTCCGAGGAACGCATGGGCCACCGCTCGAAGGATGAGAAGGACTCGATCACCAAGGCCCCGTCTGGGGCGCCTGCGGATCTGCCGGAACTCCCGGATCCGAGCCCGCTGTGGGATCCGATCGCGACGGACTGGTATCTGTCGCTGCGTAAGTCGGGTCAGGCGGCGTTCTACCAGCCGTCGGACTGGGCTGTGGCCCGGTATGCGGCGGAGCTGATGTCGCGGGTGCTGGACTGCTCGGAGCGTGGCCCGAACGGCCAGTTGGTGGCGGCGTTGAACTCGGTGATGTCGTCGCTGCTGACGACTGAGGGCGACCGCCGGCGGGCCCGCATGGAGCTGGAGCGGAAGAAGCCCTCCGCGCAGGCCGACGCTGACGTGGCGGTGCTTGATGACTACCGTTCCGCCTTCAGCGGCTGAGGTCGACGAGGCCGTTCCGGAGACCATCACCCCGTTCGTGATCGGGCCCACGTGGACCAAGGACGAGGCTGGCGACTACGTCGTACCGGCGTTCACGCTCGGGTACCACGTCGCGGGGTGGGCTCACCGCAATCTGCAGCAGGGCATGGGTAGACCCTGGCGGTACACATCGGAGCAGATTCGCATCTTGTTCTGGTGGTACGCCCTGGACCCCGAGTCGGGTGAGTTCATCTATCGGGACGCGGTGCTTCAACGGCTCAAGGGCTGGGGGAAGGATCCTTTCGGGGCGACGCTCTCGGCTACGGAGTTCGTCGGGCCGTGCCGGTGGAACGGTCGAGTCGCCAAGGCTGGTGAGTTCCGCGGTGTCCCGGCTGGGCAGCCCGTCGGCGAGCCTCATCCGGAAGCGTGGGTGCAGATCGCTGCGGTGTCGAAGGACCAGACCCGCAACACAATGATCATCTTTGGCTCGCTGTTCACGAGAGAAGCCAAGGCCGAGTACGGCATTGAGGTTGGCAAGGAGATCGTCTACGCCCACAAAGGGCTCAGTCGCATCGAGGCGGTCACCTCGTCGCCGCGATCCCTTGAAGGCGGACGTACTACGTTCACCCTGCTCAATGAAACGCATCACTGGATCGAGTCGAATCAGGGCCACGAGATGGCCGCAACGATTGAACGCAACGCCACCAAGTCAGCGGATGGTTCGGCTCGCACGTTCGCGATCACCAACGCATTCGAGCCTGGCGAGGATTCGGTTGCCGAGCAGACCCGGGACGCCTACGAGGCAGCCGAAGCCGGCCGCGCGGAAGACACCGGCATCCTGTACGACTCGCTGGAAGCCCCGCCCGAGGCGAAGCTGACGAAGCCGTGGCTGGAGAAGGTGCTCTTGGCGGTGCGGGGCGACTCGACCTGGCTGAACATTCCGCGCCTGGTGAAGTCGATTCTGGACCCCCGGAACCCTCCGAGCAGGTCACGGCGCTTCTGGTACAACCAGGTCGTCGCTGCCGAGGATGCGTGGATGGCCCGCTACGAGTGGGATGCCTGCAAGCGCGAGGGCCTGCAACTCGTCGACGGCGACGAGATCGTCTTGTTCTTCGACGGCTCCAAGAGCGACGACGCCACGGGGCTGTGCGCGTGCCGTATGTCGGACGGGTTCGTGACGGCGCTCGGGGTGTGGCAGAAGCCGCCGAACTGGCCGGCGCCGAACACCCCGGGGTTCGTGCCGTACCAGGTTCCGCGCGACGAGGTGCACGGCGTTGTGGAGCACACGTTCGCCCGGTTCAAGGTGCTGGCGTTCTTCGCTGACCCGGGGTCGGGCCAGGACGACGAGGGCGAGATGTACTGGGACACGTACATCGACCTCTGGGGTCAGACGTGGGGTCCGAAGCTGGCGCTGCGCTCGGTCCTGTCGGGGCCGAAGGCGCACGCGGTGCGCTGGGACATGCGCGATACCCGCAACCAGGAGACGTTCACCGAGGCCGTGAAGCGGGCTCACGCGGATGTGCTGGAGCGGACGCTCTTGCATGACGGGCACAAGGTGCTGCGTACCCATGTGATCAACGCCCGGCGGCGCACGAACCGTTGGGGCATCACGATCGGTAAGGAGCACCGTGAGTCCGCCAGGAAGATCGACCTCGCGGTGTGTGCGATCGGGGCACGGATGCTGCGCCGCATGATCCTCAACTCGGCAAAACGGCCCAAGAAGAAGGCCACCGGCAAGGGGAGGGTTGTGGTGCTGCGATGACCTCCTACGCTCCTGAACTTCCCCTCACGTTCCTGTCGGACGATGAACTCGCCCTGATCAACGTGTTGCGCGCGGACATGCTGCGGGACCGCTGGGCATTGCAGTTGCGGGATGCCTACTTCAACGGCGAGCAGTTGGTTCGGGATCTCGGTATCAGCATTCCGCCTCAGCTCAAGGGCCTGCACACGGTGATCGGTTGGCCGCGGGTCGGTGTCGAGTCGCTGGAGGAGCGCCTCGATCTGGAGGCGTTCCGGTGGGCTGACGGCGCCGGCTCCAGTGACCTGGCGGAGATCGCCGAGGCGAACGACCTGTTCGACGAGTCGAGCCTCGCCCACCTGGATGCTCTCGTCTACGGCCGCGAGTACCTGGCGGTCGGTTCCGGGGAGTGTGGTGGCGACTGCCCGCCGTTGATCTCGGCAGAGTCGCCGTTGGACATGACGCTGATGTGGGACGCCCGCCTTCGGATGGGTACGGCAGCACTCCGGGAGTGCGCTGCGGACACGTTCATCGAGTCTGGTCCCGACGAGCGGATGCTGGTCCTGTACCTGCCGGATCAGACGGTGATGTGCCTGCCGTCGCAGTCCGGGGGCTGGAAGGTCGTCGACCGCGACATCCACAACCTGGGTGTCGTCCCGGTGGTCAGGCTGGCGAACCGTCAGCGGACTGCGGACCGGGTCGGGAAGTCGGAGATCACCCCGGAGGTCATGTCCGTCACGGACGCTGCATGCCGGCGCCTCATGGGCATGGAAGTTGCCGCGGAGTTCTTCGGCGCCCCGCAGCGGTACATCCTCGGCGCGTCGGAGTCGGCGTTCCAGGAAGCGGACGGCACCGCCAAGAGCGCCTGGGAGACCTACATCGGGCGGGTTCTGGCGCTGGAGCGGGACGAGGAAGGCAACGTGCCGGCCGTCGGCCAGTTCGCTGCGCACGACCCGACCGGCATGACGAAGATCATCGACCTGTATGCGCGGATCATGTCCAGTCAGTTCGGGCTGCCACCGCACATGCTGGGCTACACCACCGACAACCCCGCCTCCGCGGATGCGATCCGCAGCACCGAGGCCAAGCTCGTCAAGCGGTCCGAGCGGCGGATCCGCCGCTTCGGGCACGCCTGGCAGCAGGCCATGCGTCTCGCCTTGTGGGTACGGGACGGCGAACCCCCGGACAAGGCCCGCCGCATTGAGACGGTGTGGCGCAACCCGGCAACGCCAACCGTCGCCGCGCAGGTCGACGCCACGGTGAAGCTGGTGCAGGCGGGTGTGCTGCCTGCGGACTCCGACGTCACGTTGGAGATGGCCGGCTTCACCGAGGGGCAGCGGCAGCGGATCGCAACAGACCGTCGGCGTAGCGCGGGACGCACAGGTAGCAGCGAGTTGATGGACCGCCTTGCCGAACTTGGGGCGGGCTCCACCAGTGGCCCTGCTGCGGAGCCGTCGGAGGCCGACCTTGGCATCGACGACCTCGGATAGCACGGCGGCTGTTGCCCGTTGGCGAAGAGCCCAGTTGGGGTTGACGACGCTGCTGCTGAGGGATCTGCGCGGGTTGCGGCGGTTGATCAACCCGGACCGGTTGCAGGCGACGGTCCCGACGTGGATCGAAGCGGTGGCGGCCCTGGTGGCACGCTACTCGCAGGTGTCCGCGACGTTGGCTGCCGACTTCTACGACGGGGAACGCGAAGCCGCCGGCATAACCGGCGTGTTCACGGTGCCACTCGGGGACCCTCCGCCGGAGGATCAGACGTCGAACTCACTGCGGTGGGCCACGAAAGACCTGTGGCCCCGGACAGAAGACGATGTGGCCACCGATCAGGGGCCGTTCGACACGCGACTGGAGACTGCCATGTCACGTGCTGACGCGGCTGTCGACCGGCTGGTGCTGAATGCCGGCCGCAGCACGGTCACGGACGCTGTCCAGCAGGACCGGGGGGCCGTCGGGTATGCGCGCGCCGCGGCTCTCGGCTGCTGTCCGTTCTGCGCTCTGATGTCCAGCCGCGGCGCCGTGTACAAGGACCGCGGCACAGTCGGCGGGGACGCCAATGACCAGTTCATCGGCAACGACAGCGTGATCAAGTACCACAACTACTGCCGCTGCCAGCCGATCCCTGTCTTCCGCGGCCAGACGTTCGCGCTGTCGCCGAAGGCCCGCGAGTGGGACCGCATCTACCAGCAGTTCGCTCAAGGACATCCGGGGCAGCAACTGCGGCTCTTCCGGGCAGCACTCGCAGACCAGAGGTCGCAAGCGGACCCCGGTTCTTTCTGATCAACAGCCGCCCTGGTGGCGGCCTTTCCCATTTCACAGCCCCTGGAGGGCCGATTCGTCATGCCTGAAGAGACCGAGCAGAGCAGCGAGCAGCAGGAGTCCGGAACCGAGGAGAGCGTCGAGGAGACGACCACCGCGGAACAGGACGGAGCCGAGTCGACGGATGACGCCCAGGAGGCGGAGTCCGGCGAAGAGAGGCCGTTCGACCGGAAGCAAGCCGAGGCGAAGATCCGGAAGGCGAACTCGGAGGCCGCGAACCTCCGTAAGCGCCTGAAGGAACTGGAACCGAAGGCTGCTGAGCTGCAGGCCATCAAGGACGCCGAGAAGTCGGAGTCCGAGCGCCTCAACGACCAGCTGCAGCGGGCCAACGACCAGATCGCGAAGACCCGCCAGAGCTTGGCGAAGGCGCGCGTTCAGGCACTGGCCGGCGCCTCCTCGGAGGATCGCGCCGCGTTCACGGACCCCGAAGACGCGGTTGGTGCGCTCGATCTCGGCTCGTACATCGGCGAAGACGGCGACATCGACGAGTCCGCCATCGAGGCGGATCTCCAGGCGCTGTTGGAGCGCAAGCCGCACTGGGCGAAGGCCCAGCCCCCGGAGGGCTCGCGGCGTCCTGCGCCGGACCGCACTCAGGCGTCCGGCGCCAACAAGACACGCCCCCTCACCCCCGAAGACGAGTTCTCCGGGTGGCTCAAGTCGCAGCTCACGTAGCTGCTGAAAGCGAGAAGTCATGGTGGCTACGGCCCCCCTCAAGCTGTCCGACGTCAACGCCTCACTCCTGCCGCGCACCATCACGGCGCCGATCTTCGAGAAGTCCGTGGAGCAGTCCGCGGTGATGACGCTGGCCCGCCCGGCGCCGCTGGCGATCGACGCGACCACGTCGGTGCCGATCCCGATGGACGTGCCGCAGGCCGACTGGGTCGGGCAGGCGCAGAAGAAGCCTCTGTCGAGTTCTTCGGTCGGCATCAAGCAGATGACGGCGAAGAAGCTCGCCGTGCTCATCCCGGTCGCCGAAGAGGTCGCCATGACCAACGCGGGCGGCCTGTACACGCAGCTCCAGCGTGACCTGCCGACCGCGTTCGCCCGAGCCTTCGACCACGCGGCGATCCACGGTCTGACCATGAAGGGCGCCGCCGGCCCATTCGCCGACTACCTGGCGATGACCACGAACTCGGTGGTTCTCGGCACGGCGTCGCAGAGCACCGGCGGTATCTGGGCCGACCTGGTCAAGGGCATGGAGAAGGTCATCGACGACGACTTCGACTACACGGGGACCGTCGCCGACCACCGCCTGAAGCCGAAGCTGCTGCTCGCGACCGACACGACCGGCCGTCCGATCCTGGTCGACACCCAGACTCCGGGCACCGACATGGCCGCGGCCGGCACGCTGATCGGTGAGCCGCTCGCCTACTCCCGTTCGGTGTCCGGCAAGCAGCGCCGCCAGTCGACCAGCTCGGACTCCGGTCTGCGGGCGATCGGCGGCGACTGGTCGCAGGCCGCCTACGGCGTCGGCATGGACATCACCGTGCGGATCTCGAAGGAGGCCACGTACATCGACGAGGACGGCGGCGTCCACTCGGCGTTCCAGGAGAACCTGGTGCTGATCCTCGCGGAGGCCTACTACGGCTACGTGCAGGGCGACGCGTCCGCGTTCGTGAAGTACACCGGCACCCCGGCCTACGGGTCGTGATCGAGGCCCGCGGCGGCGGGAAGAGCGGCCGGGCGATGCAGGTCGTTGCCCGGCTGCACGCCGCCCCGCCCCGGCACAACGCCGGGGCGGAGTGGATGGCCTGGTCGATGTTCCGTGCTCTCGTCGGGCGCGGGCACGATGTCACGGTGTGGCTGTCCAGGTACGGCGAGGATCACGAGCCGTATGAGCTGGACGGCGTGAAGGTAATTCCGCTGGAGTCGCGTCTGGACTTCGCCAGCGCTGTCCGGCGGGCGAGTGTCCTGGTGTCGCATCTGGAGAATGTGAAGCCGACGGCGGCCCTGGCCCGCGGGTACGGGAAGCCGTTCGTGGCGATCTGCCACAACACGTTCACGCCGACGTTCAAGGGCATGGCGTCTGGTGGGACTGCGCTGGCGGTGTACAACTCGCAGTGGATGGCGCGGGAAGCGGAAGTCTTCTTCGCGGAGTATCCGAAGGCGATTCGCCCCGAGGCTTCGCTGATCATCCGGCCGCCGGTGTTCGCCGAGGACTATGCGACGAAGCCCGGCGACCGGATCACCCTCATCAACACGAACCTTGACAAGGGTGGCGGGTTGTTCCACGACCTGGCCAAACGCATGCCGGACCGGAAGTTCCTTGCGGTGATGGGCGCTTACGGCGAGCAGACCGACTACTCGGACCTGTCGAACGTCGAGGTCGTCGAGCAGATGTCGGGTCACAAGATGCGGGAGGCGGTGTACAGCCGCACGAAGGTGCTGCTCATGCCGTCGCTCTACGAGTCGTGGGGCCGGGCAGGCGTTGAGGCGCTCGCGAGCGGTATCCCTGTTCTCGCGCATCCGACGCCGGGTCTGTGTGAGTCGCTGGCCGAGGGTGGGATCTTCCTGGAGCGGCAGGACTTGGACGGGTGGGAGGCGGTCCTGCGGAAGCTGGAGGCGCCTGCCGAGTACCGGCTGGCGTCGAAGCGGGCGAAGGCCCGCAGTGCCGAACTGGATCCGACGGACGAACTGTCCGCCTGGTGCGATGCCGTGGAGGCGTTGGCTTAGGAGGACGCTGTGGCATTCGTTCCTCCGACCGCAGAGGAGCTCGGGCTCGTCCTAGGTCTCGACGAGATTCACGGCGATCGAGCTGACCTCCTCATCACCACCGCCACGTCGCTCTGCCAGACCGTTGTAAAGCCTCTGCCCGAGGGCGCAGAGGCAGTCGTCCTGTCGGTCGCCGGCCGGGCTTACGTCAATCCCCAGCAGGTGTCTTACGAGACGATCGGCCCGATGTCGGTACAGCGGCCGTCCGGGTCGGGCGGCCTGTATCTGACGAAGGCCGACAAGAGTGCGCTCAAGTCCCTGGCCGGCCGGGGCGGCGCGTTCACTGTGGATCCAACCCCCGGCACCGCCGACCCGTCGCCAACGTGGCCGGTCGACGACGCGGGGATCTACGGAGAGTACGAGCCCGGCTGGGGCTACCCCTGATGCCGGCCCCGTACCCGTATGGGGAGACGGTGCGGATCATCCGCACCGGCGAATCGCCAGGGCGAGGGCCTCGCGGCCAGCCGTTGCCGGGCGCTGACGAGTCGTTCGACCTGGCTGGCTGCGTTGTCGCGCCTCGGGCGGAGACGCCACAGGTGGGGGGCGAGCAGCAGCAGGCTCGGGACACCGTCATCGTTGGCTGGACTGTGTACGCACCGGCAGGCCACCCACGGATGCCGCTACGTACCACCGACAAGGCGCGCGTCCGCGGTGTCGACTGCAACATCACCGGCGAACCCGGAGACTGGGGTCGATCACCCTTCACCGGTACCCGCGGCCCGATCCAATTCGCTGCCGACCGGGTCACCGGCTGAGGAGGTCTGATGGCCACCAAGTTCAAGATGAAGTCGCGGGGAATCGGCCAGATGCTCCGTATGCCGGGCATGCAGGCGGAGATGCTGCGCCGCGCCGAGGTCATCAAGGGTGTTGCCGTAGGTCTGTCCCCGGTCTACGAAGCGGGCCCGCACCCTGGCCACTACAAGGCCTCGTGGCAGGCGAGCAGCACCAGGCGTGGTGGCTACAGCAAGGACCGGGCGGCGGGCATCGTCCGCAACACGGCGTACTACGCGTGGCGGGTGGAGTACGGGACCGAGAAGGTTCGCGCCCATCATGTACTGCTGCGGGCAGCCCGGTTGGGCGGGCGGAACCAGTGACCGCCCTTGTGGATATTGAGCTGGAGCTCATCACCCGGGCAACGGCCCGTTGGCCGGACTCGGTGGTGCGTGATGAGCTCGACAACAGCCTGCTCAGCGAGCTGCCGACGATCCAGATCGAGCAGATCCCCGGCGGCGGCGATGACGGGTTGCGGCTGTCGCGGCCGGTCGTCGACATCAACGTGTACGCCGCGACGAGGGCGGACGCCATCGCCCTGGCCGGCGAGGTCCACGACTGGGTGACGCGTGACCTGCGCGGCAGCGTGAGCACCAACGCCGTCATCGGGCGCACGAGTTGCCTGTCCCTCCCGGCGGCTCGCCCCTACGAGAACACCGCCCTCCGCCGCGTGGGGGCCACCTACGAGCTCTTCTGCCACCCGGTCTCCTGACGACCGGTTTTGGGCCCGCGCCGGACCCCCTGTTCCCGCCCGTGCGCGGGCTTTTCCATGTCTGGAGACATCTCATGGTCAACATCACTCGCGCCGCGGACCTGGCGCTCGTCGGAGCGAACGGCGGGGGATGGGTGGCGCCGGTCGGTACGGCCGCCCCGGCGTCGCCGCTGGCTCAGCCCGTGGCGCCGTGGGAGCCGCTCGGCGCGATCTCGGACGACGGCCTCACCTACGGGTTCGACGAGGACTCCCAGGAGTTCACCCCGTGGGGGCTCACCAGCCCGTTCCGCACGCAGATCACCAAGTCGGTCCGCACTTTCGGCCTGACGGTGTGGGAGACCAGCCGCGTGTCCGTGCAGTCGCTGCAGTACCGGCTGGACGCGGCGGCGCTGGAGCCGGACGAGGACGGCCTCACCAAGTACGCGGAGACCGCGTCCCCGGTGCCGGACCGCCGCGCGTTCTGGTTCCTCGTCATCGACGGATCCAGCTACAAGGGCTTCTACGTCCCGCAGGGAGAGATCAACGACCGCTCCGACGTCAGCTTCAAGCAGGACGAAATGAGCGGCTACGAGTGGACGATCACCACCTACCCGGACGACTCCGGGAACACCGTCTACCACGTCGACAAGATCCCCACCACGCCCACGTACACGGGCTCCTGAACCGGTGGGCGGGCTGGATAGCCAGCCGGCGCGGGCCCCGCCCGCCCACCTCCCTGTCTGCCCGCGCCATGCCTTGAGGAGGCCCGCGCCCATGCCTGCCACGAAGAAGGAACTCGACGCCGCCCGCGAAGCAGCCAACGCCCAGGAGGCCGAGGCGGAGCTCGACGGGGACTACGTCACGGTGCCGCTCGCCGGGTACGACGGCGTCACCAAGGACGTCCGCTGCGTGCCGTCCGGCCGGTGGCGGGCATCGACCATCCGCGCCCTGAACAGCGGCGACATCGACACGTTCATGGAGACGAACCTCCACCCCGACGACTACGAGATCTTCGAAGAACTCGACCCGGACATGGACGGCTTCGGGAAGTTCGTGGGCGACGTCAGCCGCATCTCCGGTGAGTCCCTGGGAAAGTCCAGTGGGTCTTCTCGATCTGGGAGCGGCACCCGGAGGCGGTAGAGGCTGATCTCATTGACCGCGGCTACGACATCACGGATGTACTGACCGGTCGGCGCACGTGGCGGTGGCTTCGGGTGCTAGTTCAGCATCTGCCTGCCGAGTCCCACACCATGACTGCTCTCCGCAACGCGCTTTCCGATGAGGAACTGGCGGAGCAGGCGGAGGCGGGGGAGCCGGAGAAGGCTCGCTGGTCGCAGGTGGAGCAACTCCTGGCGCTGGTAGCGGATCGTGTGGCCCGCCTTGAGTACGTGCTGATCAGCGTCAACGCGGAGAAGAAGTCGCAGCGACCACGTCCACCAGAGCCAATTCGGCGGCCTGGCGCGAAGGCGCCCAGGCCGCAGCAGCAGATCAACGACGAGCAGGCCGAGACGTTGTTCCGCCTGATCAATGGAGGCGCCGCGTAGCGCACTGAGGGGAGGCCCTCAGTGCCAGCGATCTCTGTCGGCTCGGTCGAGGTCGACATCATTCCGAACGCCCAGGGCATCCTTGGGCGGCTGCAGCGGGCTTTGATTCCGCCCGCGACGCAGGTCGGCGACGAGGTCGGCAAGATCATCGGTCAGCGGATTGCCGCACAGATCGGTCCGGCAGTCCGCGATGGCATCAACGACGGCGCCCGCGCCGCGAAGCCGGCCGCAACCCGGCAGGGTGCCGACACGGGTGGTGCGTTCGCCCGCTCCCTGCGGGCGAAGTTGACCGAGGCGTTCCGCAGCATGCCCAAGCTCGACGTCAAACTGGGCGACACCGGCGTGGACGCCGAACTGGCCCGCCTGCGTGCCCGCCTGGAGACCCTCTCGGGGAAGCAGATCGGCGTCGACGTCGATGTCGCCGCGGCGGACGCCGAGATCGCGGACATTGAGGAGAAGCTCCGCCGCCTCGGCGCCGCGCACCCGAACGTTGCGGTGCGCGCAGACACGGCGGCGGCACGGGCAGCCCTCGCTGAGATCCGCGAAGAGATCGATCGAATCTCGGCGAACCCCGGGCGGGTTCGTATCGAGACGGACGGCGGCCTCGGGGCTCGTCTGCGGGCCGCGGTTGAACGCGCGGAGGCGTCCCTCCCGAACATCAACATCGGGGCGGACACCACCGAGGCGCAGGTCCAGATCGCGCAATTGAGGGGCAGCCTCACCTCCCTGCGGGATGCCCGTGTCGGTATCGACATTGACGCCGGCACGGCTCTGGCGCGCATCACGGAGATCCAGGCGAAGCTCGCCCGACTGTCGGCTGCGGACGCGGACGTGGCTGTCCGAGTCGACGCCGGCGCCGCGTCGGCCCAGTTGGCCGCTTTCCAGGCACAGGTCAACTCCCTCGACGGTCAGCACATCGACGTGGACTCGTCCGGTGCAACGTCCAGCATGAACGCCCTGGTGGCTGCGGCGATCACCGTGGGGCCGGCGATCCTGCCGGTACTCCCGGCGATCGCCGCCGGGCTGGGTGCGGTGGCTGCAGCGGGCACGGCTGCTGCAGCCGGTGTCGGCTCGGTGGCCTTGGTCGCGGTCCCTGCTATCAAGCAGATCGGGACGGTGCTGCAGGCGCAGACGGCAGCCCAGAACGCGGCAACGCAGTCAACGAACTCCGGTGCGGCGGCAGGTGCTTCGGCTGCCCGGCAGGCGTTGCAGCAGGCGTCGGCGGCGCAGTCCCTGGCGACTGCCCGACGGAACGCTGCACAGCAGGTCGCGGAGGCGGAGCGCGCTGTGGGCGACGCGGTGAAGTCCGCGGCGAAAGCCAACGCGCAGGCAGCCTCGCAGGTCAAGAGCGCACGCCAGTCTCTGGCGGATGCCTACACGCAGGCCGCGGACCGCATGGAGGCGGCGAACGAGGACGTCGCATCGGCTGAGAAGGATCTCGCCAGCGCCCAGAAGTCCGCGAAGCAGGCCCAGTTGGACCTGACCGCGGCACGTAAGCAGGCCGGGCAGGAGCTGGAAGACCTCAACAACCAGCTCACCGACTCGGCGCTGTCGCAGCGGGACGCCGAGATCCAGCTCAAGGAGGCGACTGCCCAGCGCAACGCTGTCCTGTCGAACGCGGCCTCGACGGCCCTCGACAAGCAGAAGGCGCTACTCCAGTACGACCAGGCCGTTCAGCGTCTCAAGGAGCAGCAGACCGAGACGAAGCGCCTCAAGGACGAGACCGCCGCGGCGAACAAGGCCGGCGTCGAGGGCTCGCAGACGGTCAAGTCCGCCCAGGAGCAGCTGGCTTCGGCCCAGCAGGACGTCGTCGACAAGACGGCCGCGTTGAAGGACGCCCAGGCCGACGTCACGAAGACGCAGATCGACAACTCCCGGCAGATCGCAGACGCCCAGGAGAAGCTCTCCGAGGCGCAGAAGAACGTCGCCGAGACGCAGGCTGCGGGCGCTGAGGCGGTTGCTCGCGCGCAGGAGCGTGTGGTGCAGGCGCAGCAGTCGGGCGCCGATTCGATCGCCTCGGCTCAGCGTCAGATTGCCTCCGCGTCGCTGTCGGCGGCCGGGGGCGTCGATCAGGCTGCCACCGCACAGGCCAAGTACCAGGCCGAGCTGGCGAAGCTGACGCCGGCGGCCCGGCAGACGATGGGCGCCTACCTCGACCTGAAGGACGCGTTCAGCGGCTGGTCGAAGGCCCTACAGCCGCAGGTGATGCCGCTGTTCACTCGGGCCCTGGTGTCACTGCGGAACACGCTGCCGACGCTCACCCCGTTCGTGAAGGGTGCGGTCACCGCGATCAGCGAGTTGCAGGACCGGGCGTCGAAGCAGGTCAGGAACCCGTTCTGGCAGGGGTTCAAGAAGGACATTGCCAGTTCGGTCACCCCCGCGATCGTCGGTCTTGGTGTCGCGTTCGGGAACCTGATCAAGGGGATGGCGGGCATCGTCGACGCCTTCCTGCCGCACATGGACGGCATCTCCGACCGCATGCAGAACATCACCAAGCGGTTCGCGAACTGGGGTGCCGGCTTGAAGGGCAGCCCGGAATTCGAAGCGTTCCTGGACTACGTGAAGCAGACCGGTCCGGAGGTTGGCGAGTTCCTCGGCAAGGCTGTGTCGGCAATGCTCGCTTTCTCGAAGGCGATCGCGCCGACATCGGGCGTGATTTTCGCGGTAGTGGGTCCGCTGCTGGACGGCATCAAGTGGCTGTCCGACAACATGCCGGGTCTCATCCAGACCCTGTGGGGCATGTACGCGGTGTCCAAGGCTGTCGGTATTGCCACGAAGGCATGGGCGGTCGCCGAGGGCCTTTACTCGACGGCAATGACGATTGCCACCCTGGAGACGTGGTCGTTTGCCGCTGCCCTGGCGGCAACGGGGTGGACGGAAATCGTCGCCCTCATCACGGCAATCGTTGTTGTCATCGCCGCCCTGGTTGCCGGGGTCATCTACGCCTACAACCACTGGGGCTGGTTCAGGACGGCCGTTGACGCGACGTGGTCGGCCATCAAGGCGGTGACTCTCGCGGCGTGGAACGGTGTTCTGAAGCCTGTGTTCGCCGGGATCTGGACGGCTCTCAAGGGCGTTGGTGCGGCGGCGTTGTGGCTGTGGACGAATGCCGTCGGCCCGGCCTTCGGGTTCATCGTTGCCGCTTTCAGGGTCTGGTGGACGGCCGTCAAGGTGTACCTGACGGTTGCCGGTGTCCTCTTCTACGCCTTGGGTGCTGCAGCGTTGTGGCTGTGGGATCACGCGATCAGCCCGATGATCGGGTGGGTTATCGCCGGGTTCAAGCTGTGGTGGACTGCCATCAGGGTTCAGTTCAACCTCTTCACGGCTGGGTTGAAAGCGATTGGTGACGCCGCGAAGGGCTTGTGGACGAAGTACATCCACCCGGCGATCAGTTGGATCGCCGACGGGTTCAAAGCCCTCTACGCGGTCACGCTAAAGCCATTGTTCGGGCACATATCTGACGGCCTGAGGGTTGTCGGAGACTGGTTCAAAAAGCTGTGGAAGAGCTACGTCTCCCCGGCAATGTCCGGCATCAAGTCGGCGATGTCGACGGCCTACGACCACAGCATCAAGCCGCTGATCACGAACTTCAAGACGATTATCGGCAGCCTCGGGAAGTCGTTCGCTGACGCGGTCGCCGCCATCAAGCGCCAATGGGACAAGATAAAGGCAATCTCCAAGGCGCCCATCGCGTTCGTCGTCAACACCGTCTACAACAAGGGCCTTGTCGGCGTCTGGAACAAGATTGCCAGCGCATTTGGTGCACCGAAGCTGACGAAGTACTCGTTCGCTGAGGGCGGCGTCATGCCCGGGTACACGCCGGGCAAGGATGTGCACCAGTTCGTGTCCCCGACCGGGGGAGCACTGGAGCTGTCGGGCGGCGAGTCGTTCTTCCGGCCGGAGTTCACACGCGGTGTCGGTAGCGGCTTCGTCAGCACGATGAACTCGATCGCGAAGTCCAAGGGGGCGCAGGGCGTCAAGGCGGCCCTGGCGCCCGTCCTCGGCGGCAGCGCCCCGATGCCCACGGACCGCTCGCTGAGGTACGCCAATGGCGGTGTCTATCCGGTGCAGCGGTTCGCGGACGGCGGCATCTTCGGATGGATCAAGTCCGCCGGGTCGGCACTGAAGGGCGCCGGCTCGGCCGCCTGGACCAAGGTCAAGGAAGGGGCGTCGTGGCTGAAGGACAGCCTCGCCGCCTCCGCCAAGGCCGGTGTCAACGCAGTGGTCAAACCGCTGATGTCGCGATTCCCGGGCATGGACACCAAGCTCGGCCAGATGATCAGCAAGGTCCCTGACAAGATCATCGACACGTTGTTCAGCTACAGCAAGAAGGCCGACGACAAGGGAGCCGGCGGACTCGGCGGACCCCGCATCGCAGCAGGCCTCAAGTGGGCGAAGACCCAGGCCGGCAAGCCATACCAGTGGGCGGGCAACGGCAACCCCAGCTGGGACTGCAGCGGATTTATGTCCGCCATTGAGTCCGTCATCCGAGGTCAGAAGCCCCACCGTCGCTGGGCGACCGGCGCCTTCTCGGGGAAGACGGCGCCCCCGGGCTGGGTCTACCACGGCGACTCCGCATTCAAGATCGGCATCACCAACGCCGGTGTCGGGCACACCGCTGGCACGATCGCCAAGACGAACGTCGAGTCCCGCGGCGGCGACGGTCTCGTCGTCGGCCCACGTGCCCGCGGCTACAACAACCCGCTGTTCACGTCCTGGTACGGGTTCCAGCCCGGCAAGTACGACGACGGCGGTTGGCTCCAGCCCGGCCAACTCGGCATCAACCAGCTGTCGAAGCCCGAGGCCGTGCTCACCCCGTCGCAGTGGGATGCCCTGACTACCAGGGGCGGCGGCGACCCAACACCGGTCGTTGTCGAGGTCCACACCCGCGACCAGGCGCTCGCCGGCTTCATCGACGTCCGCGTCCAGGACAGCCAGCAACACCTGGTGCAGGTACTCACCGCCAGCTGAGGAGGTCATCTTGGCGATCCCGGGAAACCTCCTCAGCTCGGCCACCGAGTCCATGGACCCGAACGTCGCAGGCTGGACCGCGAAGACAAACTGCACGCTGACGAGGGGAGGCGGCGGCCGGAACGGGGACGGCTGCCTCAACGTCAAAGCCACGGCGGCGGGGGAGACACAGACCCGCACGGTCTCGTCCTACCCGGTCACCGCCGGCACCCTCTATCTGACCTTCGCAGACTCTTCATCGACGTCTGCCCCGGAACGCATCGGGATCCGCTGGCTCAACGCGGCAGGTACCGAGCTGTCCATCACCTGGTCGCTCACCACACTCTCAGCCCTGTCGAGCTGGCACCGTGTCAGCGTCGCCGGGACCGCACCCGCCGGGGCGACGCAGGCGCAGGTCATCCTCTCCTCGACAGAAGCGGCGGCAGCAAGCCACTTCTGGGAAAACGTCTACCTCGGCCTCCCGATCCGCACAGCGGGCAACCTTCTTCCGTACACGACGGAGAGCACGGAGGTCGACACCAGCGGCTGGACGGCAGGCGTCAACACAACGCTGTCCCGCACAGTTCCCGCACTGACCTGGACTGTCGACTGGTACCTCGGTGGCGGCCACATGCTCACCGCCACCGCTGCCGCGGCAGGCGCCCTGTCGGCGGTCACCGTCGAGCAGCCGACCGTCACACCAGGAACCGAGTACCTCGCGTTCGCCTACCTGCAGCCGCCCACCCTGTCAGCGACGACGTGGATTGAGCTGCGGTACTACGACGCCAACGGCAACCAGATCGCGTCGGCACGCGGGACGCTCGCGCAGCCGGCGACGGCCGTCTACCGGCAGCGCGTATCGGCTGTCGCCCCTGTGGGTGCGGCACGGTGCGCGGTTGCGGTCGGCGTCGACAACGCTGCGGCCGGGCAGGTGCTACGGGTCGAGACGGTCGTCGTCCTCGTCGCACCGAAACTCCAAACCGGGTCGGTCGTCACCTACACCGACAGCACGTTCGAGCAGGGAGTCGGCTCTTGGGTCGTCACCTCCGGTGTGGCGACCCTTGCCCGCACCACACCGTGGGGGGCCGCCGCCTACGACGGCTCCTACGCCCTCGCCGTCACCTCGCCGACCGCAACCGCATCCACACTGCGATCCGGGATCTATGCCACCCCCGGAGCGGTGGGGCAGAACTGGCGAGCACAGATCATCACCCGCTCGACGGCGGGAACATGGGCGACCGTCGCGGTGCGGATCCGCTGGTACAACGCGGCCGGAACGGACCTCGGCGCCAGCACGGCCACCCCCTACGCCCTCCCGGGCAGCGGCTGGTACGCACTCTCCACGGACGTGACCGCGCCCGCCGGGACAGCACAGGCAGCTGTCGAGATCGTGGCAACGGCCAGCGCCACCAGCAGCGTCCTCCAGGTCGATGCGGTGGCCCTGTGGCAGGTATTGCCGCGCACCCAGGTCGACGCCGAATCCGCAGGCGGCTACATCACCCTGACCCTGCGCGAGCTGCCACTCGACGATGCGCTGACGGTATACCGCGAAGCGCAGGACGGCAGCCGCAGCCTCGTCCGTGGCGAAGACGGACTGATCAGCGGGCAGACCACCGACACCGACACCATCACCATCGAGGATCACGAGGCGCCCCTCAACACCCCGGTTCGCTACTACGTAGAGATGCTCGCCCCGGGCGATACGGTGCCGGCCACCCGGTACAGCGCATACGTGACGGTCATCCTCGCGGACGTCAACTTGGCCTGGATCAAGGATCCCGGCAATCCGCAACGAAACATGCAGGTCATGGTGGCAAAAGCCCCTGACTGGACGCGACCGGTCGAGCAAACCGTCTACGTGGTCCGGGGGCGGCGTAACAAGGTCGTTCTCAGCGGCGTCCGGCAGGGACTGGAAGGCGACCTCACGCTGTGGACCCGCACCGACCAGGAGCGGGCCTCGCTGCACCTGCTGCTCGACTCGGGCAACACCCTGCTCTGGCAGGCAGCACCCGGCATGGGCGTCGACGACCTGTACGTCAACGTCGCCGACATCACCGAGGCCCGAACCGGAGGACCCGCCCAAGACCTGTGGCGGGTCTGGACGCTGCCGCTCGTGCAGGCGGACATGCCTGCCACTGTCGGCGTGAACGGCGCGGCCGGCCGAACCTGGCAGGACGTCATAACCGAGTTCGCGACCTGGGCAGACGTCATGGCCACCTACGCCACGAACGAGGATCTGCTGCTCGACCGGCGGAGGTGACCTTGTACCCCGTTTCCGACCGGTTCCTGGCACGCCTCGCCGAATCCCACCAGGTAGCAACGCAGGTGCAGTTGTTCCTGACGGACGGCCGCGTCGTCGATCTTGCGCACACTGGTGGGAATGTCACGGTAGACCGGGCGCAGGCGATCCGCCGTACCTGCAGCATTACCGGTGCGGACCCGACGCTCATCCCGCGCACTCCCGCAGACCAGCTCGCTACCTATGGGGCCCGCATGCGAGTGGCCCGCGGCGTCACCTACGGCGACGGCACCCAGGAACTCGTGCCGTGCGGCCTGTTCCGCCTCGACAGCGTCGACGGCGACATCTCCGAAGGCCCGGTCACCCTCGCTGGGAAGGCCCTGGAGGTGATCGTCCAGGACGACAAGCCGACGTCCGCATACACGGTGACGGGCACGGTCGTCTCCGCCATCACCGCGATCATCCAGAGGTCCATACCGGACGCTGCCGTCGTCTCGGCGATCGTCGACCAGGCGATAGGCCGCACCACCTACGACGTGGAAGCTGACCTGTGGGCCGGCTGCCAGGACATCGCCGCCGCGGCGGGCGCCGAGGTGTACACCACCGCGGACGGCACCTTCACCATTGCGACCCTCCCGGACCTGCTGACCACCGACCCCGTATGGGCCGTCGAAGCCGTCGAGGGCGGCGTCTACATCTCCGGGAACAGGGCGATGACCAGCGAATCCGTCTACAACGGGGTGCTGGCGCGTGGGGAGAACACCGCCGACAACATTCCGCCCGTCTCTTACCTGGCGACGGACAACGACGCGGGCTCGCCCACGTACTGGGGTGGCCCGTTCGGCAGACGGCCCATGTTCTACAGCAGCAGCACGCTGACGACGACGTCTGCGTGCATGCAGGCCGCGACTCTCAAGCTTGCCCAGGCGAAGGCTCCCAACGCATCCGGGGATTTCAGCGCCCTGCCGAACCCGGCGCTCGAACCAGGTGACGTCATTCGCGTCGCTCACCCGGACGGCACTCGCGAGTTGCACCAGGTCGCCAGTTTCAGCGTGCCGCTCGACGTGTCCGGCGGTGGCGAGTTCGCGATCACCACCATCGCCGCGAAGGAGGATTCGTGACCGCCCACGCCGTCCACCGCGATCTCGCCTGGGCCCTCAAGAAACAAGCCCAACGCGCTGGGGAGCAGGCGCCGTCCGTGCGAGGTGCGGACTGGCGCCTCGCCACCGTCACCACGGTCGGCACCGACGGCACGGTCACCGCAGACGGCATCATCGTCCGACGGCTGGAGACGTATCCGTTTCCGCTTGTCGGGGACGTCATCGTCATCTCTCAGTCGTCTGCCGGGAACTGGGTCACCCTGGGCCGACTGGCCGGCGGCAACGCGATTACGGACTTCACGCCGACGGTGGGGTCCGCGCCGGGAACCGTGTGGTCTGTGCGTACCGGCTGGTACTACCGGACCGGGCAGATGGTCCACGTCTGCATCTACCTCGGGATCACCTCCGTCGGCACCGGCGGCACCAACATCGTCACCGTCGACATGCCGACGGACGTGTACCGCGGCACCCGGCAAGTCCTCCCCATGCACACCGAGTCGACCGGCCCGAACGGCTCCCACGTCGGCGACGGACAGGCCGTCTTCTTCACCTCCGGCACCGGCCCGACCTGCGACCGGCTGCGCACCAGCAGCAACGACGCGACCAACCGCGACTCGAACATGACGGCCGCCGACTTGATCGGCGGCACGATCACCATCCAGGGCTGGTACCGCGCAGCCTGAAAGGAGCCCCATGGCCCTCACGCCACCGGCCGACGGTACGGCCACCTATGCGGCGCCGGTCACCGTCAACTGGTTCGCCTACGACCTGCTTTCGACGCAGCTCACGATTCCGTCGGACCTCGCTGACGCGCTGACCGACGACGCCTTTGCCGCCCTGATCAATGTCGTCGACCAGGCCCTCGTCGCGAAGTACCCCACCCTGCGGATCACCCGCTACACGTCGTGGACGCACGGCGCGCCGAACGACTTCGACAGCACGGTCATCCAGGAAGCGACCGAGGGGGCAAGCGGCTGATGCCCACCACCGACTCCTACGGGCAGGGTGTGAGCGTCGCGGCGACGACGGACGCCCCAGACCCGACGAAATTCGCCGGTGACCTTGCTACGGGGATCATCCCCCGTGTGGTGATGAGGTTCGCCTCGGCGTCGGCCCGCGGTGCGACGCTCACCTCGCCAGAGGAAGGCATGGCGAGCTATCTCCTCGACACGAACTCGCTGGAGATCTACGACGGGTCGGCGTGGGTCACCCCGCAGCCGTCTCTGTCGAGCACCACTACTGGCCTGAGCATGGCGTCCGGCTTCGCCTTGCTGGACTTCTACGGCTACCGGCAGGGCCGCATGACGGTCCTCGACATCTACATCACCCGCTCCGGCGCCACCATCCAGGCCACCAACGCGAACATCCTCGACACCGTGGCCTGCACCGTTCCGGCCGGCTGGCGACCGACCCACGACACGATCACCGGATGTTTCGACACCGGCACCGTCCACGGGGGTTTCGTGATCGGTGTTGACGGCATCTGCACGCTCCGCACCTGCTCGGCCGACCTCGCATCCGGCGCCAACCTGCGGCTCCACATCGGTTTCCTCAAGACCACCTGACCCCTGCACCGCCCGCGCCGCGCCCCTGGTGGGCGCCTTTTTCATGCCCCGGAAAGGGGGATCGCATGGCGCTCACCGGACCACAGAAGTACCCGGGCGCGTCCACCGCCTACTGGTACGGCACCAAGTACCCGGGCTCGGCGATGGACTCCAACGTGATCGTCTGGCACAGCACCGAAGGAACGTCCCTGCCCGCCTACTCCGGCGGCAGCGAGGCCCCCAACTTCACCGCGAAGCCGGACTTCGCGGTGAAGAAGCTGGTCTGGCACCAGCACTTCGACTTCGACGTCTCTTCCCGCGCACTCGTCAACGCGGCCGGCGGGGTGCAGACGAACACCTTGAACGTCTGCCAGGTCGAGATCGTCGGCACCTGCGACCCGACCACCCACAAGAAGTGGGGGACGACGCCGCACCTGTACATGCCGGAGCTTCCCGACTGGGCGATCCGAGACCTCGCAGCCTTCGCGAAGTGGGCGCACACCAACCACGGCGTTCCGCTGACCAGCGGGGTCATCTTCAAGGCATACCCGGGCAGCTACGGCGCCTCCAACGGTGTCCGCATGACCGGCACCAAGTGGCAGTCCTACACCGGGCACTGCGGTCACCAGCACGTTCCCGAGAACCTCCACGGCGACCCCGGATTGCTACCGATCACCGCGATCCTCACAGCCGCTCAGAGCGGCACCACCAGCACTCAGACCGTGAAGGAGACCAGCGTGGCTGGCTTCGACCTCGACGACCTCAAGTTCCTCGCGACCAAGGACGGCGTCTTCACCGCGCCGACCGACGCTGCGGACTACGACCCGGACCCGGCCAAGCCCGGCCACTACTGGTCGCTCGGCACACACATCGCCGGCCTCACCGCCAAGGTTCGCGCCATGGAGAAGCGGCTCGCCGCCATGGACGCCAAGCTCGACGCCATCCTCGCCGCGAAGGAGTCCTGACCATGTCCGATCTCAACCTGCCCGACGCGAACTCGGCCGTTCACACCGCCACCGCATACGCGAGAGACCTCGCCGAGCGCACCATCGCAACCTTCGTCATCGCCGCGTGCGGCGTCGGCATCGCCGCCGGCCCCGCCGACATGTTCCACGCCTCTTTCTGGGAGACCATGGGCACCGCCGGGATCGCCGCGGCCGGCTCCCTGCTGAAGGGCTTCATAGCCCGCGCGTTCGGCAACAAGGACAGCGCCAGCATCGCCCCGGGGGTGTAGATGCCGTGCCGCCTGGCCCAAATCCTCGGCAGGCGTGGCGCTTTCCTCCTCGCCTTCGGGGGCCTGTGGGCGCTGTACGGCTTCGGGCAGCTGATGGAACCGCTGCCTGACACGCACGGAATCCGCACCCTCCTGCACCTCATGCCGCTCGACGCCTGGGCCTGGTGCTGGATTGTCTGCGGTCTTGTTGCTGTCACGGCCGCACCACAACCTCAAGGCCGCGACTGGTACGGATTCCCGGCGCTGCTGCTGGTCGTGGCGCCGTGGATGACCTCCTACCTGGTCAGCTGGTGGCCGCTTGGAGACAACCCGAGAGGGTGGGTAACGGCACTGATCTGGGTCGTCGCAGCAGTGCCGGTGATCGTGGCCGCCGGCTGGCCTGAGCCGCCGCGGGCGAAGAGAGTGAGCGGCAATGAACGCTGAGACGTGGACCGCCGTGTCGGGAGGGGTGGTGGCGCTGGCCTCGGCAGGCGTCACTGCCTGGGGCGCCAGATCAGCACGCCGCACCAAGCGGCAAGAGAACCGGGATGACTTCACCATCATCGTGAAGGAGCTCCGCACCGACCTGAAGTCCGTGAAGGACGAACTGGCGGTGCAGAAGGAGGAATCCTCCCGACAGCACGACCGGATCAGCGACCAGGATCTAGCGATCGGTTGGCTCCTCACCCGCGTCCGCGGCCTGGTCTCGTACATCCGGCAGGCGGGCTTGGAGCCCCCAGCGCCGGAGCCGATGTCGGATCGGGCCCGTCAGTACATCCATCACATCGACGTGTGAGAACTGGAGTCTGATGCCTGATCCGATCCCGGTGCAGCCGCGCCGTAGTGGTGGTGACGCTGATGCCGGCACCCTCGTCCGGCTGGGCGAACTCGACCCGCAGCCCGTCCCGTCGACGGACCCGTTCCTGGAACCGGCCTGGCCTCCTGACGAGCCGGCCGATGAGTGACGAAGCGCCCCGCCCTCCACCCGGAGGGCGGGGCGCTTCGCCGTGCACGGCGGGGAGTTGCGCATTTTGCTGGACAAGCAACATGGGTTGCTGGTTACACTCGGGCCACAACTTCATGCACCTCCCGGTGCGCAGGCCCGCGGCTACTTCTTCTGGTGAAAGCGCCGCACGCCGACTTTGATCTCGGGAGGCACAGCATCGGGGGTGCCCGGTGCGCAGGCGACGGATACTTCTCCTGCTAAGAGAGAGACGCGGGTTCGAATCCCGTCCAACGCCCCGAGCGTTGGTAGCTCAGCGGCCTAGAGCGCTTTGTCTCCGTCACCGACTCGATCTCGGGCACCCCACTGCTGACCTCCCCTCCACGCGAGGGGCTTCTTCGTTCATGGCGCGCTTCAACACCCGCGGAACCCGTCCCGCCGTCCACTCGCCCGTGACCACCACCGGGGAGCGAACCGTCACCCACGAGGGCGGAGCCGGCTACCTCCGCGACACCAAGTCCGAGCTCTTCCTCCTCGCCGTCTCCAACTTCGTTGGCCAGGACGCCTTCTACGAGAACGGCGGCGACCGCGATGACCGGTACACGCAGCTCGTGCGCACCCTCGCCGTCACCGACCCGGACTGGTGCAGCGACTTCCTCCGCTGGCTCCGCGGCGAAGGCAACATGCGCACCGCGGCTCTTGTCGGAGCCGCCGAGTTCGCCAAGGCCCGCCTCGACGCGGGCGTACCCGGGTACTCCAGGCAGGCCATCGACACGGTCCTCCAGCGCGCGGACGAGCCGGGGGAGATGCTCGGCTACTGGACCAGCAAGTACGGGCGGAAACTGCCGAAGCCGGTGAAGCGCGGCATCGCCGACGCCGCCCAACGGCTGTACACGGAGCGGGCGCTCCTCAAGTACGACACCGACTCCAAGGGTTACCGGTTCGGCGACGTCCTCAACCTCGTCCACGCCGCACCCGGCGACGACAAGCCATGGCAGGGCTACCTCTTCCAGCACGCCCTCGACCGCCGCCACGGCAACGACGACGAAATCCCCGAGCCTCTGGCCATGCTCCGCAAGCACGCCAACCTGATGCGCATGCCAGTCGAGCATCGGCGACTCTTCGTCGAGGGCAACACGGAGCGGATCGCGCAGGCGGGCATGACGTGGGAGGCCCTCGCCGGCTGGCTCCAGGGCCCGATGGACAAGGCTGCCTGGGAGGCGATCATCCCCTCCATGGGCTACATGGCGCTGCTGCGGAACCTCCGCAACTTCGACGAGGCTGGCGTCTCCGACGAGGTCGCCGCACAGGTCGCAGCCAAGCTCGCCGACCCCGAGCAGGTCGCCCGCTCCCGGCAACTGCCGATGCGGTTCTACTCCGCGTTCAACGCTGCACCCTCGCTGCGCTGGGGCCACGCCCTGGAGAAGGCGCTCACCGCATCCCTCTCCAACATCCCGAAGCTCAACGGTCTGACCCTCATCCTCGTCGACACGTCGTCCTCGATGGAGGACGCGTTCTCCCGGGACGGCAGCCTCATGCGCTGGGACGCCGCCGCCCTGTTCGGCATCGCACTCGGACGTGCCTGTCACCAGGCGAACGTCGTGTCCTTCTCCTCGGCCCGCACGTACTGGAACCAGCCCCCCGGCGCCAAGACGAAGACGTTCCCCCTCATCCCCGGCGGTTCCGTCCTCGGCGACGTGAAGAAGTGGCGGGACGGCGGCTGGTTCCTCGGCGGCGGCACCGACACCGCGATGGCGCTCCGGCAGGAGTACCGCGGCCACGACCGGGTCGTCATCGTCACCGACGAGCAGGCCGGCCACGACCACGCCGAGGTCGACCAGTCGATCCCACGGTCGACGCCGCTGTACACGTGGAACCTCGCCGGCTACCAGGCCGGGCACGCCCCATCCGGGAACGGACAGCGCCACACGTTCGGTGGGCTCACTGACCAGGCGTTCCGCATGGTCCCGCTCCTGGAATCGGGGCGCGACGGCGCCTGGCCGTGGGTGAGGGCGGGCTCGTGATTCACCTACACCGGTGGTCGAAGTGGCAGGACGGCATCGCCACTTACAACTCTCCCCTTCTCCGCCGACTCGGCGTCTGGACAGGGTGGATACAACAGCGCCGTTGCGTGAAGTGCGGCAAGCTCAAGGTCCGGCAGGTCGACTAGCAGGTCGGGCAGTCACAGTTCGCCAGCGCTGGGCGTCCTCACTCCTCGCTCGCGACGTGGATGTTGAGGCTGATGGCGTACACGCGTTCCTCCGGCTCGTGCGCGCGGAAGGCGTCGCGGAGGAAGGCGGTCGCCTCTTCCTTGTGGTCGAAGACGCCGTGGTGGTCGTGCCCTCGGTTCTCGCCCTTGTCTTGCAGGTAGTTGAGGGCCATGTCGCCCGCGTGCTCGGCGCTGTCGGCGATGGCGTAGATGGTGCCGCTGATGCGGTCCGAGTGAAAGATCGGCACGGTCAGTCCTCCTTCGCGTGGTACTTGCGCTTGTGCTTGGCAACGCTGGCTGGAGCCCCTCGGTAGCCAGGCTGAGTGACGCACTCGCCGCACTGGATCCAGTCGGTCTTCTCCACGGCGTCCCCGGTGACGGAGTGCTGGGGCCCGTAGCCGTGCGCGTGGAGGAAGTGCGGCACGCTGGCTTCGTACTTGAGAGCGATCAGTGCGGACTCGGCGATCTTGTCGTGCCCCTGGGCGAAGAACTTCCCGAGGCCGACCTCACGCCCGCAACCGCACCAGCAGTTACCGGTCGGGATCAGGCGGGGCTTGTCGCTCACTTGGCAGCCTCCAGAAAGGCGCCAATCGCGGCCACGACGTCGGAAATGGCCCGGTTGTACGCCTCGTCCTCCGGCGTACCGGTCGCGTCCTCCAAGTACTCGCCGCGCGCGACCTCGATGGCCGCGTTGAGCACGTCACGGCGGTGCTGCGGCAAGAGGACGTCTGCCAAGTGATCGGCGACGGCCGTTCGGGTCAAGGGTGCCAAGTGGAAGCGACCCCCCTGCAATTCTTCCAACGCGTCGTAGACGCGCCTCTCCTGTGTGCCGGGCTCCGGCTCGAATCGCGTCATGGATTCAAGGTAGCAAGTCAAGACTTTAAGTCAAGAGTTGAGGTCAAGGCGTGGGCGTTGCTAGCGCATAACGTCGGCTGAAGCGCAGCACGTCCGCGGAGGGTTCGAGAATGCTCTAACCCCGGATAACCTTCCTTATCAGCGGTAAGATTTGAGGGTGACCGAGACCTCAGAGGAGCCGATCAAAGCCGAACTCGTCGAGGGGGAGCACCTGCCGGCCCCCACCGAGCGTTCGTCGGCAACAACTATCCACACTGCACGCGATCACGAACTCTCCGACGACGCCCGCCAGGCGATCGAAGACTCGATCCCCGTCAACACGCAACGCGCATACAGTCGCCAGTGGGAGACCTTCGTCGACTGGTGCACCACAGATGGTCGAGTGCCGCTGCCCGCGACGGCGAAGACGCTCGCGCAGTACGTCCGCCATCTCACCACCACACCCTCCGCGCGCACCGGGCGTACACCCGCACCCTCGAGCGTTGAGCAGGCGATCGCGGTCATTCGGGCCGCGCACAAGGCGGCCGGCCATCGCGACCAGCCCGAGACCGCTCCAGCACTCCGCGTCCTCAAGGGCTATAAGAAGCAACGCTCCGAGGCGGGCACACGGAAGCGTAAGGCGCCCGCCATCAACCTGGCGAAGCTCCGGCTGCTCATCGACGACTGCGACTCGACCACACTGGCAGGCTTGCGTGATCGAGTGATCTTCATCCTTGGCTTCACGATGATGGCCCGACGCTCTGAACTCGCCGGCCTCTACCTCGAGGACGTGCGCGAGGACGAGGAGGGCGACTTGACGATCGTCATCCGCTCGAGCAAGACCGATCAGGAGGGCGACGGGGTCGACGTCATCGTTCCTCGAGGGGTCCACAACGAGACCGACCCCGTGCGCGTCGTCCGCGCCTACAGGACCGCCCTCGCCGAGCGAGGCGTCACAAGCGGTCGCCTATTGCGCGCCATCAATCAATGGGACCAGATCACTCGAGAGTCGATGTCCGGGGACGCGATCAACGAGATGGTGCAGCGGCGCGCAGCGCGCGTCCTCCCTGACGACGAGCTCATCTACACAGCTCACGGCTTTCGGGCGGGCGGCGCCGGCGAAGCGTACAAGAACAAGGCGCCACTGTCCGCAATCAGGACCCAGGGGCGATGGGCCGACGGCTCGCCCCAAGTCCTCGAGTACATCCGCGTAGTGGACGCCCGCGAAGAGAACCCGATGAGGGGAATCGGTCTGTGAGCGACAACTACGCTCAAGCCGCCACTGAGGTCCGGAGGCGGCAAGCCCTCGAGCGGAAGTGGCTCGGCATAGCGCTCGAGGGGCGACCGTCCTTCGCTCAGACGGAACGACTCGAGCGTGAGGGCATTCCCGCGTGCCATCGCTGGGAAGTGCCCAGAGGGCCAGCCCCAGATCATCTGACCTGTACGTCCGCTCTTCGCAAGTGGCAGGCTGGCTCGTGTGCCGTATGCAGCGCGTCTCGAGGACGGCTCCTCGTAGACCACTGCCATGTGACCGGGCTCGTCCGCGGACTGTTGTGCTCGAGCTGCAACACAGCGGAAGGCGTAGGCATCGCTCGAGTCTTCAGTGCCTACCGGAGCCGACCGCCAGCCGTGATGCTCGGACTCGAGGAGCAATACGGTTCGGTCTGGGACGGGTTCGCTCTGGCGGCGGGCAATCAGGGCGAGCGCAACGCCGCCCACGTCGACGCAGCCGAAGCCCTCTTCGGCGGCATCACCGGGAGGTTCCTATCCGCACCCGAGGAGGGGCAGTGACCTACGAGTTCCCGTTCGACGCGCAGACCCTCCCCTACTCGCCACCGAAGCCCTACGACGACGGTATCTTCCGGAAGTACCGCGAGAGGCCACCGGCGCAGATCCTCGGCATCCAGTTGTGCTACTACAGCCCGTGGAGCGGATGGGCGCAGCCACGAGGCGATGCTCCGCGCCAGCTCGACAACCATCCCGCCTACCAGTTGGCCGCCAGGCTGGGGGAGCGACTGCGGGTTGAGTAGCCCAACTCAGGGCACGATGAGAACTTCCGTCTCTGCGTGACCGTCCCAGGTCACGTAGAGCTGGGACGGCGCGACAACCTCGTAGTCCCCGGCGATCACGAAGGTGTGCGCCTCGCCGGGCTTGAGCGTCAGACCGTCAGGCCACCTCTGCACCGCACTGTTCGGCTCAGCGTTGATGATGCCGGACGCTGTCGCAGTCCCGTAGTTGCGCAGCCGGTATGCCTCTTGGCTGAGCGGTTCAAGACGCAGCTCGGCTCTCGGTCGGGCAGCCTCAAGGGCGGCATCCCGGCGCTCCTGAGCTTCCTGGCGCTGATCGGCCAGGGTCTGCTCGGCCGCTGTAGCGGAACGATCAGCCGCGTCGGCGCTCCGCTGACCGTCCTTCCGGGCGCGACGACTGATCTCTACGGCAATCAGTGCCACGACAAGGGCGGCCCACCCTGGTGCATCTCCCCAGTTCATGAGCGAACCTTAGGGGTGCTCCCGGACGTCACGTGCGCGGATTCGGGAGTTCGCCGGGGCTGACGGACACCAACTCGACGTCGGTCGCGCCGGCCTTCTCCAGTTCCTGCTTGCGTTCTTCGCCGCTGGGCTTGTCGTAGCTGACGGCGGATGCCCGGGGTGCGCCGTCGGGGTCGGTCCAGGTGAGGCCGTAGCTGATCATCGTGGTTGCCATGGAGTCATCTTCGCTGGTGGCACTGGCAACGGCCTGCCCGACGGTATGAGGAGTGGGTGCGCCCGGGTGACGCTCGGACGCTTCTGTCCGGCAGGCGGGTGCGGTGCCGGTATCAACGACCCATGATCAAGCTTGCTTTGCGCGCCGTCACGGCCGCCGCCTTCCTCGTGCTCCCTCTCGCTGGCCCGGCCGCCGCCCAGTCGCCAGCACGCTTGGCCCCCCTGTCGATGGGCGATGCCGTCAACCTCCTTCCGGCGGCTGCCGAGTCCCGAGACGGCTACCAGCGCACCAGCTTCAAGCACTGGGTCGACGCCGACCGCGACGGCTGCTCCACCAGGGCGGAGGTACTGATCGCCGAGTCCCGCACCGCACCCACCGTCGAGCCGGGCTGCAAGGTGACAGCGGGGGAGTGGTACTCCTACTACGACGGGCAGACCGTCACCGCACCGGCCGGCCTCGACATCGACCACATGGTTCCCCTCGCTGAAGCGTGGGACTCCGGCGCCTCCGCCTGGACCGCGGCCCGCCGTGAGGCCTACGCCAACGATCTCGACGCGGACCGCAGCCTCGTCGCCGTGACAGCCCGCACCAACCGCAGCAAAGCTGACAAGGACCCGTCGGAGTGGCTGCCGCCTCTGGCCGACGCCCGTTGCACCTACGCCGCGGACTGGGTCGCCACCAAACTGCGGTGGAACCTCACCGTTGATGATCAGGAGCGCGTGGCCCTTGCCGGGCTGGCCGGCGAGTGCGGTGAGCAGCAGGTGGAGTTCGAGCCCGCCCCGTGACCGGTGCGGGCTCGCGGCCCCTCTAGCTGAATCCGCCGCTGAAGTCCGAGTTGAGCTGGGCGGAGCAGATGTTGTACCCGCCGGACGCCTGCCCGCTCTTCGTCTTCCCGTCGATGGTGACAGAGCAGTGGACGGTCCCGCCGCCCTGGAGCTGGGCGGTGACCTGGTAGTACATGGCGTCGTCCTTGACGGACAGAGTCTTCTCCATGGGGAGGCCGGAGCCTTGGAGGTTGGTGCCGTCGCTGCCGTAGGTGATGTCGACGCCGGCCGGGGCTGAGCCCCACACCTTGAACACGGCTTTGCCGGCGGGTGCTTCGGCTTCTTCGGCAGCCTTGGTGGCTTTGGGCTTGACGGTCTTCGTCTTGGTGACGGTGACGGTCGGCGCGGGTTCCGCGGCGGCCTGGTCGGTCTTCGCCTTGGGGGTGGCGGTGACGGTGATGGTGGCGGCTGGCTTGGCGCTCGTGTTCTTGCCGTCGTCGCTGCTGTTGCCGGAGGTGCCGATACCGATGCCGACGAAGAAGAGCAGGGCCCCGATGGGGAGGACGATCCGCTTGCGCGCCCACTTCGGGTGGCCTCCGGTGGGGGCGGGCGGGGGTACGGGCGGCCCGAAGGGCTGTGGCGGTTGCGGCTGGTACTGGCTCATGTGTCCCCCTGTGTTGTACGTGGACCGTGAACCTATCGGCGGGGCGGCCCGGTTGGACCTCCTGGTGCGTGGAAGGTGACCAAGTTGTGACGGAACTATGAAGGTGTCAACAAGGGGCGGACGTCGTGGTGTTGCCGGGGCTGCCACCAGGGAGGATCGGCCGGTGACCCCAGACCGCTACCACCTCACCCTGATCGTTGACGGCCGCGAGGTACAGCACGGCTGGTGGGGGAGCGAGGCCACGGCCCGCGGCAAGTTCGCCCGCTGGGTCGGCCGGCACAGCGACCAGAAGGGCGCCCGCATCCTGCTCGTCGACACGGCCACGGGCGACGAGATTGCGGTGTGGCCCGACGATGCGGGTGACCGGGTGTCAGACTGAGAATGCCCCTCGTTGTCTCCCCCGTCGACGAGGGGCATCCTCGTGCCGCCGGACTGTCAGCGGTACCTCGTATCCTGGGCGGATCCGATTGCAGGACAACTAGCTGAGTCGGGTGCGCTGTTGCTGAGGCCCCGTCCGAGAGTGGAACCCCGGACGGGGCCGCAACGTTGGAGGGCGACGGTGGATGATCTGGTGGCGTGGCTCAGCGCGCAGATCGACGAGGACGAGCGGATCGCGCGGGCGGCGACGCCTGGTCCGTGGGTGTGGAGTCGGGAGTTTGTGACGCCACCCGGCTACCACCACCGGACTGTCGGCCCGCTGGAGCCGGGTGACTCCGCGCACATCGCTGCGCATGATCCGGCGCGGGTGCTGCGGGAGATCGCCGCCAAGCGGGCCGTGCTCGCGAGATACGTCAAGTCCGTCGACTCGGTACGCGAGCTGGACGCCCTCCGTGATCACCTTAAAGCGAAGGGCATGGATCTCTTCATGACGGATACCGAGCTGGGGAGCGTCATTCAGCAGCGTGACGCGTTACTCGGGGTGCTGCGCCTGCTAGCTCTGCCCTACGCGGACCGTCCCGGCTACCGCGACGAGTGGCGCCCGTAGCCACCCCGCCCGCTGCGCCCCCCTGCCTGTCGGGTCGGGGGCGCCGTCACGTCCGCCCGTAAGATCATCCGTCGTGGACATCCCTGATGAGCTGATCGACCTGGAATACACCGCCGAGACCGAGCGGGCAAAGTTGGCCGGCCTGGATGGTGAGGCGTACCAGGCACAGTGGGTGGCCTGGCGAGACGCGGCGACAGCCGCACTCGGGACGATCTCGAAGCACGCAGCCTCGGCGGGCGAAGACCGCTACAAGCTGGAGATGGCCGTCAAGAGGGCGGTCCGACACCAAGAGCAGGACCCGGCCGAGTAGCCGCTTACGCAGCCTTGGTGATCTCCCCACGTTCGGCCGCCACAGCGACCGTCCACTCCGTCACCAGAAGCGCATACTCGGTCCGTTGCTCGCTCGTCAGCCGCATCGACGGATGCGGCCACAGGGCACGGATCAGCGCATTCAGCACGGCAGACGGCCGCGCCGAAGGCGACGAACTGGGAGGCATGACCCGAATTCTACGGGCCAGGTCTGACAGAGGTCAGCCCTCCGCCGGCGGCTGCGGGAGTTCCGTGACGAAGGTGCCGATGCCTGGCTGCATCTCCGCCAGGCCCGCCTTCCGAAGCTCCGTCAACACGCGCTTCGCTGTGACGGGGCTGATCCCGAACTCGTCGCAGATGGCCGTGCCGGAGGGGAGCCGGCCGCCGGGCTCGTAGGTGCCGTCGAGGATTCGCTCGGACAGCACGGCGTACACCTGCCGCCACCTCGGCACATTCGGCTCCCACTTCATGATCCAAACCGTAGGTGGGCCTACCCGGACACGCGAGTCCAGACGACCTATCCGACCTATACCACCTATCCCGCAGGAGTAGCCTGCAATTGCAGGACCCCCGCGACCGCGCGAACGGCCCGGGGGCATGGCCGACGAACGGAGCGCGTCGACGTGGACGAGCCTACGGAACCGCCACCCCCATGCCTATGCGGCAGCACCGATCACGACCCTGTCCGTATCGGAGACCTGCTGACCGCCGACGGCCGTGCCGTCTCCGGGCTGTACATCTGCCCGGCGCAGTCGCCCGCCGGACTGAGCGGTGCACTGTGAACGCCGGCCGCCCACCCGTAGATCGTGAGGACGGGATGGCCGCTGAGTGCAAGCTCGGCGAACACGGCTACTGCTCCGGCAATGTCCCCCTTGCGAGGGCCGGCGGGGCCGGGCCGCGGCTGATGCTGGCGACGTGCTCCTGCTCCTGCCACCGCCGGAAGTAGCGGGCGGTGGGCTTCGGCGTGCGCACGATCTTGGGCCACAGCTGCACGTCGGGTAAGAGATTCACACCCCGCGCACGGAACTCGCTCACCTATATGCATGCTGCACGGTTACATAGCGACAGACTCTGCGCTTGACTGTTGACCCACCGTCAACGCCCGTGGCCAAGGAGGCGCCAGATGGGCATACCGATCACTCGCGCGACGCGGAGCAGCATGTCCAGGGAGGGGTTCACGGCCCCGGCTTCGATCTTCTGGTAGTTGCTGCGAGTTGTGGGGACGGCTAGGTAGACCTGCTCCTGTGTGAGGTTGCGGTCTAAGCGAGCCTCGCGGATTGAGGCTCCGACGCGGCGGCGCTCTTCTGGGAGCCAGTCGTCGTCGGGCAGGTCGTGAGGCACTCGACAAACGTTCTGACCTGCGTGATCATAAGTCAGCCCTCCCCCAGAGGGCTCTTTTTGATCTTCACGCCAAGCCGGTACCCGCGACTTCGATCACCAAGCCCTGCGGAAGTCATGGCATATGCCGCAGGGCTAGAGGTAATGTCCGGGACTCGAACGTCTGTTCACTCGAAAGGGTGAACAACCCTCACCAAGTGCATCCAGTTGTACAGGGCGGGGATCAGCACACCACCCCCCACACGCCCTGAACGCGCCAGCCAGGAGACGGCATGGACCAGCAGCAGATCCTCGACCTCTACGAGTGGGAGCCGGGCGTCTGCTTCCGTCACCCTGGCGACGGCGAAGTGCCAACAACGCACGTCGAAACGATTCGCCCAGCCGCCGGCGGCATCCAGGACGTCCGTGCCTGCCGAGACTGCGTGCTCGCAATGGAGGCGACTCGGGCAACGGCGGCGCAGCGCGAAGGACTGACCTACGCCCCCGGTGAACTGCGCCGCCGCACCTGACAGAGGGGTGCCGAAGGGTCCATTTTTGGGGAGTGGATGGGGAGTAAGCGAGATGTGGGGGCCAACCGGGGAGATCCAGAATGCTTGACTGGGTCTCCCTGTCGTCGACAACGCGCGGCTATGCGGGACTAAGAACGCCAAGCTCAGCGCCACTTTTGCGCTCCCGCTCCGAAAGCGTGCAGGCTGACGCTTCCCTTGCGGACTGATGAACCGAATTTTCCCAAGGGCATACCGGCCGCGGTTCCCGGCGGCCCGGCAGCTCACCGGCCGGCCGCGAGCACCACGGGCCGCGTCGGCGGCCGGGAGCCGCCGGTCCCGCCTCGGTCGCCGCGGCCCGGTGCGAGGCCGGGGAAGGCCCAGGGGTTTTGACCTTGGCGTCCGGGTCAACCCTGCATCCTGGGGGCGTACGGGCGATGTCCGCCGGGACACCGGCCCGTCGCCCAGGGGATCGCGGGAATCCGACCCCCGATCCGAACACCCAGAACCCGAAGGGCGCACCATCACATGACCGCTTCACCGCAGACCGGCCGCCCCGCCGCGGCGTCCGGGACCTTCCGTCTCGGCGGCGACCTCGAGATCAACCGGCTCGGCTACGGCACCATGCAGCTGCCCGGCCCCGGCATCTGGGGCGAGCCGAAGGACCGTGGCGAGGCGGTGCGGGTGCTCCGGCGTGCCGTCGAGCTCGGCGTGAACTTCTTCGACACCGCCGACAGCTACGGGCCCGACGTCGCCGAGCCCCTGCTGCGCGAGGCACTGCATCCCTACGGCGACGACGTCGTCATCGCCACGAAGGCCGGGCTCACGCGCCAGGGCCCCGACAAGTGGACGCCGGTGGGACGCCCCGCCTACCTCCGCCAGCAGGCCGAACTGAGCCTTCGCCGGCTCGGGGTCGACCGGATCGACCTCTTCCAGCTCCACCGCATCGACCCCGACACCCCGATGGAGGACCAGGTCGGTGAGCTGAAGAAGCTCCAGGACGAGGGGAAGATCCGGCACATCGGCCTCAGCGAGGTCACCGTCGCGCAGGCCGAGGCCGCCCGGGAGATCGCGCCGATCGTCTCCGTCCAGAACCTCTACAACCTCACGGACCGCTCCGCCGAGGAACTGCTCGACTGGTCGACGGAACAGGGCATCGGGTTCATCCCGTGGTTCCCGCTGGCCACCGGCAAGCTCTCGGGCGGGGGCAGCCCGCTGTCCGAGCTGGCGAAGCAGCACGACGCCAGCCCCGCGCAGCTTGCCCTCGCGTGGCTCCTGAAGCGTTCGCCGGTCATGCTCCCGATCCCCGGAACGTCGAGCGTCGCGCACCTGGAGGACAACCTGGCGGGCGCGCTGATCGAGCTCACGGACGAGGAGTTCGACGTGCTCTCGGAGGCCGGCGCCGCGTAGTCGGTCGAACGCCGGCGGGGCGTACGGCCCGCGGTTCCCCCGGCCCGGCCGTCGCCGCGGGCCGGGGAGCCGGAGCCGCGGAATGCCCCAACCGGTGTGCGGGGGACGGGAGATGACGGCCCGGGGGCGTCGAGGAGCCGGCGGTGAAGCTTTGCCGCGCCGGCCGAACGCGCGCGCCGGCCGAACGCGCGCCGCTCACCTCCCCGGCGCTCGGGACCGCTCGCGGCGGGGCCGCCCTGCACGGTGGCGCGGCCCCGCCGCCCCGGCCCGCCCGGCTCAGCCCGTGCCTGTCGCCGTGTCCCGCATCTGCGCGCCCCAGCGGTCGATGCGGGCGGTCACGTCCGCGAAGTGCTCGGCGATGGACGCGGCCGCGCGGTCGGGGTCCTTCGCGCGCAGGGCCGCCAGTACCTGGCCGTGTTGACGGACCACGTGTTCGTGATCGGTGCGCGGCTTGCCCACCTCGCCCTCCAACTGCCGGTACACGTCCCAGAAGAGGGCGATGAGCTGGAGCACGAGGGCGTTGCCGAGGGGTTCGTAGAGCAGCTCGTGGAAGCGCCGGTCGTGTCCGGCGCGGCCCGCGTCCCCGTCGGCGGCCAGCGCGTCGAGCTCGGCCTGGAGCAGGTCGATGTCGGCGGGGGTCAGGGCCAGGGCGGACTGCCGGATGAGCCCGCTCTCCAGCAGCGCCCGCACCTCGACGATGTCGCGCAGCACCCGAGGGTTCTGGCGCCGGACCGCGAGCCGGGTGTGGAAGAGCAGGCCGGGTGCCATCGCGCGCAGCTGCCCGGTGCCGACGTACGTGCCGTAGCCGTGCCGCACGTCCACGATGCCGAACGCCTGAAGGCTCTTGAGCGCCTCCCGCACCGAGTTCCGGCTGACGCCGAGGGTGCGCATGAGTTCCGGCTCGGCCGGCAGCGCGTCGCCGGGGCCGAGGTCCAGTTCGACGATCAGGTCGATGATCCGGTCCTGCACGGTGGGCCGCCGGACCGCGCCCGACTCCGGGACCACGGACACGGGGGGCTTGCGCTGAGCTGGCATGACGCCTACTGTACCGGCTCGTGTAGGACGTTGGACATCCTACGTCCTACATCTAGTCCTACCTGCTGCAATCGATCGTCACCCCGACCGCACCCGGCACACCTGCTCCCACCACACCTGCTCCCAAGGATGCGAGCCCGTATGAGCACCCCCTCGCAGGCGCCGCCGCTCCGCTGGCGCGCCGAACTGTCCGGACAGAACTGGAAGGCGTTCTCCGCCGCGTGGCTCGGCTACGCCATGGACGGCTTCGACTTCGTCCTGATCACCCTCGTCCTGACCGAGATCGCCGCGGACTTCCACCTCTCCTCGCTGACGGCCGCGACCCTCGTCTCCGCGGCGTTCGTCTCGCGCTGGTTCGGCGGCCTCGCCATCGGCGCGCTGGGGGACCGCCTGGGCCGCCGGCCCGCCATGGTGCTGAGCATCGCGCTGTACGCGGTGGGCTCGGTGCTGTGCGGCTTCTCCTGGGACTACTGGTCCCTGTTCGCGTTCCGCATGGTGGTCGGCCTCGGGATGGCCGGCGAGTACAGCGCCAGCGCCACCTACGTCATCGAGAGCTGGCCGCAGCGGATGCGCAACACCGCCAGCGGCATGCTGCTGTCCGGGTACCCGGTGGGCAGCGTGGTCGCCGCGGAGGTGTACCGCTGGGTGGTTCCGCACAGCAGTTGGCGGGTGCTCTTCTGGCTCGGCATCATCCCGGTCGTGCTCGCCGTCTACCTGCGCAGGCGGCTGCCGGAGGCCGACGAATGGCAGCGGGAACACGACAGCGGCGCACGGCCGGCCAACGCCACCCAGCTGCTCTTCGGCGGGCGGCGCAAGACGTGGAACCTGCCGGTGTGCGTGGTGGCCGCCCTCTCGCTGCTGGTGGTGCTGCGCGGACAGTCGCTCGCCGTCACCCTGCTCCTGGTCGCGGTCCTCGTCGCCTGCTTCGTCGCGTTGTCGGTGCAGTTCGCCGGGAGGCTGTGGCCGGTGGTGGTCGCCCTCATGGTCACCGTCTTCAGCGCGTTCCTCTACTCCTGGCCCCTCCAGTCGCTGCTGCCCACCTACCTGAAGACCGAGCTGCACTACGACCCGGCCCAGGTCTCCAACGTCCTGCTGTACGGGGGACTCGGCTACGCGGTCGGCTCGGTCGTCACCGGTTATCTGGGCGACCGGTTCGGCACCCGGCAGGCCTACGTGGGCATGCTGATCGTGTCCCTGGCGTTCGTCTACCCGGTCTTCGCGCTCGGCGGCGGACACCCGGTCGCGCTGTGGATCCTGATGTTCCTGCTGCTCGCGACCAGCCAGGGAGCCTCCGGCATCCTGCCGAAATACGTGTCCGAGCACTACCCGGTACGCCTGCGGGCCGCCGGTCTCGGCTTCAGCTACAACGTCGGCGCGCTGGGCGGCGCGGCGGCCCCGGTGCTCGGGGCCAAACTCGCCGAGCCGCTGAGCCTGGGCACGTCCATCGCGGTACTCGGCCTCGCCCTGACCGCGGTCGTCGTGCTGCTGGTCGGCTTCGACGTGCCCAACCGGATCCAGGCGGCCGCCGACCGCCGCCACCCCGAACCCGCAACACCGCTCGTCCCACCCACAACTGAGAAGGTCTGATGTTCCACGGAGTAGTTCCGCCCCTGTGCACCCCGCTCACCGAGAACGGGGAGGTGGACACCGCCTCGCTGGAACGCCTCACCGCCTTCCAGCTCGACGCCGGAGTGCACGGCCTGTTCGTCGGCGGTTCCACCGGCGAGATCTCCCAACTCACCGACGCCGCACGGGACACCGCGCTGCGCACCGTCGTCGCCACCGCGGCCGGACAGGTACCGGTGCTGGCCGGCGTCATCGACACCGGCACGCAGCGGGTGCTGGAGCACGCCCGCCGTGCCCAGGCCCTCGGCGCCGCCGCCGCGGTGGTCACCGCGCCGTTCTACGTCGGCGTCGGCGAGGCGGAGATGCGCGCCCACTACGAGGTGCTGCACGCCGCGCTCGACCTGCCGCTGGTCGCGTACGACATCCCGTCCAACGTCGGGCGCAAGCTGCCCTCCGGACTGCTTTCCGCCCTCGCCCAGGAGAAGGTGATCGTCGCCGTCAAGGACTCGTCCGGCGACCTGGAGGGGTTCCAGCGCGTGGTGGACGGCGCGGCGGGCAGCGGCGCCGCCTGCCTCACCGGCTCCGAGACGCTGGCGGACCTGGCGATGATGCGCGGCGCCGACGGCATCGTGCCGGGCCTGGGCAACGTCGACCCGCACGGTTACGTACGGCTCTACGAGGCGGCGCGCGCCGGGGACTTCATTGCCGCACGGGCCGAACAGCGGCGCCTGGCCGACCTGTTCGCCGCCATCGTCTCGGTGGCGGACGGCCGACGGGTGGGTCCGATCTCCGCGGCGCTCGGCGCCTTCAAGGCCGGCCTCGTGGCGCGCGGTGTGATCCGGCACGCGCGGACGGCGGCGCCGCTGCTGCCGTTGACGGAGGCGGAGACGCGGAAGGTTGCGGAGCGGGTCGCGGAAGCGGGCCTCGGACCGGTCGCCTGATCTCTCGACGTCCGCCATGCACCAGGGGATTCACGTGCGCGTGCCCCGGCCGACCCGTTCGGCCGGGGCGCACGTGAACCCGCCGGTGCGACAGAGGTTATTGCTCCCGCAGGGCGCCAAACGGAGTGTTGCAGAGCCCCGTTGGGACCCCTCGGTCTCAACGTCCCTTCCGTCTCTTCGGTGTTCGCCCGCACCGAATCTGGTCCAACCAGTTGACCAGTCGCCGTGAGGCGGTCCACCCTGATCGCCATGACTCAGCAACCCATCCGGCGGGAAGCGGTCTCCGACCAGCTCTTCGCCGTGCTGCGCGACAGGATTCTCGGCGGTGAACTCCCGCCCGGCTCACCGCTCACCGCCGAACGGGACCTGGCCGCCGAGTTCCAGGTGAACCGGCACGCCGTCCGCGAGGCCGTCAAACGGCTCCAACAGGCGCGGCTCGTGGAGGTCACCCACGGCGGCCGGACCGCCGTGCTCGACTGGCGGCGAACAGCCGGTCTGGAACTGGCGGTCGGCATCGCCGCGGCCGGCCACGGGCCCTCGACGGGGGACCTCTCCCGCGACGCGCTGGAGATGCGGGCCTGCATAGGCGCCGACGCGGCGCGGCTGTGCGCGGTCCGCTGCTCCGACCGGGAGGCCCTGGCGATCGCCGAGGCCGCCGACCGGTTCGCCGTGAGCGGGCCCGATCTCGACGAACTGCACACCGCCGACATCGCCTGGTGGCGGCTGATCGTGGAGGGCTCGGGGAACCTCGCCTACCTGCTCGCGTTCAACAGCCTGGTCGGCGGCGCCCTGCCCGTCGCCGACGTGCCCGACGATCTGCGGGCGGCCGAACTCCTCGACGTGGAGGCCCATGTGAGGCTCGCGGCACACATCACGGCGCGTGACGACGGCGCCGCCGAGCGGCTGGCCCGCGACCTGCTGTCCCGCAGCGTGCCCGCGACGCCCCGGAAGGCGGTGCGCTGAAGTGATCCCCGCAGTGATCTACGCGATACCCGCGTTCGTGCTCCTGGTCGTCGTCGAGGCGCTGTCGTACCGGTTCCTCCCGGACGACGAGGAGCGCGGCTACGAGATCCGCGACACCGTCACCAGCATGTCCATGGGCGCCGGAAGCCAGGTCGTGGGTCTGCCCTGGAAGGCGGTGACGGTCGTCCTGTACGCGGCGCTGTTCACCGTGGCGCCGTGGCATCTGTCCCCCTCGTCGGGATGGACGTGGGTGGCGCTGTTCTTCGCGGACGACCTCGCCTACTACGTCTTCCACCGTTCCCACCACCGGGTACGGGTGCTGTGGGCGAGCCACGTGGTCCACCACTCCAGCGTCCGCTTCAACCTCTCCACCGCGCTGCGGCAGAGCTGGACGCCCATGACGACGCTGCCGTTCTGGCTGCCGCTCGCCCTGCTCGGCATCCCGCCGTGGATGATCCTGCTCCAGCAGTCGTTCAGCCTGATCTACCAGTTCTTCCTGCACACCGAGCGGGTGGACAAGCTGTGGCGGCCGGTGGAGTGGGTCTTCAACACGCCCTCCCACCACCGCGTCCACCACGGCTCCAACAACGTGTACCTGGACCGCAATTACGCCGGCATCCTCATCGTCTGGGACCGCCTCTTCGGCACGTTCGAACCCGAGGGGGAGCGGGTGGTGTACGGGCTGACGAAGAACATCGCGACCTACAACCCGCTGCGGGTCGCCTTCCACGAGTACGCGGCGGCCTGGCGGGACGTGCGCGCGGCGCGGCGCTGGCGCGACCGTGTCGGCTACGTCTTCGGCCCGCCCGGCTGGTCGCCCGCGGCGGACAGGTGAGACGCCGGCCGCTGCTCGTTGCGTTCGTCCTGCTGGCCGTCCTCGACGTCGTCGCCGTGACGGCGGGGTGGCCGGCCCTGGAGTGGCTGACCAAACCGCTGCTGGCGCCGGTGCTCGCCGTGCACCTGTGGCGGCGGACCGGCACCCGCCACCGGCCCGTGCTGGCCGGCCTCGTCCTCGCGACCGCGGGTGACGTGGCGCTGCTGCTGCCCGGTGACGCGGCGTTCGCCTGCGGACTCGCCTTCTTCCTGGGCGCCCAACTGTGCTGGACGGCAGCGTTCTTGGCGGCGGGCGCACTGCGGTATCTGCGAACTCGCCGACCGCTGTGCGCCGTTCACCTCGTCGTGTGGGCGGCAGCCGTGGCCGCGCTGGTCCCGGCACTCGGCCCGGCGCTGGGTGTCGCGGCGGCCGTGTACGCCCTGGCGCTGCTCACGATGGCGCTGACGGCACGGGTGCGGGGGAGCGGAGCCGCGTGGGGCGGCGTGGTGTTCGTCGCCTCCGACCTCCTCGTCGGGCTGGGCGCTGCGGACCACGACTTCCTCGGTCGCGGCGCGCTGGTCATGGTGACGTACACGGCGGCACTGGCCCTGCTCGTCACCGCGTTCACGGGAGGGGCGACGCGGACCCTCCGACCGGGAAGCGCCTGACCGCCGGCACGGTGCACCGGTACGGCAGCCGCCGGAGGACGCGTCCCACCCTGCGTCCTGCGGCGGCGGGCTCCGCCTAATCTGGCGACGACCCCCTTGAACAGCGACGAAAGGTGCGACCAGTGGGCGAGTACGTGGAACTGCCGGGCGTCAGAACGTGGTACGACACCGACGGCCCCGACGACGCGGCGGAGACGCTGGTCCTCCTGCACGGCGGGTTCTGCACCAACGAGACGTGGGACGGGCAGCGGCCCGACTTCGCGGCGAAGTACCGCCTGTTCCTTCCGGAACGCCGGGCGCACGGCCGGACGCCCGACGTCGCCGGTCCGCTGAACTACCAGGACATGGCGAACGACACCGTCGACTTCCTGGAGTCGGTCGTCCGGGGCCCCGCGCACCTCGTCGGCTGGAGCGACGGTGGCATCGTGGCGCTGCTCGTCGCGATGGCCCGGCCCGACCTCGTACGGAAGGTCGTCGCGATCGGCGTCAACTACCGCCCCCTGCCCGACGTCGAGGCCAAGCCTGACGATGCCGACGAGTCGGCGTCGTCCGACGACTCCGAGCTCGACTTCCTCCAGGAGATCTACGAGGCGGTGTCGCCCGACGGGCCGGAGCACTGGCCCGTGGTCGTCGACAAGGTGCTCCACATGTTCGGCACCCAGCCCGACATCGCCCGCGAGGACCTGGGCCGGATCACCGCGCCGACCCTGGTCATGGCATCCGACGACGACCTGATGTCGCTGGAGCACACGATCGACCTCTACCGGGCGCTCCCCGACTCCGAACTGGCCATCGTCCCGGGCACCTCGCACACCCTTCCGCTGGAGAAGCCGGCCGTCGTCAACCGCACGATCCTCGACTTCCTGGGCGGCGAGCCGGTGAAGACGATCATGCCCGTCCGCCGCGCCTGGCAGGGGAGTTGACGGGGCCCGGCCGTCAGGGCTGACGGCACGGGAAAGGACTCCCGCGCGACGCTTGCGCGGGAGCCCTCCCGATTCCCGGGTGGCGGCGACGGTCGTGGTGGCCCGCGGTTCGCGGGCGGACTCGCGGCCCGGTCGCGTCGCCCGCGCCGACCCCCGGCACCGGCTACGCCTGCGGGCAGGTCTTCGCGCGGTTCTCCGGGACGGACGTGCGGCGCGAGTGCAGCCACTGGGCGATCAGGGCGAGCGCGGCGAGGACGGCGACCGCCGCGGCGTAGACGACGGACGTCTCGTGCAGGCCCGCGTGGGTGGCGGCGATCCCGGCGATGACGGCGGGCACGCTGAAGGAGACGTAGGAGATCACGAAGGCGACGGAGAACAGCTCGCCGCGTTCGGACGGTGCGGCTATCCGGGCCAGGGTGCCGAAGCTGGCGAGGGCGGAGGAGCCGAAGCCCACCCCCGCGACGACGGTTCCGAGAGCCGCCGTGAGCAGGGAGTCCTCCTCGACGCCGATCAGGGCGACGACGGTGCCGGCGAGCAGCAGGCTCGCACCGAGCGTGAGGGTGCGCGGGACCGGCCAGCCGCGCAGGGCGAGCGCGGTCAGGGAGGCCGGAGCGGTCAGCAGGGTGACCACCAGGCCGCCGACGACGTGACTGGACAGGCCGAACAGGCCGACGGCGACGGACGGTCCGAGCGAGAGGTAGAGGCCGCCGAGCGCCCAGCTCGCGACGAGGATCGGAACCAGCCGCAGCAGGTCCGCCCGCAGGTGCGGCGCGATCCGGAGGCGGGGCTGGAGCGAGCGGACGGCGCCGGGCCGCCGCAGCGACGTCTCGGGCAGCGCCAGGAGCACGGCCCCCGCCACGATCAGCACGGCGAGCAGCAGCACGTACACGAGCCGGGTCGGGTGCGGCCCGTACTGGACGAGGAAGCCGCAGCCCAGCGCGCCCAGACCCAGTCCGAACGTGGGCGCGGCGCCCGTGACGACGCCGGCGCGGTGCGGTGCGTGGGCGGGGTTCAGGTCGGCGAGGGCCGCGCCGAGGGCGGTCATCGCGGCGCCGGTGGCGACGCCCTGGACCAACCGCGCGGTCAGCAGCAGCGGGACGTTCCCGGCGGCGAGGAACAGCACCATCGACGCCGCTTCGAGGGCTATCGCGGACAGCAGCACGGGGCGGCGGCCGAGGTGGTCGGACAGGGCGCCGATGACCAGCAGGGCCGCGAGCATTCCGAGCACGTAGACGGCGAACACCGTGGTGAGGGTGGTCGCGGAGAAGTGCCACTGCTGCTGGTAGACGACGTAGAGGGGCGAGGGGGCGCTCGACGCCGCCATGAAGAGCACGAAGACGACCGCGAGGGCGGCGAAGGCCGTCGAGCGGCTCATCTCGCGTCGTCGTCCACCCCCGGACGAGGGGACGTCGGAGGGCGGAGAAGGGGGCGAGGTCCGGTTCGCGGACGGGCCGTTCTGAGGTCGCACGCTTTCGGGCCGGGCGTTTCTGGGCAGGGCGGAGGCGGACACGATCTCTCCAAACGCAGTAATCGATGCGTTAAGGACGCTACCACTAACGCAGCGATCGGTGCGATAATTTCCCCATGGTTGACGCTTCAGCTCAGGTACGTCCCGGTGGCCGCTCCGCGAAGGTGCGGGCGGCCGTGCATCACGCCGTCGCGGAACTCCTCGCCGAGGAACCCGCGGAGGCGCTGACGATCCCCTCCGTCGCCGCCCGCGCGGGAGTGCACGCCACCACCGTGTACCGCCGCTGGGGGTCGGTCGCCCAGCTCCTGAACGACGTCGCGACCAGCAGGTTCAGCGGCGACGTCGTCGTCCCCGACACGGGCACGCTGACCGGCGACCTGGAGCGGTGGCTCGCGGACGTCGCCACCGACCTGGCCGACCCCGACACCCTCGCCCTCATGCGCGCCACGATCGGCTCCGGCCCGGAGGGCGGCTGCGCCTGCATCGGCGACCGTCACGAGCAGCTCAGCGCCATCGTCGACCGCGAACGCTCCCGGGGCGGCCCGGCCCCCGAGGTCGAGAGCGCCGTCGACTTCCTGCTGGGCCCGCTGTACTACCGCGCGATCTTCAGTGCCGAGCCGGCGTCCAGCGACTGGGCCAGGGACCTGGTGGCCACGTTCCTGGCGGCGTCGCGGGCGTTGGCCTGAGCGACCGGTCGGCCGACGCGGGGCGGGGCCGCCGGCCGGCCGCCGCCACCGGTCGGGAGTCGCCACCGGTCGGGGGTCGTTGGCGGTCGGCGGTGTCACCGTGGGGGCGGGCGGCGCGGGCTGCGGCAGTGCCGCCGTACCGCGGTTCAGTGGGTGACCGCGGAATCGAGGAGGGGGCCGAGTTCCCGGACGACGGACTCCAGTGCGCGGACGTCGAGTTCGGCGCGGGCGGTCAGGATCGCCCCCTCCAGGGCGCTGACCATGAGGGTGGCGAGTCCGCGGGCGCGGTCCTCCGGCACGCCCATGTCCGTGAGGGCGCCGGACACCGCCGCGGTCCAGGCGGCGAGCGCGGACTTCGCCGCCTCGCGGGTCGAGGGCGTGGTGCCGGCGCAGTCCGCGGTGGCCGCGGCCACGGGGCAGCCGCCCGCGAATCCCACCGTGCGGTACTCGTCGGTCCACTGGCCCGCCATCGCGGCGAACAGGCCCGAGGGCGTCGGTACGGGCATCCCGTCGACGAAACGGGTGATGCGCCGGGCCGCGTAGTCGCCCGCCCAGGCCACCGCCTCGTTGACCAACTGCTCCTTGCCGCCCGGGAAGTAGTGCTGGAGCGAACCGCGCGGCGCACCCGCGAGGGCGGCCACCTCACGCATGCCGGCCGAGGTCACGCCCTCGCGCCGGATCAGCTGGGCCGCGCTGAAGACCATCCGCTCGCGGGGCCCTCGCCGGGACTCTGCCATGGCCGCTCTCCTTCCTCGTGTCGTCGCGCCGATCACTCTATGACCGCTGTCATAACGCTCGCTACTATGACGACCGTCATAGTCGATGGTGAGGGTCGGTGCGGCATGGGCAGGGGCAAGGGCGCGGGAGCGGAAACGGGCATGGCTGCCGGCGGCGCCGACGACGGCGATGGTGCCGTCGGTGCGGAGCGCGGCTCGGGGGCCGGCGGTGTCGGTTTCATCGGTCTGGGCGTCATGGGGCAGCCCATGGCGCTCAACCTCGTCCGGGCGGGAACGCCTCTGGTCGTGTTCAACCGGACCGCGGAGCGGTGCGCACCGCTGCGTGCCGCCGGGGCGGTGGTGGCGGAAAGCGCCGCGGACGTCTTCGCGCGCTCGGGGACCGTGTTCCTCATGCTGGCCGACGAGGCCGCGGTCGACGAGGTCCTGGGACGGGGGAGCCCGGACTTCGGTGCACGCGTCGCCGGGCGCACCGTCGTCCACATGGGCACGACCTCCCCCGAGTTCTCGGCGGGGCTGGGCGACGAGATCCGGGCGGCCGGGGGCGAGTATGTCGAGGCGCCCGTCTCGGGCTCCCGAGTCCCCGCGGAACAAGGGCAGTTGGTGGCCATGCTGGCCGGGGACGAGGCCGTGACGGCAGGGGTGCGTCCGCTGCTCGATCCGATGTGCGGCGCCACGTTCGCGTGCGGAGCGGTCCCGGGGGCGCTGCTGATGAAACTGGCGGTGAACCTGTTCCTGATCACCATGGTCACCGGTCTGACCGAGGCGTTCCACTTCGCCGACCGGCACGGACTCGACCACGACCTGCTGCACGAGGTGCTGGACGCCGGCCCGATGGCGAGCGCCGTCTCCAGGGTGAAGGCGCCGAAGCTCCGCTCCCGGGACTTCACCGCGCAGGCCAGCGCGACCGACGTCCTGAAGAACAACCGCCTGATCGCGGAGGCCGCGCGCTCGGCGGCGCTGGCGTCCCCGCTCCTCGACGTCTGCCACGCCCTCTACGGCGAGACGGTCGCCCAGGGGCACGGCGCCGAGGACATGGTCGCGGTGGTCCACGCCCTCGAATCCCGGACGGCGGCCGCTCGCGCCGACCGCGCCCCCGGGGCGGCGTGGGCGGTCACGGAGTAGGGGTTCGGCGGCTCGTGGCGGCCCGCTGCGCCCTGCCCGCTCCCGCGCGGACCGCTACGAGGCCAATTGCTCAAGTGCGTTGGAAACAGGGCTGGTTGGTCCTGTGGTGCGTTCGGGCCCGCTGATCTCGGCCCATACCGCGTCGAGCGAGAGGCCCAGAACGTCGGCGATCGCCGCGATGGTCGGGAAGGCGGGGGTGGCGACCCGGCCCGACTCGATCTTCCGGAGCGTCTCCGGTGAGACCTCCGCGGCGAGCGCGGTCTCAAGAATCGAGCGCGCCCCTCTGGCCCGGCGCAGGAGCGCGCCGAGGCGCTGTCCACGTTCGATGTCTGCGGGGGTGAGCGGCAACCTGACCATGCCCGGCATTCTAGTACCGGTATAGTTAGGCCGGTATAGTTATTGGTTGCGCGAGAAGGACGCCACATGATCGAGATCCTGAACCCCACCCTGCTGACCCGAGCGAAGGACACGGGCGCGCTGGTCGCCGAGATCCTCCAGGCGATGAAGGGCCGCAGCGCGGTCGGGACGAACCTTCTGGACATCGACCGGTGGACCAAGAACATGATCGTCGAGGCGGGCGCGACATCCTGCTACGTCGACTACGAACCCTCCTTCGGACGCGGCCCGTTCGGCCACTACATCTGCACGGCCGTCAACGACGCCGTGCTCCACGGGCGCCCGCACGACTACACGCTCGCCGACGGCGATCTGCTGACGCTCGACCTCGCCGTCTCCCGGGGCGGTGTCGCCGCCGACGCCGCCATCAGCTTCGTCGTGGGCGACACGAGGCCGCCGGAGAGCGTCGCGCTGATCAGTGCGACCGAGCGCGCGCTGGCCGCGGGAATCGCCGTGGCCGGGCCGGGGGCCCGCATCGGTGACATCTCGCACGCCATCGGCACGGTCCTCGGCGAGGCGGGATACCGGATCAACACGGAGTTCGGGGGACACGGCATCGGATCCACGATGCACCAGGACCCGCACGTCCCGAACACCGGTCGGCCGGGCCGCGGTTACAAGCTGCGCCCCGGGCTGCTGCTGGCGCTGGAGCCGTGGGTCATGGCGGACACCGCCGAACTGGTCACCGACACCGACGGGTGGACGCTCCGCAGCGCGACGGGCTGCCGGACCGCACACACCGAGCACACGATCGCCATCACCGACGACGGAGCCGAGATCCTGACTCTGGCGAGGTAGCCGAGGCGGCACCCCCGCCGGTCGGCGCGGCCGTGTCCGCCGGTGCGGCCGTGGGCGCCCGCGTGCGGACGGGCCGGCCGCGGCGCGCACGACGTGCGGGACGCGCGGCGGACCGCTCGTACCTGCGCCCCTCGACGGGTGAGCGCCGTGATCGGCAGTGGGCGGCCAACAAGTAGAGTGCCGTGTCGGTCATGGGGCCACGCCCGCCCACGCCCGTTGCCGGCGTGGGGAGTTGTGCGTCCGTCGCGATGCGGCGGCGGGCGGTCCGAGGGGGAGGGACAGGATGCATCCAGCAGTTGTCGAAAGCCGGTTCCGTGAACGCGCGGAGCGGCAACGCGCCTGGGGAGCAGGGCTGTTGACGGTCGCGGTGTTGTTGTGGGTCTACGCCGTCTGGCAGTTCTTCACCCCGCCGCACACCTACTACTGCAGTTCCACCTGTTCGGTGTCGTTCCCCCGCGACTGGCTCAAGCCCGTGGCGGCCCTCGCCGTCTCGACGCCCGTCGCCCTGGTCGGACTCGCGCTGTTCTCCCACGCCCGCCTCGTCCTCCAAGTGCTCGGCATGCGCAGGGAACTGGAGGAGGCCGGCGCCTGACCGCTCCCCGGCCTCGCCGCTCCGCCTCCGACTCCGCCTCGGTGGCCGTGGCTGTCGTGGAGGCTCGGGAGGGCGGCGGCCTGCGCGCGTTCCGGCGACCCCGAAGGGCCTCCCCGGTTGACGTCCGTCGCCGGAGAGGAACAGGCCGGTCGCCCTCCCGCGATGGCCGAAGTCCGTCGTCGGCGCCTCGCCGACTCGAACTCCGCGCCGTGCGAACGCCGTTGTCAGTGGCCCCTCGTAGCGTCTGCGCCATGACGCGAACCGCACACACCTTCGCCTACGCGGGGGCCTCGGCAATCACGGGCTCCGGCGCCGGACGCAGCCTCGGACTGGAGACCGCGGGTGGCCTGACCCCGGTCGGCGCCGAGGCGCATCCGCGCTTCTTCACCGGCTTCCTGAGCGAGCCGCAGGCAGCCGCCCGCGGCCTGCTCGCCGTAGCCGACGTGGCCGCCGCACGGTACTTCCTGCGGACCCGAGGGGCGTCCCTCGACCCGGTGGTCACGGCGAACGGCGACCGGTTGCGCTTCGAGTCGTTCTCCGGCTGCTGCGGGGTCTACGCCCGCCTCGACGTGCTGCCCGAAGGGCTCCAGGGGGCGGACACCGGCCACGGCACCACCAACGTCGACGTCAACAACCCGCTGCGCGAGGCGCTTTCGCGGCTTCCCGGCGGCGATCCGCTGCATCTGCGGGTGGGCCCCGACGAACTCGCGGTGACCACCCTCGACGGGCCGGTGGTCGAGAAGAAGGTGCCGCTGCCGGACCGCTGGCTGCGCGGCTTCGCCGAGTCCCAGGCCATCACCGCCGGCTTCGACCTCCGCGCGGAACTGACCGCCGCCGAAGCCGTCCGGTTCCTGCGCTCCCTCCCGCGCAGCCCCGCCGCCGGAGGCCGGGCCGGCGGCCCGCTGTGGCTGGTTCCGGCGGGGCGGACCCTGCGCCCCACCACCCGCCCTGCACCCGGAGCGATCTGCCTGCCCGGACCGGAGCGGCTCTCCGCCCTCCAGCGCGTCCTGCGCCGGGCCACCGCCCTGCGCGTCTACGGACCCGTGCACGACGGCGCCGCACCCACCGCCTCCGCCTGGGAGATCGCCCTGCCCGGCCTGCGGCTCACCCTGACCCTGTCCCCGGAGGCCGACCGCGGGTTCTCCGGCGAGGGCAGCGTGCTGGAGGCCCTCGCCACCGGTACGGCGGCCGACGACGCCGATCTGGTGTCCGTCCTGCTCGCCTGGGAACCGCGCATCGATCCCCGCCGACCTCGCCGAGCAGTCGGGTCTGTCCACCGAGCGGGTCCGGGCCGCCCTCACCCGTCTGGGCACCGCCGGCAAGGTCGGTTACGACCTCGCCGAGGCCGCCTACTTCCACCGCGAACTCCCTTACGACGCCCGGCGTGCCGAGCGTCACAACCCACGGCTGGTGGCAGCCCGCGCCCTGCTGGCGGAGGACGCCGTCACCTTCGACGGCCCGGCCGTCACCCACGTCGTCTCCGGCGAACGCCGCTACGTGGTCCGGGAGTCCGGGGGTGCCGTCAGCTGTACCTGCCAGTGGTGGGCCGACTACCGCGGCCGTCGCGGCCCCTGCAAGCACGCCCTCGCCACCCGCATGGCACGGCGCGGCACCTCGCCCGCCGCCGGCGCCCCGGCCGGGACACGCACCGCCCCGGCCGCCACCGCTGCCACCAACGGAGACGCACGATGACCAGCACGCCCGACATCCTCACCGCCGTCCGCGCCGGGCTCACCTCCCGGCTGCCCGCCCTGCTCGCGCCACTGGACCGGGCCCAACGGCGCGACCTGCTGGTCGAGTTGAAGGAACTGCGTGCCGAACTGCGAGGCTTCGGCTGGGACCGCCGGCAGGAACGCGAGCGGGTGAGCCCCGCCCTGCTCGTCGCGGGTGCCGCCTGCCAGACCGGTGCCGCCGCCGCTGCCTCCTGGATCGGCGGCCGTGACATGCGCCGCGGCCTGCGCACTCCCGAGCACGAACTGATGGGCGTGCTCGCGGACCGCGAGCCGCAATGGCTCGGCGACCTCGCCCACCGACTCGCGGCCCGCTCCTCCACCGCGCGGGAGGACTACCCGCTCATCCTCGAACTCGTCCGGTGGGCCGGCTGTCCCGTGCCGACCGATGACGGCTGCGTCGAAGGCTGGGCGGCGGCCGCGTGGTCCGCGAACGGCGAGCTCGCCGACGTGTTGCGCGGCGATCCGCACCTCGCGGCGTTCGCTCCGCGACTGTTCGAGACGCCGGAGCCGGTCGCGAGCCTCGTGTGGGCCAACATGAAGCACGAACGGCGCAGTTGGGCCGCCGCGCTCGCGGACCTCGCGGCCGAGGGGCGCCTCGACCGCGCCGTACTCCTGGACGCCTGCACGGCCCGTCTGCTGCGCGGCGGCACGGCCCCCCATCTGAAGCCGTACCTGGGTGTACTGGAAGCGCTGGCTCCCACGGCCGAGGAGGAGCGGGCGCGCGTCGCGGACTGGATCGCGCTCACCGCCGACGCCCCGTCCGCCGTCGCCGGTCACGCGCAGCAGGTCCTCGGCCGCCTGGCCGTCGCAGGACACGTCGCCCCCGCCCGGCTGGCGGAGATGTCCGCCGCGGTGTTCTTCCGTCCCGAGAAGAAACTCGTACGGGCCCAACTGGTGCTGCTCGGCAAGGTACTTGCCCGCGACCCCGCCGCTGCGTCCGAACTGCTCCCGGTGATCGGCGAGGCCTTCGGCCACACGGACACCGACATCCAGGAACGGGCCCTGAAACTGGCCGCCGCGCATCTCGGGGACGACGCCGTCCTCTGCGCCGAACTCGCCGACCACGCACACCTGTTGAGCCCGGTGCACCGGGCGCGTGCCGTGGCACTCCTCGGCGCCGACGCCGCGCCCGTGGAGGACACCGGCCCGTACGAGGAACTGCTGCCCCCGCCCGTGCCGCCCGTGCGGCTCGCCCCGGCCCCGGAGACGGTCGAGGAGACCGTGGAACTCGTCGCCGCGGTCGTCAACTCCCGCACCGAGTCCGTCGAGGAGTTCGAACGCGCCCTCGACGCGCTGGTCCGCCACGCCCACCGCGACCGCGCGGCCCTGGCCGCGGCCCTGCGCCCCGCCCTGGCGGACCGCTTCTGGCTCGACCCGGAACGCCGGCACTTCTACACCCACGAACTGTCGAACCTGGAACGCGTGGCAGCGGCCGTCCTGGACGTCCGGCCGTCCGGTCCGGAGCCGCGCCCGCTGCTGACCTGGCGCAGCGACTGCCACCACAGCGACGCCTTCGCCGCCCGACACGCCCGGCTGGCCGAGGCCGCCCGCGGCATCACGACCGAGCCGCTGCCCTTCCTGCTCGCCACCCCCACGTGGACCAACGGCACCCTGGAGCCGCACGACCTCGTCCTCCGTCTCGCCGAGTACGCCCGTCTCGGTGCCACCCCCGGCCCCGTCGACTTCGCGCAGGCCCTGCTGCGGGTGCGCCGCGACGCCTCCGTACGGCCGCGGGCCACCGAGCTGGGCACGCCCGAGGGGCGGCGCCTCGCGAGCTGGCTCGGCGAGGCAGGCCGGCCCGCGACCGTCACCCGCCATGTCGCCCCGGCCGACCACCACCGGTACGTCGGCACCCCCGACCGGCACCTTCTGGACACGGGTGAGCGGTCCGTCCTCGTGACGGAGTTCCCCGCCGGGTTTCGCGAGCTCGGGAAGGCGCGGAGCGTGACCCGCCGCTGCTGGGACGGAGGGTCCCCCGAGACCTTGATCGCGCTGCTGCCCGAGGACCGCGACACCCTGGCCGCCTGGTCGCTGCCCGGCGTCACCGCCTGCGCCCTCGACGACGAGCGCGGCGGTACCGACATCCTGCCCGGACTCGCCGCCGCCGGATCGCGGGGCCCTGCCGGACCCGCGCTCCACCTCGCGATCGCCACGGGCCTCGGCGCCCGGCACGCCGAGGACCGGCTGCCTTCGGTCGACGCGCTCCTCACCCTCGCGGGCCGCGGCGAGCTGGACACCGCACGCCTCGGCGTGGACCTCACCGAGCTGCTGGCACTGGAGACGGTCAAGCCCGTCCGGCTCGCCGACGCCCTGCGCACCGCCGCCGCGACCGGTGCGCACGCCACCACGTGGGCCGTCCTCGCCGGAGTCCTGCCCGCCCTGCTCACCGGCGCCACGGATCCGCGCGGCACGGGGGAGTTGCTGGAGATCGCCGCCGAGTGCGCCGAGCAGTCCCGGGCCGTCGCCGAGCCCCCCGCGGGTCTCGACGCGACGGCGGCCCGTCCGGGCCGCTCCCGGTTGGCCACCCAGGCGGCCCGGCTGCGCGACGCCCTGCACCGGAACCGGGAGGAGACGGCCGTACCCGTTGGGTGAGGCTCCCACCGGGACCGTACGAGGCGGCCGTGACCACGGCCGCCTCGCACGTCTCGTACGCCTCCCCGCCTGTCAGGCCGTCGGCGCGTACGCCTGCTTCACCGCGCAGGTCCATACCACCGGACGCGCGTCTCCGGCGGCGTCCACGGCGTTCCCGCCGACCGAACCGTTGTCCGAGGCCGCGTAGGCGTGCGACGCGCCGTCCGGTGTCAGGCGGGGCAGGGCGAGAGCCGCGCCCGTGCCGGGCCAGACCTCTGCCTGGTCGGCGGGGAGGGGCCCACCGTCCAGGAACTGCGCGTAGCCGACGGCCAGTTGCGTGTGCGGACTGGTCGCCGTGAAACGGCCCGCGTTGAATCCCGCCAGGCTCGCCACCTGCGCCGGGTCCCCGTACTCCGGCGGATCCCAGTGGACGGCGTCGTTCTCCACGCTGCTGAGCAGGGCACCGACGACGCGCCCGTGGTCGTCGAGCACCGGCCGGTCCCATGCCTGGAGCCACGGCCCGACGGACGGCCCGAGGACCTTCGGGGGAGCGTCCACCGACTCCCACAGGAGCACGACCTCGAGGTAGTCCTCCAGACCGTCGCTCCAGATCCTGCCGTTCGCCACGACGGAACCCGCGTCGTTGACGGACGTGGCGTCCAGGACGGACAGGCCGTCGGCGACCGGCAAGGTGGTGACGAGGCGGCCCTTGCGCCAGACCGCGCCACCCTGCCCACCTGTGATCGTGCCCACGATCCGTCCGTGATCGTTGACGTCGTTGGCCTTGCCGGACACCCCGCCCGTCGGGAGGAGCGTGGCGGCGGACGCTCCGGCCCGGTAGCTGAACGGCGTGCTGTTCAGCGCACTTCCGCCCGAGGTGAACCAACCCACCATCAGGCCATGGCGGTTGACCGCCGCCACCTGTCCACCGTCGAACCCGGCCGGCACCGGCACCTTGTGCACCCGTTTCCCGGTCCAGTACACCGGCCGTTGCCCGGAGACGCCCACGGCGAGACCACTCGCGTTGATGTCCTCGACGGTGCCGGTGCTGTCCTGCGCCGCCGTCCGCAGGGTCAGCACGCGCGGGTTGTCGCAGCCGCCGTCGCCGGCGGCGGCACTCGCGGTGCCGGCGGTCGACGTCAGCGCCATCATCGGTATCACCAAGGCCAGTGCGGCCCGTCCCCAGTGCTTCACTTCGGTTCCCCCACCTGTCGATCCGGCGTCACGGCCCCCTGCCGTCACGGGGGCTATGACCGCCCGCCGGTCCGGCACGTTGTGCGAAGCGCCGCGTTCTTCACCGCAACCCCACTAGTCGGAGACGGTGCTCCGGTTGGACGCCGGCCGGAGAGCCGGGTGCGGCGTCCGAAGGCAGGATCGTTCGTGAACAGGACGGCGGAGCCGGCACACGCCCGGCCTCGCACACCGGCCGGCGCCTCGGCGCGCACAGGGGAGTGGTGGACGACCGTGCCAGTTGCCCGCGACCGTCGCAGGCGGGGGGAGTGGATCGCGCTGATCCTGCTCGCCGGGGCCTCCGGCGCGGCCGACGGGCTGACCTTCCTGACCCTCGGGCACGTCTTCGCCGGGGTGATGACGGGCAACCTCGTCCTGCTCGGCCTCGCGTTCGCGGGGACCGCGGACGCGGTGCGGCCGCTGATCGCACTGGGCGCGTACGCGGGCGGCGCGGCCGTGGCGGCCCTGTACGCGCGGACCGGGGGGCGGGGCGTCCCCGCGCCGGACGGCGGGCACGACGCCCCCGGCGCCCCCGCCCCGTACTGGCCGCTCCGGCTGCGCCGGGTACTCGCCGCCGAGGCCGTGGTCCTCGGCCTGGTGGGCGTCACCTGGGCTCTCCACGGTCCTGACTCCGCCCCCTGGTGGAGCTGCGTGCTGCTGGCCGCGCTCGCGGCGGCGATGGGGGCGCAGTCCGGGGCACTTGCCGTGAGCGGCGCGCCGACGGCCGGGCCCGGCACGTACTTCACCGGAACCCTCACCCAATTGGCCGTACGCGCGGCAGGTGCTCGCCGCAGCGGCGCCGACCTCGCGCATCTGGTGCGGCTGGCCGCCGTCGCCGGCGGGGCGGCCGCAGCGGCCGGCCTGCTGACGGGTGGCCTGGCACGCCCCGCCCCGATCGTGCCGTGCGTCCTGGTCCTCGCGGCCGTCGCGATCGTCACCGTCACCGCCCGCGGGATCCGGCGTCCTGACGCGGAACACCCTCCTGGAAGGACATCACCGTGAAAGCAGTGGTCTACGACGGCCCGCGCACCGTCTCCGTGCACGACGTCCCCGACCCGGAGATCGAACACCCCACGGACGTCGTCGTACGGGTGACGTCCAGCGCGCTGTGCGGCACCGACCTGCACATGTACGACGGGCGCACGGGGGCGGAGCCCGGACTCGTGCTCGGCCACGAACCGCTCGGTGTCGTCGAACGGGCCGGCAACGCCGTCACGGCCGTGTCCGAGGGCGACCGCGTGGTGCTGCCCACCCACCTCTACTGCGGCACGTGTCCCCAGTGCGCCCGCGGGCTGACCGCCGCGTGCAGCCGCATCCGCCCGGGTGCCTTCGGCGCGGCGTACGGATACGCGGGCATGGGGCCCTTCCGCGGTGCGCAGGCCGAACTGCTGCGTGTCCCGTTCGCCGACGCCAACTGCGTTCCGCTGCCCGGCACCCCGGGCGACCGCCACGAGGACGCGTTCGTGCTGCTCGCGGACGCGTTCGTGACGGGATGGCACGCCACCGAGCTGGCCGGGGTCGGGCCGGGCGACAGCGTCGCGGTCTTCGGGGCGGGCACTGTCGGACTGCTGGCGGCGCACGCGGCGCTGATCCGCGGCGCGGGCCAGGTCTACGTGGTGGACCACGTGCCCCGGCGCCTCGCGGTGGCCGCCGAGTTCGGCGCCGTGCCGGTCGACTTCTCGGATGGCGACCCGGTCGAGCAGATCCGTTCCCACCGGGCGGACCTCGGCCTGCCGCCGGGCGAGAGGGGCACGGACGGAGTGGACCGCGCCATCGACGCCGTGGGCTTCCAGTGCCTGGACCGCGCTTCCGCACGGGGCGGGGAACCGCGGGAGAACCCGCGCCAGGTCATCAGCGACATCGCCCGGCTCGTCAACCCGGCCGGCGGGGTCGGTGTCGCCGGTGTGTACGCGGCGAAGGACCTGGACCCGGCCCCGGAGGGGCACGCCGACGGATCGCTGCGCGTTCCCTGGGCGACCTTGTTCGACAAGGGTGTTCGGGTCGGTTTCGGCCGCACCCACGACCGTCGGTACACCCGTCTCCTGCGGGACCTGATCCTGGACGGCAGGGCCTGCCCGGAGAAGGTGATCACCCATCACGGCTCCCTCGCGGACGCCCCGCGTCTGTACCGGGCGTTCGACCGGCGGGCGGAGGGGGTGGTGAAGGCGGCCCTGCGGCCCTGAGCCGCCGGCCGGAGGGAGCGCCCCGGTCCTGACGGCCGGTGTGGTGGTCAAAACGGCTACAGAGCACGGGAGTTGATGCCTCGTCAGCCACGCCCTTGTGCGCCCGGCCCGAGCGTTCGGCCGTCCGCGTCCGCGTCCGCGTGACCGTGACCGTGACCGTGACCGCGTCCGTGTCAGGGCGTGGCGTCCGTGGCCCCGGAACCCGGGGGTTCCGCCTCGGCCAGCGCGACGAGGGCGACGTCGTCGGTGAGATGGTGCGACCACTGCCCGAGGTCGTCCCCCAGGCGGGTCACGAGGTCGCGCAGGGAGCCCGGCGGCAGGGCGGCGAGACGTTCGGTGAGCGGGTAGAAGACGCCGGAGGCGTTGCGGGCCTCGCTGAGGCCGTCGGTGTACAGGAGCAGTACGGTTCCGCGCGGCAGGTGCACGGGGGTGGGGCGCGGCGCGGTCGTGCCGAGGAGGCCGAGTCCCATGGGGAGATGGGCCGGCAGCGGCACCTCCTCGACGCGGCGGCCGGGGCCGATGGCGACCGGGGGCAGGTGGCCGCAGTTCAGGGCGTTGAGTCCCTGGCTGCCGTCGGGACGCTCCAGGAGCAGGGCGGTGGCGAAGAGTTCACCGTCGCCCTGGCCGGCGGCCGTCCGTGCGATGTGACGGTCGAGGCGGGCGGCGAGTTCGGCGAGGTCGGCGGTCTCGTGGGCCTGGCTGCGGAAGCAGCCCAGCACGTCGGCGACGGTCCGCACCGCCTGGAGTCCCTTGCCCCGGACGTCCCCGATCAGGACGCGGGTGCCGTGGGAGGTGCTGGCGACGTCGTAGAAGTCCCCGCCGATGCCGAAGTCGGCGGTGGCCGGGCGGTAGAAGCCGGAGAGTTCCAGGTCGCCCGCGCGGGCGGGCAGCGGTCGCAGTACGGCCTGTTGGAGGGCGGTGGTGCCCGCGAGGGCGCGGGCCAGGCGTTCGGTCTGCCGCCCGCGGGTCCAGACGGCCAGGCCGACGATGGCGCCGCTGACGACGAACGCCGCGAGGGAGAGCGGGCGCCGCGCGTAGGTGTCGTCGCTGAGCACGGTGACGAGGAGGTACTGCGCCGCCGCGGCGGCGGCGACCGCGATGGCGACCGCGGAGCGGCCCAGCACGACGGCGGCGAGGGCGAGAACGGTGACGGTGATCCACAGCAGGCCGTCGGTGGTCTCGGTGCGGGTCGCCTGCGAGATCACCGAGTCGTAGGGGATGCCGGTGACGGCGGCACCCCCCAGCACGACCGCCGCGGGGTACGCGGTCGCCGCCGCCCCGCGGGCCTCGGCGGGCAGCCCGGCCAGGAACCTGGCGGCCCAGGGGATCTGGGCGAGTACGACGCCGAAGCCGACGGCCACCGCGAGAAGCGAGGCGATCACGGTCGCGGCCGTGTGGTGGTCGTGCGGCAGGACCGGGAGCAGGGCGATGCTGACGGCGGCGAGGGTGAGGCCGATGGCCGACGAGGGGCGGGGCTCCAGGGCGCGTCGGGCGCCGTACAGGCCCGCCGCGGCGAACCCGGCACCGAACCCCGCCCACGCCACGAGGCTTTGGGCCTGCTCCCCGCCGCCTTCGGTCAGCAGCACCAGGAGAACGGTCGCCAGTGCCGACATCGCCAGCCCCCAGACGCCTCCCGCCACGACGGCCGCGCCGGTCGCGTCGCCCGCGACACGGCGGCCGTTCCCGCCGGTGCCCGACGGCCGCCGGCGGCGGCGCGGCCGGCCGCGCAGGGAGGGCAGCACGGGGAGACAGCACATCGTCAGCGTGCCCAGGGCGACGGCCAGCAGGGCGATCACCTCGGCGTCCAGCCAGTCCCGCAGCGGCGCCGCCTGCAACAGGGCGCCCAACAGGACGACGGCGATCGTGCCGGCCCTGTACGCGGGGAGCGGCGGAGGAACGCGGGCCGGCGGGGACGTCATGGGCAGCAGCCGGAACACCGTGGGGAGCAGGGCCGCCGAGACCAGGGGCGGCACCGCCTCCACCGCCCGCCAGCCCCCGATCCGGTCGGCGGCCAGCGCCAGGGCCGCACCCGCGACGAGTGCCACCGCGAGCACGGCGAACGCGGAGGCGACGGCCCTGCTGAGACGCCCGCTCCAGTGCACCAGGGGTGCGGCCACCACCATCCCGACCACCACCCCCATCACCGAGGCGCTCTCGATCACGAGCCCGGCCCCGTACTGCCACGGCCCCGCCGCCGACGCCAGCACGACGCCGCCCGCGCACGCCCCGGTCAGCGACCAGGGCAGCACGCGCCGTGTGCCGTGCACGTCGACGGCGCGTCCCCCGACGAACAGTCCGGCCAGGGACGCGCCGACCACCAGTCCCTGGGACATCGACTGCGCGCGGCCGTCCATGCCCAGTTCGGCACCGGCCCGTACCAGCGTGGAGTTGTGCAGGGTCGGGGCGAGCACCCCCAGGGCCACGCCGGTCATCAGCGCCAACCGCCCCAGGGGGTGCAGCCCGCCCGTGGCCGCGGGTTCCGTACCGCTCACGACGGATTCCGTTTCGCGCACTTCATCCGGCGATCATTTCCCACGGCCTGAGGGTCCCGGCGGCACGGCACACCGGCGGTGTCACGGCCGGAAGGACGCCTCGCCCCTCGGCCCTGACGGCGCGCGGCGGGGCCCCGGTGGGCGACGGCGGGCCCGCTCCGCCCGCTCCTCACACGCCCAGCAGATCGGTGAGGTCGTCCGCGTGCTCCTCTTCCTCCTCCAGGATCGACTCGATCAGGCGCCGCGTGGTCGGGTCGCTCTCACCGATCCACCGGACGATCTCCTGGTAGGTGGTGATGACGATGCGCTCGGCCACCAGGTTCTCCTGGAGCATGCGCGTGAGGTCGTTCTCGGCGGTGGTCACGTACTCGGTGTGCGAGCGCTCCTTGAGCGTCGCGGGGTCGAAGTCCGGCTGCCCGCCGAGCTGGCTGATCCGCTCGGCCGCGCGCAGGCCGTGCTGCAACTCCTCCTGTGCGTGCTCGGTGAACTCCGCCGCGACCTGCGCGCGGTCGATACCCGTCGCGGCGATCGCGTGCTGGGAGTAGCGCAGGTAGCAGACCACCTCGGTGGCCACGACCTCGTTGAGCACCTGGATGAGACGGTCCCGGTCGGCCCCGTAGGTCTTGGTCACCGGGCCCTTGTCCATGTGGGCGCGCGCGTCCGCGCGGATCTTCTTGACGTCGATCTCGAACTGGTTCTCCATCGATGCGACCTCTCCCGTTTTATGGCGTTTTGCCCACAGATTAGGCACTGGTCGGCAGTGGATCGGTGGTGCCTCGCCGCGAGGGCGCGAGGGCGCGAGGGCGCGAGGGCGGGGGAGCGGCGACGGTGTGCCGGGAAGAGCGACGGCGGCAGTGGCGAAGACGCCCGCCCGTCCGAAGGACCGGCGTGTTCGCCGTGCGTCAGGTCTCGACGACGGGTCATCATCGTCCATGGCCAACACGTCGCAGAAGCTGAAGATCTTCGTGGTTCCCGAGCATGTGCGCAGCACCGGCCTCTCGGTGGAGGAGGCGGCCGTCCGCACGGCGGTGGTCGAGCCCACGGGGGAGACCGGGGCGTCCGGCTACCCCCGCTACGCCGGAGACGGACTGGTCGCCGACATCGACACCCGCGGCCCGACGGTCGAGGCGCTGCTGGTCGACGGCGCGGAACTGGACTACGGGCTGACCGCGGTGGCGGCCGCCCAGGACTGACGACGCGGGGGGAACCGCCTCAACAGCAGGACCCGTTCGCCCGTGCTTCTCACCGCGAGCCGGTCCGCCCCGATGGGAGCCTGCCGTGCCGACGTCCGAATCCTCCGCCGAACTCCCCGACGCCGAGGGCGTGTTCACCGCCGTCTGCGCCCACACCCATCTGTTCCCCGGCAGCCGCTGCCAGGTGCTCGGCCTGCCCGACCCCGCCGGTTTCGCCGCCGCGCCGGCACCGGTCGGTCTGCTGCTCCGGTTCTCCGACGACGTGGAGGCGGAGGCGGAACTGCTCGTCTCCCCGGACTCGGGTGCGGTCCTCGTGGTGTCGGCCCACACCACCCGCGCGGGCACCCGCATCGGCGAACACAGCTGGCTCGTGAGGAGTTTGAGCGCAACGGGTGACGCGGTGGAGATGCTGGTCGGCAGCCGGGCCGACAGATGACCCCCGCCGCGCAGCGCGGCTCGGGGTGTTCCGGCGCGCCGGCTCGTCCCGGCGCGTGAGGAGGGGATGCCGACATGCACGAACAGGGACCGAGCCGTGAACCGCGACGGGAGCCGGGGAACGGAGACGACGGCGGCGGGAGCCGCGGCGGGCACGAATGCGGCGGCTACGACGCGGAGTTGCGCGGCCATCAGGAGGTGCTGCGACGCGCGAGCACCGTCCGTCCCGACGACCGGGTCCTCGACATCGGGTGCGGGACCGGGCAGACGACGCGGGAGGCCGCGCGCACCGCGCTGCGGGGCGCCGCGCTCGGCGTCGACGTCTCCGCACCCGCGATCGCCGCAGCGCGTGAACTGGCCCGCGCCGAAGGGCTGTTCAACGTCGAGTACGAGCAGGCGGACGCGCGGACGTACCCGTTCCCGTCCGGGCACTTCGACCTGGCGATCAGCAGGTTCGGCACGATGTTCTTCGCCGAACCGGTCGCGGCGTTCACCAACATCGGCCAGGCGCTGCGTCCTTCGGGGCGGCTCGTGATGATGGTGTGGCAGTCCCGGGAGTCCAACGAATGGGACCGTGCCCTTCGCCGCGGCCTCGCCGGACTTCCCGGACCGGAGCCGGAGCCGTCCGCCTTCCCGGACCCGTTCTCGTTGGCCCGGCCCTCCTCGGTGCGGCGGATCCTGGAAGGCGCCGGGTTCGCCGACATCGCCTTCACCGACGTCAGGGAGCCCGTGCACTACGGCGCCGACACCGCCGCGGCTCTCGACTGGGCCAGCGGATTCGTCTGGGTGCGGGAGCGGCTGCGGACCCTGCCCCCGGCCGCCTCCGCGGACGCGCTGGCACGCCTGCGCGCGACCCTCGCCGAGCACGTGACCGACGCCGGAGTGTGCTTCGACTCCCGCGCCTGGCTGATCACCGCTCGCCGGACCGGTCGGCACGGGTCCGGCCCCGGGCGCTCACCGTCGCCCGCCTGACCGGCGGCCGCGGAGTCCGGCACGAGGTCGTCGCCGACGACTCATTCGCCGACGGCGGTGTTCGTCTCCGTGAGGGTGCGGCCGCCGCAGTCCGCGTCCAGCCCCGCGAGCAGACGCAGCCCGTCCCCGGCGGGGCTGTCGGCGGCGGCGGACAGCACGACCAGCTCCATTCCCGACTCGTCCGGCAGCGCGAAGTTCTCCTGGTGCAGCTCCAGCAGTCCGACCAACGGATGCCGGTACGCCTTGCGGCCATGGGTGCGGGCGCGCACGTCCGCACGGGCCCAGAGGCGTCGGAAGCGCTCGCTGCTCATTGACAACTCGCCGATGAGAGACGTGAGTTGGGGGTCGTCGGGATACTGGCCGGCGGCCAGGCGCAGGTGCCCGACCACGTCGAGGGTGCACGTCTCCCAGTCCGCGTACAGGCCGCGCCCGGCCTCCTCCAGGAAGATGTGCCGGGCGGTGTTCAGGGTCGGTACGGGCCTGCCGAAGAGGAGCCCGGCGAGGCGGTTCCCGGCGAGTACGTCCATACGATGGTTCATGATCATGGCGGGGGCGTCGGTCATCAGGTCGAGCACGCGCAGCAACTCCGGCCGCACCCGCCCGCCGGGCGTCTTCGCGCGTCGACGGCGCTGCCGGGAAAGCCGGCAGAGGTGTTCGCGTTCGGTCTCGTCCAGGCCGAGGACGCGGGCGATCGCGTCCAGGATCTGTTCGGAGGGCTGGGTCGCCCGGCCCTGCTCCAGGCGTACGTAGTAGTCGACACTGACGCCGGCGAGGTGTGCGACCTCCTCGCGGCGCAGCCCTTCGACCCGGCGACGGCTGTCGACGGGGATGCCGACGGCCTCGGGGGAGACCCGGGAGCGTCGGGTCCGCAGAAAACCGGCGAGATCGTCCATGTGCCCGAGTATGCCTTCCGCCGCGGCCGCGAAGGTGGCCCTGCCGTTACCAGGAAGTCCGGACCGACGGAAGAGGAGCCTCTGTACGGGCCGGCGTCGCGACGCCCAGGATCGAGGCAATCCGACCCGAGGGAGTTCCCGTGAAGATCCTGATCGTCCATGCCCACCCCGAGCCGAAGTCGCTCAACGGTTCACTGAAGGACCTGGCGGTGGTCACGCTGGAGGGCGCCGGACACGAGGTACGGGTGAGCGACCTGTACGCGATGAACTGGAAGGCGGTCGTGGACGCGGCGGACTACGGCCCCGACGCGTCGAGTCCGTTGAAGGTCGTCCTGGACTCGGGCCGGGCCTTCGAGCGGGGGACGCTCGGCGCGGACGTGGTCGCCGAGCAGGAGAAACTGCTGTGGGCCGACACGGTCATCTTCCAGTTCCCGCTGTGGTGGTACACGATGCCCGCGATCCTCAAGGGCTGGGTGGACCGGGTGTTCACCTACCGCTTCGCGTACGGCGTCGGCGAGCACAGCGACACCAAGTACGGCGAGCGTTTCGGCGAGGGGACCCTCGCGGGCAGGAGGGCGCTGCTCTCGGTGACCGTCGGCGGCCCGGAGGCGCACTACGCCCCGCGCGGCATCAACGGCCCGATCGCCGATCTGCTCTTCCCGTTCCACCACGGCATCCTCTACTACCCCGGCCTCGATGTGCTGCCGCCGTTCGTGGTGTACGGCACCGACCGGGTGACCGCCGATACGTACCCGGAGGTCGCCAAGGCATGGGAGGAGCGCCTGCTCACCCTGGAGTCGACCGAGCCGATCGCGTTCCGGCGGCAGAACTTCGGTGACTACGAGATCCCGTCACTGCACCTCAAGGAGGGTCTTGAGGCCGAGGGCCGCACGGGCTTCGGGCTGCACGTGCGCGGCTGAGCAGCCACGAGGGGGCTCCCGCTTGCGAGGTGATGGGTGCGTACGCCCGACTCGGTGCGGACTTGAAACGTGTGTCACCGAAAGGACGGTTCGACCTGACGGTGTGTCAGAAAGTGCGGCGTGATGCAACGTTGTAGGTGGTGCGGAGGACGGCTAGCGTGACGTTCGCACGGTTCTAGACAACGTTGTCAAACGGACCGGTCCCGCGACCGGTCGGCACCGTCCTGGAGGCAGGCTCATGCACGGCACTTCCGCAGCACTTCCCCGCCGCACTCTTCTGACCGCGCTCGCGGTGGCCGGCGCGGCCGGAACCACGTTGATGGCCGGGGGACCCCGGGCGGTCGCCGCCACCGGTGGAAAGACCGGCACCGGTGGCGGCGCGAGCACCGGTGGCGGCGGATCGATGCCGAGCCCCGGGAAGATCGCCGCCGAGATCCGCGACGAGTTCCTGCACGGCTGGAACGGCTACAAGCAGTACGCCTGGGGGCACGACCAGGTGCTCCCGGTGTCCGGGGGCTCCAACGAGTTCTTCGCCGACGGGCACCCGGTGGGGCTGTCCATCATCGAGGCGCTGGACACCCTCTATCTGCTGGGCCTGGACCACGAGTTGGCGATCGCCAAGAAGTGGGTCACCACCCAGCTCGACCTGAACATCGACGCCGACTTCCACGTCTTCGAGGCCATCATCCGGGTCGTCGGCGGCCTGATCTCCGGTTACCTCACGACCAGGGACAGGAAGCTCCTCGAACTCGCCGTGGACGCCGCCGACCGTTTGATGCCGGCCTTCACCAAGTCGCCCACCGGTATGCCCTACACGCAGTGCAACATGGCCACCGGAGCGGTCAGCGGCAGCACTCCGCCGCTGGCCGAGATCGGCACCAACATCCTTGAGTTCGGCATCCTGTCCAAGCTGACCGGCGACGGGAAGTACTACGCGGCGGCCAAGAAGGCGTTCCGTGCCGCACTCGCGCAGCGCAGCGAGATCGGCCTGCTGCCCACCTACTTCGACGTGGAGACGGGCAGGCCGACCGACGGCAGCAGCCAGGCTCCCAACCCGCCGGTGGACTCCTTCTACGAGTACCTGTGGGGCGGTTGGGTCCTGTTCGGCGACCGCGACCTGCTCAAGTGGTGGAACGAGACGACCAAGGCGATCCTGAAGTACCAGGCGGTCAAGGTCGGCGGGGACCTGTGGTTCCGCCAGGTCGACTACGCGACCGGCGCCGAGACCGGCACCTCCGCCTCCGAACTGGGCTCCTTCTACGCCGGGTTGCTCGGCAAGGCCGGCGACCTCACCGCCGCGAGGGGCTATTACGACGGCTGGACCGGCGTTCTCGACCGCTACCCGGTGCTCCCCGAGGAGATCGACTACTCCACCGGCAAGGTCACCTCGGCCAGCAACAACCTGCGCCCGGAGTACGTCAATTCCTCCTTCGACCTCTACCAGACGACCCGTGACCCCCGCTATCGCGCCACGGCCTACCAGTACTTCGTCGGCATGCGAGACAACCTCCGCGTCCCGGGCGGCTACACGATCGCCAACGACGTCACGACCTCCCCGATGCGGCTCGGTGACCTCACCCAGGCCTACTGGTTCTCCGAGAACATGAAGTACCTGTACCTGACCTTCGCCGACACCCCCCGCTACGACTACCGCACGGGCTACCTCTCCACCGAGGGCAACATCTTCCGCGGGGTCCGCCGCACCGGCTGAGAAGAGCGACGCCCGGTACGACGCCCGGTGCCCCGCACCGGGCGTCGCGCTGCCCGGCCGTCCCCCCCGTCCGACTGCGTCCTCGGGTGCACGGCAACGGGCGGTCGGTACGTGGTCGGCGGCGCGCCCGCTCGCCGGCCGGGCGGGCGGGCCGCGAGGACCGAATACCGGGTTCCACCACGAGCGAGCCCTCTGTCCAACTCGCCTCGCTGTCGCGGCAGATGGAGCGTCCGGGGCACCCCCGGTACTCTGCGGTCCGCACGCCGACCCCGGACCCGAAGGATCGCGATGGCCATGCGTACCTCGAACCGCGCCCCTTCCGCACGGCATCGGCGTCCGGACGACGGCGTGACGTCGGCGTCGCCACGGGCCGACGCGGGTGCGGTATCGCCCCGCGGCGGCAGACCGGGCCCTCGGGGCAGCGCCCACCGGGCCGCCGTATGAGGCGCGCGCACGGCGACAGCCCGCGGCCCCTGGTCATGGTCCGGCGGATACCGGTGGGCCGAGGGCCCGAGCACGTCGTCGCGGACGGACCCGGGCACGTGCTGACCGGCCTCCAGGACGGCCGTGTGCTGCGGGTGGCGACAGCCGCGCCGTACGCGGCGCAGCTGGTGGGGAGCACGGGCGCACGCCCGTTGGGGCTGGCTCCGCTGCCGGACGGGCGCGTCCTGGTGTGCGACGCCGAACGCGGACTGCTGCGCCTGTCCCGCGCGGGAGCGGTGGAGGTGCTGGTCGACCGGGTCGGGGGCGAGCCGCTGCGGCTGTGCAGCAACGTGGACGTCGGCGGGGACGGCACCGTCTACTTCACGTCGTCCAGCACGCGTTACCGGCTGGCCCACTGGCGCAGCGACCTCGTCGAGCACACGGCGTCCGGGCGGCTGATGAGGCTGGCGCCCGGGTCGTCGGAGCCCGAAGTCCTGTCCGACGGGCTGGAGTTCGCCAACGGCGTGGTGGTCGCGGCCGACGGGGCGTGGCTTCTGGTCGCCGAGACCGGGGCCCGCAGACTCGTGCGCCACTGGCTCTCCGGCCCGTCGGCGGGGACCACGGACGTGCTCCTCGACGACCTCCCCGGCTACCCCGACAACCTCACGCGCGGCCCCGGCGGCACCCTGTGGGTCGCGCTGGCGGCCCCGGCGAACCCGCTGGTGGAGGTGACCCGGCGCGCGCCCCTCGGCGTGCGGCGGGCGGCCGGGGCTGCGGCGCTGGCGGTACGCGTCCGGCCGCCCCGTACGGTACGTCTGCTGGGGCTTGGCCCCGACGGAGGCGTCCGGCACGACCTGCGGCGCACCGGCCCGGGATGCCGGATGATCACCAGCGCCGCCGAGACGGGGGAATGCCTCGTGCTCGGGAGTCTCACGGCGAGCCACCTCACCGTGTGCGAACTCCCGGACCACGGTGGAGGCGGACACGCCGGCTGACGCGGGCGGCACGGAACGTCAGCAGGGGACCGGCGAGGCCACCCGGCAGGGCCCGTGGGCGAGTTGGGCGTTGTCGGCGCCCGGGAGCGTCACACGGTCGGGTTCAGCGCAGGTGCTCCGGTGTCCGCCGCAGAACCAGGCTCACGAAGCCCCAGTTGTCGCGGTAGACGCGCAGCCACTCGGTGCGCCGGGACGAGGCGGTCGCGAGCACCTCGGGGCTTTCCGGGGCGTCGGGGTTGTCCAGGGCCCAGGAGGCGAGCGATCCCCAGCAGGCCCATTCGTAGTCGTCCAGCTCGCGACGGGTGCTGACGTGTCCGTGGACGGGGGTCCAGCCGTCCGCGGTGACGCGGTCCAGCGTGGTCGCCAGGTCGGAGAAGTCACCGAGCATCTCGACCGCCTCGGGTGACGGCTCGCGCTCCCAGAAGCCGTCCCCGACCAGGACGCGGCCGCCCGGCGCCAGATGCTCCCGGGCCGCCGCGAGAGTGGGGAGCAGACCGCCGAAGGCGTGCGCCGCTCCGACGCTCAGGACGAGGTCGAAGGAGTGGGAGGCGGGGAAGTCGGCGGCTGCCCGACGATGCAGGACGAGGCGCTCCTCGACGCCGAGTCCGCGGGCGGCCTGCGCCGCCCGGTGGACGGCGTCCTCCGACAGGTCGACGCCCTCGGCGTGCAGCCCGGGGTGGGTCGTCAGGGCGCGCAGCAGCCACTCCCCGCTGCCGCATCCCAGGTCGAGCACCCGCTCGGTGCCCGTCGGGGCGCCGTGTCGCAGCAGCCGGCGTACCGAGTCGTCGTCGAGCGGGGACCTGATGGGGCGGTGGGTGTGGGCCAAATTGGAGATCGTCTCGCGGTTCACCGGCCGGAGCCTCTCACCGTCGGAGGCCGCCCGCACCCGTATTACCGGTCAGCGCCGGAGACTGCCGCGTGACGATGCCCGCGCCCCGGCCTCCGCGAGGTCCGCCCGCCGGATCGCCGCCCGCGCGTGCGCCTAGGATCGGCGCCATGGCACTGCGACCTGTTCAGGCGAACTTCAAGGCCCTCGACGACGACGCGTTGGGCAGATTCTGGGCGGCGGCCCTCGGCTGGGGTGTCTCCCACGAGGCGCCCGGCGTCACCAACGTCGAACCCCTCGGCGGGTTCGTCTGGCCCGACCCCACGGCACTGTGCATCGACGTCGTCGCCGTTCCGGAGCCGAAGCCCCCTACGAAGAACCGTGTCCACCTCGACCTCGCTTCCCAATCCGCTGCACACCAGGCGGAGTTGGTGTCACGGCTGCGTGAACTCGGCGCCGTGCCGGTGGACATCGGCCAGGCCGACGTACCGTGGACCGTCCTCGCGGACGTCGAGGGAAACGAGTTCTGCGTGCTGGAGCCCCGTGACCACTACCGGGACACCGGGCCGGTCGCGGCCGTGGTGGTGGACTGTGAGGACCCACGGGCGATGGCTCGTTTCTGGGGCGCGGCCGTGGACTGGAAGGTGCTCGAAGTGGCCGACGACCACGCGTCGTTGAGGTCGGCCGAGGGCGTCGGACCGTACCTGGAGTTCCTCCGCGTGCCCGGGGGGAAGACCGTGCCGGACCGTGTTCACCTCGACCTGCTGCCGTACCCCGGCGACGACACGGAGACCGAGGTGGCCCGACTGCGGGCCCTCGGCGCCGTCGGTCTGGATCTGGGCCAGGGCGACGTTTCGTGGACGTGTCTGGTGGACCCCGACGGACACGAGTTCTGTGTCCTGGGGGCGCCCGCGTCCTGACGGCCGGTCCTCGCCCCGGGGCGTCGCCTCTTCGGGCCGTACGGTCGGTCCGGTCGGGGCGGCGCGCGGCGCGGGGGCGACCCCGACGTGCGCCCCGGCGGCGGCAACTCGTGCTGCGTGCAAGGGAGTCCGCCGCCGTGGACGCGTGAAGGTGTGCATCCGCGGGGAGCGGCGGTGCCGCGCCGTCCTCCGACGGCGCGGCGTCCCCGAGGCGTCCCCGAGGGTCAACGTCCGGTCGAGGGGCGGTCCTCCAGCCCGCCGATCACCTTGTCCAAGGTGATCGGCAGGTCCCGCACCCGGACACCGCAGGCGTGCCGGACGGCGTTCGAGACCGCGGCGGCCGTGCCCACGATGCCGATCTCCCCGATGCCCTTCGACCCCATGGCGTTGACGTGCGGGTCGTGCTCGGGCAGCCAGTACGCCTCGATCTCGTGCACGTCCGCGTTGGCCGCGATGTGGTAGCCGGCGAAGTCGTGGTTGACCACATGGCCCGTGCGGGGATCCAGGACGCTGCTCTCGTGCAGGGCCATCGAGAGCCCCATCGTCATTCCGCCGATGAACTGCGACCGGGCCGTGCGCGGGTTGATGATCCGGCCCGCCGCGAACACACCGAGCAGGCGGGACACGCGCACCTCGCCCGTGTCGGCGTGGACGCGTGCCTCGGCGAACTGCGCGCCGAAGGCGTGCATCGCGAAACGGTCGTCGGCCTGCCCCACCGAGCCGGACGCCTCGGCCCCGTCCGGCGGTTCGGTCCCGTACGCGTCACGCAGCGCCCGTGCCGCCTCGACCACGGCCGAGCCCCACGTCGTCATGCCCGACGAACCGCCCGCCACCGACGCCGTCGGGTAGTCGGTGTCGCCGATGCGCACCTCCACACCGGAGACCGGCACCCCGAGGGCGTCCGCGGCGATCTGGGCCAGAGTGGTCCACGTGCCCGTGCCGAGGTCGGCCGCGCCGATCTCGGCGACGTAGCGGTCCCGTTCCCGCCGGATCGTCGCCGTCGACTTCGGCATCCGGTTCACCGGATAGGTGGAGGCCGCGACGCCCGTACCGACCAGCCAGTCGCCCTCGCGGCGTGTGCCGGGCCGCGGATCGCGCCGCGACCAGCCGAACCGCTCCGCGCCCTCCCGCAGACAGCCGACGAGGTTCCGGCTGGAGAACGGCTTGCCCGTGTCCGGGTCGACCGCGGGTTCGTTGCGGATGCGTAGCTCGACCGGGTCCATGCCCAGCAGTTCGGCCAGTTCGTCCATGGCCACCTCGGGGCCGAACATGCCGGGGCACTCGCCCGGGGCGCGCATCCAGGACGGCACGGGGACGTCGAGAGCGGCGAGCCGGTGCGTGGTGCGCCGGTTCGGGGTGGCGTACATCATCCGCGCGGGTACGCCCGTCTGCTCCGCGAACTCCTTGATGCGCGAGGTCTGTTCGACGACCTCGACGGAGAGGGCGGTGAGCGTGCCGGTGCTGTCCGCCCCGAGTCTGCACCGCTGGATCGTCGGGGTGCGGTAGCCGACCAGCGTGAACATCTGACGACGCGTCAGGGCGAGTCGAACGGGCCGGCCGGGGACCGCCCGCGCGGCGAGCGTCGCGAGCACCACGTTGACGTGCGGCTCTCCCTTCGACCCGAACCCCCCGCCGACGTACGGGCAGACGACCCGGACCCGTTCCTCGTCGAGGCCGAACAGGGAGGCCAGCACGGAACGTGTCGGGTGGACGCCCTGGGTGGAGTCCCACAGGGTGAGCGAGCCGCCGTCGGTTGGGTCCCACAGGGCTGTCGTGGCGTGCGGTTCCATCGGATTGTTGTGGTTCGTCGCGGTGGTGTAGGTCTGCTCCACGGTCACGTCGGCGGTTGCCAGTGCGGCCTCGACGTCGCCTTCGGCGGTGTCCGTGGCAAAGCTGGGGTTCACCTGCTCGGGGGCGTACAAGTCGTCCCGGTCGGCGCGGAGTTCGGCATCGTGTGCCGCCGCCGCGTAGGTCACCCGGACGAGGCCGGCGGCGTGCCGCGCGACCTCGGAGGTCTCGGCGACGACCGCCGCGACGACCTGCCCCCGGAAGGCCACCTCGTCGTTCTGCAGTGCCGCCAGTTCCCTGTCCTCGACGGAGGCGAGGCGTTCGGCGCCGGCGGGTGTGAGCACCGCGAGGACGCCGTCCAGGGCCTCGGCGGCGGTGGTGTCCACCTCCGTGACGCGGCCCCGGGCGATCGTCGCCTGGACGGGATGCGCGTAGGCGGGGTTCTCGTACGGAGCCTCGGCGGCGAACGTCGCGGTGCCCAGGACCTTGGCGGCTCCGTCCCGTCGGGGCAGGTCGCTGCCGATGGCGTTCGGCTCGCTCAGGAAGGTCATCGGGCGTCCTCTCGGGCCAGGTCGCGCAGGGTCGCGGTGAGGGTGCCGCGCAGCAGGGGGACCTTGAACGCGTTGCCGCCGTCCAGCCCCTCGGCCGGCCGGGCGTCCGCGAGTTCGGCGTCCGCCGCGGCGCGGTAGCTGGTGTCCGAGGCCGGGGCGCCGCGCAGTGCCTCCTCGGCCCGGTACGCGCGCCACGGCACGTGTGCCACGCCGCCGAACGCGATGCGCGCGTCGACGATCGCCCCGTCCTCGACCTGCACCGCCGCGGCCACGCTGACCAGGGCGAACGCGTACGAGGCGCGGTCGCGCACCTTCCGGTAGGCCGACCGGCGGGCGATGTCCAGGGCCGGCAGGTCGAACGCGGTGATCAGCTCGCCGTGTCGCAGGACCGTGTCCCGCTCCGGGGCGTCGCCCGGCAGCCGGTGCAGGTCGGTGAAGGGGACGGTGCGTTCACCGTCCGGCCCGAGGACCAGTACCCGGGCGTCGAGCGCCGCCATCGCGACGGCCATGTCGGAGGGGTGGACCGCGATGCAGTGCTCCGAGGCCCCGAGGACGGCGTGGTTGCGGGTCCAGCCCCCGACGGCCGAGCAACCCGAGTTCGGCTCCCGCTTGTTGCACGGTGTCGTGACGTCGTGGAAGTAGACGCAGCGGGTCCGTTGCAGGGGATTGCCGCCCGCCGTGGCCATGTTGCGGAGCTGGCCCGACGCGCCGGACAGCAACGCCTGGGAGAGGACGGGGAATTGCTCGCGCACCCGGGGGTCCGCGGCGAGCTCGCTGTTGCTGATGCCCGCGCCGATCCGGAGGGTGCCGCCGTCGAGTTCCTCGATGCCCGCGGGCAGCAGGCGCGAGACGTCGACGACCAGGTCCGGCCGGGCGACACCGAGCTTGAGATGGTCGACCAGGTTCGTACCGCCGCCGAGGAACACCGCGGCGGGGTCGCCCGCGACGGTGCGCACCGCGTCGGCCGCGTCGGCGGGGCTCCGGTAGGTGAACGGCTTCATCCCGCGACCTCCGCACTGTCGGGCCGCCCGGCCGGGGAGACCGCCGCCGCCTGCTGGATCGCGGGCACGATGTTGGCGTAGGCCCCGCAGCGGCACAGGTTGCCGCTCATCCGTTCGGCCACCTCGGCGTGGTCCAGGCGGGGCGGCCCGGCGTCGCCGGTGACGGCGCTGGGCCAGCCCCGCGCGTATTCGTCCAGCATGCCGACGGCGGAGACGACCTGCCCCGGTGTGCAGTAGCCGCACTGGAAGGCGTCGCAGTCGACGAAGGCGCGCTGGACGGGGTGCAGACCGTCGGCGGACGAGGCGTCGGCGGCGGGAGCCTCCGCGGCGAGCCCCTCGGCGGTGACGACGCGGGCGCCGTCCTGGGTGACCGCGAGGACGAGGCAGCTCAGCACGCGCCGGCCGCCGGACAGGACCGTGCACGCCCCGCACTGTCCGTGGTCGCAGCCCTTCTTGGCGCTTGTCACCCCCAGCCGCTCGCGCAGGGCGTCGAGCAGCGTCGTGCGCGTGTCGACGGTCAGCCGACGGGGTCTTCCGTCGACGTTCACGGTGATCTCTGCATCCATTCCAGGAAGGTTCCACGCGGCCCTCCCGGCTCACACGGTGCGCGCGGCGGACTCACGCGGGTGGCGGCAGTACGGGAAGGCCGAACGGCCGCGTCACCGGCGTCAGGCGTAGTGACGGTAGATGGCCCGCGCCGCGCAGGCCGGCTTGTCGGAGTCCTCGATCTCCACGGTGAAGGCGAGCCGCATCTCGACGCCGCCCCGGACGTCCTCGACGGAGTCCACCGTGCCGTGCAGCCTGATCCTGGCGCCGACCTTCACGGGATGCGGGAAACGCACCTTGTCCAGGCCGTAGTTGACGCTCATGGAGATGCCCTCCACGGCGAGCAACTGGTTGAAGAGGGGGATGATCAGGGAGAGGGTGAGGTAGCCGTGGGCGATCGTGCCGCCGAAGGGGCCGGTGGCGGCGCGCTCGGGGTCGGTGTGGATCCACTGGTGGTCGCCCGTCGCCTCGGCGAAGGTGTCGACCCGATCCTGGGTGATCTCCAGCCAGTCGGTGCGGCCGAGGTCGGTGCCGGCGAGTGCCGTGATCTCGTCGAGGCCGGTGGCGGTGCGGGATGCGGTCATGGCGGGACTCCTTCAGGAAGTGGTGCCGAACGTCCGGCGGATGCGGGGCTTGAGCAGCTTTCCGGTGCCGCTGCGGGGCAGTTCGTCGGTGACGACGAGCGACTTGGGGATCTTGTAGCGGGCCAGGCGTCCGTCGAGGGAGGCGAGGATCTCCTCGGGACTCGCCCCGGCTCCCGGCGCGAGCACGACGACGGCGCGGGCCACTTCGCCCCACTTCTCGTCCGGTACCCCGATCACGGCGCAGTCCAGGACGGCGGGGTGCTCGTGGAGGATCTTCTCGACCTCGGCCGGGTACACGTTCTCCCCACCGGAGATGATCATGTCCTTGGCCCGGTCGACGATCGTCACGTAACCGTCCTCGTCGGCGACCGCGATGTCCCCGGAACGGAACCAGCCGTCCCGTACGGCCTCGGCCGTCTCGGCGGGCAGGTTCCAGTAGCCGCTCATGACGTTCGGCCCCTCCACCAGCAGCTCGCCGCGCGGTGCGTCCTCGCCGGCCGGGTCGACGATGCGCACGTCGCTGAAGAAGTGCGGGAGCCCGGCGCTCCCGGCCTTGTCGAGGGCGTGCTCCGCGTCGAGGAGGCACACACCGGGGGACGCCTCGGTCATGCCGTACCCCTGGATGAAGGCCGCCCCGCGCCGCTGGAACGTCCGGATCAGCGCGGCGGGCACGGGAGCGCCGCCGCACAGCAGCATCCGCAGCGACGACAGGTCCGCCGCGTCGAACCCGGGGTCCGCGGCGATCTGCCGGAACATGGCCGGCACGCCGAACATGACGGTGACACCGAGGTGTTGGACCAGGTCGAGGGTGCGGGCGGGGGAGAAGGACTCCTCCAGGACGAGGGTGCCGCCCTTGAGGACGGTGGGCAGGCAGGTCATGTTCAGCGCCGCGGTGTGGAACAGCGGGGCCGACAGCAGGGTCACGTCGCCGGCGGCGAACTCCCCGTCCACCAGGGTGTTGACGCTGTTCCAGACGAGGTTGCCGTGGGTGAGCACGGCGCCCTTGGCGCGTCCGGTCGTGCCGGAGGTGTACATGATGGCCGCGGTGTCGGCGTGGGTCACACGTATGTCGAGCGGAACCGGTGAGCAGGCCGCGAGGTCCTGCTCCAGGGCGGCGTCCACGGAGACGCGACGCGGTGTGCCGCACGCGAGGGCGAACTCCTCGAAGGCCGGGGTGTGCACGAGGACGCCGGCCCCCGAGTCCGTGAGGCAGTGCCGCAGTTCGGGCTCGGCGAGGCGGGTGTTGAGGGGGACGAAGACGGCTCCGAGCTGGCCGGCCGCGAACAGCGTCTCCAGGAAGGCGGGGTGGTTGGGGCCGAGGAAGGCGACCCGGTCTCCGGGCCGCACGCCGAGACGGCGCAGGTGGTGGGCCAGGCGGGTCGAGCGGTCGTGCAGCTGGGCGTAGGTGACCCGCGTCTGCCCGTGGACGAGGGCGCTGCGGTGGGGCGAGGTGCGGGCGCGGCGCGCGGTCCAGGATCCGATGCCGTGGTTGCGCATGCGGGGCCCTGCCTTTCTGATCGGTCGGCCGGGCCGTCCGGGCGGCGCCGGCCGGGCTCGTCGTGCGGGCGGGAGGAGCGTGGGGGCGGAGCCGGTCAGTCCGCGGTGAGGCCGAGCAGGCGCGCCGCGTTGTCCTTGAGGATGCGGGGACGGACCTCGGGTCTGATGTCCAGCTTCGCGAAGTCGGCGAGCCACCGGTCGGGGGTGATGACCGGGTAGTCGGAGCCGAAGAGCACCTTGTCCTTGAGCAGCGTGTTCGCGTACCGGACGAGCTGCGGCGGGAAGTACTTCGGGGACCAGCCGGACAGGTCGATGTGGACGTTCGGCTTGTGGGTGGCCACCGCCAGCGCCTCGTCCTGCCAGGGGAAGGACGGGTGGGCGAGGATGATCGGCAGGTGGGGGAAGTCCACGGCGACGTCGTCCACGAGCAGGGGGTTGGAGTACTTCAGACGGATGCCCCCGCCGCCGGGCACGCCCGCGCCGATGCCGGTCTGGCCGGTGTGGAAGAGGGCGGGGACGCCGAGCTCCTCGATGACCTCGTAGAGGGGGTAGGCCATGCGGTCGTCCGGGGAGAAGCCCTGGAGACTGGGGTGGAACTTGAAGCCGCGCACGCCGTACTCCTCCACCAGCCTGCGCGCCTCGCGTACCGCCGCGCGTCCTCGCCAGGGGTCGAGGGAGGCGAAGGGGATGAGGACGTCCGCGTGGGCCGCGCAGTCCTCGGCCACCTCCTCGTTCGGGATGGGCGGGTGGCCCAGGGCGTGTTCGGCGTCGACGGTGAAGACGACGGCGGCCATGTTCCGCTGCCGGTAGTGGTCGGCTGTCTCCGCGATGGTGGGCTGCCGGTGTCCGTGCGCGGCGAAGTACTTCTCGGAGGCGGCCATCAACTCGGGCCCCAGCGAGGGGTGTCCGGTACGGGACACCTCGGCGTGGGTGTGGACGTCGATCGCGGTCAGCCGGGCCGGGTCGATGCGGGGGGCCGTGACGGGCGGGGAGGCGGTCATGTCAGGCTCCCGCCGGCGGACGGGGCGCCGGGATGCCGAAGGTCTCGGGCTCGGCGCCGACACCGCCGTGCCAGGCGGCGGCGATCTCGTCGGCGCTCCACCCGCCGTCGCGGAAGTCGGTCGTCTTCTCCCGGGGGTGCGTCCAGAGCGCGAGGCGGTCCCCGCCGACGCCGATCGCCTGGCCGGTGACATCGGCGGAGGCGTCCGAGGCGAGGAAGGTGATCAGGCCGGTGACGTCGTCGACGCTGCCGAGCCCCTCGTCCTTGCGCATCCACTCCGGCAGCGGCAGGCCGGTGCGTTCGGCCTCCTCGATCGCGGGGGCGAACGCCGGGACGGTTCTGGTCATCTCGGTGGCGGCCACCGGGACGACGGCGTTCACGGTGATCCGGGCACGGGCCAGTTCCATCGCCCAGGTGCGGGCCATGGCCGCGATGCCGGCCTTGGCGGCCGCGTAGTTGGTCTGCCCGAAGTTCCCGCGCTGCCCGGCCGGGGAGCCGATCAGGACGATCCGTCCGCCCTCGTCCTGCTCGCGCATCCGGACGGCCGCGGCGCGGGCGCAGGTGAACGTGCCGCGCAGATGGACGCGGACGACGTCGTCGAAGTCGTCGTCGGTCATCTTCCACAGCACCCTGTCCCGCAGGATTCCGGCGTTGGTCACCAGGACGTCGAGGCGCCCGAAGTGTTCCACGGCCGCCGAGACCAGTTCCTCGGCGGCCGCGGTGGTGCCCACCGCGGCGGTCACTCCGCACGCCTTGCCGCCGGCGGACTCGACGCTCGCGACCGCGGCCTCCACCGCCGCCGGATCCACGTCGTTGACCACGACGGACGCTCCGGCCGCGGCGAGCGCGCGGGCGTAGGCGAGTCCCAGACCGCGTCCGCTGCCGGTGACGACGGCCACCTTTCCTGTCAGGTCCACGAGTTCCACCTTTCCTTGGTTCCTTGCCGCATCGGGGAGTTGAGCCCATTGACAGGAATCCTGTCTATGGAGGAGCAGTGTTGTGTCCAACAGGAAACCTGTCAATGGCCTAGGGTTGCCCGCACCGGAAGCGTTCCGGCGGCAGGCGGGCGGCCGGACGGCCGCACCGGTGGGCCGGCCGGGACGGCGAGTGAGGAGATGTCGTGACGGAAGCCGCCGCACAGCGGGCCGGCCGGGACGCCGAGGCGGCGCCCTCGCTGCTCTACCTGGTCAAGCGCACGGAGCAGGCCGTCCGGGCGCGGCTCGACGAGGTGCTCAAGCCGGCCGGGGTCACCGCCCTCCAGTACACGGCGCTGACGGTGCTGGAGCGCCACGACGGCCTCACCGCCGCCCAGTTGGCCCGGGACTCCTTCGTCACCGCCCAGTCCATGGCCGACATGGTCCGCACCCTTGAGGCGCGCGGCCATGTCGTCCGCAGCCCCAACCCCGTCAACCGGCGCGAGCTCCTCATCGCCCTGACCGAGTTGGGGCACCGGCTGCTGGACGACTACCGCCGCCCCGTCCGCGAGTTGGAACGCCGCATGACCGGCGGCCTGAGCGCGCCCGAGGTCGACCAGCTGCGCGCCGCCCTGGACAGCGCCTGGCGCCAACTCAACTGAATTGCATCGGCGTTGGGTGACGCGGCAGGCCGGCTCCGGCCCCGTCCGCCGGGTCAGTCGACCGAGTACATCCGGATGACCACGACGTCGTCCTCGGGTCGCGCGAGCCCCACGAAGACCGTTCCGGCGAGCCAGCGGTGGGCGGGGGCGTCGGTGCGGAAGACGGGGGAGGTCCGGTAGTAGTGGCCGGCGTGGGCGGTCTGGAGGCCGCCGTCGAACTGATCGGGGCTGTCGGGGGCGGGCCGGTAGAAACCGCGGTTCGCGATGTCGACGACCGCGCCGTCCTCGGCCCGGATCAGATAGCGCGCGTCGAGTTCGCACACCTCCCCGCGGGTGCTGCTCCAGTCGCCGCCGCCCGCCAGGACCGTGCCGCGCAGCCGGGGCCCGTCCACGGTGCCGCCGGTGATGGGCGTGAACTCGGTGACCTCGCCGTCGCCGTGGCCGATGTGCAGGGTCTCGCCCACCTGCGCCCGGATCTCGAAGGCGAAGGTGAGGCCGGGTGTGCCGGACGTGGACATGGGGATGACTCCGTTCGCGAGTGCCGCCCCGGGGGCGGTTGTTGGGAAGGTGGGAGGGGACGACTCACGCCGCGTCGGTGTCGGCCGTGCGGCGGCGGGGCTTCCAGCCGCGCCGGGGCACGGAGTCCAGCAGCGTGCGCGTGTAGGGGTCCTGCGGGCTGTCGAGAACGGCGCCGGTGGAGCCGCGTTCGACGATCCTGCCGCGGTGCATGACCACGATGTCGTCGCACACGTGCCGCACGATGCCGAGGTCGTGCGTGATGAACAGGTAGGCCACACCGCTCTGTTCACGGATGTCCCGCAAAAGGGTGACGATCTGCGCCTGCACGGAGACGTCGAGCGCGGCCACCGCCTCGTCGAGGACCAGGACGCGCGGTCTCACCGCCAACGCGCGTGCGATGGCGACGCGTTGGCGCTGTCCTCCGGACAGGGCGCGCGGCAGGGACCGGGCCTGCCGGGTGTCGAGCCCGACCTGGTCGAGCAGTTCGGCCACCCGCGCGCCGAGGGCCTCGCCCCGCAGACCGGTGTGGAGCGACACGACCTCGCCGAGGCAGTCCCCGACCCGCTGCCGCCGGTCGAGCGAGGCGTACGGGTCCTGGAAGACCATCTGCACGTCCCGTGCCGTGCGGGCGCGCTCGGCGGCGCGGGGCCGGCGCCGTCCCGCCTCCAGTCCGCCGCGCCGGACCGTGCCGCCCGTGGGCCGTTCCAGACCGGCCAGCATGAGCGCGGTGGTGGTCTTGCCCGAGCCGGACTCGCCGACCACGGCGAGTGAACCGCCGGGCGCCAGGGAGAGGTTGACGTCGTCCACCGCGACGAAGTCGCCGAACGTCTTCCGCAGCCCGACCGCCTCCAGGACGGGCGGCGCGGTGCTCTCGGAGGTCATGAGCACTCCTGTCGGTGCGGTTCGCCGAGCGCCGCCCCCGGGCGGGGGACGGGGTCCGGGGGCAGGTACGGGTAGTGGCAGGCGGCGAGGCCGTCGCCCGCCGGTGACAGCTCCGGGCGTTCGGTCAGACAGCGGTCCCGGACGGCCGCGCACCGGGGTGCGAAGGCACAGCCGGGGCCGGCCTCGAACGCCGACAGCGGCCTGCCGGCGATGGCCCGCAGCCGTTGGGCCGCGGCGCCCGGGTCCGGCCGGGAGGCCAGCAGGGCCCGCGTGTAGGGGTGCCGGGCGTCGTCGTGCAGCCGGGCGGCGGGCAGTTCCTCGACCGTCGAGCCCGCGTACATGACCGCGATGCGGTCGCAGACCGCCGAGGCCAGGGCCAGGTCGTGGGTGATGAACAGCATCGCCAGGCCGCGTCGTGCGCGGGCCTCCTCGACGATGGCCATGACCTCGGCCTGCGTGGTCACGTCGAGGGCGGTGGTGGGCTCGTCGGCGAGCAGCAGCCGGGGTTCTCCCAGCAGCGCCGCCGCGATCATCACCCGTTGCAGCAGGCCGCCGGAGAGTTCCGACGGGCGCTGCCGCAGCCGTCGTGACGCGTCCGCGATGCCGACCTCGCGCAGCAGGGCGGTCGCCCTGGCGGCGGCCTCCCCGCGTGACGTCCCGCGGGTGGTGACGAGTCCTTCGGTGAGGAAGTCCCCCACGGTGCGCAGGGGGTTGATGTGGGCGCGCGGGTCCTGGAAGACCATGGCCGCCCCGTGCGTGCGCAGCGCGCGCAGTGCCGCAGGGGCCATGGCGGTGACGTCGGCCCCGTCGAAGCGGACCTCGCCGCCGACCCGGGCGCCGTCCGGCAGCAGCCGCAGCACCGACCGGGCGGTGAGCGACTTGCCGGAGCCGGACTCGCCCACCAGACCCACCGCCCCGCCGGCCGGGACGGTCAGGTCCACGCGGTGGACGACGGTACGGTGCCCGCCCGCGGCGGGCAGCGTGATGCGCAGGGCGTCGAACTCCAGCAGGGGAGCGGCGGGCGACTCGGCGTTCATCGGTCCTCCCCCCGCAGCCGACGGGACAGCTCGCCGCCGAGCAGGTTGCAGGCGACCACGAAGACGACGATCACCAGGCCCGCGAAGAGGGCCTGTTCGGGCCGCCCGGCGAGGATGCCCGGGGAGCCGTTGGCCACCATCAGGCCCCACTCGGCGGTGGGCGGCTGGGTGCCGAGCCCGATGAACGAGAAGGCGGCCACGTCGAGCATCGTGTAGCCGAAGGAGGTGGTCGCCTGGACGAGGACCAGCGGCAGCAGGTTCGGCACCAGGTGGCGCAGGCAGATCCGCCGCCCGGACATGCCGAGCATGCCCAGCGCCGAGACGTACGGCAGGGAGCGTTCGCGCAGGGCCGCGCCGCGCACGACGCGGGCGATGTAGGGCAGGTAGGCGATGGACAGGGTGGCGACCGCGATGTCGAGTCCGGCGCCGAAGACGGCCGCGCCGACCACCGCGAGGACGAGCCCGGGGAAACCGAAGACGACGTCGAGCGCGCCGGAGACGACGCGGTCGTACCAGCCGCCGAGCCAGGCCGCGCTCACCGCGAGCGCGGTGCCCGCGGTCCCGGCGATCACGGTGATGAGGGCGGGCGCCAGCAGGCTGGGCCGGGCCCCGTACAGCAGCCGGGACAGGATGTCGCGGCCGGTGTCGTCGGTGCCGAGCCAGTGCGCCGCCGAGCCGGGTCGGGAGACCGCCAGCGAATCGACGGCACCGGGGTCGTAGGGCGCGAGCAGCGGGGCGAGGACGGCGGCGGCGACCACCAGGGCGACGACCGCGCCGGCGGCGATCAGCACGCCCCGGCCGCGCGCGAGGCGCGCGACGCGGCCGAGCCGCAGGCGTCCGCCCGCCAGGGCGGCGACTTGGTAGGTGCTCACGTGGTTCCTCCCAGCGGGACGCGGTGGTCCAGCGCGGCGGTGGCCAGGTCCACCGCGGTGTTGATCACGGTGAAGGCGACCACGGTCAGCAGCGCCAGCGCCTGGACCACGGCCAGGTCCTGCTTGGCGGCGCTCTGGATCAGCAGCGCGCCGACGCCGTTGACCCCGAACGCCTGCTCCACGATCGAGCAGCTCGCGATGAGGCCCGCGACCGCGACGCCCGAGACGGAGGTGATGGGCCCGGAGGCGTTGCGCAGGATGTGCTTGCGGATGACGAAGCGCTCCCCGACGCCCCTGCTGCGGGCCGTCTGCACGTGCTCGGAGCCCCGTTCGGTACGGACCGCCGCCCGCGTCACCTGGGCGACGTAGGCGAGCCAGGACGCGGCGAGCGCGAGTGCGGGCAGGGTGAGGTGTTCGAGGCGGTCGGCGAATCCGGTGCCGGCGCCGTAGGCAGGGAACCAGGGCAGACGCACCGCCAGGAACCAGATCAGCAGCACCGACATGACGAACGTGGGGACCGCCATGAGGGTGGTGGACACGGCGGTGACGGCGGTCTCCGCCCAGCCGCCGCGCAGCCCGGCGACGGTGCCCAGGACCACGCCCGGGACGACGATCAGGACGGCGGCGTAGGCGATGAGGAACAGGGTGTTCCCGGCGCGGGCCGCCAGCAGGTGGGCGACGGAGTCCTTGTAGCTGAGCGACTGCCCGGCGTCGCCGTGCAGCATGCCGGTGAGCCAGCGCCAGTAGCTCTGCAGGAACGGGTCGTCCAGGTGGTACTGGCGGTGGATGTCGGCCAGCAGCTTGGCACTTGGCGGTTTGCCGCCGCCGACCAGCAGGGTCGCGGGGTCGCCGGGCGAGAGGAACAGGGCGCCGTAGATGACGACGCTGGCGACGAGGAGGGTCACCACCAGCGTCGCGGCGCGGCGGGCGACGAAGCGGGCGATCACGAGGTCGCCCCGCCGGTGGCGCCGAGGTAGGCCGCCCACGGCATGTTGATGTAGGCGAAGGACGCGGGGGCGCCGCTGATCCGCTTGTTGAGGAACATCCGCTCGTACGGGGAGGCGATCGGCACCAGGGGGAGGTCCTTGGTGTACAGCGCCTGCGCCCGCGTGAACAGGTCGGCCCGCTTCGTGGCGTCCAGGGTGCTCTGGGCCTCGCCGAGCAGGGCGGTGACCTTGTCGTTGTGGTACTTCGTCCAGTTGAACAGCGAGTCGGACGCGGTCAGCAACTGCGCGTAGGAGAGCGCCTCGGGGATCTCGACGTAACCCATGACCATGGTGGCGTCCAGGCCCTTGCGCAGGGACGCGTCGTAGAAGAGGCCGGACATCTGGGTCGGCTGGAGCTGCTTGATGACGACCTTCAGGCCGATCTTCTTGGCGCCGGCCTGGAGGAAGGTGAGGGTCTGAAGGGACTGCTGGTCGCCCGCGGGGATGGCCACGGAGAGGGTGCGCTTCTTCGAAGTGGCCTGTCCGAGCAGCTTCTTGGCCTTGTCCACGTCGACGGCCGGGACGGCGGGCAGGGCGTCGTAGCCCTTGGAGTAGACCGAGGACCCCTCGGCCTTCTGCCATACGAACGGCGGGACGAACGTCTTCAGCTTCTGCGCCGCGCCGTCGTAGACGTTCTTGACCAGGGCGTCACGGTCCAGGACGAGGGAGAGCGCCCGCACGATCTTCGGGTCCGCCAGTGGCGAGTCGGGGCTCGTGGCGGTGAGGTAGTTGGTCTGGGCGGACGGCCCGTAGTAGACCGTGCCGGCGCTGGAGGAGCGCAGGGTCTTGGCGGCGGCGGAGCTGATCTCGTAGCTGCCGTCGATCTGGCCGGACAGCAGGGCGCCCGCCAGGGTGGAGCCGTCGGTGACGAACTTGAACGTCACCTGCTTGGCCTTCGGCTTCAGGGCGGTGTCCCAGTAGGCGTCGTTGCGCCGGACGGTGATGGACTCGCCCGGTTTCCACGAGGCGAGTTCGAAGGGGCCCGTGCACATCAGGCCGCCCTTCGCCGTGCCGTAGGAGGCGCCCGCCTTCTTGACGTACGACGCCTCACCGACCGCTCCGAAGCCGTTGGCGAGGGCCTTGAGGAACAGCACGTCGGGCTTGGTGAAGCGCACGGTCACCTGGTGCGCCCCGGTCGCCGCGATCGACTTGACGCTCGCGAAGAGGGTGATGTTGACGCTCTGGGTCCTGGGGTCGCGCTGGCGCTGGAGACTGGCGACCACGTCCTGCGGGGTCATGGTGCGGCCGTCCCAGAACTTCACGCCGGAACGGAGGTTGAGCACCAGGGTGGTCGCGTCCGGCTGGTCCCAGGAGGAGGCCAGGCCCGGGGCGACGGAGTAGTCCGCCTTGAGCCGCAGCAGGGGGTCGCAGAGGTTGGACTCGACGGTGCTGGGCGAGTAGTCGCCGACCCGGGCCGGGTCGAGCGTCGTCGGCTCGCCCATGGGCAGGTTCCAGTTGACGTTGTCGAGGGCGCCCGTGGCGGCGGGCGTGGTGGTCGTGAGTTTCGGGGCGGCCGGCGCGTCGCTGGTGCCGGAGGAGCCCGACGTACATCCGGTCGCCGTCAGCAGGACGGACGCGGCGAGGGCGACGGACGCGGTGGTTCTGAGAGCCTGCATGGGGAGTCCTCAGGGGATGAAGTACTGCGGAGAAGGTCCTTGGGCCGGTGTCGACGCGTGCGGGCGCGGGCCGGTCGGAGCCCGAACTGCCCCGGTCCGGGCGGCAGTCGGCTGAGAACGCAGCCTCAGAGGGTCGTCTGCTCGGCTGCGACCGTGACGGTCAGGCGGGACGGATGCGTGCCGCCGGTGCGCAGGGTCTGCGTGCTGGGCTTCGCCGTGAGCGCGGTCCAGGGGTTCTCCCCGGTGCCGGTGGCGGGCAGGAACAGCGGGTGGTCGCTGCCGGCCAGCAGCAGGGCGAGCCGGTGGCCGCGCCGCAGTCGGTAGCCGGTGTGGCCAAGGTCCAGGTGGACGGTGCCGGACGCGGCGGCGGTGTCGACCGAGCGCTGGCCGCGGGCGATCTGCGTCGCCCGGCCGTCCGGTGCCAGGTCGAGGAGCTTGGCGAACACGTCGAACAGCGGTGCGCTGCTGGTGACATGAAGGTCCAGGCCCAGTGGTCCGGCCAGGTCGAGCGGCGTTTCCCGTACCGGCCCGCAGTACGCCAGCGTGCCGTCGTGCTCGGCGAGAGGGGCCAGGTCGGGGTGGGCCTGAAGGTGGGCGAAGGAGTTGTCCAGCAGGGAGGGCACGGGGGCGTCGGGGTCGTGGACCCACTGCGCGTGCCCCTCGTCCTCGGCGGGGGACCCGGTCAGCAGACCACCCGGCAGCGGACCGGGGGACGCGTCGTCGCGTTCGCGGAGCCAGAAGGTGCGCTCGACGGCGCCGGCCGGCGGCCAGGCCGGTGACGTCCGCCATTCCGCGTGGCCGAGTTCCCAGGTCACCTTGGAGAGCGAGGTGACCGGGCGGACGCCCATGAGGAAGACGTCGAAGAAGTCGAGCGCCGGGCCCACGTACCCGGGCAGCATGCGGTCCAGGGCCTCCTCGCTGGTGTTGTGGTCGTCCTCCTCCCGCACCGGGGCGTTGCCGAGCCGGTAGTTCTCGTGGTCGACCGCCCCGGCCCACAGATACTGGACCGCGTCCCAGCCGGGGCGGGAGGCCAGTTCGAGGTAGTCGCGCATGTGGGCGCCGAGGATGTTGTCGAACCAGCCGACGCAGTGCAGGACGGGCACCGGCCGTGCGTCGAAGGGATGCAGCCCGCTCTGCGTCGGCAGCGGCGCCTGCCGGGGAGCCAGCAGGTCGAACCAGAGGGAGCGCGCGCCGACGGCGGCGAAGGCCTGCTCGTACTGGGCGATGACGGGGCGCAGGGAGCGGTCCGGCTCGTACTCGTAGGTGTCGTTGTCCACCCAGTGGTGCGCGAAGTACTCGATGCCCTCCAGCCAGACCGGCTGCGGCTGGCCGTCGGGGCGCCAGATCGCGGCGAAGTCCGCGGCGGTCACCCGCGGGACGATCGCCCGCAGCGCCGGATGCTGGGCGGCGACGGCCGACCACTGGGTGAAGCCGTAGTAGGAGTCGCCGAACATCCCGACACGGCCGTCCGACCAGGACTGGTTGACGACCCATTCGATGGTGTCGTAGCCGTCCTCCCGTTCGCGCAGGAAGGGGACGGTGGCGCCCTCGGAGCGGAACTTGCCGCGCACGTCCTGCACGACGACGGCGTAGCCGCGGTCGGTGAACAGACGGGCGATGCGGTCGGCGTAGACGTAGCGGCTGTTCTTGTCGTAGGGCAGGCGGACCAGCACCGCCGGGAACGCCGCGTCTCGCTCGGTGCGGTCGGGGTGCTCGGCGTCCGTGCGTCGGTCCGGGAGGTAGACGTCGGTGGCCAGTCGCACGCCGTCGCGCATCCGGGCCATGTACTGACGGGCGTTCGCGGCGACGGGCGCGGGCGTGATCCGCTCGAAGGCGAAGGGCATGGGCATGGGAGAACTCCAGCCAAATGAAATACAACGACGTTGTGCAACGGCGTTGTATGACAACATTGCACCTGTTCTCCACCCGGTCAACACTTCACCTGAAGGTCGATGACATGCCGATCGAAGTAGACGAGGCGCAGCGGCTCGACGAGATCGCCGCCGCCACCATCCAGGTCGCCCGCGAGCGCGGCATGCGGGCGGTGACCATCCGCGCGGTCGCGGAGCAGCTCGGCGGTTCCACGGCCGTCATCACCAACTACGTCCCGAGCCGCGCCGGACTCATGGTCAACGCGCTGCGGCACGCGGAGGAGGAGTGGAACCGCGAGGTCGAGGAGGAACTGCGCGGCCTCGACGGCCCGGAGCGGCTGTCGGCCCTGGCCCGCTGGATGTGCACCACGAGGGGGGACGACGAGGTGCTGCGGCGGCTGCTGATGGAGACCATCAGCGCGGGACCGGCCGCGGGCAGGGAGGTCGAGCGGGCGCGCTCCGACACCGCGCGCGCCCACCTGGAGTCGCTGGAGACCGTCGTCGCCGAGGCGGGCCCGGAGTTCCCGCCCGAGGCCGCCGACATCCTCCACCTGCTGTTCCGGGGATTCTGGCTCGCCGCGCTTGAGGACTCCGAGGCGTGGCCGGCCGAGCGGGGGACGCGGGCCGCGCTGGCCGTCCTCGAACTGCTGGGCGCCGGGGCGGCACCGGCCGCCGCGGCCGAGTGACATCCTCCCGGTCGCACCGGCGAACTCACGGAGGGGCCTTGACAAGGCGAGAGGGCGCGCCGGAAGGTGAGCCCCGAGGAGATGCAACAGCGTTGGACAACGACCGTGTTGGGCGACGCGACCGCATGTCCGTCACGTCCCGCCGAGCCCCGCCGTGCCCAGCGCCGGACCTCGCGGGGCCGCACCGCCGTTCTCCGGCCACCCGCCCCGTCCCCGCTGTCGTGACGCCGGGGCGGCAGTCCCTCGTCCCGCCGCCCTGCCGGGCAGTCGTCCCGGCCGCCGGCCTCCCGCAAAGGCGATCATGGAATCTCAGAACCAGGCCGCGCACCTCTGGCAGCGCTCCGCCACGGACCTGGCCGCCGCCGTCCGTGCCCGCGAGGTTTCCTCCGTCGACGTCGTGCGGTCGTTCCTCGACCGCATCGAGGAGACCAACCCGCACCTCGCGGCGCTCGTGGACGTCCGCCCCGACGAGGCGCTCGCCGACGCCCGGCGGGCCGACGAGGCGGTCGCCGCCGGAGCCGAACTCGGGCCCCTGCACGGGATACCGGTGTCCACCAAGATCAACACGGATCAGCGGGGCCGTGTCACCAGCCACGGCGTGCCCGCCCTGGCAGGGGCTCCCGCCGAGGACGACGCGGCCTGCGTGGCGGCGCTGCGGGACGCCGGTGCCGTACTCGTCGGGCGCAGCAACGCCCCCGCGTTCTCCTACCGTTGGTTCTCCACCAACGACCTGCACGGCCGCACCCTCAACCCCTGGGACCCGGCCCGCACCCCCGGCGGATCGAGCGGCGGCGCCTCCAGCAGCCTCGCCGCCGGCATGACCCCCGTCGCGCAGGGCAACGACATCGGCGGCTCGATCCGCTACCCGGCGGCATGCTGCGGCGTGGTCGGCATCCGCCCCACCGTCGGACTGGTCTCCGGCTGGATGCCGCCCGCCTACGCCGACACACCCGCCGGCCGGACGCAGATCGACTTCCCGCCCACGGTGCACGCCTGCGCCGTGGAAGGACCGCTTGCCCGAACGGTGGCCGACGCCCGGCTCGCCCTGCGCGCCATGACCGGCCCGGACCTGCGTGACCCGGTCGGCGTCCCGGCCGCACCCCGCGCACTGCCGGACGTCCGGCGGATCACGGTCAGCGTCGTCCGCGGCATCGGCACGGTCAAGAACCACCCCGCCGTCGACCGGGCGCTCGACGAGGCGGTCGCCCACCTGACCGACGCCGGGTACGAGGTCGAGGAACTCGACGGCCTGCCCCTGCTCGCCGAGGCCGCGCGCCTGTGGTCACTGCTCATCTACGAGGACTTCCGCCCGATGCTGCCGCTGGTGGAGCAGGTCGGCGGCGAGGACATCCGCACCTCCCTGAAGTACTCCTTCGCCGCGGCCGCGTCCGTGTGGGGCGAGCGGCCCTCGCTGGAGACGTACATCAACGGCTGGGCGCGCAGGTCCACGCTCATCACGCGGCTCCAGGAAATGCTGGGCGCCGACCGGATGCTGCTCACCCCGGTCTCCGCCGAGCTGCCGTTCGAACAGGACGCCGACCTGGCCGGCCCCGAACGGGCGGTCGAAATGGTCGACGCCATGTGGCCGATGACCGCCGTGCCCGCTCTCGGCTTCCCCGCCGTGACGGTACCGGCGGCCCTCGTCGACGGACTGCCGGTCAGCGTGCAGCTCATCGGCGGCCGGTTCACGGAGGAGCGCGTCCTGGACGCGGCGCAGGCCGTCGAGGACCGCACACCGCGCCTGGTGCCCGCCTCCCTGGGCACGTCCGCCTGACCGGCGCGGGCGGTTGGGCGGCGGGGCGGGGTCGGCGGGGCGGGGGTTGGCGGGGCGGGGGCGGCGGGGCGGACCGATCCCCTCCGGGTGGTCCTCCGTGTCAGTGGACCCGGTCACCCTTCGGCCCGACGTCCCCGATTCCGGCGGGAGTTCCGTCCGGGTCGAACGACTGGCGGAAAGTGAAGGCGTGCGGCGCCGAACCGTGGTCGTGGAGGTGCTCCAGCCGGGAAACCCCGTCCCGCCAGGTGGGTGTCACGTCGTCGGAGACCCACCAGAACACGTAGTTCGGTCGCCCCGTCCTCTCGAACCAGTCGTAACGCCTGTTCAGTGCCTCACGGTGCAGACCGGTGTAGACGGCGTCGAAGGCGGGGCGCGGGCCGGTCCAGAGCGAGAGGGTCGCGGCCAGGGCGGCGGTTTCCGCCGTGCGGCCCTTGTCGTACCAGGCCGGTACGGCGAACTCCCCCCACGCACCCCAGTTCGCCCCGAAGAGCATCCCCCGGTCGCTGTCCGCCGGTTCGGCATGGGCGAGGTACCCGGGTTGCCGGACGAACCTTTGGTAGACCGCCGCGCCGATGTCGTAGAACTCCTGTGTGAGGGGGGCGGGTTCGGCGAGAGGTGCTTTCAGGACGCCGAAGGTGTACAGCGCGAGATGGGGCATGCGTCTCTCCCTGGTCGGGGTGCGTCGGGGTGCCCGGTGCGGGTTCGTTCGACGGCCTGTCGATGGGCGAGGGCGCGCGGGAGCGGCCGGTTCGTTCCCTCGCGGACGGTTCCGCCGAGGTAACTCCCGTGCGTTCGTGGGTGGTTGCCGAGGACCAGGTGAAGGTAGCCGCCTTCGCGCGCCCTGTCGACGTTGCGTTTTCCCTCTCGGCGTGGCTTCCCGGAGGACTGGACGGAGAAGGGGGGTGGGGGAACGCGCTGCGGCGCGCGGTTCCCCCACCCCCCGTCGGTTTCCCGCTACTTGACGTAGACGAGGCCGTCCGTGGTGACCGTGGGGCGACCGGAGGTGGCCGCCACCACGATCTTGACCGTGTGCGTGCCGGAGGCGGACCAGGTCTTGGTCCACTGCACGTCGCGGTACTTGGTGGTGGTCGACTTCAGGTCGACGGTCGCGGTCTTGACGCCGTCGACGTAGACGTACGCCTGTCCGGAACCGGTGGCGCGGGAGACCACCCAGGCCGCGGAGCGTCCGGTGAACTTCCAGCTCAGCGAGGCGTTCTTCGCGGTGCTGCTGTACGACTTCCCGCCGAGGTAACTGCTGGAACTCTTGGCGGTCCAGGTGCCGGTGCGGGTGGCGGAGGTCTCCTGGAGGCTCACCGGAGTGGCGGCGACGGAGGCGGTGGTGGTGTTGCCGGCCTGGTCGTAGGCGGTCATCGACCAGGTGGTGGCGGTGCCGGAAGCCGACGTCAGGGACGCGCCGGTGACGGTCGGCCCGTAGGTGTGCGCGGACGGCTTCGTCAGGCGCACCTCCTTGAGCGCGGCCGTGTCCGAGGCCTTCCAGCCCAGTGTGACGGGGACGGCGGTGGTGTTGACCGTGCCGGTGCGCAGCTTGACCGAGGGCTTGGTGCTGAAGGCAGGTGCCGTGGTGTCGGCGACCACGGTGACGTTCGGCGTGACCGACGTCCTGCCCGACACGTGGACGGCGCGCACCGCCACGGTGTGGCTCCCCGGGGTGAGGGTGAGCGGCGCGGACACGGCGGTCGGGCCGCCGGTCGCGGCGACCTTGCCGTCCACGAGTACCTCGAAGCGGTTGACGAACGCCGTCGGGGAGGTCACCGACCAGTTCACCGCGGTGGTGGCCCTGGTGTACGTGGTGGAGCCCGAAGTCCCGGCTCCGGTGAACGACTTGAGGGTCAGACCCTGTACGGGGCCGCCCGCCATGGTGCGGATGCCGGCGAGGGAGGCGTAGAGCTTGTCGCCGGGGCACTCGGTGGCGTAGCCGTCACGGTGGCCGGAGATCCGGTAGAAGGAAGCCGTCTGCCCCAGCTTGAACTTGCCATTGTCCAGGCCCGCCGTCAGGTCGACCTTGCCCGCGGGGTCGTTGTGGTACTGGCCGAGTTTCCACGCGGCGATGCGGGCCACCGAGGTCTTGGCCGCGGTGGAGGCGTCGATGGAGGTGTACTCGCCGAGCACCGCGATGCCCGTGGAGTTGGTGTTGAAGCCGGGGGTGTGGGCCCCGACGACCGGCAGGTCCGCGCCTCCCTTGCGCCCCTCGAAGATCGTGCCGCACTTGTCCACGAGGAAGTTGTAGCCGATGTCCTTCCAGCCGTTGCCCTGAATGTGGTAGGCGCGGATGGCACGGACCATGGCGGGGGACTGCGAACAGTCGTAGGTGTTGGCGTCCACGGTGTGGTGGACGAAGACCGCCTTGATCTCCGTCCCGTACTCCGGCGACTCGCTGTTGAGCGACTCGTCCGCGCCCCACTGGGCACGGGACACGATCGCCGGGCGCGGCGCGCTGGACGCGGGGGCGGTCGGGACGGTGCTGGTGGGGGAGGGGCTCGCGGACGGCGACGAGCCGGTCGGTGTCGGTGTCGCCGACGTGGGCGTCGCCGTCGGCGTGGCGGGCTGCGTGCCGCCGGACTGCGCGGGGTCCGTTTCCGAGGGCGCGGTGGTGGTGGCACCGGTCGCCTCGTCGGTGCCACCGGCGCTGCCGGTGGGTGCCGGTGCCGTGTCCGTGGTGGCGGCCTCGCCGGTGGGTTCGTCGGCGGCGAAGGCCACGGGGTCGGCGTCGGAGCCGGCGGAGCCCCGGCCGGGGTCGACCATCTCCAGGCGCAACCCTGCGGGCAGCGCGGACCCCTTCCCGTCGACGCTCACCTGCACGGCGTCGGACGGGCCGACCCAGGCGGGCTCGGTGGCGCCGCGGCGGCTCTCGGGTTCGGCGGCGCCGTGGCCGTCGGCCGTCAGGCCGGTCCACGAACCCCACCGCCCGCTGTCGGTGCTCCGTGCGCGGACCTCCACCGTCCCGGGCAGCTCCACCCCGGGTTTCGTCCACGACAGGCCGACGAGGCTGAACGGGGCGGTGTCCTGCTCGGGCACGTCCGCCCGGTCGCCGTGCACCTTCAGTGCCGCGGTGTGCACCCGCGTGTGCACCGGTCCCGCGGCGGCCTTCGCCCCGGCGTCCGCGCCTTCCCCCGAACCGCCGGACACGCCTTGCACCACGGCGACTCCGGTGATCCCCGCCGCCACCGCGACAGCGATGATCCACAGTCTTCTTCTCTTCATGGCGCTGGACGCCCCTCCCCGTGTTCCGGCATCGCACACCGGGAGTTCCCCTCGACCGGCGTGTGCCGGAATCATTGTGACGTCAGCGGTGACCCCGAAGCCATGAGCCTCCTGTGACCTGCGCCACGCGGGCGGCGTCCGGCGCTGCCCCGGTGGGCTCTCGGGCCGTTCCGTCGTCCGAACCGTGGCCGGAACAAACACACTTGCCGGTCCTGGCGGCCGAAGGGGGAACTCCTTCGGCCGCCAGGACCGGCGGCGCACGGCGGTCGGCCCCCGCCCCGTCGCCCTGTCCTCACCCCGGCCCGACGGCGGGCAGTGCGGCGGCCAGCCCGTCCAGGAAGAGTCGCAGTGCCCGGGGGTACGCGCTGTCGCTCATGGTGAGCGCCAACTCGTCGACCGACGCGGCGATGTGGGGGAACTCGTCCGCCGGCAGGCGTGCGTAGGTGGCTTCCCAGGCGGCGCGGTCGGCCGCGGCCACCGCGGGAGGCAGGGCCGCCGCGGCGGCGTCGATGGCTGCGAAGCCGAGCGTGAAGTCGATGAACGCGTGGTAGTGGCGCGCCGCGTCGGCGGCGGCGAATCCCGCACCGCGCAGGACACGGAGTCCGGCCTCGACGCCCTTCATCTCGTTGGGGCGGCGCGTGACCCGGGAGGCCGCCAGGACCGCGGCCTGCGGGTGGGCGACGTACGTGCGGTGCAGTTCGAGGCCGATGTTCTCGATGTCCGTGCGCCACCGGCCGGTCAGCGCCAGACCTCGCAGGCTCATGCCGATCAGTTCGTCCGCGACCGCGAGGACCAGGTCGTCCGCGTTGCGGAAGTAGCGGTAGATCGCCGACGGGTCGGCGCCCAGGGCGGTCCCCAGGCGCCGGACGGTGAGTGCCTCGTTTCCGTGCTGACCGAGGAGACGGATCGCGGTCCGCACGATCAGCTCCTGGCTGAGGGTCGTCCCCGACTTGGTGGTGCGGCGCCGCTTTCCCGCGGAGAGCCGGTCGTCGGGAACCGGCCGGTGTGTGCCGTCGGTGCTGCTCATCCTGCCTCCGGTGACGTCGTCCTCGGCCGTGCTGCCGGCCTGCGCCTCCTTATGACAACGGCATTGACGTCAAAAGTCCATAGCTGTTTGATGTGGCTCCACGGGCCGGGATCCGGGCCCTGGGCGTCCGTCACCCGTGCTCACCGCACGGCGCGGAGAAGTGCCCGCACCGGGGCCCGGCACCGCCGTGCCCCGGGTTCCCTCCCGGCTTCCGCACCACGGAAGTCGGGCCGGCGGCCACCGTCCACCGCGCGACCCGTCGCCTCCGCTCCGCCCGACTCCGCCCGCCGCCCCCACCGGCATCACGCCTCTCCAGCCGCCCGGACGCACAGCGCCCGCTCACCCAGGACCGGTTGCCCATGAAAGACGTCATCGCCGCCACCACACCCTCCGCCGAGTTGAAGAAGTCGCTCGGTGTCTTCGACGGGGTCGTGCTCGCGGCCTCCAGCACCGCGGCCACCACCAGCATCGGCATCGGACTCGGGGTGCTCTCGTCCATCGTGGGGCGGCAGACCCCCCTGATCCTGCTGCTCGCGTTCCTGCCGATGCTCGGCATCGCCACCGCCTACGCCCGGCTGAACAAGGTGGAGCCCAACTGCGGTGCCAGTTACGCCTGGGTGGGCCGGAGCATGGGTCCCTGGCTCGGCTTCGTCGCCGGCTGGGTGCCACTGGCCGCGGGCGTCGTCTTCCTCGCCTACACGACCTCGGTCACAGGGTCGATCACGCTGCAGTTCGCCCACAAGGCCGGGCTCACCGGCGTCATGGGCCATCGGCTCGACGCCAACTCCACCTTCCAGTCGACGATGGTCGGCCTCGTCGTGCTCGCCGCCGTGACCTGGACCGCGGTGACCGGCGTGAAGAAGGCCACCCGCTTCCAGACGTACCTGCTGTGCTTCGAGTACGCGGTTCTGCTCCTCTTCTGCGGCTGGGGGATCCTCGCCGGACACCAGGACTTCTCGCTCTCCTGGTTCGATCCCTTCGCCCTCGGCTCGCTGTCGACCCTGGCCCAGGGGCTGGTCCTCGCCGTCTTCTTCTACTGGGGCTGGGAGTCCGCCTTCAGCGTCACCGAGGAGACACGACGGCCCGAGGACTCCGCGCGCGGCAGCTTCATCGCCCTGTTCACGATGCTCGGCCTGTTCCTGCTGGGCGCCGTGGCCTTCCAACGGGTGATGAGCGAGCGGGAGTTGAGCGGCTCGGGCACCGAGGGGCTCTCGACCTTCGCCGCCCACCTCTCGGGCGAACCGTGGGCCACCCTGCCCCTCGTCGCGATCATGCTCTCCGCCGTGGCGTCCCTGCAGGCCGGCATCATCCCCACCGCGCGCCTGACCCTCGCCATGAGCCGCGAGCGCACGCTCGGCCCGCTGTGGTCGCGCATCAGCGCCAAGCACGGAGGCCCCACGGCGGGCACCGTCGTGATCACCTCCCTGTCCGCCCTCGTCGCGGTGCTGACCATGGTGATCCCCAAGCTCAACGAGGCCATCCTGGCCGCCGTGAACGCCATCGGCATCCTCGTCGCCCTCTACTACGGACTCACGGCGCTGGCCTGTGCCCTGCGCTTCCGCCACCTCGTCCGGGCCGGCCTGCGGGAGGTGCTGGGAGGCATCGTCCTGCCCGCCGTGTGCGGGCTGGTCCTCCTCGGGCTCGGCGCCTATCTCGCCTACTACTACGCCACGTTGAGCACCACCTTCGCCCTCAGCGCGGACAACGGGTGGTTCAACCTGCTGTGTCCGACCATGCTGCTCGTCGTCGGCCTGATCGTGGCGGCCGTGGCGAAGTGGTACCGGCGCGCCCCGTACTTCTCGCCCGCGTCCGCGAAGCCCGCCGGGCCCGTCGAGCCCGCCGAGCCGGACGCGTTGCGGAGCCGACCCGCCTGACGGGCAGTCAACTCCCGTCGGGAGGAGGAGGGTCGGCGCACGCGAGACCGTCAGGGACCCACCGCCCCACGCACACGCACCGCGGCGCGCCCGGCGCGCTCTCCGTTCCACATCCCGTCCGGCGGGCGCGTCCGCCGGACCCTGCCCGCCGTACCGATTCCACCGCAGCCCCACCGATTGGACGTCGCACCATGTCGCAGTCAGCCGCCGACCTCGTCTTCACCAACGGCACGATCCTCACCATGGATTCGGCCCGAAGCCGCGCCACGTCGCTGGCCGTCACCGGCGGACGCGTCACCGCCGTCGGCCACGACGAGGTCCGCCAACTCGTGGGGCCGCAAACCGAGTTGGTCGACCTGCGCGGCCGACTGCTGCTGCCCGGGTTCCAGGACGCACACGTCCACGCCGTCATGGGCGGCGTGGAACTGGGCGAGTGCGACCTGACCGGGACGGTCGATCCGCAGGAGTACCGGCGCCGGATCCGCGCCTACTCCGACGCCCACCCGGAGAAGGAGTGGATCACCGGCGGCGGATGGTCCATGGAGAGCTTCGCGGGCGGCCTCCCCACCCGTCAGGCGCTCGACGCGGTGGTCCCCGACCGGCCCGTCTTCCTGTTCAACCGTGACCACCACGGCGCCTGGGTCAACACCCGGGCGCTCGAAGTCGCCGGGATCACCGCCGCCACCCCCGACCCGCGCGACGGACGCGTCGAACGGGAGCCGGACGGCACACCCACCGGCGCGTTGCAGGAGGGCGCGCTCGCACTGGTCGCCCGGCACCTGCCCGCGCTGACGGCCGCCGACCGGCTGGCCGGGCTGCTGCGCGCCCAGGAACTCCTGCACAGTCTGGGCATCACCGCCTGGCAGGACGCCCTGCTGTGCGGTGCCGACGGCTACCCCGACCCGTCGGACGCCTACCTCACGGCCGCCCGCGACCACACGCTGACGGCGTCGGTCGTCGGTTCCCTGTGGTGGCGTCGCGACGCGGGCGAGGAACAGATCGCCGACCTGCTGGACAAGCGCGAACGCCTCACCCACGGCAGGCTCCGCTGCTCCACCGTGAAGATCATGCAGGACGGGGTCGCCGAGAACCACACCGCGGCGATGACCGCCCCGTACCTGGACGGCTGCGGCTGCGCCACCGGCAACAGCGGCATCAGTTTCATCGCACCCGACGCGCTCAAGCGCTACGTCACGGCACTGGACGCGGAGGACTTCCAGGTCCACTTCCACGCACTGGGCGACCGCGCGGTGCGCGAGGCACTCGACGCCGTCGCCGCCGCCCGCGCGGCCAACGGGCGGCGCGACACCCGGCCGCACCTCGCCCATCTCCAACTGGTCCACCCCGACGACCTCGGACGGTTCAGGGAACTCGGCGCCACCGCCAACCTCCAGGCCCTGTGGGCGGCCCACGAACCGCAGATGGACGAGCTGACCATCCCCTTCCTCGGCCCCGAACGCACCGCCTGGCAGTACCCCTTCGGGGACCTGCTCCGCGCGGGCGCCACCCTCGCGGCGGGCAGCGACTGGCCGGTGTCCAGCCCCGATCCCCTCGCCGCGGTCCACGTGGCCGTCAACCGGGTACTGCCCGACTCCGACGCCGGGCCCTTCCTCCCCGAGCAGTCCCTCGACCTGACCACCGCCCTGGCCGCGTACACGGCGGGCAGCGCGTACGTGAACCACCTCGACGACACCGGCAGCCTGCGGCCCGGCAACCGTGCCGACCTCGTCGTCCTGGACCGGGACCCGTTCGCCGCCCCGGCCGGGGAGATCGGCTCGGCACGCGTGCACCTCACCTACGTCGACGGCCACCGGGTGCACGCGTCACCGGACGCGTAGCCGCGTGCTCCCGCGACCGCCCTCGCCACGGCCCCCACCGGCCCGTGGCGACGAACCGGGGCGGGCACGTCGTACGGCGCGCCCGCCCCCGGAAGCGTCCGGCTCGGGCTCAGCGGTCGGCGAGTGCCCGGATCTCGGCCGCGATCAGCCGCGGGTCCTCCTCGGCCATGAAGTGGCCGCAGGACACCGTGCGGTGACGCAGGTCGTCGGCCCAGGCGGACCAGAGCCCCTGCGCGTGGTAGCCGAGAGCGGCGCCCCAGTCCTGCTGGAGCACGGTCACCGGCATGGCCAGGCGGTTGCCGGCGTCGCGGTCGGCGGTGTCGTGGTCCACGTCCACCCCGGCCGAGGCCCGGTAGTCGGCGACGATGGAGGGAACGGCCGCCGCGGACGCCGCGAGGTAGTGGGCGCGGACGTCCGCGGGGACGGCCCGGGGGTCGTTGGTCCAGGCGTCGAGGAAGTGGGCGAAGAAGGCGTCGGCGCTCCTCTGGATCATCAGCTCCGGGAGGCCCGGGGGCTGGGCCGTCAGATACAGGTGGAAGGCCACCGCGGCGGAGACGCCGTGCAGGGCGTCCCACATGTCGAGCGTCGGCAGTACGTCGAGGAAGAGGGCCCGGGTGACGGCGTCCGGGTGGTCCATCGCCGCGCGGAAGGCGACCAACGCTCCGCGGTCGTGCCCGGCCAGGGCGAACCGGTCGTGCCCCAGTTCGGCGGCCAGACGGACGACGTCCCGGGCCATGGTGCGCTTGGAGTAGACGTCGGGGCCGCTCTCCGCGGGCTTGTCGCTCGCACCGTATCCGCGCAGGTCGGGGCAGATGACCGTGTGGTCGGCGGCCAGGTCCGCGGCGACGTGCCGCCACATCAGGTGGGTCTGCGGAAAGCCGTGCAGAAGGACGAGGGGCGAACCGGTGCCGCCGACGGCGGCGTGCAAGGCGACGTCGCCGTCGACCGCGACGCGGTGCTCGGCGAATCCGGGGATGCTCAGGGATGTCACGGTTACTCCTGCATTGGTGTGTCTTGGGTGCCGCGTGTTGCCGGTGTGCTTCGTGGCAAGGTGACCTTCCGGGCCCCTTCGGCCCGGGGGCGCCTTTCGGCGACGTCACCCAGGCTGCTGGGTGCGGATCAGCGATCGATGAGTGAACACGCGGGACGCCGCCCGGGGAGGGCGCGTCCGCGAAGGGACCGTGCGTGGACGTGGAGTTCGGACTGCTGGGGCCGGTGGCCGCGTGGGGTGCCGACGGGCCGGACCTCCCGCTCGGCGCGCCCCGCCACCGGGAGGTGCTGGGAAGGCTGCTGGTCGCCCACGGCCGGGTGGTGGCGGTCGACCGGCTCGTGGCGGACCTGTGGGAGGACGGGGCTCCGGCGGGCGCGGTGGGGGCGGTTCGCACCTTCGTGGCGGCACTGCGCCGTGCTCTGGAACCCGGCCGCGCGCCCCGGCGGCCCTCCCGCCTGCTGGTCACCGACGGTCCCGGCTACGCCCTGCGCACCGAGCGCGGGGCGGTGGACGCGTGGCGGTTCGAGGACATCGCGGCGCGCGCCGCCGACGCGCCGCCCCGCGCGGCCGTGGCCCTGTGGGACGAGGCGCTCGCGTGCTGGCGCGGACCCGTGCTGGCCGACTTCCCCGGTGCCGCGTGGGCCGGCGCCGAACGGGCCCGTCTGGAGGCACTCCGTCTCGACGCCGTCGAGCGGCACGCCGACGCGCTGCTGGCCACCGGCGCGGCACGCGCGGCGGTCGCCGCACTGCGGGCCCACGTCGCCGCCCACCCCGGCCGTGAGGACGGCTGGGTACTGCTGGCCACCGCCCTCGACCGCGCCGGACGGCACGGTGAGGCACTGACGACCCTGAACCGTGCCCGCGCCGCTCTCGCGGAGGCGGAACCCGGCACGAACGCGGGCACGGGGACGGCGGCCGCGGGCCGGGGCGCGCTCGCGCGGGCCGAGGCCCGCCTCACCGGCGGCGCGGGCGACCGCGCGATCGAGCCGGCCGGCATCGCCGACGGCGTCTGGGACCGGGCCACGGCCGCGTGGGGCCGCTCGGTGCCCGCCCGCTCGCAGGCCCGGCTGCACGCCACCGCCGGACTGCTGCGCGACCTCGCCGTGACCGGCGCCGACGGACTGCGCGAGGCGCACCGGCACCGGCGGGACCTGGTCGCGGCGGCCGAATCGACCGGCGACACGGAACTCGCCGCGCGGATCATCGGCTCCTACGACGTGCCCGCCGTGTGGACCCGCGCCGACGACCCCGACGACGCCGGTGAACTGGTCCGCGCGGCGGCCCGCGCCGCCGCCCGCCTCGGTCCCGACGGGCCGCCCGCGCTGCGCACCCGGCTGCTGTCCGTCGTCGCCGTCGAGTCACGGGGCGACGCGGCCGCCGACACGGCACCCGCCGGGGCCGCCGGTCCCCCTGTCGTCGAGCCGTGGCGGCAGCGTGCCGAACGCGCCGCGGAGGAGTCCGTCCGCCTCGCCCGCCGACTGGGCGACCCCGGGCTCCTGGCCTTCGCCCTCAACGGCGCCTACATGCAGTCGTTCGGGCGCTGCGGATCGGCCGGCCGCAGGGACGGGATCGGCGGCGAACTGACCCGCCTGGCCGTCGACCATCAATTGCCTGGGCACGAGGTGCTGGGCCGGATCGTCCGCCTCCAGGCACTCGCCGGCCTGGGCGAACTCACCGCGGCAGACGCCGAGGCCGAGGAGATCGACCGCCTCGCACACCGCAACGAACGGCCGCTCGCGGGCGTTTTCACCACCTGGTACCGGGCCTTGCGTACCTGCGAGACAGACGGCTGGCGGGCCGCCCGCCCTCTGTACGCCAACGCCCTCGCGGAGACCGCCGATTGCGGAATGCCCGGCCTCGCACAAGGAGCCGCCGTGCTGGTGGCGCTGGTCCCGGTGATGCGTGGGGACGCCAACACCCCTGTCGATCCCGATGAGTTCGGCCACCTGGACGCCGGTCCCTACCGGCCCTGGCTCGACCCGCTGCTGCTGGCCGCGTCGGGAGCGGTCGGACAGGCCCGCGAGGCACTGGCAACGGTTCCCCGGCCACCGCACGACCTCCTCCAGGAGGCACTGTGGTGCGTACTCGCCCGCACCGCGGCCTCCGTCGGACATCTGCCGGTGCTGCGCCGCGCCCGAGGCGAACTGGCCGCCGCCCGAGGCGAGTTCGTCGCCGGAAGCGGCCTGGTCTCCTTCGGTCCGGTGGCCCGTCACCTGTCGGAGGCCGAGGCGGCTCTCGGGGCATAGGCCCTCCTGCCGGGCGGGCCGCCCCGCGGGGCGGCCGGGCCGCGACCCGTTGCCGCGCATGTCGGCTGCCCCGTCCGGCAGTTGGGCTCGTGCCGCCCGTCACCGCCCCTCGCGGACCCCGGCGGCCGTACGCAAAAGAAGGGCGGTCGACGTGCGGTCCCGCTGCCTCCCTCGCCCCTACGGCGCGCGCCAGATGTTCGCGTAGGCCGCGTTCTCTATGGACCGCCTCTGGCGGACCGCCTCCAGCTCGACGATCGCCCCGCGGACGGCGGCGAGAACGGCGACCGCGGTCTCGTCGCCGTTGCCGAGTTCGTGCTCGGTGGACCCCAACTCGTCATCCCCGTCCCGCAGTTCGCCTCCGTTTCGGACGGCCGACGCGAGAGCCGCGAGGACGGGCTCCCCGTCCTGCCAACGAGCGGCCGCCTGACGGCGCGCGGGTGTGTCGGCCTGCACGAGGCGGTTCGACGCGAACGAAAGCACGCCGTTCCGCTTCCGGGTCAGCTCGCCGTCCTTCTCGAAAGCCTCCTGGTACGCGGCGGACAGGTCCCGGCCGCGGCGCCACAGCCAGTCCTCGACCTCCTCGAAGGGGGGCCCGGGGACCACTCCCGCCCAGGCGGCCGCCAGGAGCCGGTCGTCCGGTGCGCGCGACGGGTCGTCCGCCGTCCGGGCCCGGTCGCCGTCCGGCACCACCCGGTCCTCGGCCACCGTGAGCAGCCCCGCCTCGACGAGGTCCAGCAGCTCGGCCCCTGCCAGGGCCAGCGACAGATCGCCCTGGCCCACGGTGTCCTTGGAGGCAGGGTCCGTGACGATGATGAACAGGTCTCTTGCCGTGGTCATGAACGGCTCCCTCCGACGGCTTTCACGGAACGCGAACTCCTCGCCCTGCCAGGTCCGGCACCGGCGCCGACGGTCGGCAGGGCGTCCGGCACCACCAGTATCCTCCGCCGCCCCCCACCGAAGAGGGGCGGTCCGGTGGCCCGGGTGGCACGCGCACCCGGCCGCGCGTGCGCCCGGTCCCCGCCGGCCGCGCGAAGGGGAGCCGGCCCCACCCGGCGACTCGTGGGGGAGGCCCGGTGACCTGGCGGTCCACGTGTTGGTGACACCGCCCGGCCCTGGTCGGCAGCACCGCGCGCGGTGTCCCGGGCCCGGCGGTTACCGTGGTGGCCATGATCGGGCAGACGGGTGCGGGCGGCGCCGGGGCGACCGCGCAGGTGGAGGTCCTGGAGCTGCTGGTGTCCGCGCACCACCGACTCTCCGGGCGTCCCTCCGACGGACCGGCGTCCGGCCCGGACGACGAACGCGTCGGGCGTGTGACGGTGCGGGCCGGCCTCGGGCTGGTGGGCGACCGGTATTTCGGCCGGCCGGCGCATCGCGACGCGTCGGTCACGATCATGGCCGCCGAGAACCTGCCCTCCGACCTGGCGCCCGGAGTCGGCCTGCGCCACACCCGCCGCAACGTCCTGCTGCGCGGCGTCGACGTGGACGCCCTGGTCGGTGCGGTCCTCAGCCTCGACACGGGCGACGGCCCCGTCTCCTTCCGCCTCAACCGCCCCGCCCGCCCCTGCGCGTGGATGGACGTCACGGTGGCCCCGGGGGCCTGGCGTGCGATGCGCCGCACCGGCGGCGTCCGCTGCACACCCCTCACGGACGGCACCCTCGCCGTGGGCCCGGCGGAACTGCGGATACTCCAGCCGCCGCCCGGAGCGCCCGGAACCTCGTGACAGGGCGGGGAGAGCAGGGCACCGGATGCTCCTGGGCGTGCCTGTCGGCCCGACCGAACTTTGTTCACGGCAGCGGGAGTTGACCGGACCGTGGCAACGCGTGCCGCGCGTGCCCGGCCGCGTCACGGCCGGGCGACCCGTCGTGACCGGCCGGGCGACGGGCCGTGACGGGCAGGGCGACGGGTCGCCCGTTCTCTACAGGCGGCCCGTCGCCGTCGGTCAGACGGTGGTCAGTTCCCGTGCGTCCCGGGCGGTGAGTTCCTCCTCCAGGCGTTCCCCCTCGATGTCCGGGTCGGGGACGACCCGGGCGAACCAGCGGGGGTGGTACCAGATCTTCGAACCCGCGATCGCCATCAGCGCGGGGACCAGGGCCAGGCGCACGACGAAGGCGTCGATGAGGACTCCGACGGCGAAGCTGAAGCCGATGGACTTGATCATCGGGTCGTTGGCGAAGAGGAACGACGCGAAGATCGAGGCCATGATCAGGGCGGCGCTGGTGACGACGCGCGCGGACTGCCCGGTGCCCTGGACGGCCGCCGCCCTGGCGTCGCCGGTGCGGGTGTAGTGCTCCTTGATACGGGAGACGACGAAGATCTCGTAGTCGCTGGAGAGCCCGAACATGATCGCCAGGAGGATGACCGGGAGGAAGCTCAGCGTCTGGGTGGGCGCGATGCCGAGCAGGTGCTGGCCCCAGCCCCACTGGAAGACGGCGACCTGGGCGCCGAGGGCGGCACCGGCGGAGAGCAGGAAGCCGAGGATGGACTTCAGCGGGACGAGGATCGTGCGGAACGCGAAGGTGAGCAGCAGGAACGCGAGCACGACCACGGTGGCCAGGAACACCGGCAGCGCGTCGGAGAGTTTCGCCGAGACGTCGATGTCGGTGGCGGTCTGTCCGCCGACCAGGATGTGCGCGCCGGTGTCGGCGGCGATCCGTGAGGAGTCGTCGCGGATGGTGTGCACGAGGTCGGCGGTCTTGGGGTCGTTGGGCCCGGTGGACGGCACCACGGAGACGACCGCGATGCCGTTGGTCACCGCCGCGACGTTGGAGGAGACCACGCCGTCGACCTTTCCGAGGGCGGCGGCCACCTGCTGTGCCTGCGCGGGGCGGTCGACGTCCTGGGCGACGACGGTGAGCGTGCCGTTGTAGCCCGCGCCGAAGTGGTCGCTGGTCAGGTCGTAGGCGACCCGTGAGGTGTCGGAGGTCGGGCGGGCGTTGGCCCCCGGGAGACCGAGGTCCATCTTGGAGAAGGGCAGGGCGATCACGGCGAGCCCGACGACTCCCAGCACCAGGACCTTGACGCGGTTGCGCACGACCCAGGAGGCCCAGCGGGTGCCGGCCAGCTTCTCGGGGTCGCGGGCCGCGTTCTCGGTGGCCGCGCGGGCACGCCGCAACCCGGGGAGGCGGGAGTAGCGGAAGCCGCGGGAGCCGACGACGCCCACGAGCGCGGGGAGCAGGGTGAGCGCGACGAGCAGGGCGAGTCCCACGGTCGCGGCGGCGGTCAGTCCCATGACGGTGAGGAAGGGGATGCCGACGACGGACATGCCGCACAGCGCGATCATCACACTGAGGCCGGCGAACACCACGGAACTGCCCGCGGTTCCGGCGGCCCGGCTCACGGCCTCCTCCGGCGAGTGGCCGGCCGCCGCGTTGGTGCGGGCCCGGGAGAGGATGAACAGGGCGTAGTCGATGGCGCAGGACAGACCCAGCATGGTCGCCACCGACGTTGAGGCGGAGGCGATGTCGGTGAACGCCGAAAGGATCGTGACGCCCATCATCGAGATCACGACGCCGAACACGGCGGTCACCAGCGGCATGCCGCCGGCCACCAGGGAGCCGAAGGTCAGGACGAGCACGATCAGCGCGACCATCATGCCGACGGCCTCACTGTTGACCTCGGCGGCCTGCGGGTAGACCGCGCCGCTGAACTCGACCTGGACACCCGCGTGCCGGGCGTCGCTCGCGGCCGGCTTCAGCCCGTCGACCGTGGCGTCCTTCACGTTGCCGGCCGCCGGGGTGTTGTAGGTGACGGTGGCGAGGGCGACCTGCTTGTCCGGGGAGACGCTGCCCGCGGTGAACGGGTCGGAGACCGCCACGACCTGCGGCAGGGCCTTGAGCTCCTTGAGCGTCTTCTCGACGCCGGCCTTGTGCGCGGCGGAGGTGACGTTGCCGTCCTCGTCCGCGAAGACCACCTGGGTGGTCGCGCCCGACGCGGCGGGAAGCTTCGCCTTGAGCACGGAGACCGCGTGCTGGGCCTCGGTGCCGGGGATGCTGATCGCGTCGGTGGTCTTTCCGCCGCTCGCACCCGCCAGCGCGACGGCCGCGACCACGATCACGATCCAGCCGGCGAGGGTGGCCCAGCGGTGCCGGTACGACCAGCGTGCCAGGCGGTAGAGGTATCGGGACATGGGATCCCCACAGGTAGGAGCGTGCGGCGGGACGAACGCGAGAGAACCGGTCGCAGCTGGAGGTCAATTATGCTCACCATAGCTTTTATGCAGTCCATGGCAAAATTGCTGACCGTGCTAACATTTTCCTTATGGGAGCACCCGAGACAACGACGTCCCTGCGGGCCCGTTCCAAGGCGCGGCGACGGGAACTGATCCGCCGTACGGCCATGCGGCTGTTCGCCGAGCGCGGCTACGACAGCACGACCATCGCCGACATCGCGGCCGAGGCCGAGGTGGCCCCCCGCACCGTCACCATGTACTTCGCCTCCAAGCAGGACATCGCCATGTCCGTCCAGGACGAACTCGCCGGCCGGCTGTCCGCGGTCTTCAGGGAGACGCCGGACATGGGCTTCCTGGAGGCCGTGGACCGCTGGCTCCTCGCCGAGGTGGAACACCTCGACCCCGAGCTCACGGCTCTGGCCGCGGACATGTTCGAGACGAACCCGCCGCTGCGTTCGAGCAGCGCGGCCGTCTTCGCCGAGGTCAGCGCCCTGGCGGGCCCCGCCTTCCGCAAGGACGTGAACCTCCCCTCCGGCCACCCGCTGGCCAGGGTGATCGGTGCCGCCACGGGCGCCGCCATCTCGCAGTACCTGATCACGAGCCTGCACTCGCCCGACCAGCCGGCCCTCCACGGCGCTTTCATGCACACCCTGGAAGTCCTGATCCGCTCCGGGAGTTGAGCGCCCGCCGCCGATCGTGTGCGGTGTGCTTTCCGGGGTAGTCGGGAGGAGTCGACATTTCTGGCAATCTTCAACAGCCGCCTTCCTGTGAGGCGACACGGCCCTGACCCCGCCGACGGCTGCGTGGAGTCACCCCCGGGCCCTGCCCCGGGCGCCACTCACCGAAAGGGCCCCCTCGTGCTCGCGGAAACATCCGCACAACCCGTGCGGAACACCGGCAGTGACTTCGCGGTGCTGTCGAAAGAAATCGCCGACAGCGGCCTCATGGCCCGTCGGCCCGGCTACTACACGGCCCGCATCGCCGCGGTCGCCGCCCTGTACGGCGGCGCCTGGGCCGCGTTCGTCCTGGTCGGCGCGAGCTGGTGGACGCTCGCCGTCGCCGCGGTGCTCGCCGTCGCCTTCGGCCAGGTCGCGCTGGTGGCCCACGACATCGCCCACCGGCAGGTGTTCCGGCTCCGCAGGGCGAGTGAGACGTCCGGGCGCATCGCCGGCAACGTCGGCATCGGCATGGGCTACGGCTGGTGGCAGGACAAGCACACCCGCCACCACGCCAACCCCAACCACGACCAGCTCGACCCCGACATCGCCCCCGACCTGCTCGTCTGGACGCAGGAACAGGCCGGCGCCGCGCGGGGAGTCTCCCGGTGGATCGGCCGCTCGCAGGCGTTCCTGTTCTTCCCCCTCCTCACGCTGGAGGGCTTCAACCTGCACGTGGCCGGTGCCAGGTCCCTGGCGAACCGCTCGCTCAAGCACCGGGTCCTCGAAGGAACCCTGCTCATCGGGCACTTCGCCGTCTACCTCACCGCGCTCTTCCTGGTACTGCCGCCCGGCATGGCCTTCGTCTTCCTCGTCGTGCACCAGGGCCTCTTCGGGGTCTACCTCGGCTCGATCTTCGCCCCGAACCACAAGGGCATGCCCATCCTGAGCGGCGACGACCGCCCGGACTTCCTGCGCCGCCAGGTGCTCACCTCCCGCAACGTCCACGGAGGATGGTTCACGGACATCGCTCTGGGAGGACTCAACTACCAGATCGAGCACCACCTCTTCCCGAGCATGCCCAGCCCCAACCTGCGCAGGGCACAGGTCATCGTCCGCCGCTACTGCGAGGACCTGGCGGTTCCGTACCTGGAGACGGGACTCGTCACCTCCTACCGGCAGGCACTGCGCAGCCTGCACCAGGCCGGCGCCCCGCTGCGCGGGGCGGGCACCGCGGCGTAGGACGCCCGCACGCCGGCGACGACGGCGCCGGACGGGCGGCCCTCACGAGCCCGGCGATGGCGGAACCGCTGCCCCGGCATCCCGGGCGGCTCCCCTCCAGGGCGCGGCGTGCGGCTGCCGCAACAAGCGCGCTCGGGCGACCGGCCGGATCATGGACGGGAGAGCGGAGGCCTGTCCGTGCGACGAACGGAAGCAGCGGAGACGTGGGCGGTGACGATGCGGAGCGCGAGGCCCGGGAACACATCACGGAAGTCCGGCAGGTCGAGGCGCTCAACCGTATGGCCGGTCCCGTCCGGCGCGACACGGGACCTGTGGAGCCCTCGCGCCGCAGGGAGCAGGACCTGCTCGTCACCGGCCACGCACTGGCCCGAGCCGAATCCCTCGCGCACACGCTGGCGCTGGTGTCCGGTCTCGCCGACCCGTCCCTGACGCTGACGGGGCAGGCCATCCTGCGGATGGACCACGAGTCCCTGTTCTGTGTCGAGCAGATCGGCTTCGAAGACGTCGGAGGAGGGGGCGCCGGGACCGTCGGCCACCGCGTGGCACTCGCCGCCGACGAGCCGAGCGCCCAGGCGGCCCGCACCGGGCTGCCGGTCTTCCTCTCCTCCCTGGAGGAGGCGGCCCGCCGGTTCCCGCGCATCCGTACGACCCTGCTCGGCGCGGGATTCCGGGCCGGGGCCTACCTGCCGCTGACGACGTACGGCCAGGTCAACGGGGTCTGGATGGCCGCGTTCAAGGAACCGACGGACATGACGGAGGGCCTGCGCGGCCTGCTGACCAGCCTGGCCCGCCTGATCGCGCAGAACATGGAACGCGCCTACGCGGACGAGGCCGACGTCGCGCTCTCCCAGCGCATCCGCAGCGGCATGGGCGGCAGCGGACGCAGCCCGGCGGGCCTCACGGTGGCCGCCCGCTACGTACCCTCCGGCGGAGGCATGACGGTCGGCGGCGACTGGGTCGACAGCATCGACCTTCCGGGCGGGCGGCTGGGGCTGGTCATCGGTGACGTCCAGGGCCACGACCTGCACGCGGCCGGCCTGATGTCCCAGCTGCGCACCGCGATCCACGCCTACGCGGTCGAAGGGCACAGCCCGGACGCGGTCCTGACCCGGGCCTCGCAGTTCCTCGCCTCGCTGGACGACGACCGGTTCGCCACCTGCATCTACATGGAGGCGGACCCGGCCACCGGGAACGTGCGCGTCGCGCGGGCCGGACACCCCCACCCCGTTCTCCGTCTCCCCGACGGAACGTCCCTGCTCAGGCACCTGGCCGGCGGTATGCCCCTGGGCGTGATGCTGGGCCGCGACGACTACCCGGTCAGCACGTTCACGTTGGCGAACGGCGAGATCCTGATGCTGTGCACGGACGGCCTGATCGAGAACGGCGGCCACGACATGTACTCCGGATGGCTGCGCGTCCGTGACGCCATGGCCTGGGGGACCGTGGAGGACATCGAGGGCCTCGCCGACCATCTCCTGGACGCCGTCGCCCTCTGGGACCCGACCGGCAACGAGACGTCCTTCCGCACGGACGACGACATCGCGCTGCTCCTCCTGCGCCGCGACGACCACGGCGCCTCGCGGCCCGAGCCCGAGCGCCGTCTCCAGATCGCCGTCGCGCAGGACCAGGCCCGCGACCTCTCCGAGGCACGTGCCGAACTGCAAGGACTCCTGTTCGACTGGGCGCACGCGGACGACGTCCACACCGTGCTCCTGCTCGCCTCCGAGATGCTCGGCAACGTGCTGGTCCACACCGACCAGGCGGCGGTCATGCTCGCCACCGTGACGGGCCCGCCGGGCGGCCGCGGCCTGCGCCTCGAAGTGACCGACCGCAGCAACGACACGCCTCACCTCAGGTCCCCCGGAGAGCTGTCCTCCTCCGGGCGGGGGCTGCTCCTGCTGGACGCCCTCTCGCACCGGTGGGGCGTACGGCCGGAACCGCAGGGCAAGACGGTCTGGTTCGAGCTCGACGAGGGCGGCGCGCCGGAGGACTGACCGAGGCTGTCCTTGTCGCCGCCGTGCCGAGAACACCCGGCCCGGGGCCGACCGGTCGAACCGCGAGCCGTAAGCCGCAAGCCGCGAAGTCTCCGCGGAACGCCGCCAGTTGGCCACCGCCGGCATCGCCGACCACCTGGGGGGTGCCCGGACCACCAGCATCGGGCGTATCTGGATGACCGGCCGCCGAATCCGGAGGCTGATGGGCAGAGGCAACACAGCCCTACGGAATCGGAGAAGCACGCGATGCGCGTTGTGATCATGGGTGGGACGTCCGGGATCGGTCTGGCGGCTGCCGAGAGGCTCACGGCAGCCGGCGCCGAGGTCGTCGTGACGGGGCGGGACCCCGGCAGGCTGGCCGCCGTCAAGGACCGCGTGGCCGGTGCCGAACAGGTCGACGGTGCCTCGGAGGAGGACGTGACGGCATTCCTCGGGCGGACGGGTGCCATCGACCATCTCGTCCTGGCGTTCAGCCCCGGCGCGGTCGGGTTCGGCCCGCTCTCCGACGCGAGCCCGGCCGACATCAGGGCCGCCTTCGCGGGCAAGCTGTTCCCGTACCTGCACGCGATCCAGCGGGCCGACGTCACCGGCTCGATCACGATGATCTCTGCCGCCAGCGCGCGGGCCGCCCTGCCGGGCAGCGCGGTGCTCGCCGCGGTCAACGGCGCGATCGAGCGGATCGTGTCCCCGCTCGCGGCCGAACTGACCCCGGTCCGGGTGAACGCCGTGGCTCCCGGGGCCGTCGACACCCCCTGGTGGTCGTTCCTGCCCGAGGAACAGCGGGCGGCCCAGTTCGCCGCCGTGGCCGCGGAGCTCCCGGTGCGGCGGATCGGACGACCCGACGACGTCGCGGACGCCATCGCGTACCTCATCGGGGCCGACTACGTGACGGGCACGGTCCTGCCGGTCGACGGCGGGTTCACCGTCGCCTGATGTTCACGCCCCGGGATCCCCGACAAGTTTCGTGAAGCGGCTCTCCACCTCCGAGCCCGGCGGCAGGAGATAGGAGACCAGCGTCTTGTCGTCGTTCGACAGATGCAGCTTCACGTAGTCGAGGGTGACCTCGCCCAGCAGCGGATGGTCGATCGTACGGGCCTGGGGCACGAACGGCGCCAGGTCCTTGCGTTCCCACAGGCGGGCGAAGTCGGGGCTGGCGGCGGCCAGTTCCGCGACGAGGCCGGTGATCCCGGGGGCAAGGACGGCGTCGCTCGCCTGGGTGCGGAACAGCGCGACGGTGAGCGCGGCCTCCGCCTCCCAGTCCCGGACCATCTCCCGCACCTCGGGCGCGGTGAACGTGAGCCACAAAACGTTGCGCCGCTCCTTCGGCAGGGCGCCCAGGTCGCCGTAGAGGAGTTCGCAGCCGCGGTTCCAGGCCAGGATGTCGAACCGCGGGTTCACGACGAAGGCCGGGTTCGGATCGAGGTGGGCGAGCAACACCTGGTACTGGGACGGCAGTTCGGTGGCCGAGGGCACTCTGTCCGGAGGCGGTTCGTCGGCGAGCCGGAACAGGTGGGCGCGCTCGATGTCGTCAAGTCCCAGCGCCCCGGCCAGACTTCCGAGAATCTGGCGCGAGACGCGGATACGGCGCGCCTGCTCCAGCCACGTGTACCAGGTGACGCTCACCCCCGCCAGCGTCGCGACCTCCTCGCGCCGCAGGCCCGGAGTGCGCCGTCGCCCGAACGTCGGCAGCCCCGCCTCCGCGGGGGTACGCCTCGCCCGTCGGCCACGCAGGAACTCGGCGAGTTCCTGCCGCCGGTCCTGCGCCGTCACCTGCCCGCCCGCGGGGTCCGGCCCCAACGGGCGTCCGACCGTTCCCGCTTGTGCCTTCGTCTGCTCGGACATGGCGCCTCCGGCCGCTCGGTCACCAGGACTCTAGCGTCGCCCTCGACACACCCCGGTGCCCGGCCGGGCGGGCAGCCGGACCGCCCGCCCGGCGGGACACGCTCAGCCGGTCAGGACCTCCGGCCGGTAGAGGTCGAGCCACAGGGCGAGGTCGAGGGTGCGCTCCAGGCCCCTGCGCGCCGCCTGCGTGCTGACCGGGCCCTCGTCCTGGGAGACGACCTGCCGGACCCGTCCGCGGTCGACGAGGTCGAAGACCGGGTGGGACGGCCGGGCCAGCAGGTCCTCCACGTTGTCGCGCAGGGCGGCGGCGTACTTCGGATCCTGGGTCGACGGGTAGGGGCTCTTGACCCTGTCGTACACCGAGCGGGGGAGGACGTCGGCGGTGGCCTCGCGCAGCAGGCTCTTCTCCCGGCCGTCGAACGACTTCAGCGCCCAGGGCGTGTTGTAGACGTACTCGACCAGCCGGTGGTCGCAGAACGGCACGCGCACCTCCAGGCCGACGGCCATGCTGGCCCGGTCCTTGCGGTCGAGCAGGATGCGGACGAAGCGGGTCAGGTGGAGGTGGCAGATGCGCCGCATGCGGTACTCGAAGTCGCTCTCGCCGTCGAGGCGTTGGATGCCCCGGACGGCCGTGCGGTAGCTGTCGTCGACGTACGTTTCGAGGTCCAGGGCCCCCAGCAGGTCGGGGCGCAGCACCTCGGCGTCGTTGCCGAAGTGCCTGCCGAACTGCACCAGCCAGGGGAAGGCGTCGGCGCGGCGGGCCTCCTCGTCGAAGAACTGGAGGTAGCCGCCGAAGACCTCGTCGGCCGACTCGCCGGACAGGGCGACCGTGGATTGTTCGCGGACGGCCCTGAACAGCAGGTAGAGCGACGCGTCCATGTCCCCGAAGCCGGCGGGCAGATCCCGCGCGCGGATCACCTTCTCCCGTACGGCGGGGTCGGCGAGTTCCTGCGAGTCCAGCACGATGTCGCGGTGGTCGGTGCGCGAGTTGCGGGCGACGTCGTGGACGAACGGTGTGTCGGGTGTGCCGCGCAGTTCGTCGGCCACGAAGCGGTCGGTCTGGCCGGCGAAGTCGACGGCGAAACTGCGCACCCGTTCGCCGTGCGGGGCGAGTTGGCGCGACGCGAGCGCGGTCAGCGCGGAGGAGTCGAGGCCGCCGGACAGCAGGGTGCAGCGAGGGACGTCGGCGACGAGCTGGCGGCGCACGATGTCGTCGAGGAGGGAGCGGACGGTGGCGACGGTGGTGTCGCGGTCGTCGGTGTGGGGGCGGGTCTCCAGTTCCCAGTACGCGCGGCGGCGCAGGCCGGCGCGGTCGACGGTGACGACCGTGCCGGGTTCGACCTCGTGCATGCCCTTCCAGACCGCGTGCCCGGGGGTCTTGACCATGGTGAAGAGTTCGCGCAGGCCGTCCCGGTCGACCTGGGCGGGCGCCAGCGGGTTGGCGAGGATCGCCTTGGGCTCGGAGCCGAACAGGACGCCGTCCGGTGTGGGGTAGTAGTAGAAGGGCTTGATGCCCATCCGGTCGCGGATCATCACCAGCCGCTCTTTGCGGCCGTCCCACACGGCGAACGCGTACATGCCGTTGAGACGTTCGGCGACGCTCTCGCCCCATTCCAGGTAACCGCGCAGGACGGTCTCCGTGTCCGAGTCGGTCGTGAACCGGTGCCCCCGCGCGGTCAGTTCGTGGCGGAGTTCGGTGAAGTTGTAGGTCTCGCCGGAGTAGACGAGGGCCACGGTGCCGTGCGGGGTGTCGACGGTCATGGGCTGGCTGCCGCCGGGCAGGTCGATGATCGCCAACCGGCGGTGGCCGAGGGCCGCGGGGCCCTGCACCCAGGTACCGCGGTCGTCCGGGCCGCGGCAGGCCATGGTCTCCGTCATTGTGTGCAATGTCGCCGACTCGGCGCGAAGGTCACGGTCGAAGGAGATCCAGCCGGTGATGCCGCACATGTGCGTCCTCCTGCCCTCCGGTTCGCCGGATTCCCCTTCTCACCTGCGATGTTCGGATGGCAGGGCGAGGGTCCCGCGAACTAGTTGTATCAAGCACTCACCTTCGAAGCGTGCACCGCGCGATCGGGCCGGTCAACACGGCCGTAACCTGAACGACCGGACCTGCACCGGGTTTTCGGCCGCCCTTTGCACCGCCCACACCCGGTCGGCGCGGCCTGATCGGGGGGCGTCGTCGGAAACCGGCCAAGGGTAAAGACCTTCCCAGTTCCGGGTCGGAGCGCGGCGGATCCGACGGCCGGCCCGCGCGGGCGCTCGTGAAGTGTCCGGGAACCGGGGCGTGTTGCGGGTGACGGGGCCCGTGGGCCCGGTGATGCGGCCTGTGGCTGTCGTGGTCGCGGGGCGGGCGGGCGGAGGCCGCGGCGGGCGAGCGGATCGCCGGGCGTCGAACACTGGCCGCCGAGCAAACTCTCCGTCAACTGACGCGTGCCGCGCGGGCGTTGGCCGCCCGGTGCGGTCGTGGTGGCCGTGCTGCGGCGGATGCCGCCCCGCCGCACCGCAATTTTCGGTCGGTGTGGGAAATCCTCTTGCTCAATGGTCAAGAATCGTTGACCATTGTGGACATGCCAACCGACGACGTCCCCGAGGCGTTCCACGTCACCACTGACGAGCAGTTGCGTGCCGTCTCCAATCTCACCCGACACCGGATCATGGCCGTACTTCGCTTCGAGCCCGCGACGATCACGCAGATCGCCGACCGGGTGGGCCTGGCGAAGGGGAGCTCCAGCTATCACGTACGGCTTCTGGAGCGAGCCGGTCTGGTGAAGGTGGTCCGGACCCGGAAGGTCCGGGGGGTCACCGAGCGGTACTACGCGATGGCCGCGCGGGGGATCGTGCTGCCGGACCCGGGCGAGGGCGGGCCGGACGTGCTGATGCGGCATGCGGTTGCCGACCTGGAGGCAGCGCCGACGGACGCCGAGCGATACGTGCGGATGGCGCATCTGCGGCTTACGGAGGAGCAGTTCGCGGAGCTGGGGGAGCGGCTGGAGGCGTTGGCGGACGAGTACCGGAAACTGTCCGACCCGTCGATGCCGGACGTCTCCCTCGTCTTCGCGCTGTTCCGTCCGGCTCAGGGTGAACGGATCGAGGGGGACGTCAAGTGACCACGGAAACACGGAAGTTGCCCACCGGCTTCGGGCGGCTGTGGACGGCGCAGACGGTGTCCTCGCTGGGGGACGGGGTGACCCACGCCGCATTGCCGCTGCTCGCCCTGGCGCTGACGCGCGATCCGATGGCGCTCGCCGTCGTCACTGCCGCCGGAACGCTGCCGTGGCTGCTCTTCGGGGTGCTCGGCGGCGCGCTCGTGGACCGCTGGGACCGTCGGCGCACGATGTGGATCACGGACACGGCGCGTGCGGTGCTGCTCGCGATCCCGGCGGCAGCGGCCGCGCTGGACGTGCTGAGCATCCCGCTGCTCGCGACCGTCGCCTTCCTGCTCGGCCTGGGCGGCCTCTTCTTCGACACGGCGGCCACGGCCTACCTGCCCGACCTGCTCGGCCGGGACCCGGCGCTCCTGGAGAGCGCCAACTCCCGTATGCGCGGCTCCCAGACCGCCGCGTCCGGCTTCGCCGGGCCGCCCTTGGGCAGTGCGCTGCTCGCGATCGGTCGGGCGGTTCCGCTGCTCGCGGACGCGGTGTCCTTCGCGCTCTCCGCACTGCTCGTACGGTCGCTGCCCGTCACGCCGCGACCGATACCGCAGGTCCGTGAGTCGCTGCTGCGGCAGGCGCGGGCGGGGGCCGCGTACGTCTTCCGGGACCGGTTGCTGCTCGGGCTCGCACTGCGTCCGGCGGTCGGGAACGTCGCCTTCCTCGCCGTCGAGACCGTACTCGCCCTCTTCGCGCACGACCGCCTCGGCATCGCCACCTTCGGCTTCGGCCTGCTTCTCACGGCCGAGGCAACCGGCGGTCTGCTCGGCGCGGCCGTGGCCTCCCTCCTCGGCCGACGGCTCGGCACCGGCACCGCGCTGACCTGTACGGCCGCGATCGAGGGGCTTGCCGTCCTGGGCCTTGCCGCTGCCCCGAACCCCTACGTCGCCGGCCTCGCGCTCGCCGTCTGCGGAGCGGGCATGGGCGCCACGATGGTGCTCGGCCCCTCCCTGCGGCAGGCGATCGTGCCCGCGCACCTGATGGGCAGGGTCGCCTCCACCTCCCGCATGCTTGCCATGTGCGCCGCCCCGTTCGGCGCCTTCCTCGGCGGCTGGCTCGCCACCACCTACGACATCCGCACCCCGCTCTACGCGGCGGCCGGCCTCCTCCTCGCCATGACGGCCGTCACGGCGAGCATGACCAGCAACCGCCGGGTCGACGCGGCGTTGCGCGACGCCGCCCCGACGATGGGTTCTGGTCACCAGACGCTGGAGGAACCCGTCCGGGAGGACGCACCCGAGTTGCTGTGACCTGCGCGGGACCGAGACCGCGAAGGCACATCGACGGGCTGCCGTCGTCCGGACCGCGTGAGACGACGCCTACGTGGAGCGGGGTCCCGCGCCGCTGATGCCGCGAGTCCCGGTTCCCTCCGGCCAGGGGCGTGGGCGTGCCGTTGCCCGTGCCTCAGCGAGGGGTTCGGTGCCGGTGCCCGACAGGGCCAGCAGTTCCGTCACCCGTGCCGCGAGGATCTCCGCGGCGCCCTTGCCGTAGGGGGAGTTCATCGACGCGTAGGTGACACGGTCGTAACTCCCGCTGTCCGCCATGTACTTGGCGGCCCCGTTGACCATCGTGACCAGACAGGTGTGCGGCAGGGGAGAGGCCGCCTTCAGGGCGAGCCCCGTGCGGGCGGCGGAGTCGGGGCCCCGGCCGCCGGGCGGTCGCGGTCCGGGGCCGCGAGGATCGGTGAGACCCCGGACGCGGGCGGCCGGCTCGGGGTGGACGTGCTGTCGTCCGGCGGGGGCGGCCGGCGGCACATCGGGCCCGGCCGGCGCGGGAGTTCAGCGCGCGGCGCGACGAGCCCAGAACAGGACGTGGCCGCCGCCCTCGCCCTCGGGCACGAACTCCTCGTGCTCGACAGCCAGGTCCACCCGCGCCAGCCACGAGCGTGTCGTGGAAGCGTCCGGGTGGCTCCACCACATGGGAGTCCCGCCCCCGAGCCAGTTCTCGTCCGTACCGGTCCAGGCTCCGCTGCCCGTGGCGCACAGGAACCAGCCGCCCGGCCGGAGCCAGCCGGAGATCCTCTCCAGCAGCACACGCTGCTCCTCGATCGGGATGTGGATGAGCGTGTACAACGCGACGACCGCGTCGAACGTCTCCGGCGGGAACGTCACCGTCGTGGCATCGGCGCGAACGAACTCGGCCCGCGGCACCAGTTCCCGGGCCCTGGCGATCTGGACCTCGCTGATGTCGACGCCCACGACCCGATGGCCGGCCTCGGTCAGCGCGCGGGCCACCGGAACCCCGGTTCCGCAACCCACGTCGAGGACCGTGCTCGGAGCGGGCGCCAAGCGGGCCAGCAACTCCGCTGTCCAGGGTGCGTACTTCGTCTCGCTCCCGAACGCACGCTCGTAGTGAACCGAGAGTGCGTCGTACCCGCGTCGGACCAGATCCTTCGGGTCCTCGTCCGCCGTGTTCGTGTCCGTGTCGGCATGCACGCCCCGGAAGGTAGTGCGGTCCGGCGTGGCCGCGCGACACCTTTTCGGGAGGCCCGGAAGCCGCCGACCTCTCTGTGCGGTACTGCTCGCCGCCCCCCGGTGGAACAGCGGCGGCCGCCCTACCGAGGGTCCGCCGCTTCGGTGGTGCCGGTCAGGATGGCGGGCAGTTCGTCCATCCATGCCAGCGCCGCCCGCTCGTAGTGGATGCCGAAGCGGAGCGTGGCGCGCTGGTACGCGTCCAGCCCTCCCCGCGACTCCAGGCCGAGGTATCCGGCGAGCCTCTCCTCGTGCGTGAGGCGGTGCCGCTCGACGTGTTCGAGGAGCCTGCCGGTGTCGAGGTGCGCGCCGAAGGCGAGTGTCAGCAGCAGCGGGTAGCGGATCTGTTCGGTGTCCGGGGGCTGCGCGACCCACGAGGCGAAGGCCTCTCGCCCGGCGTCCGTGAGGGCGTACGGCCGGCGCGAACGCGCCCCCGTGTCGCCGGCGACGACGAGGCCCCGCTGCTCCAGCGCTGTGAGCTCGCGATAGACCTGGCTGCGCGTCAGGCTCCAGAAGTCACCGATGAACGCCTCGGCGCAGCCGAGCAGTTCGTAGCCGCTTGCCTCGCCGGCGTGCAGAAAGCCGAGGAGCGAGGCGGCCGTCGGATTGATGGGGGACCGCGTCACGTACATCTCCTTGACAGTCCACTGTGGACGGTGCTTGCCTGTGGGCACCGTCCACAGTGGCATATGGGGGAGCGTCATGCATGCTGTCGTGCTCGTGATCCACGTCGTGGCAGGCAGCCTCGGGCTGTTGGTGGGACCCGCCGCGATGCTCGTCGCCAAACGCCCGGGGCGCCATCCCGTCCTCGGCCGGACGTATCAGGTCCTGACCGGCTTACTGTGCCTGAGCTCGTTCGGGCTCGTCGCCTACCGGCCCTCGCTGTGGTGGCTCGGCGTGATCGGCGCGGCGACGTGGGCCTCGGCGCTGGCCGGCTGGTGGGTGCGCCGCGCCGCGTTCCGGGGCTGGCTCGTCTGGCACATCAACCTGATGTGCAGTTCCTATCTCTCGTTCGTCACGGCGTTCCTGGTCGTCAATCTGGGGCTCACGTCACTCGTCGCCTGGATCCTGCCCACCGTCGTGGGCGCGCCGCTGATCGCGCGGGCCACGGTCCGCTCGTTGCGTCCGCGCGTGGTGGAACCGTCCTCCGCGCAGGCGTCGGCCCGCTGAGCACGTTCCGACGCTCCCGTGGCCGCAGGGCCGACGCGGCCTCTCGGCCGGCCGCCGTGGGCGCCGCAGGCCGGGTGCACCCGCGGAGCCGTGCCGCCCGCCTCACGGTGATTCCGGCTCGACGGACGGCTGTCGGCGCCGGATGACGAACCAGAGGATCCAGCCGGCGCCGGTGACGACACCGAGATTGATGAGCCGGTACAGGACGACGGCGGCGATGGCGGTCGAGGTGCCGATCCCGCCCGCGAGCAGGCCGAGGACCAGCGCGTTGTCGATGACCCCGAGGCCGCCGGGAACGATGGTGACTGTTCCGGCGGCCATCCCGGCGCAGAAGGCGAGCAGGAGCTGGAATCCGCTGATCTCCCGGTCGGTGACGGCGTGCAGGCACAACCACAGGCACGCCGCGTCGAGCAGCCAGTTGAGCAGGGCGAACACGGCGGCGGCGGTGCCGTGCCCGGCGCTGAGCCGGGCGCCGCGCAGTTGCCGGAGAAAGGCGCGGACGTGGTCGAGCCCGTCGTCGGCGTCCCTGCGGCGCAGGCGGTTGAGCCGTCGCAGGGCAGGACGTGCGACGCCGAGCAGCATGTCCGGCCGGCGGACGACGCGGCGCAGCCCGAACGTGATGGCGACCGCCCCGACCGCCGTGCCGATCAGCGTCAGCCACGGCGGGGTTCCGTGTGCCGCGAGCGCCGCGACAGCGGTGATGACGGCGAGGGCGGCGGTGGACAGAATGCCGGACAGGGCGATGCACCAGGAGGCCAGGGCCGGAGTGGCGCCGAAGCGGCGCATCTGCTGGTAGTTGAGCCGCGTCGAGAACGCGGGGCCGCCGGGCAGGGTCTCGTTGAGCGAGTGGGCGGCGTACGTGAGGGCGAGTTCGCGGCGCAGGGGCACGCGCAGGCCCCCGGAGAGCAGGAGACGGCGCTGCATCCGGGCGTAGGCGGCCATGGCGGCGAGCTCGGCGACGAGCGCGGCCACGAACCAGCCGGGGCGGGGAGCCCTCAACTCCGACAGCGCCGAGGAGAGGGCCGGCCAGCCCAGCACCAGTTCCACCGCGAACAGGGCGAGGAAGCCGACGACGAGGCCCCGCCGCAGCCAGGAACGGACGGGGCGCCGGGCGCTGCCGTCCTGGCTCCGGCCGGTGGTGGGCCCGCTGTCCTGTGTCGTGCTCATCTCGGTTCCGTTCTGGTGGTGGACAGGCAACGCCGGCGGCGGTGCCCCTCCGCGCATGCTCGCCCCTGTATTCGGCGGGGCGTCGCACGCGGGCGCGGACGGCTTGCTGCTTCCGCAACAGGTCCGACGGCTGCCAGGACGCGGTCGGGAACCCTGCCGTCTCGGCCGCGCCCGCCGCACTGCCGGAGGGCGCTGCACGGCCGGGTACCCCGACAGGGCATGTGTACGGCAGGCCGGTTGAGCGCTCGCACACCTGGCCAGGAATGCCCGCGGTCGCCGTCGCTTTCGGCGGCGTGCACTTCATGTCGCACACGGTGTTCGCGTACTGCGGACGCTACGTGATCCCCTGCTGGCCGACCGGGCGGCGCGGCGGTGCGGCCCCGTGCGGCCTGGCTCCTGCGCGAACTCCCGTACACGGACGACCCGGCGGCCTGAAACGGGCGCCGCTGCACCGGAGTTGGCAGACAGTCCTGCGTGGCTGCTTCCCGCGGCTCGACCACGGGAACGCCCATGTCCGGCCGGCGGCCGACACGGCGGTGCTGATGACGGGCGTCCGCACGGCGGTGGCGGAGACCGGTCGTGTTGCGGGCCGGGCGGCACTCGGCTCGATCGGCTCCCCCGCGGTTGCGGCGTTACCCGTCCTGCGCCCGGTGACGGTCTCGCCCCGCCGATACACCTGACGTCAATGAGGCCGTGGCAGAGGTGAGTTGTAGACCCGCGAACGCACCGAACATCCGGGCGTTGCGCCCCGACCGCCGAGAGTGTCAGAGGCGGCGCGTGGTCATCAGGGTGGTCCCGCGCTCCGCGTCCACTTCCGTCCGCCCGGTCTCGGCGAACCCGACCTTGGCCAGCACACGTCGAGAGGCGGTGTTCCAGTCCCAGACCGTGGCCCACAGCCGCTCGTACCCGGACGCCCTCGCCCAGTCGAGAACCGCCGCCGACGCCTCGGTCGCGTATCCCCGGCGCCAGACGCGGCGCAGCAACTCGAAGGCCAACTCCGGTTCCCCCGCGGCCACTCGACCGTCATCGACCAGTCCGCAGTAGCCGACGACGTCACGGGACACCTTGCGCTCGACCGCCAGCAGCCCGTTCGACCACACCTCGTCGGTGCGGATCGCATCCTCCAGGTCCGCGACCGTCGGGTGTCCTTCCGCGTCGATCCGGCGGTGCGGCGGCACCCGTGGATCGCGTTCGGTCCACAGTTCGCGCTGCACGACGGCCTCGGCCACCCGCCACGGCCTGAGCAGCAGACGGTCCGTCTCCAGCACAACTTCGCCGCCCGGCGCGCCAACTGTCATGCCGGCGAGCCTATGGGTCGGCCCCGCGGCCGTGCGGGAGCGTGGTGCCGGGCGGCCCGCGCCTCCTGGGCGGCCACCCGCGCCGCGTCCGCGGCAGCGTCGCTTCCCGGCTGTCCGCCGCCCGGAGAGCGGAAGTGAAATTGTGCAACGATCATCGCGCCGGACAAGCCAAATGTGACGCGTGAGGGTCCACAGTCGTCCGCACTGTCCGGTTGGCAGCTAAAGTTGTTGTACAGGTCTGTGTTTCGTGGCGTGACTTCGGTGTCGTGCCGACGCCACGGGCAGACCGGGATCACGTCGGGGACAACGCAGGCCTTGCTGTTGTCCGGGACACGTTGGAGGACTGCATCATGGCACTTGTTTCGGACGCCACCTCGGGCGAGGGGAGTGGTGCGGACGCCGGCGCCAACCGCACGGTGCAGGCGTACAACGACCTCCGCGCGCTGCTCCTGTCGGGCCACTACGAACCGGACTCACGTCTCACCGAGTCGGACCTCACCACGCGTCTGGGAGTCTCGCGCGGCACGCTGCGCTCGGTGCTCGCGCGGCTCGCGCAGGAAGGGTACGTCACCGCCGAGGCGCACCGCAGCGCCCGCACCCGCTCGTTCTCGGTGGACGAGGCATTGGAGATCCTGGAGACCCGCGAGGTGCTGGAGTCCGCGCTGGCGGCCAGCGCGGCCCGGCGGGCGACCGATGCCGACGTCGAGGCGATGACCAGGACCTGCGAGCGGATGTGGGAGTGCCAGGTACCCGGCGGGCGGGACGAGTACCAGATGCTGAACCGCAGGTTCCACGAGCAGATCCGTGAGACGGCCCGGCACGCCACGCTCTCCCGGTTCGTCGACAGCCTGCTCTACCCCCTCGTCATGCAGCAGTACCGGCACGTCGGCCGGGCGTACCCGCGGACCGACTCCGTGAAGGAGCACGAGGCGATCCTCGCCACCATCGCGACCCGGAACCCGGAGGCCGCGTCGGCGGCGATGAAGCACCATCTGTCGGCGGCCCGGCGAGATCTGGAGCTGCAGTTCGCCGAGCCCGCGGACCTGTAGTCCGCCGCGGCCCGCGGGCCCGCCGCTCCTCCGCGCGTCAACCCGGGTATGCGGTGGGGGGGGGGGGGGGGGGCGCGCGGGGGGGGGGGGCCCCCCCCGCCCCCCCCCGCCCCCGGGGGGGGGGGCCCGGGGGGGGGGGGCCCGGGGGGGGGCGCGCCGCCCCCCCCCCCCCCCCACCGCATACCCGGGTTGGGAACGTCCGCTCCTGGTGCCGGTCCGCGAACGGGGGTGCCCTTCGGGCGGGCGGCCGTCAGGACCACAGGGCGATGGTCCACGCGGGGTCCAGGACCGCGCTGACCTCGTCGCCCGGCCGGGCGTCCAGATGCGCGTCCGCGTGTGCGCGCAACTCGATGTCGCCCACGGTGACGACCACCTCCTGGCGGTCTCCGAGGTACTCGCTGGACAGGATGCGCGCGGCGAACCGGTTGGCGTCCTCAGGGCCGGGCGTCCCGGTGGTGACCCGGATGTTCTCGGGCCGCACGCACACGAACATCTCCTGGCCGGCGGTCGGCGGTACCGCGGGCGTGGTGAAGCGCTCGCACCGCACGACCCCCACGGAGGTCTTGGCATCGACCGCGCTGTCCCCGGAGCCGAGCGCCGCTTCCGTGACCCCGGGGATCAGGTTGGCGCTGCCGACGAAGTCGGCGACGAAGCGCGACGCGGGGGAGTCGTAGATGTCGTTGGGCGAACCGATCTGCTCTATGCGGCCCTTGTTCATCACGACGATCGTGTCGGACATGGCGAGGGCCTCGCCCTGGTCGTGGGTCACGTAAATGGTGGTGACCCCGAACTTCTGCTGGAACGACCGCAGTTCGGTGCGCAACTGGGAACGCAGCTTGGCGTCCAGGTTGGACAGCGGCTCGTCCAGCAGCAGCACCTCCGGCTCGCAGAGCAGCGCTCTGGCCAGCGCCAGCCGCTGCTGCTGGCCGCCGCTGAGCTGGGTCGCCCACCGGTCGGCGTACTCCGTCAGCCCGACCTGCTCCAGCATGGTGAGGACACGCTGCCGGGTTTCGGCCTTGGGGTAGGTGGTGCGGCCGTAACGGAGCGGGAACGCCGCGTTGTCGAAGACCTTCATGTGCGGCCAGATGCCGTAGGACTGCGGCACCATCGCGATCGGCCGGTCGTCGGGCGACACGTCGCGGCTGTCGGCGGCGGAGAAGACGGGGCGGCCGTTCATGGAGATGGTGCCCCGGTCTGCCGTCTCCAGCCCGGCGAGGCACCGCAGGGTGGTCGTCTTGCCGCAGCCGCTGGGCCCCAGCAGCGTGAAGAACTTGCCGTGCGGCACGGTGAAGCTGACGTCTTCGATGCCGCGGCCTCCTTCGCCGCCGCGCTGCGGGGTGTACCGCTTCTCCAGGCCGGAGATCTCGACGGAGTGGTCGGATGAAGCGAGATTCTGCACGGTCACGACACCTCACATGTGTTGTTGGACGCCACGTCGGTTGACCCACCAGACGGAGACGGAGGAGAGGGCGAGCAGCAGGACGGCGAGGGCACTGGCCTCGGGGTAGTCCGCGCTCTCACCGATCATGTCCCACAGCAGCACGACGACCGTGCGGTTGTCGGAGCTGGACAGCAGCAGGGCGATGGGGAGTTCGCCGAGCGCGTTGGCGAACACCCACAGCCAGGTCCGTGACACGGAGGGCGCGATGAGGGGAAACACCACACGGCGCATCACGGTGGTGCTGCTTGCCCCGGAGACCCGGCCCACCTCCTCCAGGCCCGGGTCCAGTTGCAGGAGAGCCGTCTGGATCATGCGGGAGCCACGCGGGATGTAGCGGGTGGTGAGCGCGATGACGATGATCCACACGGTGCCGTAGACCGGGAACGGGAAGTACAGGTAGAGGAAGAGCACCGCCATGCCCAGGACGACGCTCGGGATGGCGAAGACCAGGAAGGACAGGTCGAACAGCATCCGTCCGAGGAACCCGCCGCGCGTCGAGGCCAGCGCCAGCCAGGAGCCGAAGGCCGCCGTCAGGGTCGCCGTGAGCAGGCTGATGACGAGGGTGTTGAGCAGCGCGTGGCTCAGACTCGGGTCGGTGAAGATCGACGCGTAGTTGGCGAAGCTCAGTCCGTCCAGGCTGCTGAGGCTGATCGGCTGGAGGAACGGCGTCAGGCTCGTCCACACGAGGGTCAGGATGGGTACGAGGATCGCGACGATCACGTAGAGGGACACCACGGCGGCGACGGGGACCCGCCACCGGCCCAGCCGCACCGGTGTGGCCCGGTAGCCCTTGCCGGCGACCACCCGGAAGCGGTGTGACTCGCGGGTCTGGCGCCGGTAGACGGCGATCATCACGAGGGAGAGCAGGACCAGCAGGATGCCGTACGCGCTGGCCCGGCCGTAGTTGGCCAGGCCGCCCGGCGGCTGTAGCGCCGCCTGCACGTAACTGCTGAACACGTAGATCTGGTTGGGCATCCCGAGCATTGCCGGGATGGCGAACTCCTCCAGGGCGATGACGACCAGCAGCATGCTCGCCGCGGTGATGGCCGGCAGCGTGAGCGGCAGGACCACCTTGCGCGTCCGTGTCCACCAGCCGGCTCCCGAGGTGGCCGCGGCCTCCTCGAACTCCAGGTTCAGCCGGGCGAAGGCCGGCGCGAGCATGATGTACATGCCGGGTACGCCGAAGATGCCGGCCACCAGGATCATGCCGGGGAGCGAGTAGATGTTGACGGTGAAGCCGAGGGTCCGCTCGATGGCGAGGGCGATGGGACCGTTGGCCGGGTTGGCCGCGAGGACCCACGCGACCGCCAAGACGGTGGCCGGGACGGCCATGGGGGCGAGCGTGCTCGGGGCCAGGACGCGACGGCCGGGGATGTCCGTTCTTTCGAACAGGTAGGCGAGGCTGACGCTGATGACGACGGAGAGCACCACGGTGCCGGCCACGAAGACCAGGGAGTTGAGCGCGACTTCCGCCAGCCGCTCGGACGCGAAGATCTGGGTGAAGTTGGACAGCGAGAACCCGGATATCTGAAACGGGAGTTTGAACTCACTGTCCTTGAGACTGCTGTAGACCAGCATGCCCAGCGGAAAGAGGACGAGGTAGGCGAGGACGGCGCCGATGGCGATGTTGACGCCGCCCAGGAAGCGGTCCCGGCGTTTTCCGGCAGGGCGCGGGCCGGCCGTGCCGGCCTGGACGGGGTCCCGGCGCTCAGGGCGTACACCGGCGGAGGGCTTGGTGTCAGACTGCATCGCTGGAGTCTCCAAGGGTGAGCGGACGGGTTCTCTGCCGGCGGTGGCCACCGGCCGCGGACAGGTGTGTCGGCGGCGGCCGTCAGTCGACGTCGGTTCCCAGGGCGTCTTCGACCTTGGGGAAGAAGGCTGAGAACTTCTCGTACTGCTTGACATCGGTTTCGCTGTACCACTTCACGCCGGCCTGGCAGAGAGCGCCGATGACCTTGTTGGTGGCGGCGTCCGTGCAGTCGGTGTTGCTGGGGATGACCGAGTTGTAGGTGTCGACCAGCGCGGCCTGGCCCTCGGCGGAGGCGAGGAAGGCGGTGAGGAGGCGGCCCGCCGCCGGGTGGGGAGAACCCTTGGGCACGAACAAGTAGGACTTGTTGGCGTTGGTGGGGCCGACGGGAGCGACCGCGATCGGTGCGCCCTTGGACTGGTCGTCCAGCACCAGGTTGATCAGGTCGGTGCCCACCGGCGTCTGACCGGACACGATGTTGGCGTGCGCCTGGGTGGTGTTCTCGGTGTAGTGCGGGTTCAGCGTGGCGAGCCGTGCGGCGTAGTCCAGGCCGGCGCCGGTACCGAGGGCCGAGTCCTGGGCCCAGACGGTCATGAACGACCCGCGCGACTCGATGGTCAGCCTGCCGGACTTCCAGCGGGAGTCGAGCACGTCGTCCCAACTGCTGGGCACGTCTTTCCGGGGCACGACCTTGGTGTTGTAGGCCCAGACCTTCGGCACGGCCCACACGTAGACGAAGTTGCTGTCGAAGACCTGGTCCGAGGGCACCTTGAAGTCGGACCAGTCCACCTTCGCCGCCATGTCCAGCGACGGCAGCACGGTGAGTCCGCCCGCGTTCGAGACGTCGAAACTCACCCGGTTCGCGGCCTGTTCGACGTTGAGCTGGGTGACGAGGTCCGGGGCCTTCTTGTTCGTGTACTTGACCTTGATGCCGGGATACTTCTTCTGGAAGGCGTCGATCGCCGGGCGCATCTGCGACTCCGGTTTCGGGGCGAACCAGATGACCGATCCCTCGGCCCTGGCCTCCTGGTACAGCGCGTCCAGGTCCTTGGCCTTCGGGTCGGGCGGAGGCCCGCCGCCGCATGCCGTCGCCACCAGGGCGACCACCGTGCCGAGGGCGGTCAGGGCAGCGGCGCGGCGCCGGCGTCCGGCGGGCAGTCGTACGCGGTCCATGGCCACCGCCTACACCCGGGACGCGGAGTCGGCGGCGCCCGCGAGCCCGTAAACCCGGGCGGCGGTACCGCCCGCGATCTGGGCCAGGTCCGTGTCGTCGAGCTGCGGAAGCTGGTCCCTGACCAGGCCGAACAGCTCGGACAACTTCCCTTCCGACGCCGGGTAGTTGGAACCCCACATCACGTGCGCCGCGCCGAACTCCTCGATCAGCGCCCGGAACAGCGGCGCGGCCGATCCGGCCTCGCGCTGCGCGCGCAGGACGGCGGGCGGGGTGAGCTTGAGGAAGACCCGGCCGGTGTCGCCGAGCGAGGGAAGCCCGGGGGCGTCGGGGTACGGCGTCGTGCCGTCACCCAGCCGCGGTCGGCCCCCGTGGTCGAGCACCGCGACGAGCCCCGGGTACTGCTGGAGGAGACCGGCGAGGATCGGCGCGTGCTGGGCGTGCATCTGGATGCAGACCGGCACCCGGCGGTCGGAGAGGAACTGCCAGACCGGCGCCATCCGTTCGTCGTCGAGGCCGCGGCCCGGCGTCGGAACGGCGGTCGTCCCGTCGGCGGCACGAATGCGGACCCCGGAGAAGCCCCGCTCGTCGATCCAGTGATGGAGGTCGTCGACCGCGGTCGGGGAGAGGAAGTCGACGGAGCAGACACCGCTGATGCGGTCGGCGTGCCGGACGAGCTGGTCGGCCACGTAGGTGTTGTCGAAGCCGTAGACCGTGGAGGCCTGGACGACGACGAGGTGCTCGACGGAGGCGGCGTCCGCCTGGCGCAGAAGGCCGTCGATGTCGTTGGGGCGTTCCTGGGACCAGCCGGAACGGTGCCCGCCGAGCGGCGCCGCGGGATAGGCGCCTGTGTCGGCCGAGATGATGTGGGTGTGCGTGTCGACGTGGAACATGAGCACCTCTGTACTGGTGGTTGGTACGGCGGGCGAGTGCGGTGGGGTGCCGTTGCCGGTGCGCCGCGCGAGATCGCCGAGCAGGTCGGCCGTGGGCGGGGACAGGCAAATGACGTTCTGCTGCGGCGTGTTGTCGCGGGGTTCTTCCGGGCCATCCCGGGCCGGGCGGGCGGCGGGCAGCAGGCCGGCTACCGGCCGGTCGCGCGTCCCGGGGCCGGGGTGCGGGGCGTGTGCGTGGGGGAGTGGTGCCCGACGCGACCGCCGAGCACGGCCGGCAGCAGTGCGCCCGGCAGGCCGGCTTCTTGGGCCCGGAGGGCGGACCCGGGTGTCATCTCGCCCATGTGGCAACGGAGTTCACGTGTGCGGCGGGCCGGGTGCGGACAGGAGCTCACCGCTACGGACGTGGTGCTGGGCATGAAACAACTCCTTCGTTGTGTCCCAACCCGGGAGTGCGCTGTGTGCCGGCTCTGGGCGCTGCGACTCGACCGGGGGAGCAGCGCGAAGTGTCCAACAGGTTTCGTCACCGTACGCCCGCATATAGGGAATCAACAAGGCCTGTAGGACTGGATCGTCAAACAATCCTGCCGACTGCGAGGAACGCGGATCCTTGAACGCCCTTGCTCGGCCGTGCCCGTGCCCGGTGGCGCACGAACCTGGCCGGCGGTCCGCCCTTGTTGTCCGACAAGGCGGAGGCGGGTGCGCGGCGTCCTGGCACTGTGCGGATGGCCGCGGATATGAGATCCCGGGTGTGCGGTCGGGAGTGTGCGGTCAGGAGGCGATGTACTTCGTGTAGTCGGCGAACAGCGTCTCGGGTGTCACCTCGGACCGGATGACCTGCTGCTCGCGGGCGTACTGGATCGCGAGTCGCACCCCCGCGACGAGGGTGTCGTTGAGGCCGTGGGTGACGGCGCGTTCGCGTACCGACCGGGGAGCCTGCGACCTGGTGTCGTCGATGCTCGACGTGAAGGCCTCGTAGATCGTGCGGACCGCCTCGGGGTCGCTCCTCAGCAGGTCGGTTCGAACGGTGAGCATGTGGTTGATCGGTACGGTGGCGTGCCGGTCGAACCAGGCCCGCTCGGCCTCCTGCCAGTCCTGGACGACCGGGACGAGCCCGCTCCCGCCGATCATGGCGGCGATGTCGCCGTCGTGCAGCAGGTCCTTAAGAGTGCTCGAAGTCCGCTCCACGTTCGGGGGCTCGACGTACTCCTCCACGTGCGGCCCCTCGGTGGTGACCCAGGTGATCCGGTCGGCGTCGACCCCGTAGTCCTCCTTGAGGATGCCGCGTACCCACAGTCCTGTCGTCTGGCTGTACGCCCGCACACCCACACGTCGGCCCACCAGCTCGGAGGGGTGGCCGATCCGGCCGTCCGGCAACTGCGCCAGGGTGTTGTGGTGCAGACGGCCGCTCATGACGATCGGCAGGAGGGAGATCTCCTTGCCCTGCTCCCACGCCTGGAGGTAGGTGGCGATCGCCATCTCGGCGACGTCGAACCGCAGTTCGCGGACCATGGGCCCGAAAGCCCGGTGAATGGGCTCGATCTCCGGAAAGTCGACGCTGAGGTCGCCCACGGCACGCTGCCCCGTCTTCAGCGGAATCGTGTGCGCGTAGTCCCGTACGGCAATGGTGTGAGTGCTCAAGGTTCCTCACCTTTCAGTGGCATGCGTACCTGGGCCGGTGATGTCTTCGCGGGCGGGAGATCATCGCCGGGGTGAAGTCGTGCTCGGTCGCCGGCGGCGCGGAGGTGCGGCACTCCGCGGGCGGCAGAATCCTCGGCCAGGACGGGTCGTCCTGCTGGACGACCGCTGGATGACTCCATATGTGCCCGCCGATGCCGCAGTTGACTGGTTGGGCCGGTCAGCCGCGTCGAGTTCCGGCGATGCGTCAACGATGACCGTCCGCCGTCAGGCTGGGGCGCCGGGTCCGGGCTTGTCAACCCGTCGGAGCGATATTGATGGCCCAGATTGTTCAACAGATTTCCCGGCGAGGTTCTTTCATTGCGGGCATCAGGAGCCACTGTTACCGTCCCCATCTCATGGATTGTTTTACAACTGGCCGAGCGCGGGGAGGGGTTGGTCGTCGGCGGCGAGCCCGTGGGTCGGGACACCGCCGCGTCACGCCGACGAGCCGACGGGTGGACCTGTTGTCGGAGCCTTCGTGCACGCTGCGTGATTCTCAACAGCGAAGCAGGCGCTCGGCGGAGCGGTCCGGGCGATCACGGGAGGCGAGGAAGTCTTGAGCGTGACGACCAAGATGCGCGAAGTCCTGGCGTACGTGGGTCTGGTGGGCTGCGAGCGGTGCGGTCCCGGGCGGTGCGGTCCTGGGCTGCCGTCCGCGCCGCCGGCCGTGAAGTTGACCCCCGTGCTCGCGGTGGACCCCGAGGCGGCCCTGATGGACAACCCGTTCGCGGTCCTCGATTCCGCGCAGAGTCAACTCCGGGCGGCTGGTGGGCTTCAGGCTCACCTCTCCGGCTTCCGGGTTGGGCAACTTGTAGAACAAGAACTTCCGGAGAGCTGGAGGCCACTTGAGATCTAGCCACCTATTGTCCCGTTTGATTGGCATGCGGTCGCAGACCTCTTGTGGCCCGAAGGCTCACGGTGCTACGTTCTCCTCGGAAGTTGTAGAACAATACTGACGCTGTCGCGCAGCCACCGCACACGTCAGCGGGCGGGGCCGACCGGCTCGGTCGGCCCTGGCGTCGCGATCCGCTTCGAGCGCCTGCGCACCGTGAACTCCGCATCGGCAGCCACGAGTTCGCGGACCTCTCCCGCATTGCCGCCGGATCGCCCGGCACCGGTCCGGCTTCAACAGGACCGAGCTGCCGCCCTCTTCCCCCTCCAAGCCGTCACGTCTGCCGCCGAGTGAGGTCACCGATTTGATATCGATCAAGGACGAGATCGCCGTAGCGAGTCCGCCCCGCCGCGTCTGGGAGGTCATCTCCAACCCCTCGAACGTCGTGTCCTGCATCGGCGGCGCGGAGCTGGGAGCGTCGCACGAGGACGGTTCCTTCGACGGCACGTTGGCCATCCGGTTCGGCGGTCTGCGGGTCAGGTTCGCCGCCCGGATCACCCTGGACCTGGACGAGTCCGCCCGCGAAGGGCGCCTCTCGGCGCGCGGCGCCGACGGGCAGGGGGCGACCCGCTTCAACGCCGGCGCCACCTTCCGGGTCACCGAGGGGGAGACCCCCGACAGTTCCCGGATCCACGTCGACGGCGAGATCAAACTCAACGGCAAGCTCGCCAAGTTGATCGAGTCGGGTGCGGGGGTGGTCGTCACACGGATGACCAAGGAGTTCTCGGAGCAACTGGTCAAGCGGTGCGCCGGGCCCGCCGAAACGGCCACGGCGGCAGCCACCGAAACGGCCACGGCCACGGTCGCGGAGCCCATCCCGACCACAGCGGTGGCCCCTGCGAGGACATCCCGTCCGGCCAGCCTGCTGGCCCGCCTGCGTACTTGGTGGTCCGGCCTGCGCTCGGGGCGCCGGGGACCGGTGGCGCCGCGATCGACGAACAACTCGGGTGAAGCACTTGGTCAGGGAGGCCGACGATGACAACGGGCAGGTTGAACAGGGTGGTTGGTGCTCTCGCCGCGGGTGAGCATGTGTTCGCGACGTTCTCGGCGGCGGATGCGGTGTCG